>JBKQHJ010000077.1:0-8471 GCA_052148835.1 Bryobacteraceae bacterium
GTCGATCGAACAAACGGACGGGGCGCCTCTGCCTGCAGCTCTGCCTGGACAGTTTCTCGTTCTACGGTTGCGCACAACGCCCAGCGGCCCAGTGTCGCTTCGGAATTACTCGATGTCAGGCGCGCCCGGCGCCGAAACTTATCGGGTAACCGTCAAACGAGAGACGAACGGGCTTGTCAGCTCGTATCTTTGCGATCACGCACACGCTGGCGATACCTTGGAACTGAGCGCGCCTCGTGGCGGTTTTATTCTGAGATCCGGCGATTCTCCAGTCGTCTTGCTCAGTGCCGGCATCGGGGCAACCCCCGTACACGCCATGTTGCACGCGCTGTCCTCCGCGGCGTCACGTCGTGAGGTCTGGTGGATCTACGGAGCGCGTAACCGCGCAGAGCACCCGTTTGCGAAAGAGTCACGTGGACTCTTGCAAACCCTCGTGAACAGCCGAAGCCACATTGCCTACAGCAGGCCCGATTCAGGGGATGAACCAGGTGTCGATTACGACTCGGTTGGGCATGTGGACACGCCGCTGCTCGATCGGCTGGGTGTAACTCGCGATGCGGATTTCTATCTGTGCGGTCCACCATCATTCCTCAAGCAACTGACCGAGGGCTTGAAGACATGGGGTACCGATTCCACACGAATTCACCTGGAGGTGTTTGGGCCGGAACCGCCGATCACACCAGGAATTGCGCAATCCTCCCGCCCACCGGTTCACGCTCCCGTGGGAGAACCCGGCACCGGCCCTCAAGTTTCATTTACACGAAGCGGGCTCACGGTTCCGTGGGATTCACGGTTTTCCAGTTTGCTCGAACTTGCAGAAGCTTGCGACGTTCCCGCACAGTGGTCGTGCCGCACAGGGGTCTGCCATATCTGCGAATGCGCGTTGATCGGAGGAAGTGTCCAATATCAGCCTGATCCGCTGGAGCCACCGGCCACAGGGAATGTATTGATCTGTTGTTCGACGCCGTCTGGCGCGGTCGAAGTGGATTTGTGATTGTAGGGACCGTCGAACTACTCGCGTAGCCTCTTTGGACCACTCACGTACGGATTGCCTCGCTCGTAGAAGCGCAGTTTGCGATCCACGTTGCGCGTCAAACCAATGCGTTCACTTTCGCCGATGGCGCCTGTTTTCCGCGGGCTCGTCGCGAGCCAGAGCGGACCGGCGGCGCACAGATCTAGACCATCTTGCCTGAAATCAATCTGCATGGCCTGGGCTAGCCGGCCTGGCCCCCGGGCTAAATCGAGCAGACCTGCCCCGCCGCGGAAGCGTTGCATCCGATCGATTCCCTCGAGTGGTTCGAGGGCACGTAAGAGGACTCCCGCCCCGACTCCGACCGCCTCGCTCGTCACGTTCAGCATGAACGACGAACCGTAGGCGAAATATACGTAAGCGTGTCCTGGCCCAAGAAACAGCGACGCATTGCGCCGCGTCTCTCCGCGGAATGCGTGACCGGCGGAATCACCGACCGGATAAGCCTCCGTCTCGATGATGCGCCCGCTGAGCCTGCCATTAGCGGTATCATGGACCGCTACTTTGCCGACCAGGTAGCGCGCCAGCTCCACAGTATCCACCGGGAGTTCTGTTCGACGGAGACGCCGAAGATGACCAACGGGGATCGACTCGCCTACGCGTTCCATCTATTTCTGCGCTACCGCGGAGCGATGGTTCCGTTTGAAAGCGGCCGGAGTTCGCCGAGCATGGTAGGGATGAGTTCGGAAACAGTCGGGTGAATGTGCACGGCCCGTTGAATGACCGTATACGGCGCTCTGGCATACATCACGTCTAGGATCGAGTGAATGGCCTCGTCGCCGCCCGTTCCAAGGATGGCAGCTCCCAGGATCTCGTGAGTTTCGGCATCCACGATGATCTTCATAAACCCCTGCGTCTCGCCCTTCTCAACGGCGCGACCCACCTTCGTCATAGGCCGCCGGCCAATCAGCGCATGGCGGCCGCTCTTGCGAACTTCTTCCTCAGTCAAGCCTGCACGGCCAAGCGGAGGATCAATGTACAGAGCATAAGCGGTAATGCGATCGCTGACTTTGCGCGGGTCATTGTCCAGAAGATTCGCCCCGACAATTTCAGCATCGTTAAAGGCCGTGTGGGTGAATGCACCTTTTCCGTTACAATCCCCTAACGCCCAGATCCCGGGGACGCTCGTGCGCAACTGATCATCAACAACAATATATCCGCGTTTGTCGACGGCAACGCCTGCGTTAATGAGACCGAGGTCATCGGTATTTGGACGGCGTCCCACCGCCAGCAGGACGTGTGACCCGCTTACCTCGGGATCGCCACTGGCGCAGTCAACTTGAGCGAAAATCTCCTCGCCGCGCCTCGAAAAGCCAATACAAGTTGCGTTCAGCCGAACCTTAATGCCTTCGTGCTCAAGGATCTCCCGGATGGCGGTCGAAACATCCTCATCCTCGTGCCGAGCCAGGTGCGACGCTGTCTCGATAATGGTGACTTCACTCCCAAACCTGCGGTACATCTGCGCAAATTCCAGGCCGATGTACCCGCCGCCTATGATGATCAGGTGACGCGGAAGGAAGTCGACATCCATGATGGAGCTGTTGTTAAGGTATGGGACTCCTTCGATACCGGGCATCTCTTCGATACCAGGCATCTCTTCGATACCAGGCATCTGAGGCACCACCGCGCGACCGCCTACGTTGATGAATATCCGATCGGCCGTGAGCCTGTCCGAGCCGACGCTTACCTCTTTCGCGGACTCGAAGCGAGCGTGGCCCTGGTACACGGTGCAGTTTGTCATCCCTCTCAGCCAGCTCTCGACGTCGGTTCTGGACTGCCCCGAAATCGCGTCCTTCCTCGATTTGACGAGCTTCATGTCGACGCTCATAGGGCCATTGTTGACTACTCCGAAATCGGCTGCGCGACGAACCAGGTGAGCCGCATACGCACTTGCGACCATAGCCTTCGTGGGTGTGCAGCCGGTGTTGACACACGTGCCGCCGAACAATTTGCGCTCGATGATCGCAACTTTCAGTCCCGCCCCTGCCAAGCGCTGGGCCAGGAAAGGACCAGCCTGACCGGTTCCGATGACGATCGCGTCGTAGGTTTTAGTCATTAAAATAGCGACTGCACGTGCGGGGCCACCGCACCAGCAAGTTCCTCGGCTCGGCCGTGAGCACATTCGGCTGCGGTTCGTCTCTGTCAACAGTCGGCTGTCGGTGTCAGGCCGTTGTCTTTCCCGGCGTTCCGTGCGATGGGTCAGCCCTTCGACGGACCGTAAACGCCTTGATTTCGAGAGCGTTGCCTCTTCTTCGCACGATGAGTGCGTGCTGGTTCGTGAAATGCATTCTAGGACGTTGTGACTTCGCAAACCATATCACTCCATCGGGCGTTGACATCGGACGCTGCGGACTTGAAAGGAACAAATGGCTGTCTTGGCATCAGATATAGAGCCGTGCGGTCGGTGACCCGCTCGCTGGGAGCACGAACCTCCGCTGAGGATCAAATGGTGCAATCCTGCCCGGAGGCTAGTCCGATGAAGTGGCATCAGGCGCATACAACCTGGTTTTTTGAGACGTTCGTGTTGCGTCCCTTTCTTCCGGATTACAAGCCTTTTCGCGAAGAGTTTCACTGGCTGTTCAATAGCTACTACAACTCGATTGGAGAAGCGCCTCCGGAGAAGCACCTGCGCGCTTCGTTTTCGCGTCCGTCGCTGGATGAAATCATCGCGTTTCGCACGCATGTGGACGAAGCCATGGAAAAGCTCTTTGCAGATCGCATTCAGGACGACGCAGCGCGGCGCATCATGTTGGGCCTGAACCACGAGCAGCAACACCAGGAATTAATGCTGACCGATATTAAGCATGCCTTCTTCTCGAATCCACTTCGCCCGGCGTACGACGCCGCCCCTTTAGCGGGAGCACGCGACGTTTCACCATCCGACTTCATGTGGCACCGCTTCCGTGACGGTGTCACTGAAATTGGTTATCCGCTAGATCCTACGAACTGCCTCGACTTTTGCTTCGATAACGAAACTCCGCGCCACAAGGTGTACCTGGAAGCCTTTGGGATCGCAAACCGCGGCGTCACGTGTCGTGAGTATCTGGAGTTTATGTCCGATGCCGCATACGCGCGCCCCGAGTTTTGGCTTTCCGAGGGCTGGGAAACGGTGAGGAAACAGGGGTGGCGGGCGCCACTCTATTGGGAACTTGATGCCACCGACGGCACTGGCTGGCGCATCTTCACTCTTCGAGGTTGGCATCCGCTTTCCGCGTTGCTTGATACGCCCGTATGCCACGTGAGCTTTTTTGAGGCCGATGCGTTCGCGCGCTGGAGAGGCAGCCGCCTCCCGACAGAAGCGGAATGGGAACTTGCCGCGAATAGCAGTTCAATTCACGGGAACTTGCTCGACACCGGCTTGCTCGACATCGGAACGCTGCATCCCGCAGTCACGTCCGGCGATGGCCTTGAGCAACTCTTCGGGGACTGCTGGGAGTGGACGGCAAGCCCTTACACGGGCTATCCGGGCTACAAGCCACTTCCTGGCGCCTTGGGCGAATATAACGGCAAATTTATGTCCGGCCAGATGATTCTGCGTGGAGGGTCCTGCGTCACGCCCGCGACTCACATACGCGCAACCTATCGCAATTTCTTTCCGCCGGCGACGCGGTGGCAATTCACAGGAATACGTTTGGCCGCTTAAGGACTCTCAAATATGAATCTCACGACCGATTTTCAGACATTCGAAGTGAAAAGCCTCGCCCCCAGCCTTGCCCCGTTAGATGCGCGCGAGGCCCTGATCGATGAGGTTTGGCGCGGCCTGCCCAAACGTCCACGATCCCTCGTTCCGTGGATGCTCTACGATTCCGAGGGTTCACGTCTTTTCGAGTGCATCACAACCCTGCCGGAATACTATCCCACGCGAACGGAGCGCGACATTTTGGCGAATTATGCCGAAGCGATTATCACAGCGACTGGCTCTCACTACTCTCGGCCCCTGCGCCTGCTGGAGTTGGGAGCGGGGACAGCCGCCAAGACCGGTATCCTGCTGGAAGCCGCGGCGCGTTTGCGAAACGAAGTAATTTACTTGCCGGTTGATGTCTCGTCGGATGCACTCGATTCGGCGTGCGATAGCATCGGTTGCCTGTTGCCGGATGTGCAGCTGCAGCCGATGGTGGCGAACTACGTCACTCACCCACCGAAGCTTGAGCGGTTCAGTGGGACCACACTCGCGATGTACATCGGTTCGAGCATCGGCAACTTCTCGCCGCAGGAGGCTCGCACCATTCTCCGCAATCTGAGGTCTGAGCTCAGGGCCGGCGATGCGCTGCTGTTAGGTACAGATATGGTGAAAGACGAAACGATTCTCGTGCGGGCGTATGACGATAAAGGTGGCGTCACCGCGGCGTTCAATTTGAACATTCTGCATCGCCTTAACAGAGAACTCGGTGCGAACTTCGATACTGGCTGCTTCCGGCACCGGGCGCGATGGAATCGCGTGAAGTCACGCATGGAGATGCACCTGGAGAGTACACGCGATCAGTGTGTAAACATCCCGGCCGCGCAACTTAGTGTTCGATTCTCGGCCTTGGAAACCATACATACCGAGAACAGCTACAAGTTCAGCCTCAGTACGCTTGGCGCGTTGTTGGATGATGCGGGCTTTACGATCGAGCACACGTGGACGGATCCGCGACAGTGGTATGCGCTTACGCTCGCGGGCCTTAAGTAGTGCCCTTGTTCCATCCATGGAAGGCCGACAAGTCGCCCGCGTTCCAAGCCTCGTGGAGTCCAGGAGTCTTCAGATCCCAGTCGGGACGGATCTCGCTCGTCACGGCCCGCAGGTCGTGCCACAGGTCGACGACAGAAGGCCGCCCCCAAAACCAATAGCCGTTATAGATGCTGTGGATGATGAGTCCCGGCTTGAGCACGAGCGTGTGCGGAATCATCGGCTTGTGTTCCGGGTCGGTATACTCCGCGATGTCGAGGTCCTTCTGAACCGTTCTGTCGGGGTCGGAGAGGAAGGTCCACTGGGCGCCCACCGACGCGCGGAACTCCTGGAGAGTATGGTGGTCATCGGTGGAGATCGTAGCAATCTGGGTGTATGCCACAGCGATCTTCGGATAAAATGCGGCGAGCTCCAGATGCTGCTGGTGTTCTTTCGGGCAATAATGGCCGCGCGAAAGCGTTAGGATCAGGGGATCATCGCCCTGGAGTTCGCTGAGCCTGCGCGGTGTGTCCGTGTGATCGGGCAGGTGATAGTCAGGAAAAACGTTTCCGGCTACAAGTTCAGAACGCATGATTGGATTCCTTCCACGTATGTAATTGGGGACCGACTCCCTTACGGTCGCGGCTCGGTAAACAAGGCGGCGTCACGCCATCCGTTCGACCCATTGAGATCGCCATGCGGGAGCCACGAATGGATCCGCAAAGTACTGTGTTTCCCGCGCAACCTTGTCGTCCCTGAACTCCATGATGCTCACGGTGTAGGACGGCTTGCCGTCATATGTCAGAATGAATTCCGTAACCCATAGATCACCGCTGCCAATGATTCGTCGGACAGAAAAACGCTTTTTGCTCGGCTGACTAGCGCGTTGGTTCCGTATGTTGCGACGACCGCGGGTTAGCTCGCCTGACTGCGGGTATTCCAGCACCGCGTCCTCTTGATAGATGAGGTGCTCCGTTTCAAAATCGTTGGCATCGGACGCGGCCCAATGCTGATCCAGAGCTTCCCGTATTTGTTCGTCTTGCATGATCATCTTCCTTGTGGAATGAAACCCGGGCTGCCGGTCTTCACTACTTCATTGAACCTCTGTCTGGTTTGAATGCGATTGATTTCGTCAAGCGCGTCTTCCGGAAGGGCGGAGATGTTGAAATTCTCCCGCGCGCGGGCCGCGGTCCTAGGCGTTGTAAGCACAGCCGTGCCACGCTGCACCGCCCAAGCCAACAGCACCTGCGCCGGCGTCTTGCCAACTCGCGCGGCAATCGCTGAAATGACTGGATCTTCGAGCGGCCCCGGCTTCATTCCGTGCCCCAATGGCGCAAAAGCCAAAAACACGACGTCATTCTTCTTACAGAATTCCAGAAGCTCCGTTTCCGGCAGATACGGATGCGCTTCCACTTGAACCACGGCCGGCTTGATTCTTGCGGCTTCGTAGATCGGCAACAGTTCGTTCAAGCCGATGTCAGACAGTCCGATGGCCCGGCATCTGCCGCGGTCCACAAGACTCTCCATCGCCCCCCAAATCTCGAGCAAAGTCACGCCGTGGTCGTAAAGGATATTGCCGTTTTGATCCCGCGGATCCTGGTCGTCCCCCGGTTGAAAAGCAAAGGGTGTGTGACTGAGATAGAGATCCAGATAGTTGATTCCAAGTCTGTCCCGACTCGCCTCGAAAGCTGGTTCGACGCGTTCAGGCCGATGATTGGTGTTCCACAACTTTGTGGTAACAAAGACGTCTTCACGGGCATATGGCCGGCTCCGTGGTTGAGCGGTATCCTTTTCGTCTGAAAATCAGAAGAGTCGATCATGATTTTCACCTCGTTAGTAGCTGGCATCTAGCAACACGCCGGATACGCGGCGTCTTCTCAACAGCTCGCGGCGGCACGGCACTTTTCATACTGCCGAATGGCGCGCGCCCTCGGGGATCGGCGTGTTTCAATTCCAAGCTTTCGCATCTTGTAAATCAGCGTAGTTCGCGGCAGTCCAAGCCGATCAGCCGCTCCGCCCTGCCCTCCGATCATCCAGTCGGTTTGCTTCAATGTTTCCAGGATATGCTCCCGATCGGCATCAGCGAGCGTGCGTGAAGCGCTCTCCAAGCGCTGCTTCACCGTGTGCTTCAAGTCCAGCGGCAGACGCAGCACCGACCCGGGCGAAAAGAGCACCGCGCGCTCGATGAAATTCTGTAGTTCACGAATATTACCTGGCCAGGGGTGCGCTTTGAGTACCGCCATCACTTCATCGGGAATCAAATCGATGGGCTTGTTGAAGCGGGCAGCAAATTTTGCTACGAAGAACTCCGTCAGCGTCGGGATGTCCTGAACGCGTTCCCGCAACGGAGGCAGGCAGATTGGAATTACGTTCAACCGGTAGAACAAGTCTGCCCGAAACAGCTTCTTGGTCACTAGTTGCCCGAGATCCTGGTTGGTCGCCGCCACCACCCGCACGTTGACCCGGACGGTCTGGTTGCTACCCAGACGCTCGAACTCCCGCTCTTGCAGGGCGCGCAGGAGCTTGGGCTGAAGCTCGAGCGGCATGTCGCCAATCTCGTCCAGAAACAGGGTGCCCCCGTCCGCCATCTGAAATCGCCCCTGGGTTTGCGCGCACGCGCCCGTGAAGGCGCCTCTTTCGTGGCCGAACAGCTCGCTCTCCAGCAACGCGCTCGGAATCGCGGCGCAGTTGAGAGCCACAAAACGTTGGTTACGGCGAGGGCTCGCCTCATGAATGGCTCTCGCAATCACTTCTTTCCCGGTGCCTGTTTCGCCCTGAATCAAGACAGCAGAG
>JBKQHJ010000078.1:0-8716 GCA_052148835.1 Bryobacteraceae bacterium
GCGCAGCGCCGCCTCTACCGGCTGAAACCTGAACCACTCCAGGAGGTGGACGCCTGGCTGGCTCCGTTCCGCCGGTTCTGGTCCGCTCACGTAGATGCTCTCGAACGCCACCTCGACCGCATGGATCACATGGATCAAACAACAACATCAACGAAAAGGAAGACAAGGGGAGGACGACGCGGCCCCGACCGCCAATCCGGCAAAGGAGAAACGAAATGAAAATCAAAGTGACCAGCGTTTACGTAGACGACCAGGACAAAGCCCTGCGCTTCTATACCGAGTTACTGGGCTTCGCCAAGAAAATCGATTTCAGTCAGGGCCCATTTCGCTGGCTGACAGTGGCCTCGCCCGAGGAGCCAAACGGCACTGAGCTGCAGCTGGCCCTGAACAACAACCCCGCAGCCAAAGCGTATCAGCAGGCGATGTTTCAACAGCACCAGCCCGCCGCCATGTTTTTCACCGACGATGACAAGGGCGACTACGAGCGGATCAAGGCCCGCGGCGCCGACTTCACGATGCCGCCCACCGACGTGACCGCCTCCACCATTGCAATGCTGAACGACACCTGCGGCAACCTCATTCAACTCACCCAGCTCGCACGCTGGTGACGCTGACGAAGGAAGACCCTGAGGAAAAGAACATGACCGATCGCGATCAGTACACGCCGGGTCCGGCCAGCGGGGCGCAGATACAAAAGGACGGAGATAAGTGGACGCTCGTTCTGGTCAGAGAACTGCGCCACTCGCCGGAAAAAGTCTGGCAGGCGCTAACCGACCCAGCGCATCTGCGCGAGTGGGCGCCCTTCGACGCCGATGGGAGCCTGGGTACGGTTGGAACCACGGTGGTTCTCACCTGGGTGGGAACTGGTAAGCCGGTCGAAACGAGAGTGACGCGAGCCGACGCTCCCAAAGTGCTTGAGTACGGCGATATCCGCTGGGAACTCGAAGCCTTTGGCGACGGCACGCGCCTGACGCTGTGGCACAACATCGATCGCCGCTTCATCTCGTGGGGTGCCGCGGGCTGGCACATTTCTTTCGATGTTCTGGATCGCCTTCTCAGCGGAACTCCCATTGGGCGCATGGGCGGCCCCGATGCAATGAAGTTCGGCGGATGGCAGCGGCTGAACGCGGAGTACGCCCAGCAGTTCGGTATTCAAACCCCCAAACAAGACGCTGCAGAGAAGCTCGCATGAAAAGGGACAAGATCCAATGAATCCATCCGAACGTATTGACCAATTGATCGCAGGACTCACGGACTGGCGCGGCAAAACGCTCGCCGGTATCCGCAAGAGCATCCTTGAGGCCGACCGGGAGATCGTCGAGGAATGGAAGTGGATGGGAAGCCCAGTGTGGTCTCGCGACGGAATCATCGCGGTCGGCAATGCTCACAAAGATAAGGTGAAGCTTACCTTTG
The DNA here is from genome assembly GCA_052148835.1 of Bryobacteraceae bacterium. Classification (GTDB taxonomy): domain Bacteria; phylum Acidobacteriota; class Terriglobia; order Bryobacterales; family Bryobacteraceae; genus Palsa-89. The sequence goes on from JBKQHJ010000078.1 coordinate 1,414, forward strand.
CCCACGGCGCGGACCTCCCCGATCCTGACAAGCTCTTCAACAATGGCTTCGCAGGCAAGGTGTGGCGAGCGATCGATTTGTTCGAGGGCGATAAGATTAATGAGCGTGCTCTGAAAACTCTGGCCCGTGCCGCCGTTGCGTACAATCAGACCAAATTGAAAAAGAAAGCACCCGCGCGCACTCGATCGAAAGTACACAAAAGTAAACAGTGAAGAGGGCGCGATCACAGGCACACCTTCCAGCCCCATGACCGAGTTCATCTCCATCCGCGGCGCGCGTGAAAACAATCTCAAAGACGTCACGCTCCAAATCCCCAAGCGCAAGCTCACGATCTTCACGGGTGTATCGGGCTCGGGGAAATCGTCGATCGTGTTCGACACGTTGGCGACGGAGGCCCAGCGCCAGCTCTACGAGAACTTCTCGCTGTTCATCCGCAACTTCCTGCCCAAGTACCCGCAGCCCGACGCCGACGCGATCGAAAACCTCATTATGGCGGTGATCGTCGACCAGAAGCGGCTCGGCGGCGGATCGCATTCCACCGTCGGCACGGTGACCGACATCCATGGCGTGCTGCGCCTGTTGTTCTCGCGCGTGGGCAAACCGCCGGCTGGCGGGGCGATCGCCTATTCTTTCAACGATCCGCGCGGCGCGTGTCCCGAGTGCAATGGCCAGGGGAAAAAGATCGGCGTGGTTTCCGACGATTTCCTCGACATGACCAAGTCGCTCAATGAAGGCGCGGTGCAGGTACCGTTCTTCGGCGAATGGGACGCGCAGGCCTACACGTTGAGCGGCTACTTCGACAACGACAAGAAGCTCAGCAAGTTTACCAAGGACGAAATGGAGCTGCTGCTCCACGGCAAGGATCGCAAGATCAAGGTGAAGTTCGGCGGGCGCCCCATCAATCTCACCTACCTGGGCATCATCGCACGCATCGAGCGCTACTACATCCAACGCGACATCAAGACGCTCAGCGAACGCACGCAGAAAGCAGTGATGCCGTATCTCAAACCGCGCGAATGTCCGTCGTGCAAGGGCGCGCGCCTCAGCCCCGCCGCGCTCGCGAGCAAGATCAACGGCCACAACATCGCCGATCTCGCGTCTATGGAAGTCGGCGAGCTGTTGAAGGTGGTGCGCGCGATCAAGGAGCCCAAGGCTGGGCCGATCTTGCATGCGCTCGTCGAGCGGCTGCAGGCCGTCGTCGATATCGGGCTCGAATACCTGAGCCTCAACCGGGAAACCGACACCCTGTCCGGCGGGGAATCGCAGCGCGTGCGGATGGTGAAGCACCTCGGCAGCAGCCTGGTGGATGTGATGTACATCTTTGACGAACCGAGCGTGGGCCTTCACCCGCGCGACGTGCATCGCCTCAACGAGCTGCTCGGGAAACTGCGCGACAAGGGCAACACCGTGATCGTCGTCGAACACGACCCCGCTGTGATCCAAGCGGCCGATCACATCGTCGACGTGGGGCCGGGCGCGGGCAACGGCGGTGGGACGATCGTGTTCGAAGGCACCTACGAAAAGTTTCTCAAATCCAACACGCTCACAGGCCGCCATCTCACGCAGGCGCTGCCGATCAAGAAGGCCGTGCGCAAACCCGCCGGGCAGCTGCGCATCAAGAACGCACGGGCGAACAACCTGAAAAACATCTCCGTCGACATCCCCAAGGGCGTGCTCACCGCGGTGACCGGCGTCGCGGGCTCAGGAAAAAGCTCGCTCATCAACGAAGGGTTCTTGGTGCAGCATCCCGATGCCATCGTGATCGATCAATCCGCCGTCGGAACCTCCACGCGCAGCAATCCCGCAACCTACACCGGCGTGTTGGATGATCTGCGCAAGGCGTTCGCTTCGGCCAACAAGGTGGACGCGGGACTGTTCAGCTTCAACTCGAAAGGAGCGTGCGAAGCGTGCAACGGCTCGGGAGTGATCTACACCGATCTCGCGTTCCTCGATGCGTTTAAATCACCGTGCGAAGTGTGCCAGGGCCGCCGCTTTAAGGACGTCGTGCTGGCATATAAGCTGGAAGGGAAATCGATCAGCGACGTGCTCGCGATGACGGTGGCGCAGGCGGTGGAGCTGTTTCGAAAGCGCCAGGAGATCGTGCGCAAGCTGCAGGCGATGCACGACGTGGGGCTCGCCTATCTCACGCTCGGCCAACCGCTGAGCACGCTCTCCGGTGGCGAATGCCAGCGCATCAAGCTCGCAAGCGAACTGCACAAGGACGCGAGCGTCTACGTGTTGGATGAACCGACCACGGGATTGCACATGTCCGATATCGCGCACTTGCTCGCGATCATCGATCGCCTCGTCGACGGCGGGAACACCGTGATCGTGATCGAGCACAACCTCGACGTCATCCGCCGCGCGGATTGGATCATCGATCTGGGGCCGGAGGGGGGCGGCAAGGGAGGCGAGGTGGTGTTCGAGGGCACGCCGGCGGAGCTGGTGAAAGCGAAACGTTCGTTGACCGGGCAGTACCTGCGGTAGCGCTGAATCGGCCGCATCGGTCGTGCGCCGGTAGTTCTACCTCGGCTAGCGATCGTTAAGCCAGTTGCCGCCCGCACAGGCCCTGCAAAATCTCGATCGGCGCATTATCCCGCCCCGCCAGGCTGTCGCGCGCCACAATTACCGTCTGCTCCAGCGCGTACCGCCCCGACAAAACCGCGTGCGGCACCACATCGGTGAACACCATCCAGGTTGAGTCCGGCGGAAACTCAAACCGGTACTTCGCGCAGTTCTGCTGATACTCGCCGTTGAACTTCAAATAGTCGTGAAATCCCAGCATGAACCGGTCGTACGCCGAACGTTTCGCGTCCACGCCGCCCAACGCGCCCATAATGCGGCTTGTCAGGGACCCCTTGGGATGCCTCGCCACCTCGGAAAGCCCGGCGTCGCTCGCATAGCGCGGCGCGAGCGCGCCCATCGGATCGGACGTCATCCACACTCGCGGCTTGGTCTGATGAATATTGGTGAAGAATCGCAGGATCATGTCACCGCGTGTCGGACGCGTCGGAAAAGCGTCGACATGCAGCAGATCGTTACGCTTCTTGGTCGGCAGGTCGCGTCCCTCTTCCTCCTGCGGCCGGAAGCTCGCGAAATCGATGCGCGCCCTTTCCATGTAGCGCGGCAACAGCTTCCACAAAAACCCGAGCGCACGTTCGGAGTATGACCGCATCACCTCGCGCAGCTTCTCGGGATCGGAAACCGCCGCCGGATCAAACCCCGTAACCTTGTCTTCCGCGGGCCGGTACGCGATGTTTTTGTGATGGCTGCTCGACGAAAGCCCCGTGCTTCGCAGCAGCTCGCGCTCCTCTTCGGACAGTGCGAACGGCGTACATGGAAAGTACAAAATGTTTCCGCGCTCCAAGCCAAGATAGAAGTCCTCGCGCGGCTCGATCTCCTCAACCGTGATCAGTTCCACATTCCCATGGTAAACTCCCGGATTGAGCTCGCGCGTCTCCCTGTTTGTCACCTGCATCGTCGATCAAGTTTTCCCTCAAGTAGGTATCGCGATCACCGAGGTGCTGGAGCGCCTAGGCTACCAGGTTCATTTCCCCGCCGCGCAAACCTGCTGCGGCCAGCCTGCGTTCAACACCGGTTATACCGAGGAAGCGCGCAAGATCGCCCGGCATTTTCTCGACGTCTTTCGCGATTCCGAAAACATCATTGTGCCGTCGGGATCCTGCGCGTCCATGATCTCGCATCATTTCGCGGATCTGTTCCAGCACGATCCCAAACTCCTCGCCGAGGCGCATGCGCTGGAGCCGCGCGTTTGGGAGTTTTCGCGTTTCCTGCTGGAAGTGGCCGGCGTCGAGGATGTCGGCGCGCGCTTCGATGGCGTCGTCACCTATCACGACAGTTGCCATGCCTTGCGCGAGCTGCGCATCAAAGCGGGCCCCAGAAAACTGCTGGCTAATGTTCGCGGGCTGACCCTCACGGAGATGTCCGCGGCGGAAGAGTGCTGCGGTTTCGGCGGTACGTTCTCCGTCAAGTTCCCCGAGCTGTCCGGCGCGATGGCGCGCACCAAAATCGATTCCATCCAGAAAACCGGCGCTTCCACCGTGGTCTCCATCGACTCCAGTTGCCTGATGCAACTGCAAGGCGTCATCGATCGCGCCGGCCTGCCGATCAGAACCATGCATCTGGCCGAGGTCCTGGCGTCCCGATGAGGTCATTAAAGAGATGAAAGCGCCTGAAACCGAGATTCAGCAAGCGCTCAACGATCCGCGATTGCAGCTCGCCATTTACACCGCGACTGGCCGCTTAATCGATCATCGCGCCGGCGTGGTCAGCGCGGAAGCTCTGCCCGATTACCAGGCGCTGCGCAACGAAGCCAATGCCATCAAGAAGCACACCATCGAAAATCTCGACCATTATCTGGAGCAGTTCGAATCGAACGTAACAGCGCATGGCGGCAACGTGGTGTTCTGCCGCACGGGCGCCGAAGCCGCCGACTTCGTTCTCGATCTCGCAAAGAAACGCGGCGTCCACATGCTGGTGAAGTCGAAATCGATGACCAGCGAGGAAATTCACTTTAACGAGCGCCTGGAAGAGCATCAATTGGAAGCCGTCGAGACGGACCTCGGCGAGTACATTCTTCAGCTCGCCCACCAGCGCCCGTATCACATTGTCGCGCCCGCGCTGCACTTGACTCGTTACGATGTCGCCGACGTTTTCACTCGAGAGCTGGGCGTGGAGAATGAAGTCGTCATCGAGAAACAAACAAAAATAGCGCGGGGTGTTTTGCGCCGGAAGTTTCTCGAAGCGGGCATCGGCGTCAGCGGCGCGAACTTCCTGATCGCCGATTCGGGCGCCGTCGTAATCGTCGAAAACGAAGGCAACGCGCGCCTCAGCACTTCGGCCCCCAAGATTCACATCGCGATCGCCGGCATCGAAAAGGTGATTCCTCGCGCGCAAGATCTCGCGGTTTTTCTAGATCTTCTCGGACGCAGCGCCACCGGCCAGCCGCTCACTGTCTACACCTCGTTTCTTTCGGGGCCTCGCCGCGAAAACGAAATCGACGGTCCGGACGAATTCTATTTGCTGCTGCTCGACAACGGCCGGACGAAGTTGCTGGCCGATCCGGAAAAACGCCAGTCGCTGTACTGCATTCGTTGCGGCGCGTGCTTAAATCACTGCCCGGTATATCGCAAGATCGGCGGCCACAACTATCCGTGGGTTTACTCCGGGCCGATTGGCGCGATCATCACGCCGCAGTTTCATGGCGTCACGGGCGATACGTGGCTGCCATTCGCATCCAGCCTGTGCGGCGCTTGCGCCGAAGTTTGCCCGGTCAAAATTGAAATTCCGAAGCTGCTTCTGAAGTTGCGCGAAGAGGTTACCGAAACTCAACGTAAGAATGATTCGGGCGGTCTGGAGCGCCTCGCGTTCCAGCTTTTCGCCTGGGTTGCGATTCATCCCAAGATCTACCTGCTGCTTGCAAGCCTGGGCTCGATGTTCTTCCCCCTCATCCCCACCATCGGTCCGCTAAAAAAGTGGGCCAGCCAGCGCACGCTGCCGGAGCCGGCCAAGCAGAGCTTTCATCAATGGTGGTCAAGCAGGGGTGGGCGGCGCGAAGGAGGCGTTTGACCTCGCGCGAGCAAATCCTCGGTGATATCCGAAAAGCTTTAAGCAGGGCCGCCGGCCAGCCTCCGCCCTTGGAGGTGTCCCCCCTCTCGGCCCCGGTACTGCGCATCCCTCGACCGGAGCGCAATCTCTCTACCGATCTCTTCGTCCTAAAGTTTGAAAACTTGGGCGGAAAATGTTTTCGCGTTCGCGAGGCCTCGGCCGTCGTTCCGGCCATCGCGGAATTATTGGCGAAAAAGAGCGCGATCGCATCGAATTCGCCTTTTCTGCGCAAATGCGGCATCACCGGGCTCCCCCAGGTCCACACCGGCTTTACCGAACGAGAACACTTGAAGGAAGCGTGCGCGGCCGCCGACATCGGAATTACCAGCGCCGACTACGCGCTCGCGGCAACCGGCACCCTGGTGATGCTTTCCAGCCTCAATGAACCCCGTCTGGTCTCGCTTCTTCCGCCAACCCACATCGCCATCTTTCCGCGTTCGCGAATCCTGGCGAATCTTGACGAATTGCTAAGCATTCTTCCCCGCCCCGCCGATCAAACCAGTTCCATGGTTTTGATCACCGGCCCCAGCCGCACGGCCGACATCGAGCAAATACTGGTTCGCGGCGTTCACGGACCGGGCCAAGTCTACGCTGTAATCGTGGATCAGGAATAATCAATCGCCGAAGGCGTCTTCCACTCGAAAATCGCTGTGCGGCGAGGCCAGCGGACTGGCGGTCTCTTGGTCGCTATATGCAGTCACTAAACGATAGAGCCCTTCGCGCGGATCGCGATGCACGATCAGACGGCGCGCGGCGACGTCGACCACCCAATACTCGACGATTCCGGCGCGGGCATAGAGTTCGGCCTTGGTGGTCAGGTCGAAGCCTAGGGTTGAGTCGGAGATCTCGACCACCAGGCGCAGGTCGGACGGCGTCGGATTGGCGTCCCGGAATTCACGCGACGGCTTCGCGAGCACCACGAGGTCTGGTTCCGGTTCGTTGGTCGGATCGTCTTCCGGAGCGACGTCGATTGGCGCCTCGGGGTTAACAAACTGTTCCCCGAATGTTCGCACCAACCACGCTTGTACGGCGACAAGGGCATTCACGTGGGGACGCTTCTTGCCCATCTTGCTGATCAATTCTCCGTCGACAAGTTCTAGCCGCTGCTGATCCCACAACCCTGATGCCTCTAGCGCTGCGCATTCCGATCGGGTCCAACGCTTGCGCGGCGGATCGATGGGAACCGGACGATATGGCCTTTCGGTAACGAATGTCGGCACGGCTTTCCCCTAGCTCGATTGTAGCGACACTCCTAGTTCTCCGCCTGATCAGCACCTCGTAATGAGTTGCTTTTGCGGCAGCCCCCATAGGATCATGGCAGCCATGGCTGATGAAGAGGCGTTAAACATTCTGCGGGAGATCCGCGATTTACAGAAGACGCACATCGAACTTTACAAAAATGCGCTAAGCAATCAGCAGGCAGCGATCGAAATGCAAAGAAATGCGGCGTCAAAAATTCTCGGTGGCGATATTGGTTATTATTGTGCTTGTTTGCGTGGCCCTTGTTGTCGCAGAATCGATGATTCGGCGTTGAGTCTTGGCCCCGGCATTGCGCCGCTTTCGCCGGCATCTTGAATACCGCTTCATCCACCGGCACGTTCGCATCCATCTTCTCAATCGTAATTTCCATCGCCAGCTTGCCGTTCACCAGTTGCGTCAGGCTGAACGGCATCAG
>JBKQHJ010000079.1:0-3067 GCA_052148835.1 Bryobacteraceae bacterium
TTGGCTCATGAGATGGTCCAAAAATTACAGCGGCTCACAGCACTCGCTGTTAGCCGCGTGAGCAAGCCAAGCTTGTACGCCGACGGCGGCGGTCTGTACTCGCGCCCTGCAATCCTATCTCGGTCGCCGCAACATCCAGCACACGGTGCGCTACACCGACCCGACACGCTTCAAGGACTTCTGGCGTAACTAAGTTTCAACACGGATGCCAAGGCTTCGCACGGTCGCTGGGGGCGTAGCAAAGCGTGGTTTTGTCACCCCGAGCGGAATGCCGAGTTGTTCTTGAAGCGTCATGTATTCCCTTTCAGCCGTTCCGAGCCTCCGTTGAAGGTGCGGCAGCAGTTGCTCCGCCGCCGTAGTGTCGCGCCCTTCCTCCTTCCACTGTGCAATAAACTCACCCTGCCACCGTACCGCCTCCCGGGCCCCCAACAGGCGCTGCTCGGCGGCTTCGAGGCGTCTTAGAGCCTCATCCCGTGCATTCGTGCTCAATGGGCCATGCGTTCCTTCGGGCATGTCTCTGTTCTCCGTTCATTGTCCCTGCATCTTACCCTACCGTCTCGAGGATGCCGCCGGAGTATTTGGAGGATATCGGAATGAGCTACCAGACCGTGGATGTGCGGCCGAATGGCAGTGCCCTCATCCACATGTGTTACCGAATGATTGGGGATGAACGGTGCCGGACGCGGACGAGCCATCCGCCCCACTGCGCTGGAATTTGTATTCTTTGGGGCGCATAATGGTTTTGCAAGGGAGTGCATGCCGTTATGCCTCTAACAGGGGCAATCCCGGAAGGTCCGGCCTTCTTTTGCCCGCATTGCGGAGCCCTTTATTCTGTGACGCATTCGCGGCTTTCCGCGAAGGAGAATAATATCGCAAAATGTGTGGTCTGCTTTCAAATCATGGACCAATGGGATTCGAGAGACGTTCCTGTCTACAAGCTCATTCATCGACCTGACGATGCCTAACCACTCCGCAAACGCCCGTGCGACCCCGCGCTCGATGGCCGCTGGTTGTTTACACCGGGGTCGCTCCGTTATCAGGGAACAGGGCGTTCAATAAACGTGGCTTGCTCGGTCATTCCCGGCTGCGGCTAATTACCGAAAATTTCCGCGTAGCTGGCGGACATGACCTCGATGATTTTACCCATAGGGCGCGACGCGGCAGAAAGCATTCAGTCTCGGATTATCGCTGGACTCGCGATCCTGAAAATTTGAATCACCATGTCTTACGGCTCAAGCCCCGCTATGCGCGGGGCTTTTCCATTCGGCGCATCCCCCAAGTGGTTCATGCCAAATCAATTGCGAAGCGTTTGAGGTCGGTGAGCGAGCAGTGAGCCAGGGCACCCTCGTGAGTAGCTCGCAGGACCACGCGGGGCGCTTGGTTCGCCTCGAATGCCTCTTGCCAGCGGGGCGCACATAAGCACCAGCGGTCGCCGGGCTTCAGACCTGGAAATCCGAAATCGGGCAGCGGGGTGGAAAGATCGTTGCCGCGTGCTTTGGAAAACTTGAGAAACTCCGAAGTCATCACCGTGCAGACCGTGTGACTACCAACGTCCTCTCGCCCGGTGTTGCAGCAGCCGTCCCGATAGAACCCCGTCATTGGTTTGATCGAGCAGATTTCCAGGGCCTCACCAAGCACGTTGCGGGGCGAGACCCGTCGTCCGCCTCCAGTATTCCTATCGTCTCTAAGCATTGTCGCTCCTCAGAATTCTGTGTCTCTGGTTTGCTCGGCGTCAGATGGCATCGCCCTCAGATGGCATCGCCCAAAGGCTCTTTTCCTAAGCCGCTTCGGTGAATTGCCACATTGGCCCGAGCATCCGATGAGAAAAGTGAGCTATCTTATACAGGTTCGGGAGAATGCAACTAAACCTGTACCGCCAGCGTTATGTAGTGAGGGACAAACCAGAGCGGCGGCGGCAGGAGAGATTTTTATGCGCAGAACAATGATTGCAGTCGCGGCGGCCGTTCTATTCGGCGCGGCGACGATGGCGACAGGTGCCTTGGCGGCTCACGGTGGCGGTGGCGGCCACGGCGGTGGGGGCCATGGTGGCGGGGGCCATGGTGGCGGACATGTTGCCGGTCACGGTGGTGGCGGACATTATGCAGGTGCTCACTATGGAAGAGGCTATTATGGAAGAGGCTATTATGGAAGAGGCTATAGAGGTGGTTATGGCGTCGGCCTCGGAGGCCTCTATGGATACGGCGGCTGCATCGTAAGAGTTGGGCCTGCCTGCTTGTAATCGGCCGGAAGCGTTGCGGGCCGCACTAGCCCGACATCACCGTTATGACAAACCGCGTCGAACGCGGTTTGTCACCCATACAGAGTTATCGCACGAAAGTCCGCATGGCCCAGTGGGTCTTGAATGCGCACAACAGCGAGTAGGGTGCCTCACGGTTTATCTCATTTGCATCGGCGGGTGCTGGCCCTTTTGAATCTGAGAGTGGTCCGTTTTACGTTTTCGCGAGTTCTTCGATTGTCGGCGGAAAAATTCCGTACCAGTCAAATTCCCAGACTCGTTCCTGCTCGCGAGGAATCTGGTCTTTGCTGACGGCCAAGAACCCCGGACCCGGTAACCCCGTCGCCCGCTCAACAACCAAGGACGCGATTGCTGGCACGTTGTGATGCTGGCACCAACGTGTGACCAAATCCAACGGTATAGCCAGCAGATTCGGACCGCCACGGTTAATTCGGCGAGCAAGATCATCATACGTGACCGTTTGACGATCAGCCGCGCATCCCATCAAGACGAGATAAGCCCGTAGACCCCACGCTGCCTCTGTTTGTGGAAATGGATTTGGCATCTGGTCCCCAGTCTTAGTTGGCGGCCTAGAGCGGGCGGAAGCAGCAGCGTACCTTAAGCATCTGTCGCCGCAGGAGGAGACGCTTAACCCGCGCCATTTCAGCATGAGGCGAGTTGAAAAGCGAAGGCGCGCCGACAACACTGTCGTAAAGCCGTGTGATTTTCGCCTTCTTTTTATTTTCTGGGCTGCCTCTTTCGTGCCACCGACAAGTATATTACGGCCAAGGCCGCAAGTAACACGCCCCCCAATATCAAGATCAAGGTTGT
>JBKQHJ010000080.1:0-18574 GCA_052148835.1 Bryobacteraceae bacterium
CCCGCTTTACTTTCCCAGCGATCACGGTTACCATAGACCCATCCCCCGAGACGATAATGGAAGGGGAAGGTATTTTGCTAAAGCTCAAGCGGGTCGAGATACAAGGCTTTAAGTCGTTCTTTGATCGAACCGAGATGAAGTTCACCGGTTCGGGGATTGCGGCAGTCGTTGGACCCAACGGTTGTGGAAAATCCAATCTGAGCGACGCGATGAGCTGGGTGCTGGGTGAGCAGTCGGCGAAGAGCCTGCGCGGAGCGCGCATGGAAGACGTGATCTTCGCCGGAACGCGCGACCGCAAGCCGCTGGGATTGGCGTCGGTTACCATGACGCTGGTGGATCCGGCGGCGGAAGCCGGGCAACATCACCACGAACAGAACGGGCACCACGAGCAGAACGGACACGCGAACGGCAACGGCGTCGCTAATGGGAATGGCGTGGCTAATGGGAACGGCCATCATCGCCCGAGTGAAGTCACCATTACGCGCCGTCTGTTTCGTTCCGGCGAGAGCGAATACCTGATCGATGGAAAAACCGCGCGGCTGCGCGACATCCAGGATCTTTTCATCGGCACCGGCCTTGGCCCTGAAAGCTACGCGATCATCGAGCAGGGGCGCATCGGGCAAATCCTCAGCAACAAGCCGCAGGACCGGCGCGCGATTATCGAAGAAGCCGCGGGCATCGGCAAATTCAAAACCAAGAAGCGCCTGGCGGAAGCGAAGCTGGAAGGCGCGAAACAGAACCTGTCGCGTGTGTTCGACATTTTGGAAGAGGTGGGGCGGCAGGTAAATTCGCTGAAGCGCCAAGCTTCCAAAGCTCGCCGCTACGAGGAATTGAAAGTAGAAATGACGGCGCACCTGCGGGCGTCGCTCAGCGCGCGCTTCCGGATGCTGGAGCGCGATGCGGCCAAGACAGCGTTGGATTTGAACCTCGCGAACGCGGAGTTTCAGGATCTTTCGGCCCAGGTGGCCGAGCGCGAACAGGAACACACCGCTTTGCAGGAAGCCTGTTATCGCAACGACGCGGAACTGGCTGAGGCGCGCCGGCGGCTGGCGGATTCGCAGCTCGAACAAGAGCGCACGCGCGGACGGTTGGATTCGCAGGCGCGGCAGATCGGCACGATAGAGCAGCGGCTGGCGCAGGGCGAGACCGAATCGCAGGAGCTGGAAAAGCGCCACGAACAGTTGCGACAGGAGCTGGAAGCGCACCTGCAGTCGGTAGTGGAGCTAGAGGCTCAGATTCAATCGGCGCGCGATCGATTGTCGGCCAAAGCGGCTGAGCGCGAACAATTGCAACAGGCGCTGCAGCAGAGGGCGAAGACGCTCGAGACGGGCCGGCAAAACGTCCTGCGGCTGTTGGGCGAATCGTCGGCGCTGAAGAACCAGTTGGCGCAGATCGCCGAATATTTGTCCGCTGTCGACCGCGATGCGGCGCGCTGCCAACGCGATGAGCAGGCCGCCAGTGCGGATCTGGAACGGCTGGCGGGGATCAAGACGGAATTGTCGCGCAAAATGTCGGCCGGGCAAATGGAGCTGGAATCCACGGCCGATAGGCGCAGGCGCGTGGAAGACGAGCTCGCTACCCGCAAGACACAGGCCACAGAAGCCAGAAAACTGCTGGATCAATTGCGAACCGATGCCTCGCGCTGCAACGCGCGTAAGGATTCGCTCGAAGAGATTCTTTCGCACCGCGCCTACACGGCCGAAAGCGTGAAGCGCCTGTTCACCGCCATCGAGCGGGGCGAGGCCGAGGAGTTTCACACCGCGGGCGTGCTGGCGGATTTCGTGGAAGTGGAGCCGGCCTACGAAAAGGCCACCGAAGAATTCCTGCACGAAGAGCTGGAATATGTGGTGGTGCAGAAGTGGAGCGACGCCGAGCAGGGAATCGACCTGATGCGTACGGACCTGGATGGGCGTGCGACGTTCCTGGTGCATCCGGAGGCCGGCGAACGGACGCGCTCGATAGAAACGCTAGCCGATGACGAAGGTGTGGCCGGGCGGCTTAGCGACCATCTTCGGTTCACAAATGGCTTCGCGAGTGCGCCGCGCGATTTGCTGCCCCGGCTGGCGCATTGTTTTCTGGCGAAGGATCGAGCGGCGGCGCAGCGGTTGGCAATAGAGCATCCGGAATTTTTCTTCCTGCTGCCGGACGGCGTCACCTATCACGGGCATGCCGTGAGCGGCGGCAAGAAGACGGGCAGCGGTCCATTGGCGTTGAAACGCGAATTGCGCGAACTCACCGGAGAAGTGCAAGTAAAGCAGCGCGCGGTGGAGGGCACGGCGACGGCGCTGGATCAATTGGAACGCGAGATGGCCGGATTCAGCGAAGATCTGGAGAGCCTGCGATCGCTGCAACAGAGCCAGGAGAAACAGGCGCTGGCGCTCGATCACGAGCATCGGCAATTGGCGGAGGAATTCACGCGCGCGCAATCGCGACTGTCGGTGGCGCGGTTGGAACTGGAGCGGTTGCGGCAGGAAGGCGCCAGGGCGCGGGAGCAGCAGGAGCGCGATCAGCGGTTGCTGGATGATCGGGAAGCCGCGCGGTCGGTGGAAGAACAAGTGCTGGAACAATCGCGCGCCGATTTTGAAGAGTTGCAATCGCAAACGCACCGGTTAGGTGAAGAGCACGGCGCGTTGCGAGCGGAACTGGCTGGATTCGAAGAGCGGCAGCGGTCCGAGCGCGCGACGCAGGCTCGTCATGAAGCGGGAATCGCGGCGGCCGTGGCGCGGCGCGGGGAAATCGCGGCCGAGATGGAACGCCTGGGCGTGGAACGGGCGCGGCTGCTGGCCGATAACATCGAGCTGGACCGGCGAGCGAGTGAGTTGATCGAAGAGATTCGCGGGGCGGAAGAGCGTGCAGCGGAATTGGCCGGGCGGGAAACCACGCAGCGGGCGGAACTGGCGAGGCTCGACGAAACGCTGAAGCAGCTGCGCGTCACGGTGCAGGCGGCACAAGAGCGGCGGTCGCAGATCGAATTGGATTTGGTCCGCAAGCAGGCTGAATTGAAGTTCTTGGATGAGACCAGCCGCAAGGAACTGGGCATTGCCGCCGAGGAGTTGGCTGCTGGTGTAGAAACCGTGCTGGATGAAGCGGGCCTGGAAGAAGCCGAGCAAAAGTACCAGGAAGTGAAGGCTAAAATCGAGGCGTTGGGGCCGGTGAATCCGCAGGCGCTCGAAGAATTTCAGGAAGCGCAGCAGCGTTACGATTTCTTGAACGCGCAGCGCCAGGATCTGCTCGATTCCATTCGCGATACCGAGAAGGCGATTCACGATATCGATGTGGAATCGCGCAAGAGGTTTACTGACGCCTTCGAGGCGGTGAACGGATTCTTCCGCGAGATGTTCCGTACGCTGTTTGGCGGCGGCATCGGCGAGATGCGGCTGACGGATGAAACCAACATCGCGGAATCCGGAATCGATATCGTCGCGTCGCCGCCGGGCAAGCGGCTCCAGAGCGTACTGTTGCTGTCGGGCGGCGAAAAATCGCTGACAGCCATGGCGCTGTTGATGGCAATTTTCCAATACACGCCGAGCCCGTTCTGCATCCTCGACGAGGTGGACGCGCCGCTCGACGAACCGAACATCGAACGGCTGACACGGCTGCTCAAGGAGATGTCGAAGCAGACGCAGTTTATCGTCATTACTCACGCCAAGCGAACGATGGAAGCGGCGCAATCGCTCTATGGCGTCACCATGCAGGAGCCAGGCGTTTCAAAACTGGTGTCGGTGCGATTCGAACAAAAGGGCGAGGACGCGCCGCCTCCCAAACCCGCTGTGCAATTGGCCATGCAGGGCGCGGCCAATTAGGGCCGCTTGTAGATCACGCCGCCCTTCATCACGAAGGTCACCTTTTGCAAGACGCTGATGTCGGTTAGCGGGTTGCCGGGAACCGCGACGATGTCGGCCAGGTAGCCGGGCTTTAGTGCGCCGATTTGTTTTTCCCAACCCAGAAGTTTCGCGCCGTTTAGCGTGCCGGCCTGCAGCGCGGCCAGCGGTGTCATGCCATACTTCACCATCAGTACGAATTCGCGGGCCTGTGTTCCGTGGGGAAACGGTCCGACGTCGGAGCCCATGGCGATTGGCACGCCCGCCGCGAGTTGTTTGGCGAAATTCCGCGAGTGCAGCAGTTGCAGGAGCTGCTCTCGGCTGGATTGGTCCGGCGTGGCGGCGTGCTCACTAAAATAATCGATGATGGTGAAGGTCGGAACCGCGAAGATCTGCTTCTCATGCATGATGCGCATGGTCTCATCCGAAAGCTGAAAGGCATGGTCGATGGAAACGACGCCAGCCTGCGCCGCATAGAGCGTCCCCGGTTCGCCAGTAGCGTGAACCGCGATGTGTTTGCCCACGCGAGCGGCTTCCTGGACCGCGGAGGCGAGTTCGGCTGCGCTGTATTGATAGGGTGTGGTGAGGTTACCGTCGATAACGGAGTCGCTCCCGGTCTCGTAGATCTTGATAAAGTCGGCGCCCAGTTTGAACTGTTCGCGGATCGCGGTAACCAGTTCGCTCGCGTTGTTGGCGTACGTCGCGTTGGACAGCACGTGTTGCTCGGGATTGTAGCCCACTGCGTCTTCGTGACCGCCGAGAATGCTGATGGCGTTGCCGCTGATGCGCAGGCGTGGTCCGGGGATGAGGCCGTGATCGATGGCGTCGCGCACCGCGGTGTCGGCCGCGCCCGCGCCTTCGGTTCCCATGTCGCGCTCGGCCGTGAAGCCGGCCATCAAATCGTCACGCGCGGCGAGAGTAGCCAGGATGGTGCGATGCGGCACCGACTCCTGGACGGTTTGCAGATCCTCGGCGCCCGGATGCAGGAACAGGTGAACGTGCGCGTCAATCAGGCCGGGGAGCAGCGTGGTGTCGCCGAGATCGATAAGCTGCGCGCCAACCTGATGGAAGACGGACGTTCCGAGCGCGGCGATGCGGTCGCCCTGAATCATGATTTCGGCCGGCGACGTCACCGCGCCCGACTGCACGTCCAGCATGCGCGCGGCGTGAAGAACGACCGGCGCGGGCTCCTGGGCCAAGAGCGTGCCCGCGGCGATCAGCAGCGCGAGAAGGAGTTTCATGAGGCGCGAGTCCCGGCCGTGCGCGACGCTTCGAGCACCTGCTCGACTTCGGACTGATACTTCTTGAGCAGGTGTTCGTTAGCGGCTTCGAAGCGCATCACAAGAACGGGCTGCGTGTTGGACGCGCGTAACAGCCCCCAACCTTCGGGGAAGAGAACGCGGACGCCGTCGATATCGATAGTCTTATAGATCTTCTTGAAATGTTCCGCCACGCGGGCGACAAGATCGAACTTGAGCTCGTCGGGGCAATCGACACGAATTTCCGGAGTGGACACCATCTTCGGAACGCCTGCCAGTTGCGCTGACAGCGGCTTGCCGGATTTCGCGACGATCTCGATGAGACGGCAAGCGGAGTAGAGAGCGTCGTCAAATCCGCGGTAGCGATCGCCGAAGAACATGTGGCCCGACATTTCTCCCGCCAGTTCCGCGTGTTCTTCCTTCATTTTGGCTTTGATGAGCGAATGGCCGGTCTTATACATGATGCCGTTGCCGCCCAGCTTGGCGATCTGGTCGTACATCACTTGCGAGCATTTCACTTCGCCGATGAAGGTGGCGCCAGGCTTGCGCTGCAGGATCTCGCGCGCGTAGATGAGCAGCAGCAGATCGCCATAGATCACGTTGCCGTGCTCGTCGACTGCTCCGATGCGGTCCGAGTCGCCATCGAAGGCGATGCCAAGCTCCGCGCAGGTTTCACGAACCTTAGCGATCAACTGGGCCAGATTCGCGGGGACGGTCGGGTCGGGGTGATGGTTGGGGAAGTGGCCATCCATTTCAAAGAACAGCTCCGTCGCGTCGACGTTGATCTTTTCGAAAATGCGATGCATCACAGGGCCGGCCGTTCCGTTGCCCGCGTCGGCGACCACTTTGATACGACGGTCGAGCCGGAACTGAGCGGCGACCTCGTTCACATAAGGCGTGACTGCATCGGTGGTGGTCAGGCTACCGCTGCCGGTTTCAAAGTCGGCTCGTTCGATGATCTGGCGGACTTCCTGGATGGCTTCGCCGTGCAACGTGCCCGTGCCGCAAACGCTCTTGAACCCGTTGTACTCGGAGGGATTGTGGCTGCCGGTGATCATGATGGCGCCATGGGCGTTCAAATTTTGCGCCGAGTGATAGAGGACCGGCGTGGGGACGGTGCCGATGTCGGTGACGTTGCAGCCCGCGGCAAGGAGGCCTTTCGCCAGGGCGTCGCGGAGCCGCGTGGAGCTGAGGCGGCAATCGCGTCCGAGATTGATGTTGATGCCACCACTATGACGGCGCATGTAAGTGCCCAGGCCGCGGCCCAGCTGCTCGACGTCAGGGCTGAGAAGTTCGGAATCCGCGACGCCCCGGATGTCGTATTCGCGGAAGATGGTCGGCTTGAGCATATTCCAATTTTAGGGGTTCGGGGTTGGGGATTGGGGCTTGGTGATTGGCCGTTGGCCCTTGGCGATTTGCCTTTCGCTACTGCCGAGCTTTGCTTCTCTTGAAGGACCAATAAAAGGCCGTTGCAAAAATTACCGCTGCGCTCGTGAGGATTGCCCATGCGGGAATGAAAGGGCCGAGCACATAGATTCCCACGCCGCCTTCCGCCTGATGGCTCATCAGACCTATGATTGGGGCCGCAAGGAAAAACGCGCCAATGACCAGTGCGACTACGATCAGCGCGGCCACGCCGATCAGAAAGCTCTTTACGTAAATCATCCGCCATGGTCCTCCGGCTAGAAAATATCAGATTTGCGCCGCGCCTGTGTTTTCCAGTTTCCAGTCAGTGGCGGACGGCCGTCTCCCGGGAGCGTGATCACCGGCTCACGAACCGATTACCGGCAATCACGAAGCGTAGAGGCCAGTCGGCGCAGTGGCGGATCCCGATGCGCGGGGTCGTTTGGATCTCGAACCGCGCTTCGTCGATCGGTCGGCGGACTTGCAGCGGCCCTTTGACCAAATCGGCGCCGTTCAATTTGCGCGTGATGCCCATGGCGAGCGTGAGTTTTCCTGGACCCGATGCCAGGTCTTCGATCCCACGAGCAGTCGGACGGCGGCGGCGCATAACGCCAAGTCCGGCGAGCGGCTCAAGCGCGCGGATCAACACGCAGCCCGCCATCCCTTCTGGCTCACAGACGAAGTTCAAGCATTCGTACAGGCCGTAGATGAAGTAGACGTAGGCGTGGCCGGGGGCACCGAAAATGACGCGCGTGCGATCAGTGATGCCGGCCCAAGCGTGAGCCGCTCGATCGTCCACGCCCAAATACGCTTCCACTTCGACGATTCGACCAGCGGCGCCGCGGTGCACCAGGATTTTTCCCAGGCAATCGCGCGCCACTTCGACGGCAGGCCGGGCGTAGAAATCGCGCTGGAGCTGTGCGGAGCTGGAGAGAATTTGAGCGATGGAAATGCCGGTTGCTTCTTGTATGCTAGGAGGTTAGCATGCGGCTATTCACAGGGATCGACCTGCCCGATCACGTGCGGGAGAAGTTGGAAAGGCTGCTTATGCACCTGCGGCCGTGTGGGCACTTGAAGTGGAGCCCGGTCTACAATCTTCACGTGACGCTGAAGTTCATCGGAGAATGGCCGGAGGAAAAAATGCCAAAGCTCGAAGCGGCGTTACGGGCGCTGGTTCCGCGCGATCCCCTGCCGGCCGAGGTGAAAGGGCTCGGATGGTATCCCAATCCGCATCATCCGCGCGTGTTTTGGGCCGGCGTGCATGGCGGCGACGCGCTGCCTGCGTTGGTGAAGGACATCGACGGAGCCACGACGCCGCTCGGGATCGCGGCGGAGGATCGGCCTTTCAACGCACATCTGACGCTGGCGCGTATCAAGGAGCCGGCGCCGCTGCAGGCTTTGCGGAGCGCGATCGCTCAGCTTGAGTCCGTGGAATTTGGCGCGTTCGAAGTGGATCGATTCTATCTGTTCCGCAGCCAGCCAGGCTCGGCCGGCTCCATCTACACCAAACTTTCGGAGTACGCTTTCCAAGCCAAATGACGCCACTGATCGCGCTTGTAGTTGCCTACCTCGTCGGTGGCATTCCGTTCGGATACTTGCTGGTGCGATGGAGGACGGGCGAGGACATACGCGAAAAAGGCAGCGGTAATATTGGCGCGACGAACGTGCTGCGGACTACCGGGCGTTCGGTGGCGGTGGCGACGCTTCTGCTCGATATCGCAAAGGGCGCGTTCGCGGTGTGGGTAGCGGACAAGCTTTCCGGCGGGTCGCCCGTATGGATGAGTCTGGCCGCTCTGGCGGTGATGGCGGGGCACGCGTTTCCCATATTTCTGAAGTTTCAGGGCGGCAAGGCGGTGGCGAGTTTCATCGGCGCGTTCCTGTACCTGACGCCGGGTCCGATGATCGCGGCGCTCGCGGTGTTCGTGATCGTGGTTGCGGCGACGCGGCAGATTTCGATGGGATCGATTGTGGCCGCGGGCAGCTTGCCGCTGGCCACCTGGCTGATCGCACACCCTCCGCTCATCGTGATTTTTGCTGCGCTCGTAGCGGCGGTGTTTGTGATCTACCGGCATCGCGCCAACATTGAGCGGATTCGAGCGGGGACCGAAAACGTGTTTCGGTTCGGTAATTCGCGGTGACGGCTGGCATGCCGGGCTCCTCGCTCGCGATCGTTGGAGCGGGGAGTTGGGGCACGGCGCTGGCCGTTGTGCTGGCTCCGCGATTCCAGCGCATCCGTTTGTGGGCCTTCGAAACGGATCTTGTGGAGCGCATGTTCTCCACACGCGCGAACGACGTCTTCCTTCCCGGCATTTCGCTGCCGCTTAACGTGGAGCCGACGGCGGACCTGGGCTATGCACTCGAAGATGCCGCGATCGTCATTGGCGCGATGCCGTCGCGTTTCGTGCGGCCGCTGTATCGTCAAATGCTGCCGCATCTCAAATCGGAAATGCGATTCGTCAGCGCGACCAAAGGCCTGGAGCAAGGCACGCTGCTGCGAATGTCGGAGGTTGCGCGCGAGGTTACAGCCGAGAAATTCGAGCCGCGCGTGGCAGTGCTCTCGGGACCCACGTTCGCGCGCGAAGTTGCGAGTGGGGACCCAACCGCCGTAGTGATCGCGTCCCAGGATCGGGAACTTGCGACGTCCATCCAGCGCCAATTTTCGGGACCGACGTTTCGCTTGTATGTCAACGACGATCCGGTGGGAGTGGAGCTGGGGGCCGCGCTCAAGAACATCATCGCGATTGGCGCCGGCATCTGCGACGGATTGGGCCTGGGAAGCAATACCATCGCCGCACTGATCACGAGAGGCTTGGCGGAAATTACGCGACTGGCCATCGCGCTGGGCGGCCAACCGAAGACCTTGTCCGGGCTTGCGGGGCTAGGCGACTTGGTACTCACCTGTAACGGAGCTCTCAGCCGGAACCGGACGGTTGGAATCGAACTAGCGAAAGGGAGGAGTCTCGCCGAGATTGTTAATTCCATGACGATGATCGCCGAGGGTGTGGAAACTACGGGAGCAGCTTGCGAGTTGGCGCGCAAAGTTCACGTCGGCATGCCGATTACAGCGCAAATGGATGCAATCTTGCGAGGGCGAACTTCGCCTCGGGATGCGATCCGGGAGTTGATGGAGCGGGAACTCAAGTCCGAATAGATCTCGACGCAACCTTCCTCGGGTGCGCGGGTTAAGTACAACAGGGTAGGCGTTAGCGCACCTGGCTTAGGTATGCGTTGAGGGGGAACGTGGCGTGAATTGCCCACTGGAATTCGATCAGCGCGGGGAGCTCATCGTCGGATACGCCGCCAGCACCTTGGATTCCGCCGACGCGTCCGCGTTTGAGCGGCACATCCGTTCCTGCGCCGCGTGTCGACAAGAGGTGGCGCTGCAAAAGCTGGTTTGGGCGGCACTGGACCAATGGCGTGCGGTGGTGCTAGCGAGCGGTCCCAGATCCGCTTGCTGACGCGCGCGGTTCAGTCACTTCTTGAATGGGACGGCCGGGAAGCTTCGCCGCCTCGGCGTGCATGCCGATCAAATCGAGAAGCGTCGGAACAAAACTCAAGCTGTCGTAAGGTTCTTGTACGTCATGATGGCGGGGAATGCCGGTGTCGGCGCCGCCCGCAAATAAGAGAATGGCATGCGTGGAGGCGCGCAGGAACGATCCGTGATTGCCGCCTGGATTAAAATTGCGGACGTTGAAATTCCAATGATCGTTGGCGAAGACAATAAAGTCCGGCTCCGCCAAACGGCGGCGGCGTTGGTTGAAACGCGCGAGTAGCGCCGCGTCGGGGTCGTCAGAATGCGTCGGAAGCAGGGGAGGCAAGAACTGCTCGTGCAGAGCGACGATCCCGTTTGAATAGGCGGTACGGTGCGTGGCGTGAAACCATTCGGATTCCGAATGCCACGAGTTGAGCCATGCTTCACGCTCGGCCCTCGGGACCGCCAGATTTTCATCTTCGAACATGCGAAGCGGAAAGCCCGGTGCGAGCACAGCGGGATCGTAATGAATGGAGCCGTCGGCATTCTGATGCAGGCCGCGCACCGGCAGGTAACGCAGGTCGGTCCCTCGGGCTTGAATCAGGGCTTGTTTGTCTTCGCTCGCGTAAAGCCAGATGGACCCATCGGGAATGGTCATGGCGACGAAATCGACCGGGTGCGATCCGACGGCGGCCTGCACGTTGTTGCGCACCGCCAGACTGGCCAGGAGCGGTGGATAATTGACGCGTTCGAAGCTGCGAGTAAAATCGAGCGATCCATCTGGCCCGGCGACCAGCCCGCCGGCGGCGGGGCCGATCACATAGTTTTCAAGATTGTGAGCCGAGTTCGGGTCGCCCATGGCACGTCTGGGGATTAATTCCTCGGCAGTGAGCTTGCGGCGATCGAAATCGCTTGGCTCGAGAGCCAGCAGCTTTGAAAGAGCGTGGACGTAAAACGAATACGTGCGCTCTTGCTCGCGCCAGGAATCCAGTTGCACCGCGAGGCGCCGGGCAGCCTTGTCGAGCCCGGCTTCGCGCTGCTCTTCAGTCCATTTTTTCGGCTCTGCCTCCACTCGCGCATGTTGCTGCGCCATAGCGCGGCGTACCGCGCCCAGCTCGCCGGTAATTTGCTGGAGAGTAATCTGCCACTCGGCGCGATGGCTGTCGACGACGTGGAGGAAGCCGGCAATGGCCGCGCGGCGGAGCGGCGAGGTGGTTGGGGAGCGATTGATCTCCTGGAGCAGAATGTGCAGCACGTTGAAATCGGAGTTGCGCAAATACACGGAAGCGCGCTCATTGCCGTCAGGATCGAGCAGGGCGGTGGGATAGTCGTCGGCTTCGCCCTTCAAGTACAGCGACTCTTCGCTCGGCGTTACCACTTGGGAGACGAACGGATCCAAGCCGCGCAGTTTGAACTCGTCCAAGGGATGGCGGTTCGTGACGACGTGATGCGCGCCGCCCGCGCGGCTATTGAGAAAGCGCAGGAGGTTGTAGCCTTGGCTGTATACGCCCGGCTGGGTGTTCATGCCATGATCGGAAACGGCCACCAGCACCGTCTGTGGGGCGAGCGCGCTCGATTGGATGGCGGTCCAGATGCGGCCAATCAAAGCGTCGATGCGCTGGAGCGCCAGGCGCTGGGACTCGACGTCGGCGGCGGCGTGGGCGGTGTGATCGAAATCGCCGGTGAAGTAGTCCAGGTATTGGACCGAAGGATCGGATAGCTTGGCGATGAGTTCTCGCTCGGTCTGCTCCTCGACGCTGCTGCTCAGCTCAAAGCCGGTGGTCCATTCATCGAGAAGCTCGCGCAACCCACGGGAGAAGTGATGCGGAAGCGCTTCTTTGAGGGTCTCCCAACGCACGCCGCGCTGGTACAGCTGGAAGCTCTGGTATCTGGCGGCGTAGGGAAAATGATCGATGAGCAGCGGGATTTTCTGATCGTCCAGAACTTCGACACCGGGCATGTCGACTTTGCGCAGCCGCGCATAGCCTAGATAGAACGGAAAGAAGTTCATGTAATCGTAGACGTGTCCGGTGTAGCGGTCGAACTCGGCGTTGCCGTGAATCTGGAGATGCTGTCCGGTGTCGAGCAGGGACCAGGAGGGCGTCGAAAGGCTGATGGCGCGGACGTAGAAGTTGTCGACGCGCGTGCCGCCCTCGGCAAAGACGCGGTCCATCCACGGCAGCGTGCTCTTGTGCGTGATGGGATCGACGCGGGCGAGCTCGCGTTCGAGAACGTTCTCAGGGACGCCGTCCAGCTTGATGACGACGATGCGCTTAACCTCGGCACCGAGAGGAGCCGTGAGCAGAAAGCCGAGCAGCATTCCGAGGAGGCAGCCGAGCAGGCATGCACCGCGGGGCACGCGCCGGGTCATTGTCCGGACGCGATGTTCGCCGAAGCGGCGATGGTCTGCGTGGTCGCGGCGCTGGACTCGCTCGGTGCTCCGGCCGCGACTTCTGCGTTCTGATTCGGCAGAGCGCGCAGGCAGGTTAAGCGGAGATCGCCATCGATGGAACGCGCGCAAACCTGCTCGATCAGATGTTGGGCTTTGGGGTCGGCCTTCGCATCGGAGCTGAGAGCCGATACGGAGCGGCCGATGACGTTTGAGTCCCAAACCACGTCGGGGCTGGGGCTGGATGCCAGAAGCTGATCGAGAAAACGCATGTGGTATGCGGAACGGCGATAAGCCTCGAGTTTGGCGTGGAGGACGGGGTCGGGCTTTTCGGGATCGACGCGCGGTCCGCGGCTGAAGACGCGTCCCAGCCCAGCGAAAAAGCGCTGCCCGTTGGATCGTGTGAAGGCCTCCAGTTCCTTGCGCCGGTCGCGCTCCAGCTTCACCGCCCCGCGCGGGGACTCGGCGTACTTCAGCAGCGCGGCGTATTGTTCGCGGGCCAGGCTGGCTTCCCTCGATACTTCGTTCTCGCGTGGATTGAGCGCCAGGTGATTCAGGCGGCCTTGCAACTCCGCCTTCAGCGCGGGATCGAGGCTGGTATCCACGGACAGAAACTCGCGGGCTTCCGAATAAGCTTCCAGACGTGCGCTTCGATTGACGGCGGCGCCGTGACGGCCCCGTACGAAAGTCCATAGCGCCTCGGCGGCGAAGAATTCCGGATTGCCCAGGCGCGTAAGGCCGAACACCCCGGTCACCATGCTGCTTGCGCCGTCGCTCACCATCTCGCGGCGCTTGGGCTTCATGCTGTCGCGAAAATCGGCCAACAGGAGCGGTACGCGCGGATAATCCAGGTTGTAAAGCGCCAGCGGAATCATCTGTTCGGCGCGTGCGCAGGGTGTCCCGGCCGAGACGGGCTCATAGTCGGAATCGAAGTAGCGGACTTGCGTGTAGCCGGTCCAATGCAACAGACGGTCGTCCGTCCAGGGGTTAGCGATTCCCAGGAACTGGCCGTCAAAGCGGTGTTGCCCCCGGGCGTCGAGGTCCGAGCGGGCAATCCACAAGAGGGCCTGGCTGGGCGTGCTGGGACCGGGCATGCCGGAAGGGAGCGCCAGAGGCTCGAAGACGAGGCCGTTAAGCTCGGCGCGCTGGCGAAGCAGCTCCCAATTATGTCCCCGGGTCTCCTGGAGCCGGCTGGCTTGCTTGTCGTAGTAGCTCGATAAATGCTGTTCGCGAACCAGCCCGCCGAAAGCGCGCGTGGAGAGGCTGAGCCGGGAATAGATCTCGCGGAACTGGCTCTCGGGCAACACCGAGAGGCTGGCCGGGTCGCGCTCGAGATTGTCCAAGGTGCTTAGCGCCTGGAACACCTGCAGCTTGCTATAGTCGCTCGAATTGCCGCGATAAGTTCGGGTGGTGGAACGGATGGCGGCGCCGAGCGGATCGATTTCCAGCGCCTGCAGGCTATCGCTGAGCAGGTTGCTGTATACGCTTCGGGAGGGCGAGGCCAGATCGAGCGCGGGCGTCGGCACTCCATGAGCGTGGCGTTTGCCGCCGGCTCGAAAATAGCCGAACGAAAGCGCGGAGGCGGCCCGCTGCCAGGGCGTAGGAGGCGTACTGGTCAAGATCCAGACATAGCGCAGACGCGCGCTGGCCGGATCGTCGTCCCCCAAAGAATCCCGCAGCACTGTGAGCAGGGGAACGTCGGCATCTTTGTTCCCGGGATTCTGGGTTCCGAGATTCTGGCCACTGGAAGCCGGATTGTGCAGGCGCCCGAAGACAGTAATCAGCTCGGCCCCGTCCGCTACCGGTTCGCTCTCGACGCGATAGGACGGAGACGGAGACGGCCGGCTCAGGAAACCAGCCGCGATCAGTAAAGTCACCAACACCGACGGAAGCAAGCCTACAACCTCATCTTTCCAAAATAATCGAAGCGGAGTAGCGCGAGCAAGATATCGCTCTTACTAAGCATGACGGTTAACATGCATGAGGCGTTTCCGACGCACCGCTAATGTGACTCACTTACTTTGGCTCTGTTGCACACTTTTACAATCTTTTTGGCAAGGCTGTTGCCTGCCCCCTGAGCATGGCCCCGCCACCCTTCCCAGGGAGCGCCTCGCGACGCTGGCACCGCGAGCAGGAGTAAGAGCAATTAGTCGGAGTGAACCAACTGAGCGGATTTGCAGAATTTCGCGATCCTTCTGGCCAGGCTGTCGGCCGCTCCCTGCGAATCTCCCCCGCCGACCCCCGTCCACGTGACGCCGCTCATTTCGCGCTCCAGGAGCACCCGGCCGCCGGCAGCGTCAATAAACCTCACTCGCACCCGCACCACGGTTGCGCCCGCGCCGAAACCGATCAAGAATCTCTTGGTCCTGCTTCCAGGCTTGAATCCCGTGACGGCGCCGGAAATGCGCAATACCGCGTGTCCGTACGGCGTCGGGTCTCCCTGGCGGAGTGTGATGATAGTGGGGAACTCGACACTGATCTCGCGAGCGATGTCGTCTACCAGCGCGCTTTGATAATCGGTCGGAAAAGCGACGCCCCGGTCCGCGACGAATCTGTCGATTTCGACAGCGCTGTAGAGCGCAGCTGGCTGCCCGGCGGCGCACGGATTAGCCCCTACGCCAAAAAGAACCGCGGTTAAGGTGAGAAGGGCACGGATCACATTCCATCCTAGGCCTTTTGTTCACAACTGGTGCAACAGATCGGGCCGGCGTCCCTTGGCGTCCTCAACGTAGGTGCGTAGAACTTCGGCCACGCTCCAGGCCTGCGCGAAGCATCCGCCCGGGCGATGCGGGAAGTCACCGTCGAATACTTCCGAAATCTGGCCTAGGCCCGCCTCCAGCAGATGAGCGCGCAACGGTTCGAGGAACCGATCGGTCCGGAATCGTGCTTCACTCTGCCAGTCGAGCGCGGCCCGGCCGTGTACCTTCACGTAGGCGGTCATAAACGGCCCCAATAGCCAGGGCCACACGGTCCCCTGGTGATACGCGCCGTCGCGGCTGGCCGCGTCACCCTCATAACGCCCGTGGTAGTTCGGATCGCGCGGCGAAAGCGTGCGCAACCCGTAAGGCGTGAGCAACTCCCACTCGACGACATCGACCACTTGCAAGGCTTGCTCGGCAGTCAGCAATGGATATGGCAGGCTGACCGCAAAAATCTGGTTGGGCCGAATAGATGCGTCGGGCGCGCCGCCCGCGCCCACCACATCGTAGAGACAGCCCGCCGTTTCGTTCCAGAAGACTTGCGTAAACCGCTGGCAGGCACGATCGGCAAGCGCGGCGTAGCGGGTGGAATCCGCGGGATCGCCGAAAACGGAAGCCAGGTGGGCCATCACGCGCAGGGCGTTATGCCAGAGCGCCTGGATCTCGACCGGCTTGCCCGTGCGCGGCGTCACCTCGCGGCTGTTGCCCCTCGCATCCGTCACTCTTGCGTCCATCCAGGTAAGTTGGACGCCCGGCTCTCCGGCATGGAGCAGACCGTCGGAATCGAGATGAATGCCGTAGCGCGTTCCCCGCTCGTGCCAGCCGATGATGCCGGCCAGCGGTTGGTAGAGTTCGGCGCGAATGAAATCGTAGTCGCCAGTGTAGCGGAGAAATTCGTGCACCGCGTGGAACATCCAGAGCGTGGCATCGACGGTATTGTACTCGGGCGTTTCGCCGGATTCTGAAAAACGATTGGGCAACATGCCTTGATCGACGCAGCGCGCGGAGGTTCGCAAAATATTGCGCGCGTCGTCAAAACGGCCGGTGACAAGCGTCAGCCCGGGCAGCGAAATCATGGTGTCGCGTCCCCAATCGGCGAACCATGGATAACCCGCGATGACGGACTTTCGATCACCGCCGGCGACGATGAACTGATCGGCCGCAATCGCCAGCCGTGTCGCGAACGGATCGTCGTTGGGCGCAGCCTGGGCGATGATGAGCGTATCCAGGACGATGATGGGCGCAGCCTGGGCGACGCGTGCGCGGCGTCGAATCTCAAGTTCTCGAAGCTTTGGGGCTTCGGCGGCATCGTGCTGGAGCGTCGACGCCACGATCGCCGCGGAGGAGTTTTTCGCGAGTGCGAAACGCAGCAGGAATGGACTGTAGAGGTCTTCGAGCGAATCCAAGCCGCGTTCCCGTTCGCGCTCGTATTCAAAGTTGTAGAACCAGAAGCCGGATGGGTCGATGGACTCTGCGTTGTGGGCGAAGTAGAGGCTGGGAAAGCCGGGGTAAGGTGTAATAATCGCGAGGGCAGGCTGGACCTCCACGTCGCGGCGAATTGCATCGTTGGCGTGTGCAAGGCTGTGATAATCGCGAAAAGCAACCAGCGGGCGAACTTCCAGCGAACAGGCGCGGCCGTCGAGGTCGCCGATGAGGCCGTATTGAATGACGGCGGTGTTTTCGCCCTGAACCAGAAAGACAGTTTTTTCAAGCTCGATGTCGCCGCAGCGATAGCGGAACGTGGGAAATGGATCGAGGCGAAAGGAGGCCAGATGCTCAAACCCGCGCGGGTGGATTACATCCTGGTACTGATTGGCGCTGAGTTCGAAGCGCTGATCCGCGAGTACCAGAGTTTCTTCCACCTTCGAAAGAAGCACCACGCGTCCGACCGGTGGATTGGTGGCCGCGGTAAGCAGAGCGTGATAGCGGCGCGTGTTCAGACCGTCGAGTGTGGAGCAGGCGAAGCCGCCAACGCCATTGGTTTCGAGCCACTCACGCGAACTGGCCTCGCCTGGATCGCCGCAAATGGGACGGTCGAACTCAATGTGCGGAGTCATCGAATATCAATGATAAACTTCCCCCATGTCGCGATTTCTGCCTGGAATTCCACTGGTCTTGATTTGCTGGGCTTGTGCGACGGCGCAGCCGCGCTACGCCGCTGACGGTAAATTGATTCTCCCTGGCGATTATCGCGAATGGTTCTTCTTGAGCTCTGGACTCGGAATGACCTACCAGCCTTCGGCTGGACAGAAGGATTCGGCGTTCACGAACGTATTCGTCAACCCGAGCGCTTATCGTTCTTTCATCGCCACAGGCACCTGGCCTGACAAGACCATGCTGTTGCTGGAAGTGAGGGCGTCGTCGAGCAAAGGATCGATCAATAAAGGCGGATCGTATCAGAGCGATCTGATGGGGATCGAGGGCGAGGTGAAGGATTCGGCGAAGTTTTCCGGCACCGGGTGGGCATTCTTTGCATTTGGAAAATCAAGCATGGGCAAGTTGCTGCCGCGTAGCGAGGATTGCTACGCCTGTCATCGCGAACACGGCGCCGTCGACAACACGTTTGTGCAGTTTTATCCCGCGCTGCTTGATATTGCGAAACAAAAAGGAACGTTGAAAACGCAGTACTGAACCGCGCGCGTGAGCGAGCGGTCGCTAGATCCAAACCTGCTCGGCCGGAACACCGCGCTTGCACATCTCGCACGACCCGGCGTCTTTGTAATACGTCGCGTCGAGCTGTGCCAGGTAGTAGAGGGGCAGGGGACTGAAGTCGACCGTTTTCGGCGTGGGCTGATAAATGATGACGGCCATTCCGACCACTTCGGCGCCCGTGGATTCCACCAGTCGTTTCAACTCCGCGAGATTGCGGCCGGAGCGCAGGATGTCGTCCACCAGCAGCACCTTTTCGCCGGGCTTCTGTTCCAGATACTGGCGGAAGCGCATCACGCCGCCCTCTTCCTTGCGGTCGGCCCAATAAACCTGGTGCGCGCGCAAAGCCTCGCACACGCCATAAGCCACCGGCAGACCGCCGGTATCGGGCGAGACAATGGAGAGCTCCGGGATCATGGCTCGAATCTCCGCGTTGGCGCGCAGCAAGCGGCTTAAGCCGACGCTGAGAACTTTAGCGTGCTGGTAATAGCGCATCGCCAACTGCACTTGCATGTATTCGGTGGCGTGCAATCCGTTGGGATATTCGAAATGTCCGTCGCGGATCGCGCCGGTGCGTCGCAACAAGGCGACCACTTCTTCTTGGGTTGGAACCAGATGCATAGGCTGTCTTTATTCTCTCGCGATCCGGCCTACCGATGCCGTGCGTCGCGTGGCCGGCGGAGTGAACCATCGGCGGAGTCGCCGGGCGCGCTATCATGGGGTTTTACAAGGAGCAGGATTTGGAGAAGGAGCAACGTTCCATGCAGAATTCAGTTCTCGTGCCCATGGTTGGCGCTTGGCGTCAACGATAAGGCGCGTGCCGAGAAAGCAGTTAAGGGCATCGCTGGCAAGCGGTTGACCTATCGAAATCCTGACAAAAC
>JBKQHJ010000081.1:0-37482 GCA_052148835.1 Bryobacteraceae bacterium
AGCAGGGTTGCGAGCGCGCCGAGGCCGGCCGACGGCAAACCGGAGAGAATCGTGAGCGGATGGATGAAGCTTTCGTACAAGATCCCCAGCACCATGTAGATCACCAGGATCGCCATCACCAACAGCATGCCCATGCCTTGCAATGACGATTGGAACGCCGCCGCCACGCCTTGAAAAGAAGTCTGAATGTCGGCCGGCAGCGTCTCGCGCGCGGCCGTCCCGATCCGCTCTACGGCATCGCCCAACGAAACTCCCGGCGCAAGATTGAACGACAGCGTGACCGACGGCAGTTGCCCTAAATGCGCCACCGATAGCGGCCCTACCGTATCGCGCGGCTTCGTCAGCGCGTCCAGGGGAACCAGCTTGCCCACGTCCGAACGAACATACAGCAGGTGCAGCGCGGCTGGATCGAGTTGGAAGCGCGGCGCCAGTTCCAGCAGGACCTGATAGTCGTTGGTCGGCGTGTAGATGTCCGACACTTGCCGCTGTCCGAACGCATCGTACAGCGCATTTTCGATCTTGTCGGCTGTCACGCCCATGGTGGATGCATGATCGCGATCGATGTCCACCTTCACGGTTGGACTCGCAATCTGAAGATCGCTGTTCACGTCGAACAGGCCGGGCACCTCCTTCATGCGCTTCTCGAAAACGCCCGCGGCGTGATACAGCTCGTCCAAATCCGCTGCCTGCAGCGTGTACTGGTACACCGTACGAGTCTGCTGGCCGCCCACGCGAATCAGCGGCGGATTCTGAAGATAGGTCCGGATGCCGGGAATGGCGTTCAGCTTGGGCCGCAGCTCCTCGATGATCTGTTCGGGCGTCAGCTTGCGATCGGCGCGCGGCTTCAAACGCAATTGCAACCGGCCGGAATTGCCCGTACCCTGCGGACCACCTTGTGCGTTGACAAGCGAAAAATAAGCCTCCACGTTCGGATCGGCGCCGATCACATCGGCCGCCTTTAACTGCAGCCGCACCATCGATTCGAAGGATGCCTCCTGGGGCATCTCGGTCACCCCGGCCAGTTGATCGGTGTCCTGGTTTGGGATGAAGCCTTTCGGCGAAACCTGATACAAGAGCACCGTTGCAACCACCGTTCCGGCGGCCACCATCAGAGTCACAAAGCGATGGCGAATCACCACGCGCAGCGTCCATTCGTACAAATCGCGCATGCCATCGAAAACTCGCTCGGAGGCGCGGTAGAGCGCGTTGTGGTGTTCGCTCGGCGGCTTCATGAAGCGGCTGCACAGCATCGGCGTCAGGCTGAGCGACACAAAGCCGGAGATCATAATGGCCACCATGATCACTGCGGCGAACTCGTGGAACAAGCGTCCCAGAATTCCGCCCATGAAGAACACGGGTATAAAAACAGCCGCGAGCGACAGCGTCATGGAAAGGATGGTGAAGCCGATTTCGCGCCCGCCATCCAGCGCCGCGATCAGACGAGACTTGCCCATCTCCATGTGGCGCACGATATTCTCCAGCACCACGATCGCGTCATCCACCACGAATCCCACGGCGAGCGTCAGCGCCATCAGCGACAGGTTGTCGAGCGTATAGCCCAGCAGCGACATCGCTGCGAAGGTCCCGATCACCGAAAGCGGCAGCGCCAGGCTCGGGATCAGAGTCGCGGAAAAGTTTCGCAGGAACAGGAAAATCACCAGCACCACCAGCACCACCGCCAACTCCAGTGAAAATTTGACGTCGTCCACCGATTGGCGAATGGACAGCGACCGGTCGTAGAGCGTCTCCATGTTGACCGCCGGCGGTAGCTGTGCACGAAACTGCGGCAGCAGCGCATTCACTTTATCCACCACTTCCACGGTGTTGGTGCCCGGCTGTTTCATGACCTGAAACATGATGGATGGCGTGTTGTTGAGCCACGTGATGATCTTGTCGTTCTGCACGCCGTCGATCACCTCGCCCAGGTCCTCGAGGCGCACCGGCGATCCGTTGCGATAGGTAACCACCAGCGGGCGGTACGCCGCCGCATCCATCACCTGGCCGTTGGCCTCCACCGTGAATGCCTGACGATGGCCCCAGAGCGTGCCCGACGGAAGGTTGACGTTGTGGCTCTCGATGGAGCTTTCTACTTCGTCGATGCCGATTCCACGCGCGGCCAGCTTGCTGGGATCGAGCTGCACATGCACCGCAAACTTCGCCGTCCCGAACACGTTCACCTGCGACACGCCGTTGATGCTCGAAATCGCGGGAGCGATCAGAGTCTCGGCGTACTCATCCACAATGCGAGGCGAAATCGTCTTCGAGTTCAGGCCCATAAAAAGGATGGGCTGATCGGCCGGGTTCACCTTCTGCACGCTGGGCGGCGCGGGCATGTTCGGAGGCAGCCGCCGGACCACGGCCGAAATAGCCGACTGGGTATCCTGAGCCGCCGCGTCAATGTTCCGGTCCAGCACAAACTGCATGGTGATGCCGAGATTGCCGCGGACGCTCGACGACGACATCGAATCCAGCCCGGCCACGGTCGAAAACTGGCGCTCGAGCGGCGTGGCCACCGAAGCAGCCATGGTCTCTGGACTGGCGCCGGGCAGTTGCGCCTGCACCTGCAGCGTCGGAAAGTCGATGTTCGGCAGGTCGCTTACCGGCAGCGTCCGGTAGCCCACCACGCCAAACAACAGAATTCCCATCATGACCAGCGCGGTCATCACCGGACGGCGTATGAACAGGTCTGTAATGTTCACGAGTAGCCATCTTATCAAGCCGGCATGCGATGCTTCCGCGCCCGGGCCCTCGACGGGCTGGCGGCTCGCTGTATACTGTCTATGTACAGTGTACAGATGAGCCGGCCGCCCACTATTCGCATCGACCTTGCTTCCGAGACGCCGGCCTCGCGCCAAATTGTCGCGGCCCTGCGAGCTTTGCTGGTGGACGGCGGGCTGGCTCCCGGCGACGTTCTGCCTTCCGTTCGCCGCCTGGCGATGGAACTGGGCATTCACTTCAACACAGTGGCCCAGGCCTATCGTGAATTGTCCGAGGAAGGTTGGCTCGATTTGAAACACGGCCGCCGCGCCACCGTCGTTCAGCGCGATCTTCCCGCCAGCGCGGGCCGGGGCGCCCAACGCGATTTTCAAAAGCGCTTGCGTGAAATGGTGGCCGAGATGCGCGCGGGAGGCCTTTCTTCGGCCGCCATAGCCGCCGAGTTGCTCAGTCTCGCGGAAAGGCTGAAATCATGATCGCCATCCGGCTGCTGGTCATTGTGCCGCTGCTCACGGTGCTCATTTTGCTCCACGCGCTGCCCCGGTTGCCCCAGCGGTCGCGGCTGTTCGGTGTCGATGTCCCGCCCGAAATCCGCGATGGCCCCGAAGGCGCCCGGTTGATGCGCAGCTATCAACTGTGGCTGCTGCCTTTCACCATCGCGGCCTTTTTGCTGGTCGCATTTTGTACTTCTCGCCCGCTGTTGGTGGTTGCGGGTATAGCGGCGGCGTCCTTTGCAGCGGTGAGATTGCAATTCACATGCCACGCCAAGGCCCTCCGCTTCGCCCTCCCGGCGCCCTCCATTCGAGAAGCGTCGCTCAGTAGCGACTCGGGCGGTCGGGCCCATCGGCTACTTTGGTTTGCGCCGCCACCCGCTATGCTGGCGGCCACGGCCATCTATCTTTATGCCAACTGGAATCGGATCCCCGAAACATTTCCAGTCCATTTCGATTTAAACGGAAAGCCCAATGGTTGGTCCCACCGAACTGTCCACGGAGTATTTGGCGGTTTGCTACTGGGCGCGTTCATCGTCGGATTCCTGATGCTGCTGTACATCCTCATGGATCTTGGTTCCCGACGCACCACGCGGCGCTCAGTCATGCTCATTGGGCTGGCCGCGCCCTGTTATCTGATCGGAACGCTCTGTTCGGTGGTCGGGCTATTGCCTTTCTTCCGGCCTCCGTGGTGGGTGATTCTCTTCCTGGTCGGTGGTTTTTTGCCGACTTATGTATGGCTGATGGCTCGCGTGCTCGCGCAGCCCGCGGACGGGCCTCCGGAAGTCACTCCCGAACGCTGCTGGCACGGTAGCTTCTACTACAACCCCGATGATCCCGCGCTATTCGTCGAGGCTCGCACCGGCTTCGGCTATGTCAGCAACTTCGGCAGACCGCTCTCGTGGTTGATCGCGGCGCTTATTTTTATGTTTCCAGTGGGATTACTTGTGCTCGTCCGGCAGCTCTTCCGCTAATCGCCAAAAGCTAACAGCCAAGAGCCAACTAGCTCCACCCCTTCGGACGATCCGCCTTCTTCCGGCCCAAGCGCGCTCCCAACTTGTTCATCCAACCGGATTCGGCCGAAGCTTTTTCCAGATCCAGATCCTTGCGGATGATGTGGTGTAGCTGAACACCGGCCCGGAAAAGATTGGAAGAAAGTTCGCGGCAATGCCGGACCACGCCGAGCGCGGTGTTTTCCTCGCTTTGTACCGCGATGTTCGCCTGCTTGGGCACCGGCTGCGGCAACTCAATCCCCAGGCCTTCGCCCGAAACATCCACGATCGTGCCCTCGAGCGGAACCTCGCTGGCGGCGATAAAGATGCGGGCTGGAATGCGAACCGGAAAGCGCGGAGTCCTGCGCAGTCCGGTTGCGTCCACGTCGTCGAACGATACATGCGTCTCCCAGCGGCTCCCGCTTTGCGTGCAGTACAAGATCTGCCCGTCGAAAGAGCAGGTGGCCACTTGAACGCTGATGGTGGTCCCGGCGGGGATTGGATCGTCCATCAGAAGAATTACTTCGCCGGGCGTGAAATCCTGAATGAGGGCGGAAAGGCCCACTTCCCAGGTCTGCGCCGTTACCCGCGCTTCCAGGCGCAAGCCCAGCCCACCCAGCTTCCCGGGTACGCTTTCAGCCTGCTTTTTTGCCGGCTGCTGGCCTTCCATCTTTTCCGGCGATGCAGACATGCAGGAATGCTCGTCGTATCCAGGCTAACATTATTTGCGGGATTTGTTTTCGCGGAATCGCCTAGCTTCCGGCTGCGGATCGCGGCCGACACTTAAGCCGACATTACCGCGCGTATTCGTGTGACAATGAGGTATATGAATAATGTGGTGTTTGAAACGCAGGATCTACGTGTGCGCATCGAAAACAAAGTTGCGTGCATCGATCAGCGCAAACTGAACGGCGAGCCGTGGAAAGAGATCGATCAAAGCGCGTTGCCCATTCCGGAGCAGTGGTTTGCTAGCCCGCTTCGGTCGTCTCCCCTGAAAGTCGCTTTGCTGGCGTTTGAGCGCGAAAATCCAGGCAACATGAACCTGCGAATCGCTCTCAAATCCTAAGGTCTTTCAAAGATAGAGCTGCAAAAAAGAGAGGCCGCGTTTGCTACGCAGCCCCTCGTTGCTGTACCGATCACCAGGTTGTGTCAACCAGGTTGTTTAACCTTGTTACCAGCGATTGCGGCCCCTGCCTCCGCCACCACCGCCGCCGCCAAAGCTGCGTTCCGTTTTCGGACGTGCTTCGTTCACGTTGAGCGCTCTGCCGTCGAGCTCTCTTCCATTCAGTTCAGCGATGGCGCGATCGGCTTCCGCATTGGCGCTCATCTCCACAAATCCAAATCCACGCGGCTGCCCGGTATCCCGGTCCGTAATTAGGTTGACGCGCTCGACGGTTCCGTACGCCTCGAACAGAGATCGCACTCCCGCTTCGGTAGCTCCGAAGTTGAGATTTCCAACAAAAATATTCTTCATGCTTTTTTCCTTTTAACTTGATTGATAGTCGGGCAGGATCGGACGAGGGCGGTTGGGCCGGCGAATGCGAAGATGCCAAAAATAGTTGCTTCTCAACTGTAGCACGGAATGGACGTGCAACCCAGCTGTCTATCTGCGGATGCCTTGCGGAGTGGCGCGCACGGCTCGCTCGAAGGCCCAACCGCGAATCTGGTTGATCTGCTCCTTCATGGTTCTGGACAACGGCACGGTCCGGACCGCCACGTTGAGGAGATCCTGTTCGCTGAGTTCGCGATCGGCCAGCCGCGCCTTGGTGATAGCCGACACGACGCATTGCTCGATTTCCGCGCCGGTCCAGCCGGCG
This sequence comes from Bryobacteraceae bacterium, assembly GCA_052148835.1. Classification (GTDB taxonomy): domain Bacteria; phylum Acidobacteriota; class Terriglobia; order Bryobacterales; family Bryobacteraceae; genus Palsa-89. Next base: position 6,016 of record JBKQHJ010000081.1, read on the forward strand.
GTGAATTGTATGAGCTCGTCGACACGATACATCGACGGGTCCAGGCCGCGCCGTTTCAGATGAATCTTGAAGATCTCCGTCTGTTCTTCCTCGCTCGGCAGGTCGACAAAGAAGACTTCGTCGAAGCGGCCTTTGCGGATCATTTCGGCCGGCAACAGTTCGATACGGTTGGCCGTTGCGGCGACAAAGAGCCCGCGCGTCTTTTCTTGCATCCAGGTCAGGAAGAACCCGAAGATGCGGCCCTGCTCGCCTCCCGACTCGTTGGTGGTGATGCCCCTCTCGATTTCATCGAACCAGAGCACGGCCGGCGCCATGTCCTCCATCATTTTGCACGCCGCGACGAAGGCGCCTTCGGGCTTGCCGTGGCGACCGGAGAAGATCTCGGTCATGTCCACCCGATATAGAGGAAGCTGGAACTGCGAGGCGATGGCTTTGACGCAGAGGCTTTTGCCGCAACCGGGGATGCCCATCATGAGCAGGCCTTTAGGCACGATTTCGGCGTCCAGGTTATCGCGCATTTCGAATAGCTTGCTGCGCTCAATGAGCCAGGTCTTCAAGCCTTCCAAGCCGCCCACGTCGCCCAGGTCCGTGCCATCGGCGATGAACTCGATCACGCGGCTGCGATTCACCAGCAGCTTTTTCTCTTCGAGCAGAGCCGGTAGAGACTCGGAGCCCAGACCGCGACCCGTCGCGAGCGCACGCCGCAAAGCGTAGCGTGCTTCATCGAGCGTCAGGCCGAGCAGCGTACGCGCCATTTGCTGCACTACGTCCTCGCTGGTGTCGGGCGTTTCCTCGCGCAGGAACTCGGCTAACTCGATCACGTCGGGTGTGCGAAGCTCCAAAAACAAAATGCTGCGTTCCACTTCTTCGGGAACAAAACGCACCGGTGATGTGATGACGACGAACTTGCGGCGATCGAGAGAGCTTTCGTACACGTCGCGCAGACGGCGCCGGATTTCGGGCGATTCGCGCAGGGGCTCGTGAAAATCCTTCAAGTGAAAGATTCCGGGCGCGGCATCGAGGATGAAATCCAGCGCTCCTCGTGGACTTTCGGTCCCCGCAACCGGCGCACCGCCGTCGCTGCGCATCCCTTCGGTGAGGCTCCAGGTCCAGATCGGAAGGGACCGCGCGCCGGCCACTTCTTTCAACACTCGCGCCACGCGCTGTTCTTCCGGGGAGAGAATGTAGGTCAGTGGCCGGCCCGATTCAAAGATCTCTCGAATCGTCTTGGCGGCGCGGCTCTCCACACTCTTTCTTCCGGACCCGTTCGTGGTCATCTCTTATTTAAGACTACGCCATTGCGCAAAAAGACCGTTTAGAGCCAGGTGATTTGATCGAACATGGCTCGCAGGCGCTGCCCTTTGGCCGGGTTAATCGACTCCACCCAGCCGATCCGGCCATCCAAATGCGCCCGGAAACGGGGATGGGCCGTTTTGTTTTGACTCTGAGCACCCAGGCGAACGCAATTGTGGAGCGTGGCCTTCAGCCGGTCGAAATCGGTTCCGAGGACGTTGGCGTGTTCGTTCGCCACCAGCCCCACCAGGCGCTGCCGGACGCCCTGGCGCATAATGCGCGTCTTACGGTGGTTCACCGTGAAGCCTTCTTCGAGCAGAATGGCTGCGACGTGCGTCGAGAACCGCTCGACACCGCGCTCAAACTTGTCGCCGCCCGAAAACGCGAGATCGTCGGCGTAGCGCGTATATTCGGCGCCGGCCGATCGCGCCAGTCCCGTCAATCGGCAATCGGCTCGATAAGCGCAAATATTCGCCAGCGCCGGCGACGTAGGCGCGCCTTGTGGCAAGTGCGGCCGCATGTGGAGCATCCGTGCCTCGTAGAGTTGCTCGCCATCGGCTTCCGCCGCCGCTTCGTTCCAGACCGGGCGGGGCACGGCGTTGGTACAAATGCCTCCCAGCAGGTCGGCGACCGATTCGGGATAGCCCAACATGCGAAAAATAGTCTGGATTCGCACGCCCGTGATGGACGGGAAGAAATCGCGCAGATCCATTTTCACGATGACCCGCTTCGCCACATGCGGCGCGATGAAAGTCCGCGTGGAGCGGCGCGGAACAAAGCCGTGCGCGGCGGCGTGCGGTGGAATCTTATCGAGAATATCGGACAATATCCGCCGCTGCAGTGCCTTCAGGCGGCTCTTTGGCGCTTCAATTAATCGAATAGCGCCGGATGTCTTGGATAAAACGCGATAGTGATAATGCCCCAGGCGAGGGTGTTTGCTCTTGTAGGCCAGTCCCTTGAGATCGGCGAACCAAAGCAGTTCGTCCGGCGTGATCCCGAACCAATCGGCCAGAGCACCGATGGATTCGATGATTGGAACATCCCACGCTCGGGCCACGGGCAACGGCTGCATTTGCTCGGGGCCATTTAACCATCGGGCGACGGACAACTCATCGAAATATTTTGACCAGGCGCGCTCGAAACCAGGGTCGTGCTGAAAGAATTCGATTACTTCGCGCTCGCGGGGGCGCATCTCGCCGGCCATCGCTGCCACATAGCGCCGCGCCAGGGGACGCAGCCATCGCCAGTTCCTGCCCAGCATTTTGGTGCTGCGTGCGACGATTCCCTCAACGGTCAAGTCGCCAGCCAGGAAAGCTCGGGCCAATGCCGGGAGAAGCGTGGGATTGGGCATAAGCGAGGACGGCGGCGGAAAGTCCAACGAGTCTGACCCTGCGTGAGGAATCCTGCGTGGAGCGCAGCGTACGCTCACGCGACGAAATCTCAGTCCTTCACGATCCCCTGGGGTAACCCCAGAGAGGCTGAACCGAACCCGAAGGCCCGATCACCGCCGGCTTGAAACGATCCGCCGCCCGCAGGAGATGATAGCAGTTTGCCGCAGATCGTCAATCGTTCTCCTATCCCTGCCAGAACGAAACGATCAAGCCCTCCCCCGCGACCGACGCATCGATGCTGTAATCGGCCAGGTTTAGTTGATCTTCGCCGGCAGCAGTGTATATTTCGTAGGAATCGTCCACGCCACCGGCCGAATTAGGCCAGAGTTCCTTGATGACGCCGGTCAGTGTGGAATGACTCACAGCACGTGTACCGAAGTACATCTTCCCAGTAAGCCCGGCGATCACCGATACCCGAATCCGATTACACGGCGTTTCTACTGTAGCCAGCGGCACGCCGGTGCCGGGCGTCGGCACATTGACGCGCCCTAAAGATTGAGGAGACATGTTTAAGAACCTTCCTTGGCCACATACTTTAGCTCGCTGTTCGCAGGTCCCAACGTCCGCCGCGCCCGAGTCGCAGGCAATTAGCGTTACAAATGTGCGGGATTCAGTTACTTGGCTTGAAGCGAGATTATTGCTTCCTGGCGTGACCGGCTGGTGCCGCGGAACGAAATATAGCGCTATAAAGAAACCTATGGCCAGCGGGTCCGGCGTCCACCTCCGCCTGTTCAGTCCCACACATTTCCTGATTCTCGTCTCGTTTCCACTTCTGGCGTGGGGCCTGGCGCAATGGTGCCGGCGCAGCCTGCGCGCGTCGCGGTCCGTTCGATTTAGCCTCGCCACTTTCCTGACCGTGAACGAACTCATTTGGTACGTCTACCGGATTCACGCGGAAGGTTTCCGTTTTCCGAACGCCCTGCCGCTCAATCTCTGCGATGTCATGCTGTGGGTCACCGTAGCGGCTGCCTACACGCTGCGATCTCTGGCCTTCGAGACCGCCTATTATGCGGGACTGGCGGGAATGAGCATGGCGCTCCTGACGCCGGATCTCTGGGCGCCGCCGTGGTCTTATCCGACCATATATTTTTTCCTGGCGCACGGAGTAGCGCTGGCCACGATTTTGACGTTGCTCTGGGGCCGACTCGCGACGCCGCGTCCAGGCTCCTGGTGGAAGGCTCTGCTAATCTTAAACGCTTACGCCGCGCTCGTCGGCTCATTCGACGCGATCTTCAAAACCAACTACATGTACTTGCGCCAAAAACCGGCGTCGGCTTCATTGCTCGATTACTTTGGTCCCTGGCCAATGTACCTGATCGGCGGCGAACTGGTCGCGCTGGCGTTGTTCTGGCTGCTCTGGCTTCCTTTCAGAAATCACGCCCGTGACATAATCAGACCCCGTGACATAATCAGGCAATGACTCGGGCTTGGATTCTCTTGTTGATCGCGGGCGCAGCTTTTGCCCACGCCCAGACCATGGACATGCAGGGGATCGATCAGGCTCTCGGGGTCCGCTGCGATTACTGTCATTCCGCTCCACGCGGTAGCGGCCAAGCCGAGCCGAAGAAGAGCATCGCCCTCGCGATGATGGCCATGACTCGCGATCTCAATACCAAAATTCAGGAGGCGACCGGCAAACCGCCCAATGAGATTGCCCGCGTCGAATGCGTAACCTGCCATCGGGGCGTCGCGATTCCCCAGCCTCTTTCCGCCATCATCTTGCGATCCGTCGCCGAGAAAGGCGGCGCCGCGGCAGCCGACCAGTATCGCGATCTCAGAAAGCAGTATTATGGCCGCGCCACCTACGATTTCAGCGAGGACGCGCTGCTCGAAATGGTCCAGCGCGTGGTTCAGGGCAAGCCCGACGACGCCATCGCACTGCTGCGCATGTACCTGGAATTTAATCCGCAATCGGCCAAGACTTACGAACTCCTCGGTTTCGCTTACACGCGCAAACTGGACGACGAGTCGGCCATGGTCAATCTGAAGAAGTCGCTCGAACTCGATCCGACCAACGCCATGGTGCGCGGGCGGCTGGAACAGTTAGAAGAATATCGTCGCCGCAGGCAGCAGTAAGGGATTTGCGGGTGACTCTCCTACGAACGACCTTTGCGCTGCTCGGCTTCCACGAACGTGCTCCACAACACATCGGTTCCCACCGCCGCGCTGGCCACTTTCGCGTGTCGAGCGACAGGAGCTTCCTGCGGTGGCGGACCCGCTAAGGCCCTCAAAAACGATTGAAGGATCGCTGGACGATAAAGGTAGAATCGGCCCCGGCAGCGAAAACATCGTTGCGGTGTAACACCAATCTTACGAAGCATACCGTCTTTGAACGTCAACATCGTGGAGGGACGAAAAGAGTTAGATCCGCAACGGGAGCATTGAAATACGAGATGAATCTTCATCTTTTACCTGAGCCGCTTACTTGAAGCATGAATCCGAGTACCATTTTAACAGTACTGATCTTACCGTGACAATAGTAATATACCTAAAGTCATGGTACCTAAAGTCACTCTATCAGATCTTCCGGACCTGAGGTCTAATGATAATAGGTGACCTCACAAGCCCAAGTAAGAGCGCCCTTACTAGACCGTTTCGATCCACTTATTTCCGAATGGTTCCGCACCCGCTTTGGCGTTCCCACGGAACCGCAGTTCCTCGGCTGGCCGGAAATTTTCGCCGCACGTGATGTACTCATCTCCGCCCCCACCGGCTCCGGTAAAACGTTAGCTGCATTTCTGATCTGCCTCGACCGTTTGGTGCGCGCGGCTCGTACCGGCGAGCTGCCCAACGAAACCCAAGTCGTGTATGTCTCCCCTCTGAAGGCGTTGAGCAACGATGTTCATAAGAACCTGGAGGCCCCGTTGGCGGAGATTTCGGAGCTGGCCGCCCGCCGTGGCGTGCCTCTTTCACCCATCCGAACCGCCCTCAGAACCGGAGACACGCCCGCCTCCGAGCGCCAGCACATGGGCAAGCAGCGCCCGCACATCCTGGTCACCACCCCGGAATCGCTCTATATTTTGCTGACCGCGGAGAAATCGCGGGCCATGCTCTCGACCACCCGGACTGTCATCGTCGACGAGATTCACGCCGTTGCCGACGACAAGCGCGGGTCCCATCTGGCGTTGTCTCTCGCTCGGCTGGACGCCCTGGCCGCCACCAAGCCGCAGCGCATTGGACTCTCGGCTACCGTCAAGCCGATCGAACAAGTCGCCGAGTTTCTCTCGCCTGACGCGAGCATCGTCAACATCGGACATCGGCGCGAAATGGAATTGGCGGTCGAAGTGCCGCGCGACGAATTGGGACCCGTCGCGAGCAACGAAATGTGGGCCGAGATGTACGATCGCCTGGCTGAGCTGATTCTCACCCATCGAACCACCCTGGTCTTCGTCAATACGCGCCGCTTATCGGAGCGAGTAACGCACGCCCTGGCCGAACGATTAGGCGTGAACGTGGTTCTCCCGCATCACGGCAGCCTTTCGCGCGATTTGCGTCTGAACGCCGAAGCCCGGTTGAAGAGCGGCGAGCTGCGCGCCGTAGTGGCCACCGCATCGCTTGAACTGGGGATCGACATCGGCACCGTGGATCTGGTGTGCCAAATCGGATCGCCGCGATCCATCGCCGTCGCCTTGCAGCGCGTCGGCCGTTCGGGACACTGGGTGGGCGCCAAGCCCAAGGGCCGCTTCTTCGCCACCACCCGCGACGAGCTGGTCGAGTGCGCCGCTCTGGTGCGCTCCATTCGCTCCGGTCAACTGGATCGGCTCGAAATTCCGAAGGCTCCGCTCGACATCCTGGCTCAGCAGATCGTCGCTGAAACGGCGGCTCGTGATTGGCAGGAAGAAGACCTCTATCAGCTTGTTCGAAGCACTTATCCGTACCGCGACCTTGACCGAAAACATTTCGACGCGATCATCACGATGCTTTCCGACGGCATTACCACGCAGCGCGGGCGCAGTGGTGCCTACCTGCATCGCGATCAGGTGAATGGGCGGGTGCGAGGTCGCCGTGGAGCCCGTCTTACCGCCATCACATCGGGCGGCGCGATCCCGGATACCGCTAATTACTTCGTCGTCGCCGAGCCGGATGGCAAACAGGTCGGAACCGTAGACGAGGATTTCGCCGTCGAGAGCCTGGCGGGCGACGTTTTTCTGCTCGGCACCAGTTCCTGGCGGATCAAGCGCGTGGAACCAGGCCGTGTGCGCGTCGAGGATGCACGAGGAGCGCCACCGTCAGTTCCGTTCTGGAATGGCGAAGCCCCCGGCCGAACGTTTGAACTTTCCGAAGCTGTCGGTGACGTGCGGGAGCAGATCGCGGGGCAACCCGGTCACGCTCTGCAATTCCTGATCGATGACTGTGGACTCGATGAAGGCGGCGCTAAACAAGCCGTGGCTTACGTGTTGGCGGGCGCGGCTTCGCTCAACGCATTGCCGACTCAGAAGACGGTGGTCGCCGAGCGCTTCTTCGATGAAGGCGGTGGGATGCAACTGGTGATCCACGCGCCCTTCGGATCGCGCATCAATCGGGCCTGGGGACTGGCGCTGCGCAAGCGCTTCTGCCGCTCCTTCAATTTCGAATTGCAGGCCGCCGCCACCGACAACGGCATCAACATCTCGCTCACCGAGCAACACGCCTTCCCGCTGGAGCTGGTCTTCGAGTTCCTGAAGCCGCAAACCGTGGAGCACGTGCTCACCCAAGCCATGCTAGATGCGCCGATGTTCACCGCGCGCTGGCGTTGGAACGCGTCCCGTGCTCTGGCCATTCCGCGCTTCCGCGGCGGCCACAAAGTTCCCCCGCCCATTCAACGCATGCGCGCCGAAGATCTGCTTGCGTCCGTGTTTCCCGATCAAGTGGCGTGCGCCGAAAACCTCACGGGCGAGATTCGAATTCCCGATCATCCTTTAGTTGAGGAAACTATCGACAATTGTCTGCACGAAGGCATGGATTTGGACGGCCTCATGCGCATCCTCGAAGACCTGGAATCGGGCGCCATCCGCAAAGTGGCCATCGATAACGCCGAGCCGTCACCTTTTTCCCACGAGATCCTGAACGCCAATCCCTACGCCTACCTTGACGACGCGCCACTCGAAGAACGTCGCGCGCGAGCTGTTCAGTTGCGCCGAACTTTGCGGACCGATGCGTCGGGCGGCGCGGGCATCCTGGACCCGGCGGCGATCGCGACCGTGGCCGCCGAATCGTGGCCCGATGTCCGCGATGCCGATGAGCTACACGACGCGCTGCTCAGCTTGATCACACTGCCTCCAGTCGATGAGTGGGGCGAGTTTTTCATGCAGTTGAATGCCACCGGGCGCGCTAGCGTGGTGGAACGAAACGGCAAACGATTCTGGACTGCCACCGAACGTTCGTCTTTAATCAGCGACGTGCTGGTGACCGTGCGCGGCTGGATGGAGTCGCTCGGGCCGGTCACCGCGGCCTCTTTATCCGCCACGCTCGCCTTCCCAATAGACGAAATCGAATCGGCGCTGTTGAAGCTCGAATCCGAAGGCCAAGTGATGCGTGGCCGCTTCACGCCCGATCTGCCGGGGGGCGAAACCGAGTGGTGCAACCGGCGCGTCCTGGCGCGGATTCATCGCCTGACGCTGGGCCAGCTCCGTCGCGAGATCGAGCCCGTCACCGCCGCACAATTTCAGCGCTTTTTGTTTCGGTGGCAGCACCTGATTCCGGGTAGCCGACTGCACGGCGTGGATGGCACGCTGCAAATCGTCAAGCAATTGCAGGGCTACGAAATCTCGGCCGCGGCGTGGGAGTCCGAGGTGCTGGGGCGACGAATTGTCCGCTACGAACCCGATTTCCTCGATCAGTTGTGCCTCTCAGGCGAAGTGATGTGGGCGCGCCTCTCGCCGCATCCTGCGTTTGAAGCCGCCGAGCCGCGCCCCGTCCGGCCCACCCGCACCGCCCCAATTGCAATTTTTCTTCGTGAGAGCGCAGACTGGCTGGCTGCGCCCGACCCCGACGCGAAGACCCCCACGCTCTCTCATGCCGCCCGCGAAGTATTGACCCAAATCGAGCAGCGTGGCGCGTCCTTCTTCGCCGACCTGGTCCGCGCTACCGGGCGCCTCGCTAGTGAAGTCGAGGACGGCCTTTGGGAATTGGTGGCGGCTGGTCTGGTGACTGCCGATGGTTTCGAAAATCTCCGCTCGCTGGTCGATCCTAAGCGCCGTCGCGGAGAAGGGCGGGGAAGGCTGGCTCGTCCCCGTCACGCCGCCGGACGTTGGGCCTTGGTGCGTCATTTGAGCAGCGCTGTTTCGGGTGACGCCCGTGCAGTAGCATTTGCCGATCAATTGCTCGCCCGATGGGGCGTGCTGTTCCGCGATCTCCTAGCGCGTGAGAGCCTGGCGCCGCCTTGGCGCGATCTGCTCCCGGTTCTGCGCCGCAAGGAAGCGCAAGGCGAAATCCGCGGCGGCCGATTCGTTTCCGGATTCAGCGGCGAACAATTCGCCCGCCCCGAAGCGCTGGAGTTATTGCGCGCCATCCGCCGCTCGGCATCCGAAACAGACGAGCCCATCGATGTCTCGAACGCCGATCCACTGAATCTCGCGGGCATCATTCTGCCCGGCCCCCGCGTCAGCACGCTCTCGCGCGGCATGCTTGGTCCGCTTGCTGACGCGCGCGGCTCGGTAGAGCGATACGTTACTGAGCCACGACCGTGAGGGAGTGGTTGCTTCGCTCACAGCAGTGTCAGCGGGTCCACATCAATGACGAGAGCCGTTGCTGACCACTTTTGTTCCCGCGCGAAGCGCTGCAAATCCCGCAGCGTGTCATTCAAGATCCTCCTATCGGCGGCCTTCAACAAAAGTTGATAACGAAATTCGCTTTTGAGCTTCGGCACCGGCGCTTCCGCCGGACCGAGCACTTTCACTCCTTCCGGAGCCGGATCGAGCATACGGCCAAGTTCCGTGCTCATCGCAAACGCGTCCTCCTGATTCTGGCTCCGCACCAGTACATTCGCCAGCGCGGCAAAAGGCGGGTACCGCATCAGTTTCCGGAATTGAATCTCTTTCTGATAAAAGCCCTCGTAATTCTGCTCGGAAGCAAACCGCACCGCGTAATGTTCGGGGTTGATGGTCTGAATAAGCACGATGCCCGGCAAATTCCCTCGCCCGGCCCGTCCCGCGGCCTGCGTCAAGAGCTGAAATGTCCGTTCGGCCGCGCGAAAATCGGGCAGTCCCAACCCGATGTCGGCCGACACAATGCCCACCAGCGTCACGTTCGGAATATCGTGGCCCTTGGCGATCATTTGCGTGCCGACCAGAATGTCGAAGTTCCCTTCGCGAAATCCGTGCAGGATGCTCTCGAAGTGCCGCTTGCCGCTGACGGTATCGCGATCCATGCGCGCAATCCGCGCCTCGGGAAAATCGCGATGCAGCTCTTCTTCCACTTTCTCGGAACCGGTCCCGATGAAATTCAAGTATTCGCTGCCGCACTTCGGACAAGCCGACGGTACCTTCTGCGCGTAATTGCAGTAGTGGCAGAGCATGCGGCGGTCGCGCCGGTGATAAGTCAGCGTGACGGCGCAATTCACGCACTCCAATCGTTCGCCGCAAGCCCGGCACGCCACGAAACTCGAAAACCCGCGCCGGTTGAGCAGCAGCATGGTCTGTTCGCCGCTCTTCAAGCGCTCGTCGATCGTCTCCAGCAGCCGCCGCGAAAAGGTCGCCTGCTTGCGCGTCTCCAAGAACTCCTGACGCATGTCGATCACTTCGACGTCCGGCATCGGCCGCTGCTCGATACGTTCCGGCAGTTGGATTAAGGTGTATTTGCCGCGCTCGGCGTTGTAGCGGCTCTCGAGGCTCGGCGTGGCTGAACCAAGCACCACTACTGCTCCGGCTTCCCGCGCGCGAACGATGGCGACGTCCCGTCCGTTGTAACGCGGCGTTTCCTGCTGCTTGTAGCTGGCATCGTGCTCTTCGTCGATCACCACCAGCCCCAGGTTTTGCACCGGGGCGAACACGCCCGAGCGCGTGCCCACTACCACGGTCGCCAGGCCCGATCGAATTCGTCGCCATTGCTCGGCGCGTTCGGCGTCGTGAAAAGCGGAATGGAGAATCGCTACCCGATCGCCAAAACGATGGAAAAACTGGCCGGCCACCGCTGGCGTCAACGCGATCTCGGGCACGAGCAGCAAAGCGCTGCGGCCCAGCGCGATCGTCGCGTCGATCGATTTGAGATAGACCTCCGTCTTTCCCGATCCTGTGACGCCTTCCAGTAGAAACGATTGAAACTTGCCGCCATTCAGCGCCGCCTCAATGCGCTGGTACGCTTCGAGTTGATGCGGATTCAGCGTTCGGGGCGCCACATCGGAAGTGAAAACGCCCGTGGGAGCTTCCGGTGCGAGCGTGATCAGGTTGCGGCGTGCCAGCGACCGCGCGGCTTGGCTTGCGCCTTTGACGGATGCTTCCAATTGCTCCAAATTATGCGTGCCCGGGTGCAGTTCCAGGAACGCGTGCAGTTCGCGCTCCCGCTTGGTAAGTTTCAGAGCCTCCGGCGCGCGCGCTAGCCACGACGCTCGAAGTCTTCCCGCCGACGCTCGCAACGGATCGCGCTGCGCTTCCAGGTCCTCCATCGCGACGAAGCCCTTTTTCTCGAGCGAACGAATCACATTCACGGCGTTCGGCAATTTCTTTTGCAGATACGACGACGAGAGCGGCCGAGCTTCGAGCAATCTCAGGATTTGGAGTGTCGCGTCCTCTTCGTCCGAGCCCAACAGCAGTTGCCGCGCCGCGTCGCGCCCGGCGTCGGTGAGCGAATAGAGCTTGGTCTTATGAACTTCACCACTGAGCGGCGTCATGCTGCGAAGCACTTCTCCCAGCGGCGCGCAATAATAGTGTGCGATCCAGCGGCCCAGCGAAAGCAGTTCGGCATCGAGCACCGGCTCCTCGTCCACCAGCCGCAGGGCCTCCCTAATACCAACAGAGCCCGGCCCCTCCGGCGCAACCGCCCGAAGCGCGAGTACCATGCCGGTGAGTTTGCGCGATCCGAAAGGAACCAGAACGCGGCAGCCGGGCCGTACCCGATGCTGCATCGTCTCTGGCAGCCGGTAGGTAAACGCCTGATCCAGCGGCACCGGCAGGCTAACGTCGCAATAAGTCATGAACATTCGTACAGGAAGCCGAATTGTAGCGCAGGACCTCCGTACCCCTTTACAAGCGACAACAAATCCTGCAATATTGTTCTAACCTGATGTCAGTACCGCCCTGTTGTCGAGCCGTGTAACCGGCGGCTCACGATTGGCATCAATATTAGTAGAAGGATGCGACCTGGTCGTCGATAAGGAGATTAGGTCGTCACCATGGATATTGTTGGAGACCGAAAGTTCGTAGAAGTTCCCGGGGAAAAAACTCACGAACTGCCCCCTCTGTTAGTTCGCACCAGCCCCAACGTCAGACGCTTGGATCGCGTGGTTGGCATGGCCAACAACTTGATTGAGGCCGAAGACATGATTGCCACTCCTGCTTTTGACTGCCCGGTCCCGGACTTCGAAGTGGATCGGCGCAAAATGGATTTGGCCATCAACTTGGCCGATCAGTATCTGCGCTTCGTAACGCAATGGCAGTGGGGCGATAGCATCCTGGAATGGATCCGGCAGTGCGAGATTACGTTTGGAGCGCGTCTGGAACTGCGCAACCTGCTGCGGCCCGATGTCTGGCCGCACGCCGGACGTTCCAGTTTCGTGCTGCTGCTCGAAGACAAGGCGGTGCCGAGCGAAGGCGTCGAGTTCGAAAAGGCAGTCGGCATGCGGCTCACATTTCGCCAGCCCCCGCCGATCTCCTGCTTCTCGAACCAATTTCTCTTCTATCTGAACTCAACTGTTGCTACCAGCGCCTTCGACACTTGGTCGCAGCTTAGCCCCGCGCCGCTATCGTGCCTGCCGCCCGAGCGCTTCACCTTCGACATCATCGACATGTCGTAGCACCCGCGGACCTACTGAGCCGCGCGCGTGAGCAAGCGGTAGTTAGAAACCATTAACAGCCCGCGGACGCCGCGGTAGTAAATCGATCTGCACCGGCGCCACCGGTTCCGGACCCTGAGACACGCCCAGTTCCCGCAACTTCCCGAGCGACGGAATCAGCCGCGTGTCCCATGAGCCGACCGAACGGTTGTAGGCTTCAACAGTTTTTTCCAACATCCGGCCAGTGGTCGAATAATGTTCCTGCACCAACTGCAGCCGCTCGTACATCTCCGAAGCCACGCGCCGGATTTCCTCGGCGTTTTCGGCAAGCTGCTCCTGATTCCAGCCGTACGCGATGCCTTTCAACACCGAGATCAGGGTCACCGGTGTTGCGATCACCACTTTCTTCGCCAATGCTTCCTCGATCAGTTCCGGCCGGATTTCCAGTGCCGCGCTGAAGAAATGATCGCCCGGCAGAAACAGCACCACTAGCTCCGGCGCAGGCTGAAACTGGGCCCAATATTGTTTGCTTGCAAGCTGCCGGACGTGTTCGGCCACTTGTTGTCCGTGCCGGACCAGCGCCGCTTTGCGCGATGCTTCATCCTGGGCTCCCGCGGCGTCAAGATACGCGGTAAGTGGAACTTTTGCGTCCACCACCAGCGATCGATCGCCGGGCAAGCGTACAACCATGTCGGGACGAATGCGCACGCCGTCGCCTTCGCGCGTCTCTTGTTCGGAAAAATCGCAGTTATGGACCATGCCCGCCAGTTCGGCCACGCGCCGCAGCGTCACTTCGCCCCAGCGGCCGCGGGTCTGCGGCGAACGCAAAGCAGTAGAAAGCGTCGCGGTCTCGCGCGCCAGCGTTTGCACTTGCTCGCCCAGGCTTCCGAACGCTTTCTCCCGCGCACGTTCCAGTTCGCGAACCTGGACTTCCAGGCGGCCGAGAGAATCCGCCAGCGGTTGGACCATGCCTCCTATGGAGCCTTCGATCGCGGTCTGTTTCTGCGCCAGATCGCCCGACATTTGAGCGCGCCCAGTTTCTAGCGTGGACGCGAGCGTGGATCGAGCGGCGGCCAGGAACGCGCTTTGATTGGATCGCAGGGCGGCGTCTGCCAGCGCCTGAAAACTTTCCTGCATTTTCGCTACGCCGGATTCGGCAAACTGCTTGGCCGCTTCCAGGCGAGCGATTCGGGCGCGCATCCAAAGCGCGCTGATCAGGCCCCCGATGAGCAGTCCGGCAAAGAAAACCCAGTACATCATGCCCACTAGGATAGATCATTCCTGCCAAGAAATGTTTGAAGGCTAATCGGCTAACCTGAGGAGATGACCATCGCCGAAGCTGGTGAGAAGCTGCGTGCGCGGCGCGTGTCTTCGGTGGAGCTGACCAAGCAATGCCTGCGCCAGATCGACAAGCTCAATCCCGTTCTGAATGCCTTCATCACGGTGACGGCTGAAACGGCGCTCACTCACGCCGAAGAGCTGGATCGTGAACTTGCACGCGGCCTCGACCGGGGGCCGTTGCACGGCATTCCAATCGCCCACAAGGACCTGATGTGGACCGAGGGCATCCGTACGACATCGGGATCGAAACTTTTCGCGGATTTCGTGCCCAATCGCGACGCCGCCGTGGTGAAGAAGCTGGCCGACGCTGGTGCCGTGATGGTCGGCAAGGCCGGGCTGCACGAGCTCGCCTACGGGATCACATCCGACAATCCGCATTTCGGAACCATTCGGAACCCGCGCAATCCGAAGCACTCACCCGGCGGATCGAGCGGCGGATCAGCGGTCGCCGTCGCAACGGGCATGGCTTTTATGGCGACCGGTACCGATACCGGCGGCTCGATTCGCGTGCCCGCCTCGTTCTGCGGCGTCGCCGGTTTGAAGCCAACCTATGGGTTGGTCGATCGGCGCGGCGTTCAAGCGCTCGGTCTGAGCCTCGATCACGTTGGGCCGCTCGCGCGCACGGTGGACGATGTGCGCCTGTCCCTCTATGCAATGGCCGACGCGAAGCGGCTCAAGCCGGCGCCGGCCTCGATTCGCGAGATTCGCGTGGGCTTTCCCGAGAATTTCTATTTTGAAACCGTCGCGCCGGAGGTAAAAGAAGCCGTTCGTAACGCGGCTCGTCGAGCCGAAGAACTAGGCGTTCGTGTAATCCCAATTCGTGTCCCGGATATCGAAGCGCTGAACACAGCGGGACTGTTGATTCTGTTGTCGGAAGCCGCGGCGGTTCATCAGCCTTATATAGATCAAGCGAATCTTCATCGCCGCGACGATTTTGGCGCGGATGTGCTGGCATTGCTCGATCAAGGCTTGCTCGTTCGGGCGGTGGATTATGTGAATGCGCAGCGGTTGCGCAAGCGGTTCCTTCGTGAGTTTCACAAACTATTCCAGAACATCGATTGCTTGTTCACGCCCACCACCCCGATCACTGCGCCGCGCATCGGCCAGACCGAGATCGAGCTCGATGGCGTTCAGTACAACACGCGAATGCTGACCACGCGGTTTGTTCGCGGGTTCAACGTACTCGGATTTCCGGCGCTGTCGATTCCATGCGGAGCGTCACGGGACGGGTTGCCGATCGGGCTGCAAATGATCGCGCGGCCGTTCGAGGAGAATTGTTTGCTAATGCTCGGTGAGGCGCTGGAGCGCTAGACTTGATAGAAGCTCGGAGGTCGAGATGCGTATATTGTTGCCGCTGTTGTCTGTAGCCGTGGCTTTTGGGCAAAGCGGAGCGGGCTCGCTCAGCGGCTCGCTCTTGGGTCCGGCGCATGCCCCGGCGCCCGGCATGACGGTAGAGGCGAAGAATATCCAAACTGGAACTTACTACAAAGCGGTAAGTTCGGCCAAAGGCGAATATAGCTTCTCGCAACTGCCGGCGGGAACGTACCAGATCTCCGTTCTTTCGCTGCTGATTCATCCGTTTGTCAGGAATGGCATCGAAATATCGACGGGCCAGCCCCAGCGCCTGGACATCCAGATTGCCGCGGACAAAACTCAGACCACGCTGGGAGAAGCCGGGGCTTTCTTAGCGTTAACGGCGAAGCGTCCTCCGCCTCCCGAGGGGCCGGCTCCCAGAATGCCGGATGGAAAACCGGATTTCTCGGGCGTATGGATGATGCGGGTGTCCGACGCAATCGCTTTGATTGGTTCGCCGCCGGTTGACCTGCAGCCTTGGGCGGAGGCGCTCGTGAGGGAGAGGTTGCTGAACCAAGGCCGCGATATACCTTCCTCGCGCTGCCTGCCATCGGCGGAGATCATCAACAACGTTGTGCCGTTCAAGTACATTCAGTCGCCGAGCGTTTTGGTCGGTTTGGTGGAGGACGTCGTGGCCGCGCGCCAGGTCTTCCTGGACGGACGTGCGCATCCGAGCGATCTCGAACCCACCTGGAACGGACACTCCATCGGCAAATGGGACGGAGATACGCTGGTGATCGATACCGTCGGCTTCAACGACAGATCATGGCTCTTCTTCGTGGTGCCGCATACGGAGATGCTGCACGAGACACAGCGCTTGCGTCGACCGGACCTGGGACACCTGGAGGTTGAAACCACCTACGACGATCCAGGAACTTTCAAAACTCCCGCGAAGTTCAAAACCGTAAACGTTCTCGCTCCAGACGAGGAAGTTCATGAGGTGGTTTGCGAGAATAATCAGTACACCGAACACGTGAGCGCTAAGTAGGGAACCCATGAAAACCACATCCCTTATTTCAATCCTGTTTGTGGCGATCGTCGCGTCGGCTTGGCCGGCGCTGGCGCACCACTCGTTCGCCGCCGAGTTCGATGCCGACAAGCCGATCCAAATTACAGGCTCGGTGACGAAGATCGAGTGGTTGAACCCGCACGCGCGGTTTTATGTCGACGTGAAGGACGACCAAGGCAAGGTCGTCAATTGGAATATCGAGCTGGGGCCGCCGCTCATCTTGAAGCGCCTCGGTTGGCGGCACGATTCGCTCAAGATCGGCGACCAGGTGACAGTGGAAGGCTATTCGGCCAAAGACGGATCAAAGATGGCGAATGCAAAAAAGGTAACGTTAGCCGATGGCAGAAGCGTTTTCGCCGGATCGCAGGCCGAGGAAAAGCCGCCGCAATAGAAAGGCCACTACACATGAAAAGTTTCGGAATTCTAGGATTGGCCATTTTGGGCGGAGCGATGCTCGGGGCCGCCGAGGATCATGGCGACAAATCCCTCGCGGCGCGAGTCCAGCGGCTGGAAGACCAGGAAGAAATCCGGATGCTGCTGGTGGATTACGGACGATCGCTCGATGCGCGCGATTTCGTCAAGTACTCGAACTTATTCGCTAAAGATGGAGAATGGTCCGGCGGTTTCGGGACCGCTAAAGGACCGGCCGCGATCAAGGCCATGATGGACAAAGAAATTGGGGCGACGCCGGCGCCGAGGCCGAATTCGACTTATCATTTGCTGACCAACTTCGCGATCGATGTGCACGGCGACACCGGCACCGTATGGTCGCGGTGGGCGTTTGTGGTAACGACCAAAGAGAATACGCCGTCGATCCTGTACGGCGGGCACTATGACGACGTCGTGGTGCGTGAGGATGGCCACTGGAAGTTCAAGAAACGCGTCGCGTCGAACGACATTCCTTATCTGGCGAACCCGGCGCCCGCGAAGTAGGAGCTTATGCGAAGACGTCGAACAGAGAATTCGGCGTGGTTGTGGCTGGTGTGATACCAAAGAGGGCTTGGGTTTCTTGCGTTTGCTGATTGCCTTGGTAGGCGGCCAGCTGATCGGAGAGCGAAGATCCCGGCGTCAAAGACGATCCCGATCCGCTCGCGCCTATGTTTGCCAGCGCGGAGAACAGAGATTCCGAAGACGAATTGGCCGTGTTTGAGATGCCGAAGAGCGCGTCGACGGACTGGAGTTGTTGCGCCTGTTCGGAGATTTCGACGATATCACCGGGCGGGGCGTTTTGGAGCGCCGACTGAATGTTTGGCGAAGAAAGAGTCGAGAGCAGAGGCGAGTTCTCGTTGGTGAGCGTCTGGAGCAGGTCCTGCAGACCGTTGTTTGCGGAGCCACCGCTCGTTGAGGCAGGGTTGGTAGAGGCAATAGATCCCATAAAGGCCTTCGAGCGTATATCGGCAAGGATCAAGGAAAGTTTAGCTGCGGATGAAGGCCGATAAACAGGGATGCTATTCGGGCAAGGAATCGTCGCCGTCCAGATCGTTGGTGCGGTTTTCGAATTTGGTGAATTCCTTCAGGAACACCAGGTTCACGCGGCCCGTCGGGCCATTGCGCTGCTTTGCCAGCAGCAGCTCGGCCAGGCCCCGCAGGTCTTCGCGATCGGGCTTATAAACCTCTTCGCGAAAGATGAACGCGACCAGATCGGCGTCCTGTTCGATGGACCCGGATTCGCGCAGGTCGCTCAGTTGCGGCCGATGATCGCCGGGGCGCGTTTCGGGTGCGCGGCTTAATTGCGAAAGCACCAGCATCGGCACCCTCAATTCCTTGGCCAGCAGTTTCAGGCCGCGCGAAATGGTGCTGATTTCCTGGTTGCGATTTTCATAGCGCCCGCGCCCGCTCATCAGTTGCAGATAATCCACTACTACCAGCGATAGCCCCTGCTCGTTCTTCAAGCGCCGGAGCTTGGCGTGGATGTCCATCAGGTTCGCGCCCGAGGTGTCGTCGATGTAGAGCGGCGCCTGCACCAAGTCTGACGCGGTGCGTGCCAGGCGGCGGCGCTCGTCCTGATTCAAATAGCCGGCGCGGAACTTCTGCTGATCCACGCGCGCGCCCGCGCAAATCATACGCGTAAGCAGCGATTCGCGCGACATTTCGAGCGAGAACACGGCGACGGTCTGCTTCTTTTCGGGGAACATCGCCACATGCTGGGCGATGTTGAGCGCGAGCGCCGTTTTGCCCATGGACGGACGCGCGGCCAGGATCACCAGTTCGCCTTCGTGCAAACCACCAGTCATTTCATCCAGCTTCAGGTAGCCGGTGCTCAGGCCTTTGATGCGCTTGCTAGGATCGAGGAAGGCGTTGATGCCGCCTTCGAAGTTGTCCAGGATGCGCTTGGGATCCACCAGCGCGTCGGCCGCGCGCGTTTCGCCCAGCTTGAGCAGGTTTTCTTCGGCGCTGGCCAGGATCTGGTCGGGCTCCTCCTCGCCGATAATGCAGCGATCGATCAGATTGCGCGACGTAAAGATGATGCGGCGCAGGATGGCTTTGTCTTTGACGATATCGACGTAGCTATCGAGGTTGGCAAGCGTCGGCAGGCCTTCGTCGAGCGAGACCAGGTAGGTGATGCCGTCCACCGATTCGAGCTGGTTCTGCTTCATCAGCTCGTTGGCGACGGTGACGCGATCGATGCGGTCGCCGCGGGTGTAGAGTTCGCCCATGCGGAGGAAGATGCGGCGGTGCTTTTCGAGACTGAAGTCGTCGGCTTCGAGCGCGCCGGCCACCTGGATGTAGAGCGCGTCGTCCATGAGGATGGCGCCGAGGACGAAGCGCTCGGCGTCGAGATTGGCGGGGAGTCCGCGTTCCAGGGCGATGTCAGTGGAGGTAGCTGCCATAGGCCAACCGTTCTACATTAGAGGCGCAGGGCGTCGGGACCAAGCCATTTATTTGCGCCGTGCGTTGAGCGAGATAGGCTGTGGATGAACCGGTGGAAAAATCGACGGCCTGTTGATCGATCCAAGTGATTCGTTGACAGTGTGTTGGAAAGATTTCCGAGGCGTCGCACAGGTTTTCCACAGGAGAACAAATGAGGCTCTGATTGTTTTATAGCATGGCCGGGAAGAAGTTTTCCAGGAGACCTCGCTATCCTAAAGAAGAATGAGCTTTCTCGACAACTTGGAAAACAACCTCAAGGCCCTCGAATCCAGAGAAGAGAAGGACCCTGAAAAGCTGGCGCGCGAAGCGGCGGCGCGAGAGTCGGCCCGAACGCTTGCGCTCGCAATTGCCCCGCACGCCGAAGCCCTGCGCAACGGACCGTTCAAGGATGGTCTGCTGACCGCTTGTCGAGACATCGGCCACCGCAGGCGAATCCTGGTGCGGCCGGTCTGGGTCGATGGCACGCTTCGTCTGGAAGCGGGCGCCAAGAAGCTGGAATTGCGTCCTACGCCGAGCGGCGTGATGGCGGTTTACTTTGAGGGAGGCAGGGAGCAGGAGAGCACTGCCCTGGACCTGGCGAGCGACCCTGTTAAGGTGGCGGAGAAGTGGCTTGAAGTAGAACGCACGTAACTCCATCAGGACCTCGCCAACCCGCTCGGCGCCGAAGAACACTCTTGACAGCCCCAGCATGCTGTGTATACTGAGTATACCGACATGAACGGCGCCTTCGCCATCTCTCAGTCCGACAAGCGCCCCATGTACCTGCAAATCATGGAGCAGATCAAGCAGCGGATCGCGGTGGGCGATTGGACCGAAGGCCAGCCCATTCCGTCCATCCGCCAAATGGCCGTGGATCTTCAAGTTAGCGTGATCACGGTAAAGCGGGCGTATTTGGAACTGGAACGCGAGGCCGTGATCGTGACGCAACAGGGGAAGGGCTCGCATGTGGCCTCTAAACCCGGCCTCGGAACGCGGCTCCGCGAGCAGGAATTGGAGCAGCATCTGGAGCAAGCCACGCGGATTGCGGCGCAACTCGGCCTGCGTCCCAGGGAACTCGAACACCGACTGCGCGAAGCCGGCGACCGTATCGGGGAAAAGGAAACTATATGACCGGAAATAATCCTACTGGTTTGGCCATTGAATTAGGCGGAGTTTGCAAGAACTACCGCTATTTTTCTCTGGATCATGTCGATTTGAAGCTTCCAGAAGGACAAATCATGGGTCTCATCGGACCGAACGGGGCGGGGAAATCCACCACCATTCGCATCCTGATGGGTCTGGTGCATCAGGATTCGGGCGACGTGCGGGTGCTGGGCCATCCGATGCCCGCCGATCAGGTGGCCGCGAAGTGGGACATCGGCTTCGCGTCGGAGGATATGCGGCTCTACGAGTCGATGACGCTGGGCTGGCACATGAGTTTCATGGAGTCCATTTATCCTAGTTGGGATGCCAAGTACGCGCAAGTCTTGCTTAAGCGTTTCGGCCTGCGGGCGGAGCAGAAGATCAAGGGAATATCGCATGGCCAGCGCGTGAAGGCGACGTTGCTTCTGGTGTTTGCGCGGAAACCCAAACTGCTGGTTTTGGACGAACCGACCACGGGGCTCGATCCGGTGGCGCGGCACGAAATCCTGCGCGAACTGACCAACGTGATGGCCGACGAAGGCCGCAGTATTTTGTTTTCGTCGCACAATACGCAGGACGTGGAACAAATCTCGGATCAGATTACGTTTATAGATCGAGGCCGGATCATCGACTCCATGGATAAAGAAATGTATCTCGATAAATGGCGGAGATTGCGTTTAGAAGTTCCGCTGGGGATCGAGTTGCCCGCTTTGCCTGGAATCATCGGCGTGCGGCAGGAAGGCAGGCTGGCAGTGGCGACGGCGAACGCGTTCGATCAGGATCTTGCGAATGCTTACGAAAGCACCGGCGCGCGGGTGCAGCGCATCGAGACCATGACGCTCGAAGAGATTTTCGTCGCAAACGTAGAATACAGCCGTGAGGAGGTAGAGGCATGACGGGTTCCGTGGTTGGACATTTGGTTTCGAAAGATTGGCGGCTGCATCGGCTGCAAATTATCTTGTCCCTGGCGGGCGGGGCCGCCGCGCTCGCGCTGGTTCAGGTAAAGCGTGAGGTTCCCGTGGTTCTGGGCGCGGTGTGGTTCTTCCTCGCGCTCATACTGCTGGGATGCTTTCTGCCGAGCACCTGTGTAGTCAACGAAAGAAAGAAGCAAAATTTGGCTTTTATGATGAGCCTGCCCGTCTCGCCGATGCAATACACCTGGAGCAAGGTGGTCTCCACTTTCGGAATGTACCTGGTTCCCTGGGTAGCTCTGGTGGCGGCCGCGCTTTCGTTGATAGTGACCATCGGCATCCCGCGCGGATTCATTCCGATGCTGCTGATGCTGGCGGGTCTGGCATTAGTCGGATTCTCACTGATTGCCGGAGTGGCGATAGTCGGGGAATCCGAAGGGTGGTATCAGTTAGCGGTAGTCGTGTGCAATTCGTCCTATGGCATCGCGTATTACCTGATCAGCCGGGTTCCGCAGATCAACCATGACATCAGCGGTCCGGTGGCAGTGTGGAGGCCGGCGGTGCTGGCGCTGCTGGCCGGGGAGCTCGTGGGTGTAGTGCTGGTTTTGGGGTTGACGTTTTTTCTTCAGTCGAGAAAAAGGGATTTCATTTAACTAACAGCCAAGGCCGCTCGCTAACGCGCGCGGTTCGGTAACAAGGAAAGGAATACCATGCGATACGTGTATTTGCTGGTTCTCATGACGCCGGTTTTGTCCGCGCAGGACGGAGCCGCGATCTACAAGGAACGTTGCGCGCAGTGCCACGACATGCCGGCGCCGCGAGTTCCGTCGCTAGCCACCATCAAAGCCATGAGCGGCGAGGCGATCTATGCCGCGCTGTCGAGCGGCGTGATGAAGAGCCGCGCGGAGGGTCTTTCGACGCCTGAACTTTTCGCGCTGATCGGCTACATTGCGCCGACCGGCGGAGCAAAGGCCGCCCCTCCCACGTTTACTCCCACCTGCAAAGGCGATTCGGCTTTCCATCCTGGCGCGAACTCGCCGCAATGGAACGGCTGGAGCACCAGCGTGACGAACTCGCGGTTTGAGGACGCGGCCGCGGCAGGGCTCACTGCGTCCGATGTCGGCAAGCTCAAGCTCAAATGGGCGTTCAACCTGGGCGACGTCACCACCGCGCGATCGCAGCCGGCGATTGTGGGAGACCGCGTGTTTATCGCGACGGCGGCCGGAGCTGTTTACTCACTCGATGCCGATACCGGCTGCACGCGCTGGGGATATCAGGCGGGCCAGGCTGGCGTTCGATCGGGCTTGACGTTCGGCGAAGCAAATGGAGCGCCGGCGGTTTTCTTTGGCGACACGAGCGCTACTGTTTATGCACTCAACGCGCAATCGGGCGAACTAATCTGGAAGGTTCGGCCGGTGGATCATTTCGCGACCATGGCCACCGCGACGCCGCGATACTACAAGGGAGTGGTTTACCAGCCATTCAGCTCGTTCGAAGAAGTAATGGGACCTGATCCGAAGTATGGCTGCTGCACTTTTCGCGGGAGCGTGGTGGCGCTTGATGCCGGCACGGGCAAGAAGATTTGGCAAAGCTTCACTATTCTTGAGGCCGCGAAGCCCACGCACAAGAATCCAGCGGGAACTCAGCAGCTCGGGCCTTCGGGCGCCGGCGTGTGGTCCAGTCCGACCATTGATGAGCAGTTGGGCGTGTTGTACGTTGCCACGGGAGACAACTATTCCGATCCGCCGAGCAATACCAGCGACGCGATCCTGGCCATGCAACTCAAGACCGGAGAGTTGCTGTGGTCCAAGCAGTTGACCGAGAACGATGCCTTCAACACAGCCTGCGGGAGCCCTCAGCCTGGAAATTGTCCAGAGGCGAAAGGTCCCGATTTTGATTTTGGACAGCCGCCGATTTTGGTGAACTTGGGCGGCGGCCAACGGGCACTGGTGATCGGACAAAAGTCGGGCATGGTGCACGCGGTCGATCCCGATCAAAAAGGCAAAATTCTGTGGCAGACGCGCGCGGGGGAAGGCAGCGCGTTGGGTGGCAGCCAGTGGGGCTCGGCATCGGACGGGCAGAAGGTTTATGTGGCGATCGCCGATGCCGGGATTGGCGCCGTGGCGGATCCGAAATCGCCGCAGGGCTTCCGGCTGACGCTCGATCCGAAGAAGGGCGGCGGCCTCCACGCGTTGGATCTGAAAACGGGCAAGATCGTGTGGAGCGCGAAAGGAGTGCCGTGCGCGGAAGGGAAGACGGCATGTTCCCCCGCGCAATCGGCCGCGGTGACCGCGATTCCGGGCGTGATCTTCTCCGGCTCCGTTGACGGGCATCTGCGGGCGTATTCGGCGACAAACGGCAGAGTTTTGTGGGATGTCGATACCGCGCGCGATTTTGAGACTGTAAATGGGAAAGCAGGACACGGAGGATCGCTGGATGTCGCCGGACCAGCCGTGGTCAATGGCATGGTCGTCGTGAACTCCGGCTACGGTCAGTACGGCGGCATGCCGGGGAATGTGCTGTTGGCGTTTTCAGTGGACGGAAAATGATGCGCCTGCGCCCGTTGGGTTAATTTGACAACGGGTCGGGGCGCATCTGAAAGTGGACCACCTTCGCCGTGGTCCCTTTGCCGGTCTCGCTGTGGAAAGGCGTACGGGTGCCCCATGTGGTCCAGACGCCTTTGCCTTTCCAGCCGGTTTTCGAATCATCGATGCGGCCGTCCATGCCCTTCGCGAAGAAGCCGAGCGGATACGGGACGCGCAGGATCACAAATTTTCCGTCGACCAGAGCAATCAAGGAATCGGAGCTGTTGCCGGTGATGATGGGCGTGTTCTTGCCGAGCCCGAGCGTGTCCCATTGGTCCACCCAGTCGTAATAGTGCGAGTCGGCGCTGCCTGAGTCCGTGACGTTCTTAAAGTTCGGGCCAGGCGTTGGATATAGAGTCCAACATTCCGGACAATGCTGGCCGGTGGCCGTGGGGCCATTGAGCGGACCTTTGCACTTGCGCCGGTCGAAGCTCGCCAAGTGGCCGCTTCCCAGCGCGACCCACGCGACGTTGTTGCGGTCTAGATCCATGCCGCGCGGCGAGTAACCCCACACCGGAGCTTTCGGATTGTTCCAGGGCACTTCGTAATATTCAGCGAGCGCGGTTTCGGGCGGGTTCGGTCCGGGAGTCAGCCGTACGATGCCACCAGGGAAGCCTAGCACGCTGCCCCAGACGGTGCCGTCGGTGCCGATGGCGAGGCCGTAGAAAGCTGCGTTGAGCCGCGTGTCTTTCGTGGAATCGGCTGTCGTGTTGATCGCGCTCGACGTGCCCAGACTTTCGCCACTCGGCGCCGTCAGGACTTTCTGTTCAGCCTCCACATAGCCGTCACGCTTGCCGTTGCCGTTGGTGTCCAGAACCAGGGCGGTCCAGCCTTGCGATTTTGCGGCGTCGTGCGTCTGATCCCAGATCTTGGTGTTGAGCCAGCCGACCACGCCGCCACCGCCGCCGCTAGAAGTCCACAGCGTGTTGTCGGCATCCTCGGCGAAAAGCAGGTGATGGGTGCCGAAACAGGTGTCAATCATTTCGGTCTTTTTTGTTTTTGGATCGTAGACGGCCAATTGGCGGCCCGAGCGCTCGAGCGGCGTCAACTTGGCCGAAGGAAGGCTGGAACCGGCCTTGCAAAAATCGGGATCGTTGTTGGCGCGGATGCGCGAGGTATACCATAAGCGCCCTTGTCGATCGAACATCGGATTGTGAACCGTGGTGTGGCTGTCCCAGATCGATTCGTCGCCCCAAAATGTGGAGGGCTGGAGCGGCTTGGGCTGGCCGGGAGTGTCTGGATCGCGATACGGAACTTTGACCTGCGCGATGGTGTTGTGCACCGGATCGAGCACCGGAAGATAATCGCGGCTTTCCTCGGGCGATCCGTAGATCAGGCCCTTCGCATTTACGTGTGGGTCGCGCTTGTCGGTAGAAATTTCGTCGTGCAGATAGGCCTTGGGATCGGCCCAGTCCCATTGCGTGATCACGACGTTGCGCTCGATGCCTTGGGGGCGCGGAGGAGTGTCGGCGGGAAGTTCACCGTGGGCGATGCGGGTGGTCCAATCGCCGAATTCCGCGGTCGCGCGCTCGGGGCCAAGCTGATTCAGTCCGCCGAGCATCGCGTTCCCAGCTTGGCCGGACTGCACGCGACGCATCCACGCTTGGGCCGGCGAATCGAGGCTGGCAAACATCGTGGGAATGGTGCGCGTGTATTTGTTTCCGAGCTGATGACACGATTCACAGCTATCGGTTTTGATCAAGTGAATCCACTGGCCCTGGGTTTTGATGTTCGCCGAGATGCCGTTGCCCGAGGGGCCGGTGCCGGGAAATTCGTTCTTCGCGGGCACCTTGAGCATGGCGTACCAATAGTTGCCGGGATAATATTGCGCCGCGGTTTTGCGATCGGGCGCGATGGTTGGCTTCAGGTCCACCAGCTTGCCCGGCTCGGTCTGCACTTTGGGCGAGTCGACCAGCCCGTAGCCCCGGGCCCAAACGGTGTACTTGGCTTTGGGTAAATCGGGTATGAGGTAACGGCCGCGATCGTCGGTGACGACTTCCTTTATGTAGCGCGTGCCGAGATCGGTGGTTTCGGCGATCACCCAGACACCCGCTTCCGGGCCCTTGCTGCTGGCCACGACGCCGCCGATGTCATCGGCTTTGATCTTTACCGCGGAGTTGGATTGAGCACTCAAAACGGCCGCAGTGGCCGCGAACAAAAGTAGCAAGTGTTTCATGGGCGCCTCGATGCTGGAGGGCAGTATATAACCAATCAAAACGCATTGGAAGCGGGTATAATTCGAATGATCGGGGTTGACGATGAATTTACGCGTTCCCGGATTAGCGGCCCTGTTGTCCATCTTCGCCGGCGGCTTATTGGCTCAGTCGCCCGCACCATCGGCCATCTTTCAAAATCCAATACCGAGCGATCAGCTCGCATTCTTGAATCGATTCGATGGCGCGCCGTCGAACGCTCTAATTAAAGACAAACAGTTCCGCAAATTGATGCGCGGCGTGCTGCCGGATTGCACGTTTCATTACGGCTGGGACATGTCGCTTGCGGACGCGGTGGATAAAGTAATCCAAGGTTCGCCGCTCCCGGTGCGAATCCGCGATGGGCGCTACCTGATGGTCGCGGGTCGGATGGGACCGTGGCTGGGAGGCCGCGGATTCGTGTGGATCGACATGCAGGACGGCATCGCGTTGGGCGGATTTTATTTCCACCCTACGAATGGGGAACCGACGCCGGCGGTCAACATTTTTTCGAAACAGGTGAAGCAAGTCGCGCTCGCCCTGAGCCAGCTTCCCGCGGCGTTTGTCGAAGACTTTTGGCAGTGGTCCGGGCAGTCCCGAATTCCACCCATCACGACGCGCTACTTCATCACGGGGGCCAACAAAAAGATACTGCTGGAGCACGATGAAGATTATTGCTCGCCCCCGGCTGGAGCGCTCCCGCCAGGTTCACCGCCGCCTCCACAAAACATTTGCCAGCAGATGAATGCCGACGCCGCCGATATCGATCTGATCGCGGCCTACTATTTGGAACAGACTCAGGAGGCCACCAATGCCACAGCCTGGATGATCACGGACCCGGACGCGACGGCTTGGATTCAGGTTCGAAACAACACGTGCAGCGCTGGGCCGGATGCGCTGGGCTGCCGCATCGTGATGACGCGCGAACGGACGCACGTAATTATTCGGCGGTACCTGGCATGGCGCTCACGGCCGCACAAGTAGGCCTATTTCCCGAGCGCGGGTGTAAACAGAGGGCGCGAACCGAGTGCCAAGCGAAATCCCCATAGCGCCAGCGCGCCGATCAAGATCACGACAGCCAGGGAGCTCGCGCCATACCAGGCCGAAAAATCGGTGGTAAAAAAAGATGCGGCCACGGAGTCGAGCACGAACACCGCTACCACTAGCGCAAAGAAACCAAGGCGCAACATGATGAACACCAGTACACTGAAAATCAGTGCATATAGCACGGCCAGATACAGGGACAACGGAAATGGACCTGGATCCCCTCGCAATGTCCGCACAAGCGTCCATGCCCCCACCCAAATCACTGCGGCAAGCCATTGTTTTCTGAGCAGCGCCCGCAACAGGAAGAGGGTGAGGAAATTAACCAGCGAGCCTCCAACGACACCTAACGGATTATTCGCGATCCCATCGGAAAAAGCACGCAAGCCGCTGAGTTCGCCGATATTGAACTCGCTGAATTGGGCGGTACCGCTCCGTATGACAGCCCACGAGAAGAGCGCGAGAAACAACAGGTAGACGATCCCGAACAGGACCCCGAAGAGCAAATCGCGGCCGACTAACGGATCGCGCCATCTGCCCGCCAGCACACGCGACCACGTGATCAGTGCTTGCGGCCAGTAGCGCCTGACCCAAGGTTCCAAAGCCAAGTAGATCAGCCAGTATTCGACGAAGAAAAACGCCGCATTGGCCAAGGCGTCGCCGATCAGCCCCTGTTCGGCTTGCGAGGCTGCATGATGAGCGCGCAGCAGCCACCCGATCAGACTCATGCTGGCGCAATAGATGCCGATGCGGGTAGCGCCGCGGAGGTCGCTGCGTCCGGCTTTCCAGTTGTAGTGCGCGATCCAAAGCGCCGCGATGAGAACGATGGCGCCGCCGATATAATACGCGAGGCTGCTCAATGCCTGCGAAGCGGAGGGAGCTTGCGCCGCCAGACGGCTGGAGCGCGTCCAGGGCCAAAAAATCTGAAAGAAGATCGGGCGGCCGTGAAAGGATGCTGCTTCGACGCGAACCGGTAGATCCGATCTGCCTGTATAGGGTCCGGTCCAGGCGGAGCGCGCGTCCGCGGCGAAGGGCGGCGTCCATTCTGGAGGAACGGAATTGAACTGGGACACGTCCAATCGCGCGGCAGCGAAAAACGGAGCCCAATCCACGGGCTTGATTTCGCCGCTGGGCGCTTCTCTCTCCTGTGGTACCGCGGCAAAGCGTCTCAGCCGCCCGTCTATCTCCAAAGTCATGGCGATCATTCCAGGAACAAGTACGGGCGGATCGGTATAGCCGGTGGCTCCATAGGAGCGGCTGCGTTCGGCGACTAGCGGAGTCGGGCTTTGACGATACCAATAACCAAGGCCGGAGGGAGTGAGTGCGAAAATCCGAGTCCACTCGTCCATGGTGTGGCCCTTCGCTCGCATGTAGGCAGCGTTGGCGCCGTCGGCAAAGAAGCCCGACGTCCAATCGCCCGCGCGCTCCGTGTAGCCGAGACTCCGTACGATGTCGCGTGCCTTGGCCGTGAGGACTTCGGGGGGATTCTCCATGGGCACCAGGTTGATCAGGTAGAGCCGTGGAATAGCGAGACACAAAGCGATCAACCCCACCGCAATTCCCGCCAGCGCCGGAATCGCGATCTTCGGCGAAAGCCCTTCGGTAGAGCCAGCAGCGGCGACGGTTTCTGGAGACGGCGTCTCTCCCTCAGCAAGCGCGGCTGCCAGTGGATCGCCGCCAGGGAGCATCGCCGCTAAAGCCAAAGCGGACGCCGGCCGCATCGCCGGGTCGCCTTCGAGACAGCGCAGGATGGCGCGCTCGACGGACTTGTCTAAATCCCCGACCAAGGTTGAAGGGTTAGCCGCGCGGCCCTCCTGCCGCAGTCGGGTCATCTCGGCGAGGGTGTTCGCCTGGAACGGCGTTTTCCCCGTGAACATTTCATAGAGCACCAAGCCGACGGCGTAGAGGTCGCTCTGGGCCGAGACTTTTTCGCCGGTCAGTTGCTCCGGCGCCATCTAAGCTGGCGTGCCGTTGCGAATCTCGGCGCCCTCCAACTGCTCGGCGATCGCGGCCAAGCCGAAATCGGTGACGCGCAGTTCGCCGCGGCCATCGATCATGATATTGGCGGGCTTGAGATCGCGGTGCAGGACGCCTTGTGCATGCGCGGCGGCGACTCCGGCGCACAGTTTGCGTGCGAACTCGGTGGCCTTGTCGGCGGGAAGGCGACCAATACGTCGCAGCAGGCTGCCCAGGTCCTCGCCATCGATGTATTCCATGGAGAGAAACGGCTGGCCATTCACCTCGCCGATGTCATAAACGCGGCAGACGTTTTTGTGCGAGATCTGGCGTGCGATGCGAACCTCATTGTAGAAGCGTGTTAGCAGGTTCGCGTTGCCAAGGGCGGTTTCCGAAAGAAACTTCAGGGCCACCGGCTGGCCGAGCATTAGATCGTCGGCGCGGAATACCTCGCCCATGCCGCCCTGACCGAGCCGCGAGACGATGCGATAGCGGCCGGCTAGCAGAGCGCCCGGCGCGAAACGTTCCCGGGGACTCGAGGGGTGCGATTGCGAAGCCGAAGCCGTGACGGGCACCGCTACCGCGATCGTGTCTACGCTATCGGGATCGACGCCGTTGGCAGGCTTGCCGCACTGAAGGCAAAACCGGCTCTGATCGGGGATGTCGATGGCGCAGGACATGCAGCGAGGCATAGCTGCTAGGATATCTCGGGAGCGGAAGGCACGCGCCGTGGGTGCATCAGGCCTATCGCCCGACCAAGATCTTATGCTCCAACCTGTTTGACCCAGTCCCGGATAACCGTGCCGATTCGCTCAAGGTCTGAGCTGGCCAGATCTCCACTATGCATGATTACATTACGTGATCTTTCGAGGGTGCTAATAATCTGCCGTACCCAGTCCTGATTGCGAAGGTGCGCCTCGAATTGATCCCAATTTTGTGAAATGATCGACGTTAGGTCGCCGAACTCTGTGTAGTTGATAGGATCGTCGCCCCGGGGAGTGTGCCATCGGATTTTCGTCTCCTCGTCGCGTCGGCTCTCAGCCTTTGATCTGATCTTCTCGCTTACGCACTCGGACCACCATGTCTCGCCAGCGTGTTCAAGCAGCCGTTTCGAGACGAACTCTCGCACGGAGTTTTCGAAGGCCGCTATTGCGGTATACGCTGGAGCCATCTTGACGGCACGTGTCACGTAGGCATCGTCGAGCAAATCGAGCCCAACGCTCTTAGCATTGCTCGCTTCGACGGTGGAAGAGCGCGTCAACCTCGTTTGCCTGCCCGTTCTGTCCAAGGCTTCCTCGGTCAGAAGTCCGCGGAATGCGAATGCATACAGTTGGTCGTCCATCATTGTCAGTGGAGCAGATGCTTATTTAGGCTCTCGAAGATCGCGTCAAAAACCGAGATGTCCCGTGTCTCAGGAAGGACTATCTGGATGTTGTAGTGTAGTTCGCGAAGAGACGCACGTGTCGACTTCTGCTGCGCTTGCCGCTCCGGTTCCTCCGGGGGTTTGGGCGGCTCCTCCTTCTTCTCCTCTGGCTGTGCTGCTAGGGCTGTTCCCTTCCAGTCCGCGAGGTCGGCGAGGGACTTGAAGGTTTTCGCCATTAAACCGAGAACGTTTTCAGAATTCTGCCCCTGGGTAAGGGTACGGAGCTTATTCTTGACTTCGTCCACTGCTAACTCCTGGGCCCTTGTATTCACGGAGAATAGATCGCTGTAGGCTTCACGAATGCCCTCGGCCAGTACGGCTGCTGAGTTCGAGTTTCCTTGGAACATCGTTCTGAATCGGCGATAGAAAACGGGAGACTCTCTCCGCGCAGGTCACTGCAAAGCCTGGAATCGGGATTAGAGAACGCCAAGTCGGCTTCGGTCCAGCGATGCAAAACGCCCTGCACGTGAAATCCCAGCCACCGTCCAGCCGGGCTTATCCCAACGCTTAGGGCCGGGCCCGGGGGGCGCCCACGAGCGGTCTCCAGGCAGCACCGAATCTGCCGGTCAGGGACCTGGCAGTCCGCGGCAAATCTCCGCGAACGCTTAAGACGAGCGCTGGCGTCCGCGTAAACGACTGATTCAGAAGAGCCGGCGAGCCGCCGGAACGCTCATATGAGCCGACCGGCATTTGTACACGGGCTGCTAGCGCTCAAGAAATGGTTCTGAACTCGAGGCCCGGTTCCCGGAAACTGACTGCGGTGGTTCAGGGAGCTCGTTCCTCGCGCGTGGGCCGCCATCTCCGCTCCTCCCCCGTTTGCTTACGCGCGCGCATCGTGATTAGATTGGACGGAGAGTTCGATGTTTCCATTGAATCGACTGATCGCGCTTATGACCTTGAGCACTCTACCCCTTGGAGCGGCCGTCAAAGTGGAAAAGACGGCCTGGCAGGGCTGGCCCAACTGCTACCGCATCGCGAACGGCGAAGTCGAGTTGATCGTCACCGGCGATGTCGGGCCGCGCATCATGCGGTACGGCTTCGCCGGCGGCCAGAATGTGTTCAAGGAATT
>JBKQHJ010000082.1:0-9459 GCA_052148835.1 Bryobacteraceae bacterium
GTGAGCAGCATACGTCGCCAGCGTTATGAATTGCAAGGGACACTCCAAGAGCGATGGGCGCGCGGATCGCGAAGCCCATGCGGCAGTCGAAGTCTACTTTGCGCTGTTATTCAAGCGAGCGCAATTCCGCCACCATGCTCTCCAACTCTCGCACTGCGGAGGCCTCCCGTTGCGCTCGTTGCTTTGGGTCCTCGCCTCGGCGAGGTTCAAACTCAGTGTGCAAGATCTCGCATCGTCTACGGTAGGCATCCAGCTTCGGGTCTGCAAGACGCCATTCAAAGAAATCATTGAACTCTTGCGGATATCGCATTGAGCCTGAAAGGAAGCGCCGGATAATATCTGCGACCTGCCCCGGTCTGTCTATTTTCTTACTCACGGTACACGTCTTCCTCTGGTTAAATTCGCACAAGGATGTGTTTTGGCGTAGCCGGTTGCGTTAAGCATATTGCCGCCGTTACTTGGCAGCCGCCCGCCGGGAGGAGGGGTGTTGGTGCTCATCAATTTCTCCTGGACCGGGCTGCGGTCGTCACAATCGATAACTCCGGTTCAGAGAAATGTGTAAGACCAGGTGCAGCGATAATGACGGCGGTCACGCCGCCAGCGGAAGCTCGATGCACACGTTCAATCCTGGATGCACGTTCTGCGCCCACAGACGACCATGATGGACGCTGATGGCCCGGTAAGCGATCGCAAGACCGAGGCCCACGCCGCCCGTGGAGCTATCGCGCGAATCGTCTACGCGGAAGAACGGTTGGAAAATCTTGGGCAACAATTCCTCGGGAACCCCGGGGCCGGAATCACGAACGTTAATCAGAACCGTTTGATCGGCGGATTCCATCTTGACGTCCACGGTAGTTCCCCGCAGAGTATGCCGGATCGCGTTCCTGACAACGTTCTCCACTGCTCGGCGCAGCAATTCCCGGTCTCCCTGTAGAGTAAGATCGAACTCGCCTTTGACGCCGATGCTGCAGCCACGCGCCTCGGCGTCCACCCTGCAATCGTCAACTACACTGCGAAGTAGCTCTCCCAACTGGAGGGGCTCCCACTGAGTAGCCGACGGATCGCCTTCCGCACGCGTCACCTCGACCAATGCTCCAACCAAATCCGTCAGGCGGTCAATTTCTTTCTTCAGCCGCTCCACCGCCGCGTCTCGATCCGGTGCCCTCCGAGTGAGTTCGGCCGCGAAGCTCAAACGCGCCAGCGGGGATCGCAGTTCATGTGACACGTCCTGCAGCAAGCGGCGTTCGGCGGTTACCAGAGTTCCGATACGCTCCGCCATGCGGTCGAAACTTCTGCTCAGTTCGCCGATCTCGTCTTTCCGGCGCGATTTCAGACGCACGTCCAAGTCGCCGCGTCCGAAGCGCTCCACCGCTCGAGACAAATCACGCAATGGCCTCGCGATGTTCAGCGCCAACATCCAACAAACCAGTGCAATCGCCACTAAAATCAGAAAATAGTAAGGGAGCAAGCTCTGGATACCGAAGGGTGGGGGCAAGAGGCTGATCAAGCGATACCGTTTGTCGGGCGATGGAGTAACCATCACCAGGTGGCCATTCGACTCTCGCGGCCGTTCCGGTGCCGGCCGCGCCAGCTTCAACAAACCGGACCGATCTTCGCCGGTCAGCAGGTCCTTACCACCCACATCCGTGAGATAGTCATGTTCCTTTATGAAGCGATGCAGATTTCCCAAATACGCGTCCAGTCCTGGCGAGCCGCCGGATTCGTAGGCCCGGACCGCCTCCGCTGTCTGCCACGCGTGGATATCGGTGATAAATCCCACACGTGCCGCGGCTCCTGAAACGAAAGTCGAAACCATCACGAACGCGACCAGCGAAAGCAGCAGGGTGATGAAGCACCACAGCAAAATCCTTAGATAGACGGATCTCATTGGGCGCGTTCCACTTTGGACTGCTCGGGGCGCGCAGCAAAAAGATATCCGATGCCCCGCACGGTCTGGATCAACGTTCTATCCGCGCCTTCCAGCTTCTTCCGCAGATGGCTAATATGCACATCGAGCGAGCGTTCATAAGGTGTGGACTCGCGCTGGTAGAGAATCGCCGTCAGCTCATCGCGCGATACGGCGCGGCCGGCCGACCGCATCAAGAACTCGAGAATGTCAAATTCAATCGCGGTGATTTCGACTCTCTCGCCATGGCGCCAGACCTCGCGGGTCTGGGGATTGAGTTCAACCCCTCCCGTCGAGATCGTTCGCGGCTCCAGCATTTCCGCCTTTCCAACGCGTCGCAACACT
Source organism: Bryobacteraceae bacterium (assembly GCA_052148835.1). Lineage (GTDB taxonomy): Bacteria > Acidobacteriota > Terriglobia > Bryobacterales > Bryobacteraceae > Palsa-89. The sequence continues at coordinate 2,252 of JBKQHJ010000082.1, forward strand.
GCCCGGATACGGGCCACGAGCTCCTCCGGGCCGAAGGGTTTCGGGAGATAGTCGTCCGCTCCCGCGTCCAAGCCGGTGACGCGGTCCTCTTGCGCTGTGCGGGCGGTCAGCATGATCACGGGAATTGCGCTGCGCTTTCGAATCATCCGCAGCAACTCGAAACCGCTGAGAATCGGCAGCATGACGTCGAGAATAACAAGGTCAAAATCGCCTTCCAGAGCGCGAGCCAAGCCCTGACGGCCGTCATACACGGCCTCCAGGCGGAACCCTTGGGGCAAAAGAAAGTCGTTCATCAAAGAACAAAGCTCAGTGTCGTCCTCAACCAGAAGGATCGATCGAAGAGAACCGCCGGTCTCGGGTCGTGTTTCCATCTCGTTGTCAGTGATGCCACTTTACCTCAAATTTCGCCGGAATCGCAGAGTCTGGAGTTCACTTTTACAAAACTTAAGGCGCATCTGGTACCGAAGCGTTGTTCACTAGAGAAAATGAGGAAAGTCGCAGCAGCACTAATTCTGGTTGCCTCTGCGCTGCCTCCGGCAGCCGCGCAACCGCCGGCCAGCAAATCCTTTATCGGCACGGTGACGGCTTTCAAGCCCGAGATAGTGGTAGAAATCAAGCCGGATAACGCCGCAGTAGTGGGCGTGAAGCTCACGGCCGACACCGTTGCCGAGAGAGTGGCTCCTGGAGAGAAGACTCTGAAGAATGCAGTTACGGTCAACGTCGCTGAACTATCGGTTGGCGACCGCGTTCTGGTGACACTAGCGCCAGACAGTACAAATGTCCGGCGCATCATCATCATGTCCGCCACCGATATCGGCAAACGCGATGAGGCTGATCGGCAGGATTGGAACACGCGCGGGATTTCCGGTATCGTCGCCGCCAAGAGCGGCAGCACAATTACCTTGCGGATTCGCACTTTCCAGGGCGAAACACGGCCCACGGTTACGGTGTCCGATCAAACGAAGTTTCGCAGATATGCTCCGGATTCGGTCAAGTTCGCCGATGCCAAACCAAGCAAGTTAGATGAAATCAGCGTCGGTGATCAGCTCCGCGCGCGCGGCGCGAAGACTCCAGACAGTCTGGCGATAGCGGCCGACGAAGTGGTTTTCGGAACATTTCTGACCACGGCTGGCTCGGTGGTCTCCGTGGACGGCGCGGCGAAGGAAATCACTATTAAAGAAACAGGAACCGGCAAACCGTTAGTAATCAGGCTGACGCCCGACTCGCGCATTAAGCAAATGCCGAGCTTCCCCGGAATGGGAGGCGCACCGGGAGCCGCTGGTGGTCCGCCACCTTCGGGAGGCTCTCCCTCTGGAGGTTTCGGCGGCATGGTGCCAGGCGTCGGGCCACCTGGTGGAGGACCTACCCTCGCGCAGATGGTGGAGATGATGCCGGCGGGAACACTGGAGGACGTGAAGCCCGGCCAGACCGTTATCGTTTCCAGCACTAAGGGCGCCATCAGCGATCGCGTCACCGGTATCATGCTCCTCGCCAACGCGGAAATGTTAGTTCGGATGGCTACGGCGCAATCCGGTGCGGGAGCAGCCGCGGGTAACCGGCCAAGTGGCGCCGGAGGGCTCCCTCAAGGAATGCCGACGGGTGGCATGCCCTCTGGAATGGATCTGGGCGGAATGCTCGGGGGCATCGGTCTGTCCGGCATGGGCCCGTAACCCGAGTCGTCCAAGCCCAGAGAACCCAGCAATTTGTCAAAGAGGATTCACTCATGAAGAGTCTACGAGAGCTGTTTGTACTTATATGGTGCGTTGTCAGTCTTGCGGCTCCGGTCGCGCTTAGGGGACAATCAGCCACCGCCAGTTTGCAAGGAACCATCACCGACCCGTCAGGCGCATTAGTGCCTCAAGCGTTGGTCCAATTACGCGGGCGCGGCGGCGAACATCGCTCCATGACGGACGACTCTGGAAGATACACTTTTCCCACATTACCGACGGGAAAGTACAATGTCCGCGTAATTGCGAAAGGCTTCACCGTCGGGGAGCGACGAGATCTTGAAATTACCGGCCAGACCGCATTCGATTTACAACTTACAATCGAGGCCACGTCTCAAGTGCTAAACGTGGAGGACGAAGCGAACCGAGTTTCCGTTAGCACAGACCCTAGCTTGAATGGCGGTGCACTGGTTCTGAGGCAGAACGAGCTTCAGGCGCTTTCTGACGATCCCGACGAGCTCGCTCAGCAGTTGCAGGCGATGGCTGGGCCGGGAGCGGGGCCCGAAGGCGGGCAGATCTATATTGACGGTTTCACGGGCAGCAACTTGCCTCCGAAATCCTCGATTCGAGAAGTCAGAATCAATTCGAATCCGTTCTCGCCTGAATACGACAGGCCTGGCTTTGGACGGATCGAGATATTCACAAAACCAGGCACGAATGACTTTCACGGACAGGCTTTCTTTCAGTTTAACGATCAGTATTTCAACACGCGCAGTCCATTGTATACGCAGTCGTCGTCGCTGCCGCCTTACAAGAACCTGTTCTTCGGCGGCAACGTGAGCGGTCCTATCAAGAAGAACAAGGCATCCTTCACGCTCGATTTCGAACGGCGCGACATTACCGAAAACGCCTTCATTCTGGCGACCGATTTGAACGCTAGTTTGCTGCCGCAAACCGTGAACCAGGCATTGCTAACGCCCCAAACTCGTACAACGATTGTTCCGCGAGTGGACTACGCAATTAACCAAAACAATACCCTTGTAGTGCGCTATCAAGACGTTCGGATTGGCCTCGATAACCAACTCGGCGCGAGTGCCCAAACGGCTGGGCCTGTTGCGAGCACGACGAGCAGCACGTTTAATTTGCCATCCACGGCGTTCAACCAGCGAACCACCGAAAAGGACGTGCAGGCCACTTTCACCACGATCATCAGTCCAACTCTCATCAATGAGGCGCGCTTCCAATACATGCGGACCACTAGCGGATACTTAGGGGCCGGTGACGCGCCCAGCATCTCAGTGGAGGATGCGTTTACCGGAGGCAGCGCAACAGTGGGGCGTTCCAACAATCACACCAATAAATTGGAATTGGACAACATGACGACGCTGACGCATGGCGCGCACGTCATCAAATGGGGCGGCCGGTTGCGGCAATCCTTCAATAACGATTATTCCGATACCAATTTTAACGGCTCGTTTACTTTCCTTGGAAGGCAGGGCGAGGCGCTGGACTCTAACGGGCAACCGATTCCGGGGACTTCGGTTGCGCTCACCGCGTTGCAAGTATACCAGCTGACGCTCCAACTCCAACAAGAGGACTACACTGCCGCCCAAATTCGTGCCGCTGGAGGTGGCGCGTCTTTTTTCTCATTGAATGCTGGAAATCCTTTGACGCGTGTGCCGCAGTTCGATGTGGGACTTTACGCCAATGACGACTGGCGAGTAAGACCGAATTTCACATTGAGCTACGGCTTCCGTTATGAAACGCAAACCAACATTCATGATTACGGCGATTGGTCGCCGCGTCTCGGGATTGCCTGGGGTATTGATGGCGGCGCCAACAAAGCCGCGAAAACCGTATTGCGAGCCGGCTTTGGAGTTTTCTACGATCGCGTCGCCGACACCGAAACGCTGGATGCGAACCGCTACAACGGTGTGACGCAACTGTCCTATCTGATTTCCAATCCAGACTTTTTTCCAGCCGTGCCATCGCTCAGTTCTCTCGCAGGCAATGCCCAGCCACAGACAATTCAGTTACTCGCCCCTGATCTAAAGGCGCCGCGCACGTATCAAGCAAATGTCGGGGTGGATCGGCAAATCAACCGTTCCTTCCGTCTGAGCGCCAATTACATCAACAGTCGCGGGGTTCATTTGCTGCAGCAAACCGACGCCAACGCACCATATCCGGGAACTGAGATTTATCCCTACGGCGATGAAACCGTGCGACTGTTGACAGAGTCCGTCGGGTATAGCCGAACCAGCCAGCTCTTCATCAACCCTACGGTGAATTACAAGAAGCTTTTCCTGTTTGGTTTCTATGCGCTTTCTTACGGCGAGGACAACAACGAAGGATTGCCTGCCGACCCCTACAATCTCCGAGGCGAATGGGGGCCTTCATCCTACGGTGATGTTCGTCATCGCGCCGTACTTGGCACGGGCATTCCGCTTCCCTGGAAGATCAGCGCGAGCCCCTTTTTCACTGCCAGCAGTGGAACGCCCTACAACATTACGACAGGTTTGACCGATCCGGATGGTGACGGCAGCGCCGTGCAAAGGCCTTCCCTTCTAAATCTGGCCGCCTCCTCTTGCACCGGCAACTATCTTAAGTACGAGCCGGGATATGGCTGCTTCAATTTGAACCCCGCTCCCGGAACCGCGACGATCGAGCGCAATTCGGGACGCGGTCCAGGGGCTGTGACGCTGAACCTTCGCATTTCGCGCACCTGGGGATTCGGCAGCCTCGGCGAATCCGGGCCAGCTGACAAGAATACACCGCCTCCAGGGATGGGCGGTGTACGGGGAGGCCCGGGGCCGGGCGGCCCGCCGGGTGGTGGGCCGGGAGGAGGAGGTCCGCCCGGTGGCCCTCCTCCCGCTGGAATCTTCGGTTCGTCGACGCCCAAACGATACAATCTGACGCTGACGGCTATGGCGACGAACGTACTGAACCATCCGAATTTCGCCAGTCCCAACGGCGACTTGTCCTCACCATTTTTCGGGCAATCACTCAGCCTCCAGGGCGGCTTCGGACCTGAAGGTAGCACGACGACCTACGACCGTAAGATTAGTCTTCAACTGCGTTTAACGTTCTAGATTCCCGAAAGTCATCAGATACAGCTTCATGAAACGATCTATTCACCTAACCGATCAATCCGCAACACCAGAGGCAATCCAACGAGGCCGTAGTCTCTTTTTGGTCCCCCGAGAGAATAGAGGGAAGCGGCCCTCGGCTTTCATCCAATGGAATGCCAGTAAGGTTTGGCTGGACATCCATTGCGAATGCGGGCAGACCACGCACATCAACGCGGACTTCTGTTATCGCATCGAGTGCGCTAACTGCCGCCGGGTATACTCATGCGATCCCCACATTCGCTTGCGCCCTCTCAAGACCGAGCCTCGCGATACTTTGACCACGTGCCGCGATTGATCGAGTTTAGTTATGGGGAATTAATGCGCGAGATTAAAGTCCGTCGCTTACAGTTCCAGTCGCCCCTTGTACACCATATCCTTCAAGAGAAATTTGGCCTTGATACGAAGTGGCCCAATGGCGCTCACGAACGTCACGTCCTTATCGGCCGGTGCAATTGGGCGTGTACCTCTAGGGAAGGCAAACAAGATGCCCTCTTGATCAGCGGTGGTAACCATCTCAACCCGGTCCGGAAATATCGGATCCTGGCCTTTGCGCTGCAACGAGGTTTTATCTTTCAACCGGGCTGTGAGTGTTTCCGAATCCGATATTCCCCCCAAACCTCGGGATCTGCCGCCCGGCATCGCGCCGTTCATTGGCAGTCCGCTGACGAAAATCTCATAGTATTCCGCGACGCGTTCCGGCGAACTTTTGGAGGCAAGTCGTATTGGAAGCGCGGAGTCCCAGCGCACGACGATCATCAGCTCCGGTATCGAGTCGGGACCGCCGCCAAATCCACTACCCGGAGGGCCGCCACCAGGGGGACCACCTCCGCCTGGTCGGCCACCGATTCCACCGCCTGGAGGACCGCCCCCCGGGGCACCGCCAGGAGGGCCTCCGTTCAAGTCGCCGAAATCGACTGGCACCTGTTTCGCCCAAGGCGACTTCGTAAGAATCTGATGGATATCTTTCTCCGACCAATCCTCCGGCTGCTTGGAGCTCCAGGAATCTCCTGGCGTAAACGCGGAAGCGCGCAATCCGAGAATCGCGGCCGGGCTGATGGCAAGCAGAAAACGTCGCGTGATCATAAGGCGATGCAAGAATCCTTGTTCAAGAGACGCTCCGCGCAGGGTGTTGCGGCACCTCAATAAACCACCATTTTGTGAATATTTGTGACCCCCTGTTCGATCAAGGCCTCAGTCACCCGCGCCGGAAAGGCCAGACTAAGTCTGTGGCGTCTCCTCACATTCTTCCTTGGCGCGGGAATTTTACTGGCAGCTATCCATGATGTGTCGAACTTTGGCATTGTTCGACATCAACTCGATAGTCTCTGCGCAGTGGCCGACACAGTCTATTGGCGCGGGGGATCCCAGCGCCTATCGCTGCTGCTGCTGTGGATCGATCAAGGATTAGGAATACAGCCGCATTTGCTCGATCTCAGGGGGCATGATCTGGCAGACGGCTCTGATCGGTCTGCCTGGCTCACCACAACCAGCCAGCGACGCTTCCCTTTCCCTCCTCGGGGCCCAATCGTCGTCCGCAAATTCGCATCGACCGTCTGTGTGTTGAATCCCCCGTCAGATCCAGCCCCATTGCCAATCCAACCGTCGCTGTGGCTGGTGCCCTTCTTGTTTCTCCTGTGCTGCAGTGTATGGTTGTACATTACACTGCGGCTTCGCCGGATCGAAGCGGCCGTAAATCACTTCGGATCCGGAGAACTCGGCGCGAGAGCGGCCACCGAATCCGACGACCCGATCGGGCGTCTGGCGAAATCGTTCAACCGTACGGCTGATCGCATCGAATCCCTCGTGGAGGCCCATCAACAACTGTGTGCAGATATCGCACATGAACTGCGTTCACCATTGGCACGCCTGCTACTAGCAATAAGGCTAGGCCGACATGACGCCCCGGGGGCACTCGATCGAATCGAAGCCGAGGCGTACCGCATGAACGATTTACTCGATGAACTGCTGGACGTGGTGCGGGCCGAAATCGATCCTGCAACGATGTCTACCCATAAGATCGACTTGGAGTCGATCCTGACGGAGATCGCCGACCGCTGCGACATCGAAGCTCAGAACCGAAACTGTGAACTCACCGTCAGCCTATTCGAGCCTGGCAGCCTAGCGTGTGATTCCGAGTTGCTGCGCAGGGCGGTGGAAAACGTGCTTCGCAATGCCCTTCAGCACAGTCCTCCTGGATCGGTTGTTAAACTTTCGGCCAGCGGCGACGCTGATCACGTCTTTATCCGCATCCGGGATTACGGAAAGGGAGTTCCCGAGTCATCCCTACGAGACATCTTCCGCGCCTTCTACCGGGTCGAACCGAGCGGCGAACGAAGCTCTGAGGGGACTGGTCTCGGATTGGCGATCGCTCAGCGGGCGATTGCAGTCCATCGGGGGACGATTTCGGCGGAGA
>JBKQHJ010000083.1:0-7402 GCA_052148835.1 Bryobacteraceae bacterium
ACCAGCAGCTTTTTATCCAGGGCGCCGATGGCGCCTCCCGACCCGCCTCGAGCGAGCAAATCCTAAGCGCTGCGCGCCAGGTGCTCGCGCACCGCATGCGTCGCGGCGCGACCTTGAACTCGCCGCACAAAGTGCGCGAGTACTTGACCATGCGCTTAGGGCACTTGGATTATGAAATTTTCGCCCTGATCTTGCTCGACCAACGGCATCGCGTGATTGAATACGTCGAGCTCTTTCGCGGCAGCATCGAAGGGGCGAGCGTGCATCCGCGCGAAGTGGTTAAGCTCGTTTTAGAGAAGCGCGCGGCCGCCTGCGTGCTCCTGCACAATCATCCGAGTGGCGTGAAGGACATGAGCCACGCCGATGAGCTCATCACCCGGCGTCTGGTCGAAGCGTTGGGGCTCATCGAAGTACGCGTCCTGGATCACCTCATCGTCGCCGGCGAGAGCGTCTTGAGTTTCGTCGAGGAGGGGCGCCTCTAAGCGCCCCGGCCCGCTCGGCGCTGTCTGTAAGCGTCCGAGCGGGCCCCTAAGGCGATGCCGGGCCTCTGCCCTGCTGTGCGCCTGAGTGGATGAGGCCCTCTTTTTTGAGCGCTGCGCTGCCCTTCCGCCCCCGCTTGCGTGAACGGCGACCCGTGCGGCCCGCGGGGACTGCCCTGCCCTTTTTGCTTGTGATGCCGAGCATCGATCCCAAGCGCCGCTCCTTCGGGCGCGATTCTCACGCGGTGATCTCCTTAAACTAAGGATCGGTTGCGAACGATGATGCGAGGGAATTGAGAAATCCTGGGTCTCCCGCGTCGTGCCCGCCAGGTGCTTTCGCGGCATAAACGTTTCGCTTGCGGTCCTGGCGTGGTGGGGATTACCACGCGAACCACGCTGCACATTTATTCCACGTTCACCGGGCAGTCCCGCCTGTGCGATCGACGTTATGGATTCTCGTCGCATCAGCGACTTTCGCAACTTAAATTCAAGGAGATCCCATCATGCAGAATGATAAACACACCGCCCCCGCCGTCCGGCGCTTCGACGTCTATGTCGTCGAGGACTACACCAAGGAGGGCGAGGGCAAAGCCAACTGGATTCGCGTCGGCGTCGCCTTCGAGAACAAGGATGGCAAAGGCTTTAACGTGCAGCTTTCCGCGTTGCCGGTCACCGGCAAACTCGTGATCCGCATCCACGAAGCCAAACAAGACGCTTAAGGCAAATCGCCGTTTTTCTACGGGGCCGCAAGGCCCCGTTTTTTATTGAGGCCTTTTAAGCTCTCAAGCCCCGCTCGCAGCGGCTCTGCAGCGCCCGGCGATGACTAGCGCAGCGCGTGGCCGAGCGCGTGCGCCGCGTGCTACAAGGAATCGATCATCACATCATCGGCGAGCGCGCGCAAAATCATCCGCTCGAGCCGGCGGCAATCGACGTCAAGTAGCGGATGATCACCTCGGTCTTACCCTCAGCGACCAGCCGTTCCGCGGTTCGATGACCGAATTCAGGTATCGGTGTGTTACGGAACCAAAAGATCGAGCGATCGCGATCCTGGGTCACTTCGTAGGCGCCCGACAGCGCACGCAACGCCTCGCGCAAGTAATGTTGCAGCCGCGCATTCGCCGGCGTCTCGGTCACGGTCGTTCGATGCACGCCGGCAAGGTTCGCCAGATCCTGCAAGCGAAGGTTCAACGCCTGCGCAAACCGCTCGGGTTGAATCACCGGCTGGTCGGGCGCACGGAACTCTTCGGCGAACCCCAGAAAGCCGCAAGCGACAGCAGACACTGGATTGGCCATGGGGATAAACTATGTCTGTTTGGTGTTGGTATCAAGTCATTCTCGAGATGGAGAAGAGCAAAACGATAGACCGGACGGGACAGGCGCTTGCGGGTTTTTGCGGGAAAGTAGTGGATAACGAGGTCTTTTTCCGTGCAGCGGATCCCCAATCGCGCCGCAAAGACTCATGAGGGTCCCCGCGCAAACGACACTGGCGCGAGCGTCGCTGGCCGCTACGACCCTAGACGTAGATGCCTTCGAGAAGCTGGCGAATAATCTTAATCACCTCATCGGTGCGACGTTGCCGAATGAGATCCGCCGGCTTTTCACCGTTGAGGATACGTTGTCGGATGTCATTCAATCCGTCAATGTTCTTGATGCCCTACCCTGCGACTCCGAGAATGATGCGGCGATGGTGGTTATCGTTCAAGCTGCAGCTCAATGTTCCCGTCGCTTAAGCGGCGCGAGAATCGACCCTTCACGCGCACCACAGGATTCACCGGCACCTGCGTTGTGCGGCCTTCGTTGTATGCCCGCTCGGCGGCAGTTATTTCCCAGGGCACACCGAGCTTGGTGAGCGCTTCGCGCGCCGCGCCGAGTAATCCATTCGCGCTGTAAAGAATCGGTTGGCCCGAGAGCCGCGACGTCACGGCGCGGCCGTACACGCCATAGCCCAGCCGCTTAAGACGTCCCTCACGCGTGAGCTCGCGCAACGCGCGCAGCACCTGATCCTCGCCGCTGAATTTGGCAAATTCGCGCGGCAGGAACACCGTGTCCTGTGATCGCTCGATTCGGGCCGCAATTTTTCGACGTAATGAGTTGCGCTTAGGCATATTGGGACTCAACAAAAACCTTACAGTCACGAAAGGACTTCGCGGGCATCAACACGGGTTGCTACACCCATCGACTGATCACTTTGAAGACGGCGGATAGGACCACCAATCCGAACGCGATCAAGGTGGCCCAATGATCAGTCCGGGTCCACAAGGGTTCGCGCAGCGCTGCTGCGGTCCTTGACCAGACTCGCGAGAGGACATCGTCCGCTCGCGGTGCGCTTTGCGCTGGCGCTGCCGCGGTTTGCTCGGCGCGCCTCAAGCGAAAACTGGTTCTCACCACCGGCCAAGCGAAGACAAGCGAGGCTGCGAGGGCGATCACGTCGGACCACCAGCTCAGGTGATAACCGCCCTGCTCCGTCATGAGGATCTGACGGCTTCCTCTTGCTCTCCCAGTTTCTTGGCGCGCGCGCGTTTCACCGTGGGATCGACAAACTGAATCGCGACTTCCAGCCCGAGCCCCTGAGCCACCCGTTCAACGATGGCGATTGTTGCCCCGCGTACGCCCTGCCCCGTCTCGAGTCGACTCAAATCGCCTTGATTGATGCCCGCTCGCGCGGCCAATTCCATTTGTGTCAAATTCGCCAGCCTTCGCTCGTGACGAATCGTGCGCCCGATATCTAACGCCAGACGTTGCTCCTGATAGGCCGCCCGTGCCTCCTCGGTGCCCAAGGTCAACGCATCCAACGCGCTTTGATTCAGCGGATTCTTCAGGTCGGCCATATGAGTTCCTCCACCTTAGCAAGCAATGCCACGCTCAAATTTTGCGACGCGAGGCCCGTTGCCGCCGCAACTTGCGTTTCGACCATCAGCAACGCCCCCACCACGGCGTGCTCTGGAAACTCGACTCGCGCGATCGCGAATCGCAAGCCCCAATCTTCGTAGATATAGATCGTGACGTGGGCCGCCACAAGACTCGACTTTGCATCCTCGCTTCGCTGCACATTGAGTCTAACGCCCTCTGTCCATTCCACTTGGGCCACTGGCGCTGGTGCCAACTCTGCCGGGTCTTCCCGAAAAGACTCGATCAGCGCCCGAATCTTCGCCACCGCCACCGGCCCGTGCTTGGGATCTTCGGCAAATACCTTGGGTACTTGCTGCTCAAGATCTGGGTGACCAATTAATCGAAAAGACATACTACTCCAAATATGGGCTTTTGCCCATAGTCCGCCATGTTGGTTGCTTACCGAGATATACTCGTCCTACATTTACATAGTCCTTTCGCAGCGCGCGGAACAATATGAGCGGCGCGGGCTTAAAGGCGGATTGTTGAATAAATCTCCGCAACTTGCCATAACTCCGTGCGCGGGCTTATAATCTTCGTCCCATGGAACCTACCATGGCTGAAGCCGCCGCCCCGATCCGCGATTCTGTCCCCCAGGCCGAGGATGTCAGCGACCCTACCCGCTTCCCGCCAGTGGGTCTCGCCGAGATTACCCAGCTTGCGGAGCTCGCTGAGGATTTGCTGGAACGTGCGCGCAACGTCGCATTAGAACCCAGCCGCGTCAAGGAGTTACGCAAATGGAATGCGGCCGAAGTGGCCGCCCTCCTCGGTCTCTCGGATGACTCGTTTCGACGGCGGCTAAAGAAGACCCCCGACTTTCCTCAGGGCGAAACCATCAACGGCCGGCGCCTCTTTACGCTGGAGGACATCCACAACCTTCAAGCGGTATTGGGCCTGCGCCCCCGGCGCGATCCGGCGATCGACAAGTCCATCGTGCTTGCGCTCGCGAACTTCAAGGGCGGGGTCGCCAAGACTACGACCTCGGTGCACCTGGCGCAGTACCTGTGCCTGCGCGGATACCGGGTGCTTCTCATCGACCTGGATGCGCAAGCCTCTTTGACCCAGCTCTTCGGCATCCTGCCGCACACTGAAGTGCCCGAAACGCAGACAGCACTCCCCTATTTTGAAGGCGAGCGGTTAGGGTCCGAGAATTGGACCGGGACGTTGCGAAGCGCCATTCGCAAAACCCATTGGCATGATTTGGACTTGCTGGCCTCGAATCTTGCCTTTTACGGGGCGGAATTCTCGATCGCCTCGAGGCTGGCACGAGAGGAAGGATTCAATTTCTTTACCGTCCTGGCCAATGGCCTCGACACCGTCAAGCAGGACTATGACGTTGTGATCATGGACACGGCGCCCTCCTTGTCGTTCGTGAACAGCAACGCGCTTTTTGCCGTGGATGGCATCGTCATCACGATGCCGCCGGCCATGATGGATTTGCAGTCAGCCGGTCTCTTTTTTCGCTGGCTGGCGGAACTCGTGGACCTGTTCAATCGCGTGGGTCCGGAAAAGGTCTACGACTTTGTCGCGATCTTGATGACGAAAGTGAAGCTGAACGATGACGTGCACGAAACCATCAGCAACTGGATTCGCACACGTTTTCCGAGATTTACGATCTCTGCACCGATGCTTGAGACCAAAGTGCTGCAGAAGATCGGACCCGAAATCCTCACCGCCTACGAAGTTCAATCCTACGAGGGTGACTCCCGTACCTTCGAGCGCGCCATTCAGGCCATGAACCTCGTCAATGCCGAAATCGAAGGCGCCATTCAAAACGTGTGGCGTCGGGCGCGCCAGGCCAAGGGCGAGCCCGCCCAGCGACCGGCCAGTCGTGAGTAAGCGCGACGACATCACCCGCGCGCTGATGGACCCGAGTCCTGTGAGCCCCAGTGCGCCCCGCCCGGCCGGGCCCATGTCCTTTGTGGCACGCGCGGGCCAACAGGCGGCCGGAGGTCTTGCGGCCGAAATTGAGCGGCTCAAAGCCGAACGCAGCGCGGGTATGGTGATCTTGAGGCTCGATCCGTCGAGCATCGGCGTGACCGAGTTTGCCAATCGGCACGAGCTCAGTCTCACCACGACGGATGAGACCTTTCGCGCCTTCAAAGAGAACATCCGCCTACACGGCCAAGACACCCCCGTGCGGGTTCGCCCGGGCTCGCCGGGCGGCAAGACTGACTACGAATTGGTGGAAGGTCACCGGCGCCACGCCGCCATCCTGGAGCTTAACAAACAGATCGAGGGCGGTTTTCCGATCTTGGCGCGACTGGATGCGAAGGCCTCCGACGCCAAAGACCTAGTCCTTAAGATGTACCGCGAAAATGCGGAGCGGGAGGATCTCTCGGCCTTCGAAATTGGCGGCATGTTCGCGCAATGGTTGCGCAGCCGTCTTTACAAGTCCCAGCGCGAAATCAGTGCCGCCACCCATTTGCACGAGACCACCGTCGGGCAATACGTCGCGATCGCGGAGCTTCCGGCGGAAGTCATCGCTGCATTTAGGGACCCGCGAACGATTTCGCTCCGTTGGAGCAAGGAACTCGCCAAAGCCTGTCGTGACCGTTTGAAGGTGATCCTGGCGCGCGCCGCAAAGCTCGCGAAGAGCGACCCGCACCCGGGTGCGGAAGCCGTGTATCGGTCGCTTACCGCAGCGCCATCTACAGGCGACGGCAAGCCGCGCCGCTCGAAGCTCTCGGAATCTGTGAAAGTCGATGACAAAGTGTTGTTCACAATTGCACTCAAAGGTGGTCGACTGAGCTTGAACCCGAAGCAGATCAAAGAAGACGATCTGCCGGCGCTGTATGAGGATTTGAAAGCCTATGCGCGCAAATGGCTTGAGCAGCACGGCAAGGGGCAGCGATGAAGACCTTAAGAGAACTAGGACGCGTCCTAGGGTGTGTTAGACGAGGAAGAACTAGGACGCGTCCTAGTTTTAGGCCACCGCCAAACGGAGGCAAAAAATCGATGTTCCGAGGGGCCGCTTTGCGGCCCTTCGGCGTTTTAGGGATCGGCGAAATTAGGGAGGCATGCATGAGCAATAAGCGCACATAAAAAGGCCCCTAATGGGGCCTTTTCATTTCAAGGACCGATTCGCGGGGATGCCGCCAAACCGACCCTGACCTGGTAAATCAAGGTTAGTTGGCTGACTTCTTAAGGTCAAGCAATACCCCCGTCGAATTTCGGTTTTTCGCAAATCGTCTTTAGTTGGCGAGGGGATAGTTATGTCGATGCAAAACGAACGGGATGTGCGATCAGTCTTAGTGCGCGAGAAATACTTCAGCCTGCGCCCGAAGCCGCTCGAGCGCTGGCTCTGGCAGCAGGGACTGCCACAAGCCGCCGAGCGGGTCTTTTGGGTGCATTGGGAGGCGGGAATGCGCAACGGCGATTGGTGCTCTGAGATCCCCTTAAAGCGCGTGGCGGTGGAGTGCTCGGTGGATCCGTCCACCGTGACCCGCGCCTATCAGGTGCTTAAAACGAAGGGCCTCATTCGGCGGGAAGACCCCGGCCGGGACCCCAATAACCCTTTTTGCCAAGCGACCGCGATCACCGAAGTGCGCTTGCCGCGCGATTTTCTGGGCGAACTCGGCCGCAGCCCCAACCGACCCTTCAAGGACTTTAAGCGCGCCGGCGAAGCCGCCGATCAGCGCGTGCCCGCGCAAAGCCCGCAGGAACGCCTGGCACCGCCGGTCACTTGCGGGGAGCCTGCGACCGGGGAGACCCTTAGGCCCGCGGCGGGGGCTGCGCTTGAAAGCGCTGCCGCGCCGTTACGCGCCGGCCGGCGAAGCCGCGAGGAAACCCAGGCTTTATGGGGCAGGGCGTCGCCCGATGAACGCGCGCGCTATTACGCCGCTTCGCGCGATCGGCTCACGTGTTTTGAGTTCGACCGCGAGACCCAGCTCACGCCCGAAGATCGCGGGTTTCTGCTCGCCGAGCTCGCACAACTGGCCCTCGCGCGCCCCGTTGTGGCAAGAAAAGCGGCCCAAACGCCGGCACCTCATGCTGCCGGCCCCCGGCGCCTGTCGGTGCTTGAGTTGGCCCGG
>JBKQHJ010000084.1:0-7122 GCA_052148835.1 Bryobacteraceae bacterium
GTTCGATCACAGGGCCAGAGGGGTGGCATAAGTTCGAAACGTGTCCAGACTGGGGAGCCAGTTTTTGGCTCTGGCTCTACGCCAACGACGGTGCAAACCAGGATTTCAAATTGATCTAAGAACGGAACTGGACTTGCCCCCATTCTTGACGCAAGCAGTCTCCAGAAACTCAACCGGTAACTTCCGACACCGGAATGAGTTGCAGATTCAGTGAAGCGGCTTGCTTGGAGAGCCATTTCATCTGGTGCTGGCGGTATCTTGATTCGTAGGCTGCCATGCCTTTGTCGACGTATTCAGTGCCGAACTTCATCATTCTATAAATCAGTCTCGCCAACTTGTGCGCCATCGCGGTGATCGCTTTGGGAGCACCGAGCTTGGATCGTAGTCTGCGGAAGTTTGCTCCCAGAGCGCTTTGGCTTCGGATGAGGCTCCACGCGGCAAGCCGGAGGGCGGTGGCGGCACGATTCACAACTTGACGCGTTCCACTCTTCAGAACTTTGCCTCCGCTAATCCGGTTGTCGGGACACAGCCCCAGCCAGGAGGCAAACTGCTTCTCTGTTTTCCAGCGGCTCATGTCTACGCCAACTTCGGAAATGATGGTCTGCACGGTCTGGACTTGCAGGCCCGCGACCTTCGTCAGGTCGACTCCTGTAATGCGGCAGAGGTGGTCCTTGAGGCTGAAACGCGTCTCCTGCTTTGGTGCGGGAAGCGCGGCGGAGTCGGACGTTTGTGCGGGGTCGGGTTTCGATTTCATCATCTTCAGATGCCGCTCGATGCGTTGATCGCATACTGCAATCTTGAGAACGTAGAGGTCGTAAAGCTCAAGACTCTGCTCCAGCACGAACAGCAACTCCTCGCGACAGTTGCCTTCCAGACTTCGCGCGATTTCCCCGCGGCTGGCGCGCACGCGGCCATGTTTGAGTGTGGATAATCTGTCCGGGTCGCGTTCGCCTGCGACGATCGCGCGCAGGATCGCCATACCAGTTACTCCACTGATATCGCTGATTACATTGGCTAACTGCACGTTCATCTGCGTGAGCGTTTTCTGCATGTGCTGAATGCATGTACTGCCCGCCGCCACCAGATTCTCCCGCTGCCGAAGGTAGGTTCGCAATATCTGGATTTCCTCCGTCGGACGAAACGAATTATTCAACAGTCCGAAGGTGTGCAGTTTCTGTAGCCATTGGCACTCCAACACGTCAGTCTTGCGCCCCGGCAACGTCTTCGTGTGACGCGCGTTCACCACGTTGACCTGAAATCCGTAGCTCTCCAAGATTTGGAAAAGCGCGATCCAATAAACGCCCGTTGCCTGCATGACGACCGTCTCTACGCCACATGCCTTCAGCCATTGCGCCATGCGATGCAAATCTGCCGTGAAGCTTCCGAAACTTTGTACTGGCTCGGGATCTCGCCCTGCAGGTACGGCGACATAATGTTCGGCGTTGCCCACATCGATCCCTGCTGCGTTCCTGTTCAGCGCAGAGAGCCCTTCATCCCACTCTCTCTTTGCCTTATTCTTCTTCGTCTTGAATCCTTTCGCCATCTTGAGTCCTCATCCATTTTGGAAATGGGACGAGACTCGGCCCGGTTGCAGTCGGTTTGAAAATGTCTCCAACGGGGTCGAGTCCGCTGATCGCTCAGCGGACTGCCACCAAATCACTGACCGCCATCACCGGAACCATGGTTAAGAACGGGCACTCACGCACCAAATGTTTGTCGGCTGTAGCTGCCGAGTCGCGTCCTCCGCCCAGCCTCTCATATCGCGCGCCGTTTCTGTTAACACTGACGGCGAACCCGCCGTTATCTGGTTAAGACTCAAAATCCAATCAAAGGAGAATTGAGTCAAGGGGATGTCAAGAAGGATATTCACCAAGGAGTTCAAGCTGGCCGCAGTGCGGCGGCTGGAGCAAGGAGTTTCCATCGGCGAGGTGGCGCGGGCGTTGGAGGTAAACGCCAACGTGCTGCACCGTTGGCGACGTGAGTTCCGCCAGGGGCCGGGCAATGTATTTCCGGGTAACGGGAAGCAGCGTTGGTCCGAAGGGCGGATCGCTGAACTGGAACGTAAAATCGGCCAGCAGGCGCTGGAGTTGGATTTTTTGAAGGGGTGCTTGCAGCGCATCGAGGAACAGCGGATGCTGCAGGCGTTGACTGGAAAGCCGCGGTCTACCGGAAAGCCCAAGAAGAAATGAAGGCCAACCGGGGATTGAGCATCGAGCGGATGATGAAGCTGGGCCGAGTTTCCCGGTCCGGCTTCTACCGGTTCCAGGATGCCGAGCCGGGTCCGGATCGCGACATGGATTTGCGGGACGCGATTCAACGGATCGCGCTGGAATGGCCCAGCTACGGGCGGCCCCGCATCACCGCCGAACTGCGGCATCGGGGATGGCGGGTGAATCCGAAACGGGTCTATCGGCTAATGCGCGAAGACAATCTGCTGTGCGTGCGGCGCCGCAAGTTCATCGTCACGACCGACTCCAACCACGGGCGCAGAATCTATCCGAACCTGGCTCGTGACATGATCCTGACCGCGATCAATCAACTGTGGCGGGCCGATATCACCTACATCCGGCTGCGCGACGAGTTCGTGTTCCTGGCCGTGATTCTGGACGCCTACTCGCGCCGCGTGATCGGCTGGGCGCTGGATCGCGAAATGGAAGACTCGCTCACGCTTGCCGCGCTACGCATGGCGCTTTCGTGCCGCGCAATCGAGCCCGGCCTGGTGCATCATTCCGACCGCGGCTCGCAGTACGCCAGCAACGATTACACGGATCTGCTCAAAGCCAACGCCATCGAAATCAGCATGTCGCGCAAGGGCAATCCGTGGGACAAGGCTTACGCTTCATACTGCACCTCCTGCAAACCGTGCACGACGTTCTCCGGGAAACGACGCCGTTTGGCAAGCTTGACGCCCTGTGCCTTGCGCGGTGGGTTGAGTCCGGGGTCCTCGTACAGCCAGTCGTCGCGATCGTTGAACGGATGAGCTCGAAGCAGGCCGTGGTTGCGCCAGTGGATGACGCATTTGGGAGTCACGCCCAATCGTTCCGACATTTCCTGAAGAGTCAGCAAGCCTTTGTCGCGTAGCCGATCATAACGCGATTTGAGCTGGTATTCGCGGCGGAGGCGCGCAACGATGCGGCTATTGAAGCGCTGGCCGCACCCGGATAGCGCTCCACGTTGGTTGAGGATCTGGACGATCTTTTTGTCGGTGTGGTGATCGGTCAGCCGATCGATTTCGGCGACAACCTCCGCTGGGGTTGTTCTGAGTTCCCAGGCGGTCAGCGGTCTCGGCAGCTCCAGGGTTCTTGATGCTCCGCCATGGAAGCGGACATGAACCTTGATTCCAGTGCCGCGCAGGAGCGTTACGTCGGCCAGCAGCAGGCGGACCATTCGTTTCCTTTCCCGATCTGGGGTTTTTGGATCTTGCCAGAGCCGTGGAAAATCACTGGCGATAGCGGCGATTCGGGCGCGCTGCTGTTCATCGATGGTGATGCGGTCCTGTCGCCGCTGCTGTTCGTACTGCTCCTGTGCCAGAGTTAATGCGCGAAGCTTTTCGTTCCAGTCCGCCTCGAGCGAGTCCGCAACGAGACGGTTCGCAGGATCGACGTACAAGTAACGGCGCTGAGCCAAGTCGGCTTCATAGCGCGCTCGCTCTACATGTTTCTTACGGAGCCGGTCCACTTCCTCGACTCGGGCCTGGAGTTCCTGCTGCACGGACAAAGTAACTTCGAGCGCTAGCGGAGCCACGCTTTCCACCAGCAGTTGGCCGACAGCGTTATCGATGTGATCTCCGACCACTCGCTGGCATAGCGATATGGCATGTTCGATTCCGTCGCGTTGGCAGACGTACTCGGGTACGAGCCGGTCTTGGCGTGTGTGATACCGAACCGTCATCCGGCTCCCGCATACCCCGCATACCACCAAGCCTTGCAGCAACGCTGGGCCCTCGCGTGGGGGACTTTTGCGGCGGTCGGCCCCGACCGCTTGAGCGTTCTCCCGGAGGCGCAACAAGTTCTCTTCGTACTGCGTCCAGGAGATGTAGCCAGGGTGAGCGCCCTTGAATAACATCCACTGTTCGCGTGGCAACTTGGTATAGGAGGTGCCTCCATTCGGGTTGTTGCGAGTGCGGCTGCGCCCATAGACGAAGGCGCCCGCGTAACGAGGATTGTGCAGAATGTGCAGTGCCCGGCTGTGTGGAAGTTCCGCCCACACCAGATCGCCCTTGTTCGGCCCCTTTTTTAATCGTCGTGGAAACAGCAGACCTTTCTGCCGGAACGCTTTGACCACTGCGCAAGCCGATGCGGTGCGCCGGAATGTGTCGAAAAAGAATCGAATACTCTCCTGTACCTGTTTATCAGGGTCCAGCACCGGCTGGCTGCTGGCGTTATAGAGAAAGCCGACGGGCAAGGGGCATTGCAACTCGCCGCGGCGCGCTTTGTTCAGGATTCCGCCCTGTAGGCGGGCGCGGATCACATGCAGTTCCGCTTCGCTCATGGTTCCTTTGAGACCCAGCAGGAGGCGATCATTGAAGTGCGCTGGATCATACACGCCGTCTTCATCGAGAATGAGCGTGTCGGTCAGAGCGCAGATCTCCAGCAGCCGGTGCCAGTCGGTGGAGTTTCGCGCCAGGCGGGAAACTTCCAGGCCAAGCACGATGCCAGCTTTGCCCAGGCCGACTTCGGTGACAAGCTTCTGAAAACCTTCCCGATCCACAGCCGAGGCGCCGGACTGCCCGAGATCGGTGTCGATGACGATGATGTGCTCCACGGGCCAGCCCAAGGCGACCGCATGCTGGCGCAGACCGTACTGTCGCTTGGTGCTTTCGGTATTTTCAAAAACCTGACGAAGCGTCGATTGGCGCACATAAAGATAAGCGTTTCGCTTGAGGTGTCCGGCATTCACTTTTTGGTGTGCGGTGCCTGTCATGAGGTTGCCTCCTGTTGTTGACAGAGAATCATGCTGGCCAGCAATGTGGTGATCTGTGGCCGCACGTCGCCTGGAACGGTTTCATCGATATCGGGCCGAGAGCGTGAGCTTGGTTCGCTGTGGGGAGCGCATTCCGACCAGGCCTGCATCCAGGCGGTCAGTCCGCGTCGCACAAAAAGCGCCCAGCCCAAGCCTTCGCCGCGATGGGCCACCGTTGCCATGGCATCGCGGCGCAGTTGCTCGTACTCGGCAACCAGATCGTGACGGATGGACGGTGTTCCGGGGCGCTCGGTCAGCGGAGTTTTTTTTGATGGCGTAGCAAGCTGCGTTCGATGCTTCGCGGATGAACCCGGATGCCGAAGCGATCCTGAATCAGCTTCACCAGTTCCGGCAATCGAACGGATGGTTCTTTCTGGTGCACCTCTCCGATGAATGCGAGGACTTCTTCGGTGATTTTGTGCGCTTGCTTCGGACCGCGCTT
Organism: Bryobacteraceae bacterium; assembly: GCA_052148835.1. Taxonomy (GTDB): domain Bacteria; phylum Acidobacteriota; class Terriglobia; order Bryobacterales; family Bryobacteraceae; genus Palsa-89. The sequence goes on from JBKQHJ010000084.1 coordinate 5,405, forward strand.
GCGTGGCACCAGGCCGGCTAGGCCGTCCAGCTCGAAGGCGGATAACGCTTGATAAAAAGATGGTCGCGAAAAACCGAAGTTCGCCGATGCGTCCGTAACCGACTGGCCTTCGGTCTGCACTCGGCGCAGCATCTCGTACTTGACCTGGACCAGGTCGCGGGGATCGAAAAAGTCGCCCTGAAGAAATAGTTCGTCCCGGACATTTTTGGCCCGTCGGTTCAGCGTCCCCTGTTGTTGCAGCGCCCCGAACTTGGCATCTTTGTCGGCCATGGGTGACTCGAAAACTGTCGAGCAGATCCGTAAAGATAATTATGCCAATATCCGGGCCGATGTCAAGCTGTTTTTGTCTTCCGCCACCTGTTATTACATGCTCTGTATGATGCAATGGTGCCCGCCGTAGCAGTGCAGTCCACACTCTTCCCGGCATCATTCCATTTACACATGCGGCGTTATTGCCTTTACACTCCGAGCTCCGCTCTTTCATCGCGCCTTCTCCAGAAAGTCGGCCAGCCTCAACAGATCCTCGTAGCGAAATAGGCACCGCCCTGCCGCCAATGTCACGAATGGATCGGCCTCTACCGCCGTCGTCCAGCCCGCCGGAATCGAGCGAAGGCGCCCGCCGCTATCGTGAAAGTAAACTCGATCCTCGCCCCAGTTGTGGCGATAGGTGACCAGCTTGAACCGCTGACCCTTCAACGGATGATGTGGATGGATGACTTCAAAACTACTGTCGGCAGCGTCGCCATGAGCTGTAGTTGACTGCCTTGGCCAACGCGGCCTGCGAGTCGTTCATGAAAACGCTCAAGTACGAAGAAGTGCTGCGCAACGAATACCGGGACTTGGCCGAGGCTCGCGCGTCGATCCGCGAGTTCCTGGAAAAGATCTACAACAAAAGGCGCCTGCATTCCGCACTCGGCTACATGCCGCCGGCCCGCTTCGAACGACATCAAAAGGATGCCGCTGCGCGGCAGCTTTCTGTATGAGTTTTCTGAGGCATCGGGAAATCTATCGTCCGATGTGGTTTTTCTGCGCACAAAGCTTGGGGGCGACTACGGCTGCCGCCCCCACCCATCGTCCCGATGAGTTTCCGGCCGGCTATTCCTCGGCGAGTTGCTCTCCAGCAGAGCCCGCCTCCGCTTCACCAGCCGGGAACCAGTATGCGCTACAGTCGTTTTGCCGGTCGAGGATTTTACAGCGAACGGCCAACAGTGTCTTAACTGTTTGTGTCAGCCCAGGGGGCAAGCACAGTCAGCGCCTAGTGTTTTCAGAATGATCGGTGTGGAGGGCCGACACCCGTCCACGATGGGCCCCCAGCTTGGACACGTTTCGAGCTCGCCGAGGGAGCACCGGATAACTTCTGGATCTCGCGTACACTAATGACGCACACACAAATCCAACAAGGAGAGTATCCAATGAAACACAACATCATGTTAACCGTTGCGTCTCTGCTCTCGATCCTCTTGCTGACGCTTCACATTACGGACGACATCGTCCGTGGGATATCGAAGGCCGAGAGCTCAAACATTGCGCTGCTCGTCCTCGCGATCCTCGTGTACGGGACGCTCGTGCTCCCCGAACGGCGATCGGGGCACGTCATCATGCTGATCGTCGGATTGTTCGCGGCAGCCATGCCCGTCATGCACATGAGGGGGGCACATTACCCCGAGATCGCCAAATCCCCTGGCGGCTTTTTCTTCGTCTGGACACTCTGGGCGCTC
>JBKQHJ010000085.1:0-22862 GCA_052148835.1 Bryobacteraceae bacterium
TCACCGCTTTAATGGAGCCTTCGGAAACCTGCAATTGGGCGGCGATTTCTTTGTTGGTGAGCCCTTCGAAAACGCCTTGCAGAACGAACCGCTCGCGCGTGGTAAGAACCTGCGAGGTGCGCTGCTCTTCGGATTTGCGGGTGGCTCCGGCGATGAGCGATCGCATGGCGCGAGGGTCGAGCCAAGGTTCGCCGGCCACCATCCGGTGGATAGCTTCCACCAGCTGAGCGGGCGAGCTGTGTTTCAGGAATATGCCTTCGGACCCGCTCTCGAGCACGCGCACCGTGGCGGCATCGCTCATTCCGGCGGTGACCATGAGGACGCGCCCCTTGAATCCGTGGCTGCGAATTTCATCGAGAGCGACGCTTCCCTGCTCTTCCCCGAGATCGTAATCGAGAAGAACGATGTCGGGTTGCTCGCTCGCAAGGATGGGCAACGCTTCAGCGATGGTGGCGCAGGAGCCCACGATGTGGAAGCCGGGCTCAGTCTGCAACAACCGGCTGAGGCTGTCCCGGAACAGACTGTGATCGTCCACCAACAGAATCCGGACTTCCTGGGCCATAGCTCTCTTTCAGATTAGCGGCTAAGACGGGGGAAAGTTCAACGATGAAGGTGGCGCCGCCGGTTTCGGGTTCATAGCGCAGGTCGCCACGGAAGGATCGCAACAAGGCGCGCGAGAGATAAACGCCCAGGCCGGTGGACTGCGCTCCGGGTTGGAACGGACGGAACAGGTGTTCGGGATGGAGCACCCCGCCGCCGGTATCGCGAACGCGCACCGCGACACGATCGGCTTCGGCGCGGGCGGCGATCTGGAGTCGACGGGAAGGCCGGCCCAGCATGGCTCGTTGGCTGTTTTTCGTCAGGTTGAGGAACACCTGCATCAAGCTTTGCCGGTCCGCCCAAACGGCGGGGAGACCCGGTTGGATATCCCAGGCAATATCGATGCCGTCCTCGCGCAAGGCGGACTCAATAACGATGCGCAACTCTTCGAGCAGCGCCGGGAGATCGACCCGGGCGGCTGGATAAGGAGTCTGGCGGAGCTCGAGCGCCGCGATTTTTTCGAGCGTTTGAATCAATGTGCCGAGCGCTTCGAAATCCTTGTTCTGGGCGAGCGCACGGTTGCGCGCCAGATTTTCATGCACTACGGCAATGGCGCCGCACACGTTGCGAACTTCATGCGAGACCGCGCCGACCAGGATCCGCGAGGCGGCCAGGAGCTGGTGGAGGCTGTATTCTTCGCGATTGCGCAGATCTTCGGAAGTGTCCACTACCATGGCGGCCAGGCGCGACCCGACGCTGGTGCGGTAAGTGGAGAACCAGAGATCGGCGAGAAACGCTTCCCCGTCCTGGCGCCGCCCCCGGCACTGCATCACGGTCCGAAACGACGGCCCGTTGGTTTCGAGCGAAGGAACGTTCACCAGTGACGGAAGATACTGGCGAATGGACTGGCCGGGCAAGGCGCCGGGCGCGAGACCGAACAAGCGGTGCGCGGCGTCGTTGGCTTGCAACACCATTCCGTACGTGTCGGCGGTAAAGATGGCGACCGGGCTGCTATCGACCAGCACCTTCAACTGTTCTTCGGCTGCGCGGCGCGCTTCGCTCTCCGATTCGATCTGTTTCAAATGGCGGAGCGCGGCCTGGCGGCTGCGAACCACTTCGTAGACGAAAAGTCCCATGCCAAGGAACGCAGCGAAAATCAGAATGTCGCGCGGGATGCCGGCGCTCGGGCGCCACTCGAAGGAGTCGAATACTTCAGCCAGCAGCGTGCAAAGCGCGGCCACGATGCCGATCTGCCAACGCTTCAAAACGCTGCCGACCATCAGCATGGGGAACAAGTAGAGGAAGCCCAGGGTGACGTCTTTATCGGCGCGCCAGTCGGCCACCGCGATGAGCGCAATGAGGATGGCGGCCTTAAGCAGAACGGCTTTGGTACCGCCCCGAAGAAAGAAAGATAGCATGGGGATGCGCGCCGGTTTAGTCATATTCTAGACATGTAGCCCTTACGCTTCGCAAGACATTTCGTGGCGGATGGCCGAAAGAGCCCCGGCGATGTCCAAAAGATAGGCCTGACATAACCGAACGATACTGGACGCGCATTTCGACCGGCGGCTACCTTTAGTTTAGACCTAGATTCGCCCCTAACGCCCGCGTCCTGCGCTTGCTCACGTGCGTGGCTCGGAAAGGTACAGTCGAAAAACAGCGCGGCTGAGAATCGGGATTCATGGGCGGCTCAGAATCGGGATTCACGGAATGAGGCAAAAGAGAGCGGGATGGTTGCTGCTGATGGCGACGCTGGGCCCGCCTGCTTTTGCGCAGCCATTCACCTGGGAGCAGATTCGCGACCGCTTTCAAACCAACAATCCCACCTTGCGGGCGGCCGAGATCGGCATCGACGAATCGCGGGCGCAGGAGATCACCGCTTACCTGCGGCCCAATCCCGACTTGACTGCGGGTGTGGATCAGATCAACCCGTTCTCAACGCAGCCGTCCCCCAACGGCGGCCCGAACGTGTACTCACCGTTCGCTTTCGCTTTTCCAACGGCTTCCATCAGCTACTTGCACGAGCGGGGGCACAAACGCGAGTTGCGGCGGGAGAGCCAGCAAAAGGAGACCGAGATCACCACCGCGCAGTACGCCGATCAGGAGCGAAACTTGCTCTTCAATTTGCGGACGGCTTTCGTGACAACCTTGCAGGAAAAGGCGATTTTGGATCTCACGCGCCAAAACCTGGCGTACTACAACCACTTGCTCCAGGTGAGTAACGACCGCCTGAAGGCCGGTGACATCGCAAAGGTGGATTTCCAGCGGCTGGAACTGCAGCGCGTGCAATATGAGACCGACGTTCAGACTGCGATCGTGAATCTGCGAACGGCGAAGATTCAATTGTTGATGCTGCTGAACGATCGGACGCCGGTGGAGAAGTTCGACGTAACAGGAGCGTTCGATTTTTCAAGCGAAATTCGTCCGCTTGAAGAATTACAGCGCGTGGCCTTGGACACCCGGCCGGACTTAAAAGCCGCGGTCGAGGCCGTGGATAAGGCGCAGACCGATCACCGGCTGGCGATTGCAAACGGGTCCACCGATCCGACCTTCGGCGCCGATTTCGCGCGCAATCCGCCCATTCCGGTTTACTTCGGCATTAACGTAAGCATCCCGTTGCGAATATTCGACCGCAATCAAGGCGAGAAGCTGCGAACCCAGCAGGATATCGCCCGCAACGAGAGGCTGCGCGACGCCGCGACGGCGCAGGTATTCAGCGACGTGAATTCGTCCTACGCGACCATCGAGAGCAATTTAACGTTGTTGCGGCCGTATAAGGAAACGTACTTGAAAGAAGCCGTGGAGGTGCGCGATACGGTTTCGTTCGCTTACACGCGAGGCGGAGCGTCACTCTTGGATTTTCTGCAAGCACAACAGGATTATCGCAGCACGGAACTGAATTATTTGAATTTGGTGGGTTCATACCTGACCGCTGCCGCGCAATTGAATATGGCGGTGGGGCAGGAGGTGATTCGATGAAGAGATCAACGTTTTTCGCGCTGGCTGCCCCCCTGGCAGCACCTTTGGCAGCCCTGGCCGCGCTAGCCGCGAGTCTGACATTGGCAGGCTGCGGGCAAAAGGTGGAGGCCGATCCGAAGCTGGGCGAACCGCCGGCGGCCGATGTGATTCATGAGTCGGATGGCAACATCTTTCATGTGGATCATCCGGAGCAGTTTCCGATAGCAACCGCGGGCGAACATGACGCCGCGCCGGAGCTGAATACGACGGGATCGGTGAATCCAGATATCTCGCGCAATATTCCGGTCATTTCGCTGGCGTCGGGGCGAATCATAGAAATCGATGCGCGGCTGGGCGACACCGTGGCCAAAGGGCAGTTGCTGCTGAAGATCCAGAGCCAGGATATCGCTCAGGCATTTTCCGATTACCGGCAAGCAGTGGCGGACGAGACACTTGCTAAAGCGCAACTGGACCGCTCCAAAGAGCTGCTGGAAAAGGGTGCGATTGCAAAGAAGGATGAAGAGGTGGCCGAGGACGCGGCCATCAAGGCCAAGGTCACCACGGAGACTGCCGTGGAACATCTTCGGGTGTTAGGCGCCGACCTGGACCATCCTAGTTCCATTGTCGAGATTCACGCGCCGGTTTCGGGTGTGATTACCGATCAGCAGGTGACCGCGGCGGCGGGAGTGAAGTCGCTGGATAATTCGCCTAACTTATTTACTATTTCCGATCTGTCGAAGGTATGGATCGTTTGCGACGTGTATGAAAACGATATGTCGTTTATCCATCTGGGCGAGTTTGCCGATGTTCATCTGGCGGCTTATCCCAAGGTAGTGCTCAAGGCGCGTATTGCCAACATTGCGCCCACGCTCGATCCGAATATTCGGACCGAGAAAGTTCGGCTGGAAGTGGATAATACTGGCCTGCTGCGCTTTGGAATGTTTGTAACAGCGACGTTTCGTGGAACCGAGAAGCAGTTGCACGCTACCGTGCCGGCCGATGCGGTGCTGCATTTGCACGATCGCGACTGGGTCTATGCGCCGGCGGCGAATAACGAGTTCCGGCGGATCGAGGTAGTGGGCGGGAAGATGTTGCCGGGCGGCCTGCAGGAGATCAACTCAGGCATTCAGGCCGGTCAAAAGGTAGTTTCAAATGCTCTGGTGCTGCAGTCCACTGTGGAACAATGAGCCAACAACTAAGGGCCAATCGCTAAAGGCCAAGTAATGATCCGTAAAGTCGTCGATTTCTCGCTTAATAATCGCTTCCTGGTCCTGGCCATCGCGCTGCTGCTGCTGGCCTGGGGCGCGATTTCGTTCCACAACTTGCCGGTGGAAGCCTACCCCGACGTAGCGAACAATTACGTCGACGTTATCACGCAATGGCCGGGCATTTCCGCCGAGCAGATCGAACAACAGGTAACCATACCGCTCGAAATCGCGATGAACGGAATACCGGACGTGGTGCATCTGCGGTCGTTCTCGCTGTTCGGGTTGTCGGACGTCAAACTGATCTTTGAAGACGGATCGGAAAACGCCTGGAATCGCGAGCGCGTACTGGAACGTCTGGCGCAGGTCACCCTGCCCGCGGGCGTGACGCCGCAAATGGGAACGGATTGGAGTCCGGTGGGCCAAATCTACTTCTTCACGCTCACCAGCAGGAATCCCAAGTACGACGTAATGGAGCTGAAGTCGCTCGAAGACTGGGTGGTGGAAAAGAACTTCAAATCGGTTCCCGATGTAGTGGACGTCGCGAGTTTCGGCGGTCCCACGCGCGAGTATCAAGTGCGCATCGATCCGGACAAGCTGATCGCTTATGGACTCAGCATCGGCCAGGTGGAGCAGCAACTGACGAACAACAACGCCAACGCCGGGGGCAGTTTCATCGAGGCGGGCTTGCAACAGGTGGACGTGCGCGAAGTCGGTCTGGTGACTAATGTGCAAGATATAGCCGACACCGTCATCAAGACGCAGAATGGAACGCCGCTGCACATCAGCGATATTGCGACCGTGCAGCAAGGTCCGAAGATACGGCTGGGCCAGTTTGGGCGGGCCATTCGCCGCGAGGATGGAAAAGTCGTCGACAACGAAGACGTTGTTTCTGGCATCGTGCTGCTGCGCAAAGGCGCGGATTCCGATTCCGTGCTCAAGGGAATCCACGCCAAGGTCGACGAGCTGAATAGTTTGATCCTGCCGGCGGGAGTGAAGATCGTTCCGTTTATCGATCGCAGCGAACTGGTGGAGTTCACCACCCACACCGTCCTGCACAACCTGACCGAGGGCATCATCCTGGTGGTGATTATTTTGTTTCTGTTCCTCGGAAATACCCGCGCGGCACTGATTGTAGCTATTACGATTCCATTTTCTCTACTATTTGCGTCCATTTGCCTGAGCTTGCGGCATATTCCCGCTAATTTGTTGTCGCTCGGCGCGCTCGATTTCGGCATGGTGGTGGACGGCGCGGTGGTGATGATCGAAAACATCGTGCGGCATCTGCACTCGCAGCAATCGGGCAATGCCGCCCGCCTGTCCGTCGGCGATCAGATTCGCGCGGCGGCGCACGAAGTGCAGCGTCCAGTGTTCTACGCCATCACCATCATCATTACGGCTTACATCCCCATCTTCACGTTGCAGCGCGTGGAGGGGCGGCTGTTCAAACCGATGGCCTGGACCGTGGCGTTCGCGCTCTTAGGCGCGTTGCTGTTCTCCATTATCGTGTCGCCGGTGCTGGCCAGCTTTTTGTTCCAGCGCGGTGCCAAGGAATGGCACAATCCGGTGATGCGACTTTTAACCGTGCGCTATCGGCACGCCGTCCGCTGGGCCATTCGCGAACGTTGGGCGGTGGTGACGGTAGCGGTGCTGGCGCTGGGTGCGACGGCATATCTGGCCCTCAGCGGAATTATCGGATCGGAGTTTCTTCCGCACCTCGACGAGGGTGCGCTTTGGGTGCGCGGAACGCTGGCCCCGAGCACCGGGCAGACGCAAGGGGTGAACGTAGCCAATGAGGCGCGCTTGCTTTTGGCTTCCTATCCGGAAGTGACTATTGTTACCAGCCAGGTGGGGCGGCCGGACGACGGCACCGACACCACCGGTTTCTTCAATACCGAATATTGCGTGGATTTGAAGCCGAAAGAACAATGGCGTCCGATTTTTCATCAAAACAAGGACGCGCTGATCGCCTCCATGAATGCATCGCTCGATAATATACCCGGCGCGATCTGGAATTTCTCGCAACCCATCGCCGACAACATGGAGGAGGCCGTCAGCGGTGTGAAGGGCCAGCTTGCGACCAAGATCTACGGGGACGATCTGCGGACACTGGAAGACAAGGCCGACCAGGTGGTGAAAGTGATGCGTACCGTGCGCGGCATCGAGGATTTGGGCGTGTTTCGGCTACTGGGCCAACCCAATCTGAACGTGACCGTGGACCGCCAACAAGCCGCGCGCTTCCAAATCAACGTCGCCGATATTCAGGACGCTATTCAGACCGCCGTGGGCGGCAATGCGCTCACGCAAGTCCTGCAGGGCGAGCAGCGCTACGATCTGGTGGCGCGCTATCAGGCGCCCTATCGCGAAACGAGGGAAGCGATCGCCAATATCCGTTTGCTCGCGCCATCGGGCGAGCGCGTTTCCCTCGCGCAACTTTCGAAGATCGAAATGCGGGATGGAGGCTCCGAGATTTATCGCGAGGGCAACCAGCGCTACGTCGCGGTGAAGTACAGCGTGCGCGGGCGGGATCTGGGAAGCACGGTGGAAGAAGCTATCGACAAGGTGAACAAGCAGATCCAACTGGCGCGCGGTTATCACATCAATTGGGAAGGCGAATACGAGAGCGAGAAGCGAGCGGCGGCGCGGCTGGGAATCATCGTGCCGCTCACGGTGCTGATCATTTTCGTCATCCTATACACCATGTTTCAATCCGTGAAATGGGCCTTCCTCATCATCGTCAACGTCATGATGACGCCTTTGGGCGGCATGCTGGCGCTGCTTGTGACGCATACCCATTTCAGCGTGTCGTCCGGCATTGGGTTTCTCGCGCTGTTCGGCGTCTCGGTGCAGACCGGAGTGATCATGCTCGAATACATCAATCAACGGCGCGCGCGCGGCCATTCCATCGAAGAGGCGGCAGTGGAAGGCGCGGTTCTGAGACTGCGGCCCATCATGGTCACCAGCTTAGTGGCGACGCTGGGCCTGCTGCCGGCGGCAATGTCGCACGCCATTGGTTCGGATTCGCAGCGGCCGTTCGCGATTGTTATCGTCGGCGGCCTGATTTCCGGCTTACTTCTGAGTATCTTCTTATTACCGACACTCTACACCTGGGTAGCTCGAGAGGGCGATGTCCTGCCCGTTCCCGAGGTCTCGGGCGAGTCGCATTGACGACTATTTGCCGAATAACGAATTAAAGTCAGGAGCAAATCCCAAGCCGTGCGGCGCGTTTAAGTTCGTACCGGCTGCGCTGGTAATAAACGGATTGGCCATGCCGGTGGACAGGTCCACATTGGCGACGGCATTCTCACTTCCCACAGAGGCGTAGAGCGCCATTGGGGTTAGCCCAGTTACGTCCACTTTCAGAACTCGATTGTTGCCGGAATCCGCGACATAGAAGCTACCTGATGGCGAGAGAACAAAAACTGAGTCATCCAGGGCGGAAGAATTCTTGCCTGTGGTGTCCAGGAGTTGCAGAAAGCTGACGGACGGTGTCGCCTGCTCCAAGTCGTTCACGAAGATGAGTTGCCCGTCGGCTTCGCTGGTCAGCATCAGCCCGCCGAAAGGAGTGGCCTCTAGTGAATCGGTATCGGTATCGGTGGTTGGCTGGTTGGTCTGCCCCGTTGCCAGGTTCGTTCCGGTGGCGCCCATTGTCAGTATCGTGGCGAACGTCACGGGGTTCACGCCGGTCATGTATTGAATGGTGGCGTCACCGGGGTTCACCGGGTTCGTGTAACTCATAAATATCGCGCCATTGATGAAGGCCACATCGTCATAGCCGCGCGTGGAGCTTTTGACCGCATATGGATAGGTTGTCTGTGTGCCCTTGGAATCGATCAGCGTCAGTACGGAATTTCCATCGTTATTTTGCAGAACCCAGATAAGCCCTCTTTCGTCGTCGTACCTCAGGCCATCTACATTCCCGGGGAAAGTGAGCTGCTGCAAAACCTTTCCGGTGAAGTCATACTGAGCGACAACGCTGCTGCCGCTCAACCCAGTGGAATCCGCGTTGTTGGTCCAGGCGATCCAGACACTGTTCTGAGTGAGGCAAACGGAATCGGGATCGGTCGCGTTTACGCCGGTGCCAGTAGCGAACACTGTCGCGTTCGTAATAGTCGCCGCTGCTTGCAAAGAGACGGCGCTCAGGAAAAGAGCGAGAAGCAGAAGGGGTTTCTTCAATTGAATGTTTGTAGTGACCATAGAAGTGCACGCAGTCTATCACTCGGCGGTTAAGAGGCAATGACAACTGCGTGCGAGGCCCACTACTGTTCAGCATGTTCTCCTACCCACCTTATGCCCCTAGGTGGCACGCGCGTGGTGGCTTGCGAATTGCAGGCTAGAGCAGTACGTGCGGGTGAAAACTGTTCAAGTGGCCATCCAGGATCCGGCGTATGCGGAATCCATTCGCGATCTGCTGTCACAGGAAGCCCGACATCGGGTTCGCCTGGTAGAGAAACCGGATGTGGCCTTGGAAGGCGTCATCATCGCGGACGTGGCGCATCTCAGTAACTTTCCAACTTTGGCGAAGGAACGGCGTCTGGTTGTGATGGTCCAAAAAGACCGCGACGATCTTTCTAAGATCTGGGATGCTGGGGTGCGGCACGTGCTGTTTTATGGCGATCCGCCTCACAGGGTGCGCGTAGCAGTACTCGGCGTGGAGCTGAGTTTGTCGGCACACGCGGCTAGCGCGCACTGAGTCATTTCACCCACTCGGGTTTATTCCACCCCTTTCCCCGAAAGCCTTCGATACACAAAGGCCGAATATAGGCCGGCCAAAAGCATGCCAGGAATCCACCAGGCCAAGCCGACATAAAGTCCATAGTCCGCCGCGGACGCGTTGAAAATGGTCAAGCCGGCGTCAGCGGAAACATTGGACGGCAGAACGTAAGGGAATACCCCGAATGTCGCGCTGGTAAGCATTCCGACCAGGTAGAGGCAGGAACAGAGGAACGCGGCCATGTCCCGGCGGCGTGGACCATACAACTGCATGCCTGCCAGCCCCGCAAGTGCCAGTAGCGGAAATACGTAGCCCCAGGGATGCGCGGAGAATTGCTCCCCGAGGTGCGGCTGCAGGCGAAAGCTGACCAGCGTAATCAAAGCGGTGAACGCCAGAACGGCCCACCAGATTTTCGCGCCGAGCGAGCGCGCCCGCTGTTGCAAATCGCCATCGGTTCGGGTTGCCACCCAATAGCAGCCATGCACCGTGAGCGCGACGAACGATGCCCCGCCTATTAAGAGCGTGTACCAATCCACGATGCCGGCGTTCTTGCCGGGCTGGAAATTGGTCCACAGAGGAAGGAAAAAGAATCCGTCGGATCCAAGCGGCACGCCGCGCACCACGTTGCCGAGTGCGGCTCCGAACAGCAGCGCCAGTAGCGCGCTCGATCCGCCGAAGACCAGATCCCAAAATGGGCCCCAAAGAGGGCTTTCGATATGGCCCCGAAACTCGATGGAGATGCCGCGCAGAATAAGCAGCCAGAGCACCATCATCAGGGCCAGATAGAAGCCGCTAAAGGCCGCCGAATAGAGCGCCGGAAAGGCGAAGTAGAGAGTGCCTCCGCCGGCCAGCAGCCATACCTCGTTGCCGTCCCACACCGGACCGATAGAGCGCAGAACTTGCCGCCGTTCCCGGTCGGTGCGAGCGATGAACAGGTGCACGATTCCGGCCCCCAGATCGAAGCCATCCAGGACCACGTAACCGGCGATCATAATCGCCACCAGGCAGAACCAAACCGTGGCGATCATCGCACAGCCTCCGCCTCGGATGCACCAGGACCGCGCTCGATCTCGCGATGCACAAGAAACAGGAACAGAATGCCCAGGAGCAGATACATGCCCATGAATCCAAGCAGCGTGAACAAGCCATTGCCGGCCGATACACGCGGTGAAAGGCCTTCCGCCGTGCGCATCAGCCCGTAGATGATCCAGGGCTGGCGCCCGAGTTCAGCGGTCATCCACCCGGCTGTCGTGGCGAGATAAGGAAACGGCAATGCCAGCATCAGAGCCCACAGGAGCGGCTTGCTTTGATAAAGCTTCCCGCGCCCGAGCGACCAAATACAGAGCGCCATCAGCAGAAGCAGGAACGTTCCCAGCCCCACCATAATGTGATAGCTGTAATACAGCAGAGGAATGTTGTCGGGCCAAAGATCGCGCGGAAAATCCTTCAGACCTTTCACTTCGGCGCCCCATCGGCGATAAGTGAGAAAGCTCAACGCGTCTGGCACCAGCAGCGGATTATCGAGCTGCAGGTTGTCCGTGTCCGGCTGGCCGAGGATTGCGATGGGCGCGCCTTGGCTGGTATCGAACAGACCCTCCATCGCGGCCAAAGTTACGGGTTGATGTTCGGCTACCATCCGGCCCTGGCCGTCGCCGGTGGGAAACAGCATGGCGAGCATCGCGATCGCGCCAGCCACCACGCCGGTTCGCACGAAGATTCGCGCATGCTCTTGAAACTTCCCCATCAGCAAATAGAACGCCCCGATGGACGCCATCACGATGCTGCCCGTCACCACGGCCGCAATCATGTTGTGGAGATACTGCCAGAGAATCCATGGGTTCCCCACCAGGCCCCAAAAGCTACCCAACAGGATTTTTCCGTCAGCGCCCATCTTGTAGCCGGTGGGATGTTGCATCCAGGCGTCTGTCGCGATGATGAAAAACCCGGAGAGCCAGGAACCAAAAAACACCAGGAACGCCGTCACCCAGTGCATCTTCGGGCTGAGCTGCTTCTCGCCGAAGATAAACAGCCCGAGGAATGTCGATTCTATGAAGAACGAGAACACGCCTTCCATGGCCAAAGTCTGGCCGATCACACCGCCGGCGTCCCTGGAGAATCGCGCCCAGTTGGTTCCAAACTGGAACTCCATGGGGATGCCGGTGACCACGCCTACCGCAAAATTGATGGCGAAGATTTTCACCCAAAAACGAGCGGCTTCGCTATAACTGGCATTGCCAGTTCTGAGAGCTATTGTCTTCAGGATGACAATCAGCAGTGCCAGCCCCATGGTCAGCTGGGGAAACAAATAGTGGAAGGTTACCGTGAAAGCGAAATGCAATCGATCGACTGCCAGGGCTGAATCCATGGGGTTTCTCTGAGCAGGTATGGTTCCACATCCACAAAGCAGTATGATGCTATACGGCCCACCACTAGCGGATGAGCGAAGAGGACGAGAGGACGAGAGGACGACAATGATCGACACTTCCCGACGACGGTTCATAAAAGACGCAGCCGCTCTGGCTCCGCTAGCCTTCGCATCGGCTGTCCACGGGCAGTCGAACGCGTCGGCGGATCGTTTCGATTTCGTAATCGCGGGCGCCGGACACAACAGCTTGGTTTGCGCGGCCTACCTGTCGAAAGCAGGTTACAAGGTGTTGGTGCTGGAAGGCCGGCCCACCATCGGCGGAGGCTGTAAGACCGCGGAAGTTTGCCTGCCAGGATTCAAGGAAGATCTTTGCTCCAGCGTCCACTCCGGTTTCCAGTCCAATCCGGCGCTCAAGGAACTACGTCTCAGCGATTACGGTCTGGAATATATCGATCCGGAACTGGTGATGCATGTTCCTTTCTTGGACGGGACGTCGATCACTGTATATCGCGATCTGGATCGCACTTGCGAGACAATTGCCAAGATTTCGACCAAGGACGCGGACACGTTTCGCAAGCTGGTTCCCGAGTTCAAGGCTTACTCCGAGAGCAGCCCATCCGGACGAGGATCGGTCCGCCGCGCAAAATTCTGGCAACAGCTCAATGCCATGTCCGGCTATGACGCGACGGGGGTGCTTTTTGAAAGCAATCATCTTCGGGCGGGCTCGCTCGCGTGCGGCCACTTCGGCGGAGTGGCGGGCGGCGATATTGGCACCGGGGGCCAGGCGTTTTCGCTGATGACCCAGGTGCTCAACGGGCGTCCGATCCCCAAGGGCGGTTCCGGCATGTTGAGCGTGGCGCTGGGCCGGTTCATTGAAGCGCATCACGGGGTGATCCTGACGAACAAGCCCGTCGTGCAACTCATAATCGAGAACGGAAAATGCATGGGTGTGGAATGCGTCGATGGCGGCAAATACCGGGCTGAGAAAGGCGTGGTCTCAACCATCCACCTGAAGCACATCCTGAACATGGCTCCGCGGGAACTGTGGGGCGAAGAGTTCACCACCATGGTGGACGCATTCCAACCGGAACACGCCATGATCCAGTTTCACTACGCCACAACGGAAGCACCGAAGTATCCGCTCGCGAGTGGTGGAACCGTATCGAGCACGGAGGCGGTATTAATGGACCGCGCCGAGAGCGTTCTGCTTCTCAACTCCTATAACGCGCGGGGCGAAGTGTGGGTGGAAGACACACCACTTCAAATCGTCAGCCCCTCGGTTGGCGATCCCACACGAGCGCCGGCCGGATACCACACCGTCAAGATCGAGGGCACGCTGCCGTACGAGTTGAAAGAGGGCGGTCCCAAGCATTGGGACCAGATCAAGGACCAAGTAGCGGAAGCGTGCTTCAACCGGCTTCGACGCCTGGCGCCCAATCTCACGCCGGACAAAGTGCTCGCGAAGTTCCTCGAAAGCCCGATAGACATCGAGCGCATGAATCCGGCGATGTGGCGCGGGAGCGTGCATGCGGGCGACCGCCGCCTGCCCCAAATGGCGCCCTACAAAATGCCGATCGCGGGTCTCTATCAAACCGGTGCATGCACGCCTCCGGGCGGCTCCATCACGGGGTTTCCAGGTCGAAATGCAGCCGCTGCCATCCTGAAGGATTTTGGCACGAGCATCGAAGAGGTAGGAGCCAAGTCATGAGCAGAGTCGTGCTTGTACTGGGGCTGTCGATGTTGAGCTGCTGGGCGCAAGTCCCGAACAACCCCTCCGTTCCCCCCGCGCCTGAGCAGCCCCTTCCGTACAACCACAAGAAGCACCTTGCGATGGGTCTGCGATGCGAGCAATGCCACATCAATCCCGATCCGGGCGCTCAGATGACTTTTCCCGCATCCACTACCTGCATGATGTGCCACAACACCGCCGAGGTTTCGAATCCCGGGCGGACCGCCGAGTTAGCCAAATCCTCCGAGCCGATTCCCTGGGTGCGGGTCTATCAACTCACTCCTGGTGTCACTTGGACGCACCGCAAACACTTGCAGGCCGGCATGCAATGCGCCATGTGTCACGGCAACGTCGCCCAAATGGATACTATGGCGCAGACCACCGCTGTGCTAGCCATGGCCAGTTGCATCAGTTGTCATCAGGCGCACAAGGCAAGCACGGCGTGCGCCACTTGTCATTCATGGCCGCGCGGCTCTTAAGTTATGCGACTGCGCGCCGTTCGGGAATATAGCTGGCGAACAGTGCATCCTGGATTGGACGCTCGGCGCGGAAATCGGCCAGCTCCTCGGGGAACTGCTCGATGAGTTGCGCTGGGGCGCGCCCGCGATCGTCCCCGAGTATTTGGGCCAGCTCCAGCGCGTTCACCACGGACTTGCCGCCCGCATCATTGTTGGCGAAGACAAACGTAGTGGCAGCGTGCTGCTGGATATTCTCGATGCGCTGCTTCCATTCCCGCAGTTCCTTGGGTGAATAGAGGTAGTCGTGCGCGGCGGTTGCTCTGGACGGCCGGCCGAACTCTCGTTCCCAATGCTGCGGATTGCGTCCGTGCAGCCGGACATATCCGATACGCGAAGTCAGCAGTGAGGCGGGCGGCATACCTTTGGTGTAAGGCGCTTGATCGATATTCGCGAAACCGATGCGATAGTCGATTAGAGTGCCCAGCGCTTCTTCATGCAGCCAGCTCGAGTGCCGCATTTCCGCCACCAGCGGGAACTCATGAAACGCGCGCCGTAGCGCGATGAGGTGCGCACGGTTTTCCTCGGTATAGCGAAAACTCCACGGGAACTGCATGAGTGCGCAGCCGAGCTTGCCCGCGCGATGGAACGGCCACAGGCCATCCTTGAAATGCCCGATTTCCGCCGCTGCGAGCGAGCGTTCGTGCGTGAACCGGCGGCCTAACTTCACCGTGAACAGGAACTTCGGATTTTGCGCGACCTTCTTCACCCACAAGCTCGCCAATTCCGGCCGGATGGATTGATAGAAGCTGGTGTTGATTTCCACCGCGTCGAAGTACGTCGACAAATCTTCCAGTGCGTGAAAGCCTCGCGGCTTCAGCCTGGGATAAACAACGCCATTCCAGTGTGGATAAGACCAACCGGAGGGGCCGCAATAGAGTGTTCGGGGGAGGGACATGGCACTCTTTGATTCTCCTTTTCTTCGCTATTGAGTATAGGCGAATACAAGGCGAAAATCAAGGGGCTTTGTGCGAGCCCTAACTGTGATCGAAGAAGGCCGGCGGTTCGATCCCCAGTGCCCGCAAGTACACGTAGCCTTGGCCGCGGTGGTGGATCTCGTTGTCAATGACGTAGAGGATGAGGTCGTGAACCACGCCTGGATACCGGCCGAACGCCGTGGCCGTCTCGAGGAAACGTTCGGGAGGCAACTCGAACCAAAGCTTGTCGATTTGCTGTGTACTCTCGTCCCAAAGCCGCAGTATTTCATGTTTCGGCTGCGGATCCCGGCTGATCGGCAGGGTCCAATGGCCCGACACCAAGCCGTTAGAAGTAATGAACGGCGTCATTTTAGACCGTGGCCTGGTTGTTTCCGGGCTCGACCACGGTCACAGAATACCACGCAATGTGCGTGCGTCACTCGATCAGAACGAGAACCGAGCCACCAGCGTCCCGGTGCGGCCCTGGAGACAGTAGTTACACGGTAGCGGCGCCGCCGCGGTGCTGTAATAAGTGCCGGGCGTATTGAAGGCGTTGATGACTCCGAACCCACCTGTGAGTACACTGGAGCCGTTCGGGAGTACTCCGCCCTTGACCACCCCGTTCTGCGGATTCGCAGTACTCGGAGTTGGCAGGAGGGTCCGGTTGAAAATGTTGATGAATTCGGCGCGGATAAAGAGATTGAATTTGCCATCAGGGCCAAAACGGAAATTACGGCCGATGCTGGCATCTTCGTTCGGAGTGCGCGGGCCGCGGAAATCTTTGTAGTAGTTCGAGGTTGCCGCGCAAGTCGCGTTAGCCGGACATGGCGCCCAGGCGTTCGGGTTCAGCACCTGCGTGTAATACGGGCTGTAAGTGCTCAGATTGTTGATGTTTACGCCCGGCGCATAGAGGGGCTGGCCCGGAACTCGGATATCCTCGCTCGGCAGGAAATTCAGCGTGGGGCTGGATGGAGGCGTCAGATATTGGCCGCTCTGGTAATTTGCGAACCAGCCTACCTGCCAATCCTTGGCCAACCAACGAAGGCCTTTGGTCGGGATGAATTCCGCTTGCGGCACGGTATAGATCGCGTTGAAGTTCAGATTCTGCAACGGGATTTGCTGGAGTTCCCACGCGGCGCTCTGGGGATTGAAGAAGTCCTGGCGGTTGGGTTCCACGAAGCCCTGGCCCCAGGTGTAGGTGCCTCCAGCCTGCAATCCATGCGAGAAGCGCTTGGTCGCCTTGATCTGTAACGAGTCGTACTTGGAAGCACCGGTCGGCGAATTCGAGTCTGCAATACCGCCGTACTGTGGAAATGGATAAAGGGCGGCAGTGAGCGAGTCGGTGCTGGGGAAGCTGGCGTAGGGCGTAAAGCCGGGGTGTCCAGATTTGGCCAGCCTGGCCTGCACCGCCGCGCTATTAAGCGGCTGTAGCGTCAGCAGAAAGTCGGCGTAATTATTGGTGCCCGCGGGTCCCGTTCCCGGATAAGGGTAAAAACCATATGCCGCGTAGGTTTGCTCCGAAATCTGCGCATTGCCGGAAGCATTGACGCCGGTGCCGCCGATGGTGCCCAACGGCCCGTTGCCCAACCAGACGGCTCGGTTGCCGACGTAGGAAGCTTCCATGATGAAATTCGGCGTAATTTGTTGCTGCACGCCAAAGCTGAATTGGTTGATACGGGGTGGCCGGTTCTCGTTCTGGTCCGGAGCATAAGGATCCGATCCCGACACTAAAGGATTCCCTACGGTGCCCGGGATCGGCAAGACGCCCGGATTCGTGGCGGGCCAGGTTGGCGTCGCAATCGCGCCTGGAGTGGAGATGTTCACATAGGGGTTAACCCCGGACAGAGGGTAAACACCGGGCGTGCCTATCGTGGCCCCGGCTGGATTCCCGACGTACTGATACGTGAAGCCCCATCCACCGCGAATCACGGTCTTAGGCGAGAGCTGATAAGCGGCGCCGACGCGCGGGCCGAGCGCGAACGGATAAGCGGACTGATAAAAGGGGCAGTTGCAATTGCTGGCAAACGCCACGGCCCCGGGGTAGTTGTTGGCACTGGGGTTCGGCAAAGTCGGATCGAACTGTCCCAATCGACCGTACGTCTCACGCTCGGGAGTGGCGTAATCCCACCGCACGCCATAAGTGATGGTTAGATTGCGGCGCACCTTCCAGGAGTCTTGCGCGAATAGTCCCCACTGCTGGTTTCCCTCACGATAAAACTCATTAGGAGTCTGTGTAGTGGAAGCGTAGTCGCCGAGCAGGAAGCTGGCGAAACCGAAGCCTTGGTTATATCCGTTGAAACTAAATGTTGGAACGAACGGTTCCGAGGTTGCGGCGGGAATGCCACTGGACCCCACAGCGTCCAGGGTGACCCCAGAATAGGCGCCAGTGAAGACCTG
This sequence comes from Bryobacteraceae bacterium, assembly GCA_052148835.1. Taxonomy (GTDB): domain Bacteria; phylum Acidobacteriota; class Terriglobia; order Bryobacterales; family Bryobacteraceae; genus Palsa-89. The sequence continues at coordinate 17,341 of JBKQHJ010000085.1, forward strand.
CTCCAGGTACATCTCCGCGCCAAACTTGAAGGTGTGGGCGCCCTTAACCCAGGTGGTATTCGCGTTAAAGCTGGGCTTTTCTTCGTAGTTTTGCGACTGGATTTGACCAGACGTTCCGACATTCTGCATGCCGCCAAAACCGGAAAATTCCTGACCGAAGTAGTTTGCGGTGCCGTTGAGGCAACCCGTTGGGGCGCCGGGGAGGCCGACGATCTGCCCGCACAATCCAGTGATACTCGGAAACTGGCGGTCCTGTACAAAGCCAGTGAGGTCGAACGCGGAAGGGTTGAAGTTGAGGAACGGCGCTTTGTCGCTAAAACTTGTGTGGAGGTAGCCAACGCCCAAGTGCAGCAGAACGGTGGGCGATATGGTGCGGTCATAATTCAGACGTGTCGTCCAGGTGGGAATGAATGTACCGCGATACCCGCCGATCTCAGTCGGGAGACCATCGGCGTTCCCGAGAGGATAGCCAATCTGGCTTTCCGTGTTGTTGCGCGACCAATAGAACGACAGCTTGTCCTTTTCGGTGACAATTTCATCGATCTTTATCGACGGGATGGCCGAATATCGTCCGCCCCGGATGTTCCCGTCGTAGTTGCCGACCAGATTGGAGTTCGTCGGTTGCGGGAATAGAGCTAGAAACGCCAGAGAGCTCGGGCTCATCATGCTGGCGGGAATGACGTTGTTGGCAAACGGAAGAGCGTACCCCAGACCACCTTTGGTAACGCCACGTGTAGTGGGATTGTAGATCTCGTTGGCGTACATGGGGTGTCCCAAAGCGTCGTTGCCGAATGAGGTGGTCGGAATCCCGTAGGCCGCGCACAAACTGCAAGTCCCATTCGGGGAGATCGCTGAAAAGTCGCCACTGCGCATAGCAGTGGTCGGGACCGTGTCGGTGAAGCTGTACGCGGTGCCTTCCAGGTACTGTTCATAAGCGAAGAAGAAAAAGGTCTTGTTCTTTCCGTTATAGAGCTTGGGTATGATCACGGGACCACCCAGAGTGCCGCCGAAATCATTACGACGGTTCAAGGGCCGATAGGGCCCAGTGCCGCTAGTGTTCTCGGTAAATGGATCGGATGCGTTCAGGTCTTCGTTGACGAAATAATCGAATCCAGTGCCGTGATATTGATTGGTTCCGGACTTCATCGTCATGTTGATGACCACGGTGCCAGCCTGTCCGTACTCGGGGGCGTAGTTACTGGTCTGGTAGGCGATTTCCTGAACCGCGTCCGTGTTCGGCTGGGCCATCTGAGTGTAATCGTATGTCCCGAAAATGCGAGAGGTCGCATCCTGGCCCTCGATACGCATGGTTTCGCCCAGAGCATTTACAAAGGGGTTCCCCGGTAGGTTCCCGCCCAATCCGTTGATGGTGAAAAGTCCGCTGCTACTATAGCCGCTCACGCCCGGAAGAGTCAGAAGCGTGTTATAGGGATTGCGGTAGCCCGAGGTACCGGCATTCGCGGTTCCGACACCCAGCAGAGGAAGATTGTCCATTTGCTCGAGCGTGACGTCGTGGGCCACATCGCCGGTTTCGGTTTGCAGCAGCGAAGCTTGCGCTTCGACCGTTATTGACTCGGAGGCGGCACCCACTTGCAGCGCGATGTCTTCCCTGAGAACTTGCGTCGCGGCAATGGTCAGATTGGTGTGGGTGTAGGTCTTGAAGCCCTGCACCATCGCGGTCAATTCGTAGGTGCCGACCGGTAGATTCGGGATCGCATAGTTGCCTGCGGCAGTGGTTGCCCCGGTATAAACTACTCCGGTTTCGACGTTCCTGGCTTGTACATTGGTTCCGGGGACGGCCGCGCCGGTCGGATCGGTGACCGTACCAGTGATCGTTCCGGTTCCGCCTTGGCCGAACGCCAGTGGCGCAATCAACAACATTAAACACGAAGTGACCAGTAAGCCAGCAGCTACAAACATTGAGCGCATACACACCTCTCCTCACACTTTGAGTAACGGAACCGGAGTTCCGGGCGACAAGAAAACACTACGCAGCCGCGGCAGCGGCGCGTGAACTAATCAAGCTTTGACGACATTTAGACCCATCTTTGACTTCGTTGAGCATATTCGATTTCAATCGTCTCGTCAAGACAAAAGTGAAATTTCAGGTGGGTGCTTTTTCAAGCTTCTGATTTGCTAACCTCTTCTAACTCTATATCCACGTATTGCACCACTTATAGGTGGTGATGATCCATTCAAAGAAGTCCACCCGTTAACTGGACTCTATTTAGAACGATGTTGTCGTGTTGTTAGCCGCGCATTTCCAGCGCGCACCGCTATTGCTTCTGATACCAGCCCACAGCCTGACGCGCGGTCGCAGCAGGAGAATCGAACGGCACCACGGTGATTCCGGCGAGCCGCATGGAACCGTCGGGCGCGGGTGGCAAGCGATCATTGGTCAGCAGGAGACCTCCAGGCTTTAGCATCGCGCCTGCGTTCTCCAAAGCCAGAGTCTGTTCAAAAGCGTCGTAGTAGACAAAAATGTTGGTGGCGACGATGAGATCGAAGCGCTCCGTGGCGGGCAGATTGAGGCGCTCGAGAACGATATCGAGATCGATCGGCTCACAAGCAAGAACCACCTCGGGCCGGATTCGGACGGCTCGCGTTTCCAGCGTTTGGATGCTCCGGGTAGGCCCTTGGAAGATTCTGGGAGGAGTGATGGGCGCGACCGCGGCTCCCACCTGATCTCCCAGCGATTTCCAATAGCCGATTAGGTCGGGCGGCCCTGGGAGCGCAGCGTCGCGCGGCAACTGGATGACATAGCCAATATTCTTCTTGGCCCGGTCGCGAGCACGTTGGACATGTTCGATCACTTGGGGGCTGATGTCGAGGATCGACATCGATACAGCATTGGCTTTCGCCAGCCGCAGACGGACGAGCGAATCGTACAAAGCAAACGGTTGCAGAGTCTGCTCAGGATAATAGTCGAAGGCGGACGCTTCGTTCTTATCGATGAAGTCGAGCCCCGGCCCGATCACCGCGACGCGAGAGACCTGGCCCTCGCGCAGGATGCCGCGAGCTTCGAGATCGCGCAAGGTCTGCTCGATGGAGAAACCAGGAAAAATGCCGGTGTCGAGCGAAAGGCCGCGATCACGGAACAGCGACGAGCGATCCAAGAGCGACGATGGGTCGTCCGCGGGAGCGATGGGCTTGGCATTTGCGGCACGTTCAGCGATGGTCTCCCTCTCCTGAACCACACGTTGGAGATTCTTGAGGATGAACACGCCGATTTGGCGGGGACCATCGGAGGCTTCCGAGTCGAGACCTTCACTTCTTAAAAGCTGTTGAAGAAAAATGAGCCGCTCGTTGTCGCCAGGACTCCGCAGCCCCGAAACCAAATCGTCCACGCGAGCCCGCAGGACGCCGGACTTGGAGGCCTGCGCGATGCCCTCTCCTTCCATGCTGATCCGCGGCTGCTTGGTAAACGAGGTGCCGTACAACAGAAGATTCACCATGGAGTCCAGATCGCCCTGTTGCAGGCGCGCGCGAATGCTCGAGTCCTCGCGGCGCGCCCAGGCGAGCCAGTGGGCTTCATCGGTGTTATGCAGTTCAGCGGGCAGACGCTCGCGATACTGATCCAGGATGGGCTTGACGCTCGCGTAAGAAGTAAACGCCCGGCCTGCGGCGAGCAGACCGAGCGCTGTGGTGAGGATTGCCGAAAACTTCCAATACACTACATCAGTACATCAGAAAGAGAACCGGGCGATCAGGGTACCTGTGCGGCCCAGAAGGTACGGCGGTGTGGCGTTTGTGATTGCGCCTGGTGCGGGGTTCACGGCGCCGCCGCCGAAGGCTCCAAAACCGAAGAGTATGGGGCTGTCGCCGGGGCCAGCCCGGACCAACGGATTCTGCGGGACAAAGGCGGTGCTGGGCGCAGGCATCAAGGTCCGATTGAAGACGTTAACGAATTCAGCCCGGATAAAGAGATTGAATTTCCCCTCGGGGCCAAACCGGAAATTGCGGCCGAAGTTCAGGTTCTCCGTAGGAGTGCGCGGAGCCCGGAAATCTTTGTAGTACACCGTTGCGTTTGTCTGGGGACCAAAAAAGCCATTCGTGAGATTCCCTCCGGAACAAACTGCGTCGGCGGGGCACGGAGCCCACGCGTTTGGATTCAGCACCTGGGTGGTAGCTGCGTTGTACGTACTCAGATTGTTGATGTTAACGCCTGGCGAATACAAGGGCTGGCCCGGAACTCGGATCTCCTCACTCGGGAGCAGATTCAAAGTCGGGCTTACAGGAGGGGCCAGGAACGCGCCGCTCTGATAATTGGAGTACCAGCCGATCTGCCAATCTTTGGCCGCGTATTGTAGAGACTTCGGGATAAACTCCGCCTTGGGCACGGTGTAAATGGCGTTGAAGTTCAGATTCAACGGCGGAATCTGCTGCAATTGCCACTGGGAACCTTGGGGGTTGAAGAAGTCCTGGCGAACTGGCCGAAGAAAGCCCTGTCCCCAAGTGAAGTTGCCGTTGGCCTGGAGCCCGTGCGAGAAACGCTTGGTCGCCTTGATCTGTAACGAGTCGTACTTGGAAGCACCGGTCGGGGAGTTTGATGGTTCGATCGCACCGAACTGCGGGAAGGGGTACAGGGTGCTTTCTAGGCTGTTAAATGTGTTGAAGCTGGCATAGGGCAGAAGGTTGGTGATTCCACGCGCAGCCATGGTGCTGATCACCTGCGGGCTGTTGATCGGTTGCGTTGTCAGGAGGAAATCCGCGTAGTTATTGTAGGTAGAGCTGGCGCAGACTCCACTGCCACTGGAGCAGGGGCCGGTTCCCGGGTATGGATACAAATGGTAGCTGGCGTATTTTTGCGGCGAGATTTGGCTTAGGAACCCCAAAGGCCCACTGGGCAGCCAGGCGGCGCGATTGGCCACGTAAGAAGCCTCCAGGATGAAATCCCTGGTGATCTCTCGCTGGAAGCCGACGCTCCACTGGTTGATGCGTGGCGGACGGTTTTCGTTGCCATCAGGCACATAAGGAGTGGAAACGCCCGGTATGCCAACCGTGCCCTGGGGCGGGTAGATGTTCGGATCGGTAACCGGCCAAGTGGGTTGCACGATTGCGCCCGGGGTGGAGATGTTCACGTAGGGGTTAATCCCGGCAAGAGGATAGACACCATTCGTCCCGATAGTGGCACCGGCGGGGTTTCCAACGAACTGGTAATTGATTCCCCATCCGCCGCGAAACACCGTCTTGGGGTCGATTTGATAAGCTACGCTGAACCGCGGCCCAAGGGCATAAGGATACGCGGACTTGTAGAAGGGACAATTGCAGGTGCTGGCGAACTGTGTGGCCCCTGGGCGGCCATCCGCATTGGCGTTCGGCGCCGTCGCATCCAACTGTCCCAGGCGCCCGTACTGCTCGTGCTCCGGAGTGGCATAATCCCATCGGAGCCCGTAGTTCAGGGTCAGCTTGCGGGTCACCTTCCAGGAGTCTTGAATGAACAACCCCCACTGCTGGTTACCTTCGCGAGTAAACTCATTGGGAGCCTGAGTGGTGGAGGCATAGTCGCCTAGCAAGAAACT
>JBKQHJ010000086.1:0-13654 GCA_052148835.1 Bryobacteraceae bacterium
CGGCAAGGCCCGGCCGGTCACCGATCTGGTCGAGAAATGGCAAGCGCTGCGAACCTTCACCAATCATGTGATCGCCAGCCGCTGGGAACAGGTGAAGCAGCCGACCGAGCAGGAGTTGAAAGCCACCAGCGTTTTATCATTGCCGCTGGAAGAGGTGTCGGCGAAGATTCGCAGCGGCCCGCCCATCGATGACGAAGAAGACTACGCGCTGCCGGTGTGGGGCGGCGTGGTTCCCGTGATGCAGTCCTTCGGCGCGCCCCTGCCGGACGACCGCGTGCTGGACGGTATCGCGGCGCCCAGCCTCAATAGACCGCGCTAGCCGGCTTCAGATTTTCAACCGCGGCTTTGGTCCCGCGCAACGTGTTCTTCATGGACTCCTTGGGGAAGTTTTCGAGAAACCCCTTGAGCATCCACCCCAGCCCCGGCGGCACGTCGCGCGAAAGCGAGATGGCTTCACAGCGCGCGTAGACTCCGCCGTCGGCGGCCTCGAAGCGCCAATAGGAATTCAGGCGCCACAGAAAACCGGAGTCCTCACTCTGCGGCACTTCGTCGGTATAGGATTTGTACGGATCCTTTAATTCGCCAATGTGGGTGGAGCGCGATATCACCGCCAGGTGTTGCGCGTCCGGCATTTCATAGCGGATGTGATATGTGCTGTTAAGAACAACCGTGAGAATGTGCTTCTCATACATACGTAGCAGCACGTCATAGTCATCGCCACTATGGGAGAGTTCGCGAGATTCGATCACTTTGGGCCGGTAGTAATTCTTGTAATTGGCGTAATCGCGCAGCACGGATTGCACCTGGGACAACGAGGCTCCGGGCAGGAACATCGTGCCGACCCAATCCTGTATCATGGCGCCAGGTGCGTTAACGGCGCGCGCCGCTTCCTGGGCCTCAACACGCGGTTCGCCGCGGCGCAACGCGGGATCGCGAACAGGATAGGACATCATCCTCGCTTCAGCTTGCTGCACGTAGCCGTCGAAGGCTGCCGTGGCCTCGGGCGTCAAGTGCGCGAAGGGAATGGTAACGAGAAGCAGCGAGAGCGCAAACAGCAGGCGCACACCTTATTATCGCAGTGCCAGGCCGCTATAGGCTCTTGAACTTCAGCGTCACTTCCCCAACCCGAATAACATCGTTGTCCTTCAGCTCTTCGCGAGCTATGGGATCGGCGCGGTCGTTGAGGAACGTTCCGTTGGTGGAATCCAGGTCCGTGATGGTGAACCTTTGATCTTTGTACCGCAGGCTGGCATGCTTGCCCGAAATCGCGTTATCGTTCAAGACGATGTCGGCATCCGGCGCCGATCCGATAATGTTCGGCCCTTCCCGTACCCGGAAGTCTTCGCCCTTCTGCGAACCCGACAAAACGACGAACCACCCCACCACGGGCGGCTTTTGTTTATCGGCCACCAGAACGCTCTTGCGGCCGGGGGATGAGGCCGCGGCCCCGCGGGGCATATCCGATTCCAGGCGCGTTTTCACCGTCACAGCCGGCGGGCCCGGCTGATATCCCGTCCTCTGGCAATAAGGGCAAACCTCCCAGGTGTCTTCCATCTGATGTCCGTTCGCGCAAAACTTTGCCATCTTGTGCTCTTCTCCTTGGAGCTCAAACTCGGTCAGTAACACGGACCTTGCTTACCAGGCGCCTCCACTAATCAGGATGAACTGTATCATTTGTGCAGCGTTTGTCACGATGCTTTTCGAGGATTATATACTGTCGCCACGCGGTGCCGATGTCAAGCGCGTCGGAAGCCAATCTCCATGGGTCACACCCAGGGGTCACACAATCCTTTACTTTCAAATACATAAGATGGTACCCTGAAGAGCCTATAATGCGAACTGTCGATTTGATCCACCGAAAACGAGATGGTGAAGAATTATCGCCAGAGGAAATTACCTCACTGATAGAAGGCTACAACCGGAACGAAATTCCGGATTATCAGATGTCCGCCTTCCTGATGGCCGTCTTCCATTCCGGAATGACGGACCGCGAGGTGAGCGCGGCGACGGAGTGCATGGTTCGCTCCGGTGAGACCGTGGACCTTAGTTCCATTCCCGGCATCAAGGTAGACAAGCATTCTACCGGCGGGGTTGGAGACAAAACAAGCCTGATATCGGCTCCTTTAGCGGCGGCGGCGGGCGTGGTGGTTCCTATGATGTCCGGGCGCGGGCTCGGGCACACGGGTGGCACGCTCGATAAGCTGGAGTCCATTCCCGGCTTCCGTACCGATCTGACCATCGACGAGTTCAAGGCGCAATTGGCCACGCACGGACTCGCGTTCATCGGGCAGACCGCGGAGGTGGCTCCGGCCGACGGAAAGCTGTACGCACTGCGGGATGCTACCGCGACGGTAGAATCCATTCCGCTCATCGCCACTTCGATCATGTCGAAGAAACTGGCCGAAGGCGTGGACGCTCTGGTGCTGGACGTCAAGGTGGGCAACGGCGCGTTCATGAAGAAGCAAGTGGATGCGCGACGGCTGGCTCAGATGATGGTGGGCATCGGACGGCGCGCCGACAAGCGCGTGCAGGCGCTCATCACCGACATGAATCAGCCGCTCGGCTACGCGGTGGGCAACGCGCTCGAAGTGATGGAAGTTTCGCAGACCCTGCAAAACGCCGGTCCCACCGATCTCACGCGGCTGGCGCTCGAGCTGGCGGCGCGCATGATTTTCCTGGCAAAGATTACGCCCACGCTCGAAGAAGCGCGCGAGGTAGCGCAATCGAAGCTGCTGGATGGCTCCGGCTATCGCAAGTTTAAGGAAGTGATCGAGGCTCAGGGCGGCAACTCCCAAGTTCTGGACCGCTTCGAGCTTCTGCCCAACGCCACCGGCGTGCGGGAGATCGCTTCGCCCCGCGCGGGCTACGTCAGCGCTATCGCGGCCGAAGACATCGGCCTGGCGTCCTCGCGGATTGGAGCAGGCCGCAACACCAAGGAAGACGAAATCGATCCGGCGGTGGGCGTGATCCTGGAAGTGAAAGTCGGACAAAAAGTGGAAGCCGGCGCGGTGCTCTGCCGCGTTTACTATACGCGCGATGAGCATGTCGACGAGGCGTCTGAAGAGATCGAAGACGCATTCCGTATCTCCGCGCAGCCGCCTGAGGAGCGGGAACTGATTCTTGAAGTCGTCAGTTAGTCGTATGTGAAAAATGGCCGCTTGCTAACGCGCGCGGCTCAGAATGAGGATTGCGCTTGTTACCGAGCCGCGACCGTAAGGGAGCCGGTATAAATCCATAATGGGGCGGTTCACAGGCATCCTGGGAATCCTGGCGATTCTCCTGGTCTGCGTTCTGTTCTCCAACAATCGACGTTCCATACGTCCGGCGCTGATCCTGTGGGGCGTCGGACTGCAGCTCACGTTTGCCTTCATCGTTCTGCGAACGCCCGCCGCGCGCGCCTTTGAAGTTCTCAGCGACAAGGTGAATAACGTCATCGGTTATTCGCAGGCCGGCAGCAAGTTTGTTTTCGGCGATCAGCTCGGCGGCGGCCAACCGGCCGTCTTTGCGTTCCAGGTGCTGCCGATCATCATCTTCATCTGCAGCCTGTTCGCAATCCTTTATTACCTGGGCGTGATGCAAGTGCTGGTGAACGCCATGGCGGTGGTGATGCAGCGCGTCATGGGGGCGAGCGGCGCCGAATCCACCAACGTGGCCGCCAGCATCTTCATGGGCCAGACCGAAGCGCCGATTACCATCCGACCGTTCCTGGAAGGCCTTACCGAGTCCGAGTTGTTCACCATCATGGTGAGCGGCATGGCGCACGTCTCCGGAGCGACCATGGCGGCTTATGTATTGATGGCGCACGTCGAGATTCGCCATTTGCTGACGGCCGTGATCATGACCGCGCCGGCCACGATTATGATCGCCAAGCTGCTGGTGCCGGAAGTGGGCAAGCCGGTGACGGCCGGGCGCGTGACAGTAACGGTGGAACGGCCGGGCGTGAACATCATCGATGCGGCGGCGCGCGGCGCGGGCGATGGCTTGAACCTGGCGCTCAACATCGCGGCCATGCTGATCGCTTTTCTGGCGCTGATTGCCTTGGTCAACGGCGTCCTGGGGTATTTTCATTTGTCGCTGGAACAAATCCTGGGCATCCTGTTTTCGCCGATCGCCTGGCTGCTGGGCATCAATTTTCACGATTGCCGGACCATCGGCAACCTGCTGGGCACCCGGCTGGTGCTGAACGAATTTGTCGCCTTCCAACAACTGGGGCCGATGAAGCCGAACCTGGATGCGCACTCGTTCACCATCGCGACCTATGCTCTGTGCGGTTTCGCTAACTTCAGCTCCATCGCGATTCAAATCGGCGGAATCGGAGCGCTGGCGCCCGGCCGCAAATCCGATCTGGCGCGCATGGGTTTGAAAGCCGTGGCGGCGGGAACCATGGCGAACTTCATGTCGGCCTGCATCGCCGGCATGCTCTTATAGCCGGAGCCTGAAAAAAGAAATGCAGCAAGCGGTGGAATACATTCGAGCGGTAACCGCGCGTGAGCCGCGCGTCGCCGTGGTGCTGGGCAGCGGATTGGGCGCTTTTGCCGACGAACTGGCCGATCCAATCTCGATTTCGTACTCCGCGATTCCCGGTTGGCCGGTATCCACGGCCGCTGGACACGCGGGGAAGCTGGTGTTTGGAAAACTCGGGAAGCTGGACGTCGCGGTGATGGCCGGACGCGCTCATTTATACGAAGGCTATTCGCCCGCTCAAGTCACGATGGGAGTGCGCGTACTGCGTCACTTAGGAGTACGCTCCGTCGTACTAACTAATGCCGCGGGCGGCATCAATCTGTCATACCGGCAAGGTGCATTAGTGTTGATTTCCGATCACATCAATCTGCAAGGCTCTAATCCTTTGATCGGACCGAACGACGACTCCGCAGGGCCGCGCTTTCCCGACATGACGGAGGCCTATTCCTCGGCCCATCGCGCCAAGGCGCACCAGGTAGCTCGCGAACTGAAAATTCACATGGAAGAAGGCGTGTACGCGGCGCTCAGCGGACCGAACTATGAGACGCCCGCGGAGATTCGCTACCTGCGAACCATCGGCGCGGACCTGGTTGGCATGTCGACGGTCCCTGAGGTCATCGTGGCCAATTATCTGGGCATGCAGGTGCTCGCGATTTCTTGCGTCACAAACATGGCGGCTGGTATTTCCCCGCAGAAGTTGGATCATAAAGAAGTGGTGGAGACTGGCGAGCGCGTGCGCGATACCCTGATCCGGTTCTTGAAAGCGCTGCTGCCCAGGTTATGAAGAAGAAGTCATGAAGAGCCTCGCCGAATCCGCGCTCGATGCCCGCCAGAATGCGCACGCACCCTACTCACATTTCCAAGTGGGAGCGGCGCTCGAAGCCGACGACGGCCGGGTATTTACGGGCTGCAACGTGGAGAACGCGACGTATGGATTAAGTGTCTGCGCCGAGCGCGTGGCGGTGTTCAAAGCGATTTCTGAAGGCGCGCGAAAATTCCAGCGCATCGCGGTGGCGGCCGACACGGATATGTTGACCCCGCCCTGTGGCGCGTGCCGCCAGATTCTGTGGGAATTTTGCGGCGACGTCGAGGTGACGCTTACGAATCTCCATGGAAAAACCGAAACGCTCCACCTGAAAGATCTGTTCCCGAGGCCTTTCGATGATTCGTTTATTTAGTAACCGACTCCCTCATGGTCGCGGCTCGGTAAGAGTTCTCGTTTGGGGAATTTGTCTCTCGGCCGCGCTCTGTCTTCACGCCGAGACGGCTGATGCCATCTACACCGCCCGCTACGTGGTCACCATGAACGCGCAGCGCGACTTGATCGACGATGGCGCCGTGGCGGTTCGCGGCCAGCGCATTGTGGGAGTTGGAAAGCGCGCCGACATCGAGAAGCAGTTCCAAGCCCGTCAACACATTCGCCGTCCCGAAGCCATTCTAATGCCGGGGCTCATCAACACCCACACCCACGCCGCCATGTCGCTGTTTCGCGGCATCGCCGACGACATGAAGCTGCAGGACTGGCTCAACAAATTCATCTTCCCGGCGGAAGCCAAGAACGACACGGCCGATTTCGTGCTGTGGGGCACGCGGCTGGCGTGCCTGGAAATGATGCTCTCGGGCACCACCACCTTCGTCGACATGTATTATTTCGAGGACCGCGTGGCGCAGGCCGCCAAGGAAGCGGGCATGCGAGGAATCCTGGGCGAAACCATGATCCGCTTCAAATCCCCCGACGCCGCCACGCCCAAAGACATGCTGCGGTTCACCGAGAAATTCCTGCAGCAGTATCACGATGATCCGCTCATCATTCCCGCAGTGGCCCCGCACGCCATCTATACCAACGACGACGTGGATCTCAAAGCCGCCCGCCAGCTTGCCAACAAATACAAAGCGCCGCTGGTCATCCATGTATCCGAGACCAAGACCGAAAACGACGATGCGCTGCGCACCCGCCACATGACGCCCACGCGGCTGCTCGAATCGCTTGGCGTGCTGGACGGCTGGACCATTGCCGCCCACTGCGTTTGGGTGGACGCCTCGGATGCCAAGATTCTCAAGGCGCACGGGACCGGCGTCGCGCACTGTCCATCCAGCAATATGAAACTGGCTAGCGGCATCGCGCCCGTGGTCCGGCTGCTCGCCATGGGGATTCCCGTCGGCGTCGGCACCGATGGGCCGGCCGGCAGCAACAACGATTTCGATCTGATGGAAGAGATGAACCTGGCGGCCGACTTGCAGAAAGTCTCGACCGGCGATCCCACCGTTCTTCCGGCCGAGCAAGCCGTCGCCATGGCGACCATTCTCGGCGCGCGCGCCGCTGGCCTGGACAAAGAAATCGGGTCGCTTGAAACTGGCAAACGCGCCGACTTGATCACGCTGCGGCTAGACCGCCCGCATGCGGTGCCGCTCTACCATGTCTATTCGCAGATTGTGTATGCGCTGAAGGGGTCCGACGTCGAGGATGTCACTGTGGACGGAAAGCCGATTGTGCGGGAGGGCCGATCGCTGACGCTCGATCCGGCGCCCATTTTTGCAAAGGCGAAAGAATATGCCGCGAAAGTCAGTGCGTCGCTAGGTAAGTAATAGCCCGCTCTACCCCGAACCTACTCCGTGATTGCAGCCTATACTAAAGCCGTGCGCTTGATTCTGGCGATCGCTGCCCTGGCAGCCATTGCTGCCTCTTCTTCCGCTCAAATCGCATGGGACGCAGCAGACCGGGACGTGCGTCGCCTGCCTCCGGTTGCTTTTAAACAATTGCCCAACAATCTGGTGGCCGATCTTCAGCGGCGTGGCTGCACGATCCCGCAAGTGCCGACTGAAGTGTCAATGAGCAAAGGGCGCGCGAATGTCATCCGCGGTGAGTTTCAGAAGCCCGGTCAAACAGATTGGGCGGTGCTGTGTTCGGTTGGACGAGTTGCCAGCATTCTGATTTATTGGAATGGGTCCGAGATCAAACCGGCCGAGATCGCCAAGATGAATGATATCGATGGTCTTCAAGGCTGGACTGGCGGAAAGGCAGTTTATTCGCGGCTGATTGAGCCCGTTGGCAAGCGATACATCATGGAGCATTACCAGGCTTATGGTGGCCCCAAGCCGCCGCCCATCAACCACCAGGGCATCAATGACGTTTTCGTCGGGAAGGCCTCCGTGGTCATGTATTGGTACGGAGGCAAGTGGCTCCAGCTATCGGGAGCGGATTGAATGAGCACATCGACGACATGCAGGGTCTATAATATTGGTTAATGACCAAGGCTAACTGGCGTCCCGTTGCTCTTTCGCTGACGGTGCTTGGAGCCGTAGCGCGCCTCCTGCCGCACCCCCCCAACTTTGCGCCCGTCGGGGCCACCAGCCTGTTCTCAGGCGCGCGATTGCCGCGCTGGCAAGCCTACTTGGTCCCTCTGGCGCTGCTGGCCGTTACGGATCCGATCCTTTCGCCGCTGTACGGTTTCAAACCTTACTCGAAGTTCTTGATCTTCAGCTACGTCAGCTTCTTGATCAGCGTTTGGCTGGGCCGGCGGTTGCGCAATACCGAAAACATTTCGCGTATCGCGGCCGTCACGGTGCTGAATAGCATCCAGTTTTTCCTGATCACCAATTTCGGAAGCTGGCTGTGGTTCCAGGGGTATCCTCGCACGGCGGCCGGGTTGGCGAGCTGCTACGCGGCCGCGATTCCGTTCTTTGGCTGGACTCTCGCAAGTGACGTCCTGTATACGGCCGTCCTCTTCGGACTCTACGCTTGGCTGAGCCGGACCGTCGCCACGAGCGAACGGCTGACCGCCGTGGCTTAGAGCGGCGTGCGGATTGCGCTGTCTTGGTCCAGCGGTAAAGATAGCGCCTGGTCGCTGCACCTTCTAAGGCAAGATCCGAACGTAGAAGTCGTAGCGCTGGTCACCACCCTCAACGAGCAGTTCGATCGCGTCGCGATGCACGCCGTGCGGCGCGAGCTTCTGGAAATGCAAGCGGCGGCCATTGGCGTACCGCTCTGGACCGTTCCGCTCCCCTGGCCCTGTTCCAACGAACAATACGAAGCCCGCATGCGCGATCTGTGCGCTCGCGCCGTCAACGAAGGCATCCAGGCCATGGCGTTCGGCGACCTCCATTTGGCCGACATCCGCGCCTATCGCGAAAAGCAGCTGGCGGGCACAGGGCTTGAACCGCTGTTTCCAGTCTGGCAAATTCCGACCGCCGATCTCGCCCGGACCATGATTGCTTCCGGTCTTCGAGCCAAAATCACCTGTGTGGATCCCAAGGTTCTGCCGAGGGAGTTCGCCGGCCGAGACTTCGATGCCAAGTTCCTAGCGGATCTTCCACCGAACATCGACCCTTGCGGCGAAAACGGAGAATTCCACTCGTTTGTCTATGACGGCCCAATATTCGTACAGCCGCTGGCGGTGGAGGTCGTCCAAACCGTAGATAGAGATGGGTTTGTCTTTGCGGACATCGCTCCAATATCAGCACTATAGACTGATATTACTTGACAAGTAGACACTAAGATCCTAGACTAGTTGTCAGGAAGTAAGCCATCATGGACTTCAACCGATTCACCGAAAAACTGCAAGAAGCCGTTCGAGCGGCCCAATCCGTCGCCATCCAGCATGGCAACCAGCAAATTGATACCGAGCACCTGATGCTCGCCCTCCTCGATCAGGAAGGCGGCCTGGCCCCATCGATTCTGAACAAGGCCGATATTCGCGTGGATGCCCTGCGTACCCGCATCCAGCAGGAAATCGACCGGATGCCGAAGGTCTCCGGACCCGCCGGCGGCCCCGACCAGGTCTTCGTGACCAACCGGATCACCAAGCTGCTCAGCCAGGCCGACGACGAGGCCAAGCGCCTGAAGGACGACTACATTTCCGTCGAGCACGTGCTGCTGGCCGCCACCGAGGACGCGGGCGCGACGGGCAAAATATTCCGAGAATTCGGCATCACTCGCGAGCGCCTGATGCGAGCCCTGCAAGAAGTCCGGGGCAGCCAGCGCGTTACCACTCAGAATCCCGAGGCGACTTACGAAGCGCTCGAGAAATATGGCAGGGATCTGACGCAGCTCGCTTCTCAAGGCAAGCTCGATCCGGTGATCGGCCGTGACGAAGAGATTCGCCGCGTGATCCAGGTGCTTTCGCGCCGCACCAAGAATAACCCGGTGCTCATCGGCGAGCCGGGCGTCGGCAAAACCGCCATCGTCGAGGGTCTGGCTGGACGCATCGTGCGCGGCGACGTGCCGGAAGGCTTGAAGGACAAGCGTGTGGTCGCGCTCGATATGGGCGCATTGATCGCCGGCGCCAAGTTTCGCGGCGAATTCGAAGAGCGCCTCAAGGCGGTGCTCAAGGAAGTGCAGACCTCCGAGGGCCAGGTCGTTCTATTCATCGACGAGTTGCACACCGTGGTCGGCGCGGGCAAAGCCGAAGGCGCCATGGACGCGGGCAACCTGCTGAAGCCCATGCTCGCGCGCGGCGAACTGCATTGCATCGGCGCAACCACGCTTGACGAATACCGCAAGTACATCGAAAAAGACGCCGCCCTCGAACGCCGCTTCCAGACCGTGTTCGTCGACCAGCCGAGCGTCGAAGACACTATTTCCATTCTGCGCGGCCTGCGCGAGCGCTACGAAATCCATCACGGAGTGCGCATCAAGGACTCGGCGCTGGTGGCCGCGGCGGTGCTTTCCAACCGCTATATCAGCGATCGCTTTCTGCCGGACAAAGCCATCGATCTAGTGGATGAGGCGGCCGCTAAGCTGCGCACCGAAATCGATTCCATGCCGGCCGACCTGGACGAGATCCTGCGGCGCATCATGCAGCTCGAAATCGAGCGCGAGGCCTTGAAAAAAGAATCCGACGCCGCATCTAAAGATCGCTTGAAGAAGATCGAAAAGGAAATTGCGGACCTAAAATCCGACTCGGACGCCCTCAAAGCCCAGTGGCAAGCCGAGAAGGAAGGCGTGCAACGGCTGCGCGCGCTGCGCGAGCAACTAGAACAAACCAAGGTCGAAATCGAAAAAGCCGAGCGCCAATACGATCTGAACAAAGCCGCGGAGCTCAAATACGGCAGACTAACGGACCTGGAACGCCAGCTCCGCGCCGAGGAGACCCGCCTGGCCGAAAAGCAATCCGGCAAACGGCTGCTCAAGGAGGAAGTAGACGAGGAGGACATCGCCCAGGTGGTCAGCCGTTGGACCGGCGTGCCGGTTTCCAAGCTCCTGGAAGGCGAGATGCAGAAGCTTTTGCACTTGGAAGACGAGTTGCATAAACGAGTGATCGGGCAGGATGAGGCGGTGCAAGCCGTGGCGGAGGCCGTTATGCGCGCCCGGTCGGGATTGAAGGATCCGAACCGTCCCATCGGCAGTTTCATCTTCCTGGGGCCCACCGGCGTCGGCAAAACGGAGCTGGCGCGCGCCCTGGCCGAGTATTTGTTCGATGACGAAAAGGCCATGATCCGGATCGACATGTCCGAGTATCAAGAGAAACATACGGTGGCCCGGCTGCTCGGCGCACCCCCCGGTTACATAGGTTACGAGGAAGGGGGACAGCTAACGGAATCCGTCCGGCGCCGTCCATATTGTGTAGTCCTTTTCGACGAGATCGAAAAGGCGCATTCCGACGTGTTCAACGTGTTGCTGCAGATTCTAGACGATGGCCGCCTCACCGACGGCCAGGGCCGCACGGTCGACTTCAAGAACACCATCGTAATAATGACGTCCAATATCGGCAGCCCGCGCATCTTGGAATATAGAGGGACTTTTGCCGGTGAAGGGTTCGAACGCATGAAGGAAATGGTGCTCGAAGAGCTGCGCGGTCATTTCCGTCCGGAGTTCCTGAATCGGGTGGACGAGGTGATCGTGTTCCACGCTCTCAACGAAGAGCATCTCGGGAAGATTGTAGAGATTCAGTTGGGCAGCCTGCGCAAGCGGCTGGCTGACCGTCACATCGAATTGGAATTGACGGATCGGGCTCGCGGATATTTGGTCCGCTCGGGCTACGATCCCAGCTATGGCGCCCGGCCGTTGACGCGGGCCATCCAGCGCGAGATTGAAACGCCACTAGCGCGCCGGATTCTCGGAGGCGAGGTCAGGGACGGCCAGCACGTAATGGTGGATCTTGACTCTGCCGGTCACTTGGTTTTTGAATCTAAAGTAGCGGGCCGCGAGCGTGAAGCGGCTCCCGAGGAAGTTAACCAATAGGCGGAAGCCTAATTTAAAAAGGAAGCCTGACTCAGGAGAACAGAATGAAAGGTCATATCAGTAAATCCACGGCGGCCCTTTTAGCCGTCATTGCGTTGCTGGCGGGTGCGCTCATCGTCACCATCAGCAGCCCCAATCGCATTCCAGTTTTTGCGGACACTTCTCGCGGCGCCGAGAATGTTCCGCTTACCACCTTTGCTCCCATTGTGAAGCGCGCGATGCCCGCGGTGGTCAACATTTCATCTTCAAAAGTAGTAAAGAATCAAGGCGGGGAAGAGGGCGGCGATCTGTTCAACAATCCGCTGTTCCGCCAGTTCTTCGGCGGGCGCGTGCCTCAGCAGCAGGAACAGCCGCGTTCGCAGCGCGCTACTAGCCTGGGTTCGGGCGTAGTGGTCAGCCCGGATGGCTACATCCTGACGAATAACCACGTGGTGGACGGTGCGACGGACGTCAAAGTGTCCTTCGCCGACAAAGAAGAGTATCCGGCGAAAGTGGTCGGAACCGACAAGTACACCGATGTGGCCGTTCTCAAGATCAACAAAAGCGGTCTTGCCACGCTGCCCTTCGCGAACTCCGGCAAAGCCGAAGTGGGCGATGTGGTTTTGGCGATTGGCGAGCCGTTCGGCTTGGGCCAAACCGTCACCATGGGCATCATCAGCGCCAAGGGGCGGGCGGGCCTCGGCATCGAGCGGTTTGAGGACTTCATCCAGACCGACGCCGCCATCAACCGCGGCAACTCGGGCGGAGCGCTCATCGACACCCGCGGCGACCTGGTTGGCATCAACACCGCCATCCTGTCCGGTGAAACGGGCGGCAACCAGGGTATCGGATTCGCCATCCCCGCCAATCTGGCCAAGAACATCATGGACCAGATTCTGAGCAAGGGTAAAGTGACCCGCGGCTACATGGGTATCCTCCCGCAAGAGCTGACGCCCGACCTGGCGAAAAGCTTAGGTGTTTCCAATACGCACGGTGTGGCAGTGGCCAACGTAGTCGGCGATAGCCCGGCTGCCAAAGCTGGTCTCAAGATCAACGATGTAATCACCGCCGTCAACGGGACCAACGTGGAAGACGTCAACTCGTTCCGGCTGCAGATCGCCGGGTTCGCTCCTAACACCACTGTCCATCTGAAAGTGGATCGCAATGGCCAGACGATGGATGTCGCGGTGACCTTGGGCGAGTTCAACCTCGAAGCCGAGAACAAGGGCGATGGCGAAGGCAACCTGCCCAGCGGCGGCGAAAAGGGCGCTCTGAAAGGGGTGACGGTCCAAGGCCTGAATGCCGACCTTCGGCAGCAGTTGCAGATTCCCGAAGGGACTCAAGGGGTTGTGATCACCGACGTGGACCCGGATTCGGCCGCCTCGGCTGCCGGACTCCAGCAGGGCGACATCATCGTCCAAGTGAACCGTAAACCGGTCAGCAATGTCACCGAGTTCAACGCCGCAGTGAAGTTGGGCGCCTCTCGCGACTCGACGCTGCTGCTCGTCAAGACCGGTCCCGGCACGCGTTTTGTTGTAGTTCCGAACAACAAGTAACGAAAATCAGTACTTTAGTCGAAGGGAAGCAGGTTTCTTGAGTGGAACCTGCTTCTTTTTGTCTCCGGGAGCATCCAACCGTTAGAAGAGCTAAATGATGGCTAAGCTAACCGAGAAGTGGCTAATAACGGAGCGCCCCTCGCCGTGGCAGCCTTCCGCCGACGTTTATCGCACCAGAGACGGTTGGCTGGTGAAGTTCGATCTGGCGGGCGTCGGGGCGGGGGACGTCATGGTCGCCATTCGTGGGCGGCGCTTGAGGATTAGTGGTATTCGCCGCGACTGGTTTGTAGAAGAGGAGGGATCCACGCATTACTCGATGGAGATTTCCTACAACCGCTTTGAACGGTCGCTCATCATGCCTGAGAATCTGGAAAATGCCCGTGTGAGCATCGCCACTCGTGAAGGCTTGTTGCTTGTGAGGATGGTCACTGAAGGAAACGAAAATGTCTGAACAACCTGTTGTCTACACACTGCC
>JBKQHJ010000087.1:0-54914 GCA_052148835.1 Bryobacteraceae bacterium
GATATTCTTTGGTGCGGCAGCGCCCGGACCGATGCACTCGGTCGCGATTCTTTTTTGGGTTTTGCTCTTTCCGGATAAGCCGGGCCAGATGACCGCCTTCGGGTTCGTCATGCACAATTTCTTTTTAGTTTTCAACGCCGCCGTGGGCCTGCTATTTCTCCGGCGGGCGACTCGGGAGCTGTTCGGGTAGGCTGCACTACCAAACCTGTTGCATAAATTGGCGCGGTTGATTTTGGGGACCGCTTGCTAACGCGCGCGGATCTGAAAGGGTTTCCGAGCCGTGACCGTGAGGGAGCGGTGTACGGTAGTTTTCGCAACCAGGGCACTAGGGCGCAAGCCGCCCCGGCTCGGTGGCGCGGCTCAGCGTCAGCCGTTGGAACATGGACACCAGTGTGCTCACGACCAGTAACCAAACCAGGATCGTCAGCAGCGGCTCAAGAAAGCGAAGCCCCATTCGGATGAGGATATCCATGCAGGTCGGAACGAAATAAAGCATGCCGTTGTACCGGCCCAGCTTGCTCCCGCGAAGCTTGGTGTGCCGGTGAATCCAGTAGGAATCGATCACGTACTGGGCAAAGGCCGCCGTAATCAGGATCGGCAAGATCCACGGGAACGCGCCGCGCAGGGCTCCCGCGAACAACCCGGAAGTCACGAATAGAAAATCGGTGGTGTGATCGAACGTTCCGCTCCATGCGGTCACCGTCCCTCGCCGGCGCGCGATCGGACCGTCCAGAAAATCGGTGATCAACGCCACCACCCACGCCAGCAGAGCGAAAATCGCGGAGCGCCGGTCTCCGTGTGCCATGTAAAACGCAAACGGAAGGACAAGAAGTAAGCGAATAGCCGTCAGCGCATTAGCCATCGCTCCCTCCTAGGTTCCGTTGACGCCGCATAACGCCAAGCATACATCGGGGAGGCAGTGCGCCAGTTTGTGCGCAGGCGAACACCCAGGGTCGCCGGCATCGTCCTGGCAGATTGGCGAATCGAAGCGCGTTTCTCGTTCCTGATCCCTTTTTTTGGCAGCTCCGGCGGCGGCCTTTCTACGTGTGGCGCGTGATCCAGCCGGTGCTGCAGCAAAGCCCTGCTTGCTTAACCTTTTCGGCTCGGATACCATTGGACTCCCTGAAGATTTCGCAAATGCTGAATTGCCGACCGTTCCTAGCTCTCGTGCTCCTCTCCACCACCGGGTACTCACAATGGCTGAACTATCCCACGCCGGGCACCCCCAGGACACGCGACGGTAAGCCCAACCTTTCTGCTGCAGTGCCTCGTGCGTCGAACCATAAGCCGGATCTGTCCGGCGTCTGGCATGTCGATCCCACGCCTATGGACGAGCAGAAGCGCCTCTTCGGCGCCGGCATAGACCAGATAGCTTTGCCCGGCATGGAACCGGACACGCGCTCCAAGTACGGCATGAATATCCTCGTGGATTTCAAGCCTGAGGATTCGCCGATGAGGCCCGAAGGGGCCGCTATCCTCCGCAGCCGCTCGCAGTTTGACCGTCCTTCGCTCCATTGCCTGCCATGGTCTATCCCGACTTCGACCCTGTTTTCCCCAGTGCACAAAATCGTGCAGACCCCCGGGTTGATCGTCATGATTCTTGAGGTCGACGGCGCAACCCGCCAGATCTATACAGACGGGCGCAAACTGCCGACCGATCCGCAACCGGCATGGTACGGCTACTCCGTAGGCACGTGGCAGGGCGACACTCTCGTGGTTGAAACTGCGGGATTCAACGACAAGTCCTGGCTGGACGCGATGGGCCATCCGCACAGCGAGGCGATGCGCGTCACGGAACGTTTCCGGCGCCGGGATTTCGGCCATATGGACGTCGAGACCACCATTGACGACCCCAAAATGTACACCAGACCGTTCACAATTAAAGTCACACAGCTGCTACTGGCGGACTCGGACATTCTGGAGTACTTCTGCACCGAAGACGAGAAAGACCGCGTCCACTCGACATCGCAAGGGAATTAATCAGCTCAGGCTCAGGATTGCAGCGGCGGTGTGGTGTTGTCGCAGGTGCTTAACGGAACAGGTTTCCAGAATTGCTGTGTGCTGCCAGCGGCAAACTCGACCCGTATGAACCCATCGCCTGGATCGTCGAGGCCCGCAGCGGGTTCGGTCAGGAGCGTTAAACGCGCCTGTCTCCACGTACCGGGCGGATCGTCGGCCACTCGTACAGCGTCGCGGGATTAGGAATGAAAAGTCGGCATCGCAACTCTGATGAACGCCAACACGGCGCCGCTCAGATCAACTGCGCCAAACGCGTTTATCGTTCCCGATCGGGCGAAACGTCCTACATCCGGACTTCTGGACAGTAATACCAGGGAAAAGGTTTTCCGGTATAAGCCTGCGGCATTCGAGCAAGCCGCTCTGACGCCGCCTGTTTACTCGGGCATTCCAATAGCGCGCCGCAACTCTTCCGCTTGACGCGCCCTTTTCCGGGCTTCCAAGCCTAGGGCCACCCAACTGGCGAGCAAAACCAGCAGGCACGCAACAAGGCTCCAGAGAAGCGTCAGGAGGGAAAGTCGCCACGCCGCTGGGTTGAGGAGGCGCAGACCACTCTCCTGCATCGTGCGATAGGCGCCCCACCAGAACATCGATAACGCCGGCACGACCAAAACCATTCCCCACCGGAGTGCGAGCAGAGTGCGGCGGCTGCCTTCCAACTCGCGGACCATGAATTGAGCGCAGGTTTCACCGACGCGGAACCGGCGCGCGCCAACACGCACACTCCCCCACAAAGCGTGCGCCACCAGCACCACCACCCAGCCCGCTGCCCACCGGAACCAGATCTGCTCCATCTTGACCGCCCAATAGACGAACGGCGCGCCAAGCCCCACGCAGGCCACGACCGCGACCCACTTGAACCTTACGTTTTCCCTTTCCCGGTAACGCGCCCTGGCGCACAACTGATCGGTGGTAAGACTCATTTCCATTCCGGGTTCCTCCTGTTGATCGAGCGATTGCCATACGCTTTGCGGCGTCTCATGAGCCGGCCTTCGTTCGGTTTCATCTTTGTGTTCCATGACTGGCTCCTTCCGCAAACTGGCGGCTCAAAACCCGCTTGATCCGATGAATCTTGGTAGCGACGTTCGATGCTGACAAGCCCGTGATGCCCGCGATCTGCCCCGCCGCTTCGCCTTCGAGGTAGAGCAGTATGATCTGGCGATCGAGCGGCTTCAACTGGTGGATCAGACCAAGCAACCTCGTTGCCGAAAGAGACGAGGCGGCGAGCGTGCTCCCCTCGACCGACGCGATTTGGGCGTCCAGAGTCTCCAGTGCGACCAGGCGTTCCGCGGCACGTCGGCTTCGAATTACGTGAGACGCTCCCACGTTATGAGCAACGCGATACACCCAGGTGCGAAGCGCACAGCGATGATCGAACAATGCCATGCTCCGCCAAAGTTCGACATGGATCTCCTGCAGCAGGTCGGACCGGCGATCGGGATCGGCCTCATAGGCTCGGGCAAGCCGCCAAAGCAGTTGCCGGCAGGTGCTATTGGCCTCTTCGTACAACGCGTCTTGCTGACGGCGATCCACAGGTTTGTCGACTCTATTGTGTATAGTCGCGCGGCAGAGGGGATTCTTACACGCGGACTTTCAATTTCGGGTTGGACGCCTGGAACCGGCCGCGCCTGACGTCCCTCCGCGCGGAGATTGCGGATCTCACGCAACTCTTCTGTAGCGGCGTAGGTACCGGTGCACGCCTACCGGTGCACGCTCACAAGGGGCAACTCCCGGGATACGGCGTTCGGGGAAGCGGCGCCGGATTAGTACCGGCAAGTCGGCTTGTCACCGCCGATCTGGCATTGGGCCGGTGACCTCGCACCCAAAATTGTGCGACAGGCCAGTTCGAAACTTTCCAGGCTGACCCACTACCACCGGGCATGCCTTAGGTTAAAATCGGCATGGGCATCACAATGGCCGAAATAGCGATCCCCTACCGCGTGGACGCCGCTCTGGAACGCGGAATCGAGGGACGCGGCCTGGCGCGCGAAGACGCGCTTCGCTTGTTAGAGGAAGGCCCGCTCCAGCCTTTGCTCGCCTCTGCGGCGGCTGTCCGGGATCGTTTTAAGGGCCGTTCGGTCAGCTATTCCAGGAAGGTTTTTATTCCGCTGACCCACCTTTGCCGCGACTATTGCGGCTATTGCACTTTCCGCGCCGACCCCCAAGCCGGCGTGCAACCCTACATGCTG
Organism: Bryobacteraceae bacterium; assembly: GCA_052148835.1. Lineage (GTDB taxonomy): Bacteria > Acidobacteriota > Terriglobia > Bryobacterales > Bryobacteraceae > Palsa-89. Next base: position 4,206 of record JBKQHJ010000087.1, read on the forward strand.
CCGGACGAAGTTCTCCGAGTGGCCGAAGCGGGCCGCAAAGCGGGATGCAAAGAGGCTTTGTTCAGCCTGGGGGACCAGCCTGAGCGAATCTTCCCGGAGGCCAAGGAGTTTCTGAAGAAGCTGGGGTTTCAGCGCACGCTCGATTATCTGGCGGCGATGAGTGAACTGGTCCTGGAGAAGACCGGGCTCTTGCCGCACTCCAATCCGGGTCTGATGGGTGCCGATGATCTTCGCCGCCTGCGCGAGACCAACGTCAGCGTGGGGTTGATGCTCGAAAGCGCCAGTCCGCGGCTGCTGCGCGTTGGAGGGGCGCACTGGAGGGCGCCGGACAAGTGCCGTCTCTTCGCATTCGAACCATCGAGAACGCGGGCCAGTTATCGATGGTCTTCACTACCGGCATTCTGATCGGAATCGGCGAAACTCCAGAAGAACGCGTGGACGCGCTCCTGGCGATTCGTTCTGCCCACCAGAAGTACGGCCACGTCCAAGAAGTAATCGTGCAGCCTTTCCGCGCCAAGCCGGATATTCGGATGGCTCAGGCGCCGGAGCCTTCCACCGAGGACCTGGAGCGCACCATAGCGGTCGCCCGTTTGATTTTCGGTGGGGAGATGAATATTCAGTCTCCGCCCAATTTGCTCTCGGAAGACTATCCCGATTTGCTGCAGGCCGGCATCAACGATTGGGGCGGAATTTCTCCGGTTACCAAGGACTTCATCAATCCAGAGGCCGCTTGGCCGCAAATCTCTTCATTATCAGCGAGATCCGCGGGAGTTGGGTTCGTTTTGCGAGAAAGGCTAGCCATCTATCCTGAGTTTGCCTCCCGCCCCGAATTCGTAAATGCCCGCCTTCAACCCCACTTGCTAAAAGGGCTTGATCCTGGCGAAGGCCGAAGGGGACGACCTTGTGGCGCACGGGTATTACTACGTCCAACTTCTGCGCGCGATCAAGGCCAGCTTGCCCCAGCTTCATGTGCATGCCTACTCTCCCATGGAGATCACCTACGGTGTCGAAAAAACGCGCCTGCCGCTTCGCGAGTACCTGCTGATGTTGAAAGAAGCGGGCTTGGGTAGCATTCCAGGAACGGCAGCGGAAATTCTGGACGATCGTGTCCGCAAATCTTTGAGTCCCAACAAGCTGAAAGTGCGGCAGTGGATCGAGGTCGTTCGCACGGCTCATAGCCTCGGCATCCCCACGACATCGACGATGATGTACGGCCATATCGAGCTTCCGGAACATTGGGTAAGGCATCTGCTTCTGCTCCGCGAGATTCAGAAGGAGACTGGCGGATTCACTGAGTTTGTCCCGCTCGGATTCATCCATTCCCAAACCAGGCTTTTCAAAAGGGGAGACGCCCGGCCGGGTCGTTCGGTCCACGAGGATCTGATCGTGCATGCTCTCTCGCGGGTTCTGCTGAATGGCTACATCCGCAACATTCAAGTCTCTTGGGTCAAGCTTGGGTTTGAAGAATCCTTGGCCTGTCTGGAAGCGGGAGCAAACGATTTCGGCGGCACTTTGATGGAAGAGAGCATCTCCAAAGCGGCGGGAGCGAATTTCGGCGAGTACGTCGCTCCCGGTGAGTTTCGCGCCCTGATCCGAACGATCGGGCGCATTCCAGCGGAGCGCGCCACGTCCTATCAAATTCGCAAAGTCTTCGAACACCCGGACGAAGAGGAACGCCTGCCCCTTGATCCGATACCAGTGTTTGCTCCCGTAGCGAACCACGCGACGATGTCTCCGACGGGCTACTGACCGCGCAGCCGGCCACCGCGTCATCGGGCTCAGCGCCGTATTCGTCGGTGCGGATTTTGGAAGACACCTGGACATTGACAGCCACTTCTCCGCGGTTTAAAGTTGGGGCGTGGAACACTCACCTGTCGGCAACCAGTCATTCGGCAATCAGGTCTTCGGGCCCGCTTCCATCGCAGTAGAAAACGCGCGATTCATGAGCCGTGTGTACGGCTGGATGACGGGTGGACTTTGTCTCACCGGTGTCGTCGCCTGGGAGGTATCTGGTAATCCGCAGCTGGTGCAAACGATTTTTGGAACCCCGGCGCTGTTGTGGGGTTTGATCATCGCCCAGCTAGGGGCCGTCATCGGGCTCTCGTGGCTGATCAACCGGATCAGTGGGGCCACCGCGACGCTCATCTATGTTTTATACGCGGGATTAACTGGACTCACCCTGTCCAGCATCTTTCTGATCTACACGGGCTCCAGCATCGCGGAAGTTTTCGGCGTCACAGCGTTCGGTTTTGCGGGCCTCAGCGGGTTCGGTTTCGTGACGAAGCGGGACCTAGGCCCGGTTGGCTCCTTCTGCATGATGGGCTTATTCGGATTAGTTGGCTTTGGTCTGCTATCCATGATCTTCCCAAGGCTGATGAGCGCAGGCGCCAGCTTCGTGTTCTCCATCGTCGGCCTCATCGTGTTCGCCGGACTCACCGCATACGATACCCAGAAGATCAAGGCGATGAACGTTCCCGGCGGGGAGGGAACCGACGCCGGGCGCAAGACAGCGATCTTCGGCGCCCTGATGCTCTATCTTGACTTCATCAATCTGTTCCTCAGCCTGCTGCGGCTAATGGGACGCAGACGGTAGACCGGGCATTACTCGGTCCGTAGTGCCATCATCGGTTCTACGCCTGCCGCGCGCCAGGCGGGAATCATGGATGCCAGCAATGCCGCCAATCCAAGGAGCAATACGGCAACTGTCAGCATGACAGGATCCCATGGCTTCACCCCGAACAACTGAGTGGTCATCAGCTTGCCGGCCCCGATCGCGGCCGGAATACCAAGCACCAGGCCGACGCCCACCTGCCAGAATGCGCCGCCCAGTACCATCCGTATAACGCGTCCGCGATCCGCGCCCAGCGCCATCCGCACACCGATTTCACTGGTCCGCCGCTCCACCGTGTAGGCCAGCACTCCGTACAGCCCTACGGCGGCCAGCACCAGCCCAAGAGCACCGAAGAGCATGGTCAGTGTCGCAATCATCCCTTCTTGCTGGAAATCCGCGCGCAAGACTTGGGTGTATGGGTCAACCGAGTAGAGCACCAAATTTGGATCGACGCTGGCTAACGTTTTCCGCACGCGCTCATCGATGCCCTGCTGGTTCCCCGGCGCCCAAATTACGATGTTGTATAAATAATGCGACCAGATTTCGCCGCTCATGAAGGCCGGATCGTCGTACCGCACGGTTTGTGCTTCCGGCACCCAAAACATGGGCTGTACCGGTTTCTTGTATTCATAAGTCATATAGCGCAGGTCGTTCGTAACTCCGATGATTTCGAAAGTTGCGGAGTACTTGATTTTGTCGATCCCGAAGTGTTGCCCGATTGGGTTTTGGTCCTTGAAGAATCTCTTCACAAAAGCTTGATTGACTACCGCTACCTTCCGCGTCGCCCCAGTGTCCGCATCTGTAATGGGCCGCCCCAGCAGGATCTTGGCGCCGATGGTCTCAAAAAAGCCTGGCATCACTCGCGCCCACGCGGCGCCCGTGTCTTCCTTCACCGAGGGCTCCGGCCTGCCCTGGACGCGAATAGCCTCGTTCCAACTGTCGCCTGTCATGGGCGCATAGAGCGCAGGCGCTACCATCCGGGTACCGGGAATCTGGAGCAGACGATCGTCAATTTGCCGAAACATCGGTTCCAGTTGTTCCGGTTTGTAGTTGCTCAGCATTGGATTGATCCAAGCGATGTATCGGCCCTGCGCATCGAAGCCGAAATTCTGGTGCTCCAGGTTTCGCAGGCTCTGGCCCAGCAGGACCGCCGCGGAGAGCAGCACCAGCGACACGCTGACCTGCGAGATTACCAGCGACTTTTGCGCCCAAGTTCGCCCGGCGCCCACGGAACGGCTGCCCGCACGCAGAGCGTCCGCTGGGTCGGCATGCGATGTCATCCACGCCGGAGCGATCCCAAAGATTACACCGGTCAGCACTGATACCCCTAGCGTGAACAGCAGGACCGGCCAGGACGGTGTCGCCGCGATCGGTACGTAGTTCTGAGGGCCGCCGATCCGGAAGGCCAGATACAGAATCAGCCTGGTCCCGGCATATGCGACGCCGATGCCCAAAACTCCTCCAATCACCGCCAGCAAAATGGACTCGACCAGCACCTTCCGTACCAGTCGCCCTCGCGAGGCACCCAACGCGACGCGTATGGATGTTTGCGCGCGATCCTTGAACCCGCGCGCGAGCATCAGATTCGCCAGATTCGCGCAGGCCACCAGCAACACACATGCTGCCGCTATCAGCAGCAACTTCAATCCATCCTGATATTGATCTCTCATGGCCGCCACGCCTGCGCCCCCGGGGATCAAGTGCAGGGTCTGCCGTTGCCAGAGTTGCTTCTCACCCGGCTCCATATCCGGAACATGGCTAGCCAGCCAGTCATGGAGTTCCACCTTCAGTTTCGCTTCGAGCGACTTCGGCTGAACTCCCGGACGCAACCTCCCGATCAGGTCCAGGAAGTTGCCGTTCGGTCTTTTCAACCGCGCCGTCTCTCCATCGATCAATGGCTCCGTTGTCAGTGGCAGCCAAAAGTCCGGCATGCCCCAGCCTGCCAGCTTGGCCCCATAAAAGCCCGGCGCCGCCACACCGATTACCGTGAACGGATGCCCGTTAATCTGATAAGCAGCTCCGACCACCGATGGGTCAGAGGCGTACTTTTCTTGCCAGATGTGGTAGCTTATTATCGCAACGGGTGGCGCACCCTCCTGGTCGTCCGCGTCGGTCATCAGCCGGCCGATCCAGGGCTGCACGCCAAGAGTCCTGAAGAAATTGCCGGAGACGTACTCGCCGTTGCGTGTATCCGCTTGTGCGTGTGATCCGGCTCTTCGGACGCCCAGCTGTGCGTTACCGGCCTGTAGGGCCGTCAGGTCGATGAACTCGGGCGTTTGCGCGCGAAAGTTCTTGTACGCCTCCCAGGAGAACAGCGAAAAATCTCCGTCCTCACCCTGTGTGTATCCTCCCCAGTTACAACAGCGAACTTTATCTCCGATCCTCCACAACTCTTCGGGCTTCGTCACGGGTAGCGACTTCAGCATTACCTGGTGCACGAGCGTAAAGATCGCCGTGGTCGCACCGATTCCCAATGCCAGTGTGATAACCGCCGTCGCCGTAACCCCGGGCTCCTTCCGTACTTGTCGCAGCGCTTCCCGCAAATCAGCCAACACGCGAAGCCTCCTACCGACCTAATACGCGCCATGTCGCAATTGGTTTGCAAAACCTTTCGAATACGCCTAACCGTTGGCAAAAGTCCCAGTCTAAGGGACGGATGGAAGCGGAAGCCAGCGGCGCTGTGGAACGCGCGCGCTCGGATGACATCGAGGCGTTTCGGCTGCTGGGCAGCTCCCGATCCGGTCCAGGAGCCAGAGTGTGGGGGACTTCTTGGGGATGCTGTTTCACAACAGTGTGTGGTGCTTGTCCCTTCCGCCGTGATCCCTCCGGTTGGCGTTTGGCGAAGGCGCTTGGCCCGTACAAGCGCGCGGATCGATTGACACAGGTATCGTCACAGAGTAATTTTGAGGGTGCCTTCAATGAGCCGGACGGTCAATCTCAGCAAGGTATTCGGCGGTGCGATAATGCTTCTGGCTTCGTCAGGACTCTTCGCGCAGTGGCCTGCTTATCCGACCGCAGGGGTTCCGAAGACCCCCGACGGAAAGCCGAACCTGACCGGGCCCGCCCCGAAGACCCCGGATGGCAAGCCAGACCTTTCCGGGATCTGGAAGTTCGTCGATAGCCCAGATGCACGTCCCGGAACCCCGCCTCCCGCAGGCGCCAGATCGCCCGGCATTGGCGTGCGCATTCCTGGACTGCTTCAGTTCTTTGACATAGGCTCAACGCTCAAGGACGGCCTTCCGTTCCAGCCATGGGCGGCGGAGCTTCGGAGCCAGCGCGTCGCGGAAAACAACAAGGATAATCCAGACGCCCAGTGTTTGCCGATCGGTCTGATGCAACTGCACACGCATCCAGAGCCGAGGAAAATCATCCAGACTCCGGGATTGATCGTGATTTTATATGAAGCGAACTCAGGTGTCCGCCAGATCTTCACGGACGGGCGGCCATTGCCAGGCAACGATGCCGAGCCCTGGTGGTACGGCTACTCCACTGGAAAATGGGACGGAGACACACTGGTGGTTGAGACCAGCGGCTTCCGTGATGATGTATGGCTGGATGTCGAGGGCAGCCCGCTCACGACATCTGGCAAAATGACCGAGCGGTTCCGGCGCGTGAATTACGGGAACATGGAAATCGAAGTTACGATCGATGATCCGAAAGCCTATACCAAGCCCTGGACCGTCAAAGTGAACCACCGCATCATGCTCGACACGGAGCTGATTGAGTTCGTCTGTCAGGAAAATGAAAAAGATGCGGCGCATCTGACGGGCAAGTAACTGCTCTGTGGCAAGCAGGCGTGCCTTCAAAGTGAAATCATTTGATCTTGTCCAGGCCCTCGGTCAGCTCGATTGAGACTCCCCAAGGGTCGACGATCGTTGCAGTGGCGATGTTGTTCATGGCTGCGTCTCTGTTGTTGTAAGGCCGAACGACCTTGATGCCCTTGGCTTCGAGCGCCTTCGAGAACGTGTCCAGGTTCTTCACTTCAAATCCCACGTGATCTACAACGCGGCCGGCGGTGGGGACGTGAGTGATGGACTGGTCGCCTTCCCACCGGAAGAAGTTGAGGCTGTAGCCGACGCCCGGCAGGTCGGCGCCAATGAAGAAGTCGGTTTGTCCTGGACGCAAAGTCGCATCGAACGCCTTCATATACCACTGCTGCATCTCGACGTACTGCTTGTTGATGAAGTGGATATGATGCGCCACGATAGGCGGCGCGTCTTTTTCAGCGCTGGTTACGAGCTCGATTTTCACCCCGTCAGGGCCGAGAAAATACGCAAAGCGTCCATACACCGCCGACGTGCCCGATGCCGCTGGTGGTGGCTCACCCGGCTTCGGCTCCCGCCCGGTGGTTTCCTGATATCCCGCGGCTGCCAGCTTCGTCGCCATGGCCGGCACGTTTGGCACAGCGAATCCGATGTGATCGAAGGCGGTGCCGCGGGTCGGGCCGGTCGGCTTCTGCACGCGCAGAAAGATGAACGCATCGGGAAACTCAATTACATCGATGTCGCCGAACTTCATTGCTCGGCCGCCCAGCGTGTCGACCCAAAACTTCTTGTGGGCTTCGACGCTCGTGACGTTGAGGTGATAGTGGCCGATGCGGACCGGTGCGTCCGGATGACTGACGAGTTGTGCGAAAGCGGGCAGCGCTGCGCATGAAAGCAGCGCCGCTAGAGGGAGAATAGCTATTTTCATTGACGTAACCCTACTTTATGTCGGCGAGTCCCTCCGTCATTTCGATATTTGTTCCCCAGGGATCTTTGATGAACGCGATCGCGATGCCAAGCTGGGGCACCTTGGTGTAGGGACGATCCAGTTTGATGCCCTGGGCTTCTAGCTTCTTCGTGAACGCCTCGAGGTTTTTGATCTCGAAGCCGATATGATCGATCGATCGGCCGGTGGTGCCGACGGTCGGCGTCGGCGACGGCGTGAAGTTCAGGAACACGCCGGGCAGTTGATCCTGCACGAACGCGGATCCCGGATTGGCCGGAAGCATCGTCGCGCCGAACGTCTTTGCGTACCAGGCCTGCATCTCGGTGTTCATTTGCCCGAAGAAGTGGATGTGATGAAGCTGAATCGGGGCCTTCTGCGATTTGACTTCGACGAGCTCTACTTTGACATCCTCCGGACCGAGCGCAAACGCGATGTTCGTCGTCGGACTGGCGGCCGCAATGTCATCGGTCACCTTCACGTTCGCGGCGACCGAATCGGCGGTGATCATTTTGAAGCCATTTGCCTTGATCTTCGCCACGACCGGCCTAAGGTCGGGAACGGAAAAGCCGATGTGATTCACCGTCGTGCCGATCGAGCCGCCCGTCGGCGCCTGCATCGGACGGAAAAATATCAGAACATTCGGGAACTTGATGATTTCCTGCTGCCGGTCACCGGAACCGAACTTGGCCACGCTGCCGCCGAGCGTATCGGCATAGAACTTCTTCTGTGCGTCCATGTTCGTGGTGTTCAGATGGTGGTGCCCGTAGACGACCGGACCTTCTCCTGCAACCAGAATCTGCGCACCGCCAACGGCCGGCACGAACAGCAGAATGGCTAGGCCGACTCCGATCGATAAACGTTTCATCAACACCTCCTGGTCGCCAAGTCTACACGATTTGGCGGTTCGGGACGGCCTATTTCTTGATCGGACCTACCTCGAACTTGCCCGGAGCGGACGTGGTTGTTGGTCCCATGCCCATAATCATCAGGACGCACTCTTCGTCTTTTGCGCCGTCGTAGTGCAGTTCGTTCGGCTGATCGACCACGTAGCTGCCGGCAGGCATCGGCTTCGTGCTGTCGGGATCGAATTTCGCGCCCGTCCCGACCCACCATGTACCCGACATCACCATGATGTAGCGAGGTGCGTCGTGGGTGTGGGGACGGCTCATGTTGTTCGGATGCCAGCGCATGAGCTGAATATAGAGTCCGGGCTGTGACATATCGCCCTGCAGCATGACCGAATCTGTAATCGGACCTTTCTTCCACTGGATATTTTCGGGAAGTGTGTAGTGAACCGCTTTTGGATCGGGCTCGGCGCCAGGCACGTGCGGCGTCACCAGCGCGGCAACCGAAAGCAGCATTGCGGGAATCCGAGCTTGTAAGGACTTCATCACCTCGATTATAGCTTTGGACTCTGCAAAGGCGATGTTAATCGCTGGTTAGGACACCAACGAGCTGTGTCCTGCGACTTAGGTAATCGAGCCTCATACTTTCGGTGAAACATAGTTACAAGTGGAGAGTCTTATCGTAAAATATGGGCAAGTTGCATTCCACGGCCTCGGTGCTGGTACGGAAAGTAATAATACGTTTGATTCAGGGCTGGGCGAGCGTTTAAGTCTTGGAATGCAACGGACCGCTTGTGTCGTTCTCTTGCTCACGCTCGCCGCGATGGTTCACACCGCGAAGGGCGATGATCCTCAGGGAGCTCCCGATCAAAGCAATCCGGCGGCGCTCAAGAATTTGAGCCTGGAAGAACTTTCGCAAATCGAAGTGACCACCCCGTCCAAGGAACCGACGAAGGTTTCACGGACGCCGGCGGCTATCTACGTCATCACAGGTGAAGACATCCGGCGGTCGGGAGCCACCTGCATCCCGGAGGCACTGCGGTTGGCGCCTGGCGTTGAGGTGGCGCGCATCGACAGCAACAAGTGGTCCATTGGAATCCGCGGGTTCGGAAGCCGGCTGAATCGTTCAGTCCTGGTTCTCATCGACGGACGCACGGTTTACACCACGTTGTTCGATGGCACCTATTGGGAGGTGCAGGACACCGAGATGGAAGACATCGACCGGATCGAGGTGATTCGAGACCCGGGCGGAACCATCTGGGGACCGAACGCGGTGAACGGCGTGATCAATATCATTACGAAGTCTTCCGAAGATACGCACGGGATGCTGGCCAGCGCGGGCGGAGGCAACTTCGAGCAGGGCTTCGCCGATTTCCGTTATGGCGGCGGCAACGGGGCCGATTTCAGCTATCGCATTTATGGCAAGGCTTTCACGCGGGGGCCGGAAGACGATCCGGGCGGCCGGAATTTTGACGACTGGCGATCCACGCAGGCCGGTTTTCGCATGGACTGGAATGAAGGCAGCGATATGTTCACCCTGCAAGGCGATGGCTATGACGAGATTGCCGGTGAGAACGTCCAAGCCAGCAGCTACACACCCCCTTATTCGCAAATTGTGGACGGAAACGCATATCTATCAGGCGCCAATGTCATGGGGAAATGGCGGCGCGTGTTCAGCGACAGTAACGACATCCAGGTGCAAGCTTATTACGACCGGACCAATCGTCATGAACTGAATCTAGGGGACGACCGGAACACGATAGATATCGATTTTTTGCAGCGCCTCCGGTTGCCGGCGCGCAATGAGGTGACGTGGGGATGGGAGGCACGCGATCAGCCGATCCATGACTTCCTGGTGGTAACCGGTCTGGCATTCATTCCGTTAAAGCGAACGGATTATCTGTTCACCGGATTCTTCCAGGATGAAATCACATTAGTGGACCAGCGCCTTTCGCTGACGCTCGGGACCAAGCTGCTGCGCACCAATTTCACCGATTTCGGCGCCGAGCCAAGTGGGCGGCTGCTTTGGACGCCCAATGCCAAACAGTCGTTCTGGGTGGCCTATACTCACGCCTTACGCACGCCATCGGACGCGGAAGAGAATTTTTATCTTTTGGGCCTGGCGGGCATGCTTCAGAACGGCACGCCTTTTTTGGCGCGGTTCAACGCAAATAACGGTTTTCAGCCGGGGCAGCTCAATGGCTATGAACTCGGTTATCGCGATCTGGTCGGCCCAAATATCTATCTGGATGTTGCGGCGTTTTACAATCACTACCATGATTTGTTTAGCGAAGATATAACCGGAGCGCCTTACCTGGAGACTACGCCGCCTTACCTGGCCACGCCCGAACCTTTGCATTTACTGCTTCCGGCGCAATTCGGAAACGGGCTGCTGGGCTACACGAAAGGAGTGGAGGTTGCTCCCGAGTGGCGGCCCAAAGATTTTTTGCGGCTGCGCGGCTCCTATTCTTTTCTGCATATGAATTTGGGCCAAGCGCCGCACTCGGCGGATGTCGGCACGGCGCCCGGGATCGTGGGGTCCAGTCCCCAGCATCAGGCAGCGGTTCAGATGGCGGCCGATTTATCCAAACGCTTTCAGCTGGATTTCGATTATCGTGTGGTGAGCGAACTTGCGGCCCAGCATGTCCCGACATATTCCACCGGCGACGCGCGGTTCGGGTGGCGCATCAGCCGCGAGTTCGAGCTGTCGATTGTCGGTCAGAACCTTTTCCAACCGTCGCATGCGGAATATCTGGGCGATCCGAGCGGGTTGGTCTTCATCAAGCGAAACGCGTACGCGAGACTGACGTGGAGCAAATAGCGTCCGAATCGCGTCGCATTTTCTCCGGAAGCCGCAAGGCAAACCGGCTGCGGCGGCGATGGCGCTTTGCATGGATGGCATGGCTGCTCGCGTGGATATCCATCGCCACCAGCCGTCCGGTAAGAGCCGCGGAAGAATATCAAGTGAAAGCGGCGTTCCTGCTCAACTTCACGAAGTTCGTCGGGTGGCCGGAGGGAGCATTTGAGGATGAACATTCGCCACTGGCGATTTGCATCCTGGGTGAGGACCCGTTCGGAAGCACGCTGAGTGAGATGGTGAAGGGAGAAACCGTAAATGGCCACGCAGTGGAAATACGGCGGATCCGGCGCGCCCCCGCGTCAAAGGAGTGCCGGGTTCTCTATATCGCGAGATCGGAAAGGGAGGCTGCTAGAGTTTTGGCGGAGACGGGCCCCGGGATTTTGACGGTCGGCGAAGGCGAGATGTTTCTCCGCTACGGCGGCATAATCGCATTTGTCATCGAAGATCGGCGCGTGCGGTTCGATATCGATCAACGGGCGGCGGCGAAAGCTAAGCTCACGCTCAGCTCGCAACTGATGATGGTAGCCCGATCGGTTCAGCAATAGAGTGGCCTGATGATGCGTCCATTCCGCGACATACCGGTCAAGCAGAAGCTGATGGCGATCATCATGACGGTGACCGCGGCGGCGCTGCTGCTATCGGGGCTGGGAATCGTGATCGCCGATTCATACGTTTTCCGCGCGACGATGCAAAGGGACATTTCCGCGCTGGCACAAATTGTCGCCGACAACAGCACCGGCGCGCTGGCCTTCGACGATCCTCAAGCGGCGGCACGGACATTAGCGTCTTTGCGAGCCCGGCCTCACCTCGCGGCGGCTTGCATTTACCGGCCGGATGGCGGGATGTTCGCCAAATATGTGCAATCAGGCGCGGCGTCGAACTGTCCCGCGGGTAATGCACCGGATGAAATGCAATTCACCGGCGCGGGGCTGGTGATCCGGCGGCCCGTTATGCTGAATCAGAGACGCATCGGCACGCTGGTGTTGCTTTACGATTTGGGAGAGCTTTCCGAACACATCAAACTATATGCCGAGGCCGTATTCCTGATTCTTCTAGTATCGAGTTTCGTCGCGTTTCTGCTTTCCTCGAGATTGCGAGCGATCATCGCAGGGCCAATTTCACAGCTCGCGAACGCTACGCGGTCGGTGTCGGAAACCAGAGACTATAGTATTCGCGCGCAGAAGGTATCGGGCGACGAACTAGGCGCGTTGGCGGATGGCTTTAACGAGATGTTGGGCCGAATCCAATCGCAGGATAGCGAACTCAGGAAGGCGCTACTGGCTCAAGAGGCGGCCCTGAAGGTAAGCCAGGAGGTCCGGGATTCTCTTCGAACCACGCTCGCCAGTATCGGAGACGCGGTGATATCCACGGACGCCCAAGGGCGCGTGGCGTTCGTGAACGCGGTGGCGCAATCCTTGATGGGGCTCGATGAGTCCGATCTTGTGGGCCGGCAACTAGATGAGGTTTTTCACATCGTGAATGAATTCAGCCGCGCCAAGGTGGAGAGCCCGGTGACGCAGGTTCTGCGCGAAGGCAGAATTATCGGGATGGCGAACCACACCGTGCTGATCGCGAACAATGGAGCCGAGATTCCGATCGACGACAGCGGAGCGCCAATCCGGGACGAAAACGGCGCCATTCAAGGCACGGTGCTGGTGTTTCGGGACGTCACGGCGCGGCGTCGGGCAGATCAAGCCGGCCGGATTCTGGCTTCCATCGTTCAATCCTCCAACGATGCCATCTTCAGCAAGGATCTCAACGCCATTGTGACCAGCTGGAACGCGAGCGCGGAGCGAATTTTCGGCTTTACCGCGCAAGAAATGTTGGGACAATCCATCTTGAAGATCTTCCCGGCCGACCGATCCAACGAGTTATCCAGTATCATGCAGCGCGTCGCGCGGGGAGAACGAATCGAACACTACCAAACGATTCGGCGGACAAAATCCGGCGAACTGCTCCACGTCGCGATCACGATTTCGCCGCTCCAAGATCCTCTGGGACGAATCATGGGCGCCTCGGTGATTTCGCGCAATATTACCGAGCAAGTTCGGGCGGCGGAGCGTTTGGCCCGGCTCAACGCGGACCTGCAACGTTCGAACGAGGTTTTAACGGCTACCAATCAGGATTTGGAGCGCTTCGCTTTTATTGCCGGCCACGACCTGCAGGAGCCTTTGCGAATGATCACGGCCTACTCGCAACTGCTGATCAAATCGCACGCGGGGGAATTCACGGGCGAAGCGAGCACTTTCGTCGACAACATCGTGAGCGGCACCACGCGGATGCGTGAACTGCTTTCGGATCTGCTGGCGTACACCGAAATCAGGAGCCGCGATGAAGAGCCTTTGGAGCTAGTGGATTTGAACGCGGTGCTGGAAGACGTACGGCAGAATCTGAAAGCGTCCATCGATGAGAGCGGCGCCCAAGTGACCAGCGAGCGGCTGCCGGTGGTGCGAGCGTATCGCGCCCATTTTCAGCCATTGTTTCAAAATCTAATCGGCAATGCGATCAAATACCGAAGCGCGCGTCCGCCGCGCATTCACGTCTCGGTGCAAGAAAAGGACGGGGAACTTCAATTCTCTGTCTCCGATAACGGCATAGGCATCGAACCGGAATATCACAAGCAGATTTTCGAGGTCTTCCGGCGGCTGCACGGCAGGAAAATCCCCGGCACGGGCGTGGGGTTGGCGATTTGCCAGCGGGTGGTGGAAAGGTATGGGGGGCGGATCTGGGTTGAATCGCAGCCGGGCGTTGGTTCGACGTTCGTCTTCACGGCGCCGGATGTGGCAATCCACTACGCAAAGGAAACTGAAGCTTAGGAGAAAATAGGAGCATGCGAAAGAGAATCGTGGGTTCGGGTCTAACTGCTGCCGGGTCAGGGCCGGTCTCGAACTGGATGGACCTCGGAGAGATCGCGACCGTGGAAGTCACGTCTGAGGATCCTAACTTTCCCATCGAGTCCGTTTTCAGTGCCGCGGAAGGAGCGGGCTGGCGAGCGGGCCAAAAAGGGGAACAACAAATCCGACTCATCTTCGATCAAGCTCTTCCTGTGCGTCGAATACAACTTCACTTTCGGGAACCCGCCAACGAACGCCTGCAAGAATTCACCGTTCGATGGTCCGCGGCGGACGGTGGGCAAGCCAAGGAGATCGTGCGACAGCAGTGGAATTTCAGTCCCGGAGGCTCCACCAGCGAGATCGAAGACTATGAGGTCGATTTGGACGGCGTGTCCACCTTGGAATTGATAATCAGGCCGGATCTAACCCACAACCAAGCCCTAGCAACCCTGGCTAAGTGGCGTGTGGCATAATCCGCGAACCTCTAAGGTCGGGGATCTCACGGCCTCATCCGCGGCCATTCGTCGATCTTGATCCGTGCGATGAGAGTCGAGCCTCCCTTGCCGTCCGAACCGAATATCAGCGCCTCGCCATCCATTAATCCCGATGTCCATTGTGGGAAAGCACGGCTCATATTCGGGAAGTGGGTCACGACGATCGTATTGGCGTGCCCCGGAAGCTCTGTTACTTTTTTCTGGAGCCATCCGGCTTGAGCTTCGGTGGCTCCTTGCATGCTTTGACCACCATCGCCTAATTCAGGTACCGTGCGTGGATTGGGAAACTGGGCCAGACGCACGGTTTCCAGCGCCCGATATGTCGGGCTCGTGAATACTTCTCCGATCGGAATATGCAGCTCACGAAGGGCCTTGCCCATGGCGATCGCGCTGGCACGGCCTGCTTCGTCCAACTGCCGCTCGCGATTCACGTTGTCCGCATTGGCGGTTTGCTGATCGGGCGCCTCGCGCGGTGAACTCGCATGGCGCATCACGATGACATAGCCACCCTGCCGCAAGGCCTTCACCAGCGCTTCACGGGATAAAGTTTGCGCTTGCGCGGTTCCGGTCACCATCAACACTGCCGTTACCCAGGCGAGAGACTTCATGAAAACCTCCGAGCGCTACTTCGATTTCGCAACCATCTGGATTGGGGTGCCGTCTCTGATTTCATCCGTCGCGCGCCGGACAACCAAATCGCCGGGCTTCAGATTCCCAAGCACTTCAACCAAATCTCCCTCGGCCACACCCTTCTTGACGTCCACCCATTCCGCCTGGCCGTTCTGACTGCGGATCACGAAGGTGCGCTCGGTGGTAGTGACTACGCTCGTCTTCGGCACAAAAAGCGAAGGCCGAGATCGTTGCACCGGCCACTTCACTGTCGAATACATGCCCGGAGCGAGCGATCCATCCCGATTGAACACATCTAGCTCGATTGCCATGGTGCGCGTCTTTTGATCGAGGGCGTGAGACATTCGCGCGATGGTGCCGGAGTAGGTCCGTTCCGGCCAGGCGGGCACCTGGAATGGCACGCTTGCTCCGTTCATGATCCCGCTGACGTCTTCTTCGGGCACGGGCACCACCAGCCGCAGATGCGACACTTGTTGGATCACGAGAAGCGCCATGTCGTTCCCGGGACCGACCAGAGCGCCTGGGTGGACCATGCGGTCAGTCACAACTCCGTCGAACGGCGCGGTGATCTTGAGGTAGCCCTGCAAATCCTGGAGGGCGCGAACGCCCGCCTCCGCGGCGCGGCTGGCCTGCAAGCGGGAATTCAAGAGCGCTTTGGCCGCTTCGACCTGTTTTTCGGCTTGAATCAATTCGTTGCCCGCGATCGCTCCAGGCGTTTCCGCCGCGATTTTCGTACGATCGTACGTGCTTTGCACCGCTGCGAGCTGAGCCTCTGCTTGCAGGCGATCGGCCTCGGCGGCCTGCACTTTGGACTGGCCTTCGGCAATTTGCGCCGCCATTTCTGGAGCGGACAATTCGACGAGCAGTTCCTTTTCTTTAACGATGCTGCCTCGATCCACCAGCACGCGGTCGACGTAACTCGGAACCTTGGCGTGCAGCGAGACGCTCAGGAACGCCAAAAACTCGCCCGGCAATTCGACGGTTCGCGACACGGGTTTAGACACGACGCGAGCCAGGTCGCCAGTTTGGGCCCGACCGGTTTGCACCAAACAAGGTTGTGCGATTAATCCGAGAACATAAATGGGGCCAAGGAAAGTTCTAGCGTGCGTCATAGAATCGACTCGTCGGGTCCATGGGATTGAGTGACGGAGAGTTGAGCGTCGCCCTCCCTTGCAAAATAGCGTAGATCGAAGGAAGAATCGTCAGAGTGGCAAATGTTGATAAGACGAGACCGCCAATAACGGCGCGGCCAAGGGGCGCAGCTTGCGGGCCGCCTTCGCCGAATCCGATCGCCAACGGAAGCATGCCGAAGATCATGGCCGCGGCGGTCATCAGGATCGCGCGGAGCCGGCTGGCCGCTCCCTCGCGAGCCGCATCCATCACAGGGCTGTTCTCGTGACGGGCACGTTCGGCGAACGTAATCAACAAAATCGAGTTTGCCACGGCGATACCCATGGCCATGATCGCGCCCATGAAGGATTGAATGTTGAGGGTCGTGTGAGTGGCCAGCAACATGAGAAGCACTCCGCACAGGACTGCGGGAACCGTGAGGACGATCGCAAGTGCCAGCCGCATCGACTGGAAATTCGCGCACAGCAATAGGAAGATCGCCACAACGGCCAGGAGCAAACCGACCCGCAGCCCGGAGATGGTCTGCTCTAACGGCGGAATCTGGCCTTTCATAACGATCTTCGCTCCACGAGGTGGTGTTCCGGCGGCTGCCAGCGCTTGGGTTAGTTTCGGAGCGGCTTCTCCGAGAGTTATGTCATGAACGTTCGCGGTCAGGCTCACAATGTGCTGGCCGTTGAAGCGTTCAATCAATCCGGGCATGGTACCCAGCTTCATCTGCGCGACGTTTGTCAGCTGAGTGCCCCGGTGTCCATCGAGCATGATCGGGAGTTCCCCGACATTCTGAACGCTTTGCATCCGGTTCTGCGGCAGCTCCACTTGAATCTGGAACGCGTTGCCGGAATTTGGATCGCGCCAATAGTTTGGTTCGGTGAACCGCGATGAAGACGTGGCCGGCACAACCGAACGCGCCACGTCCGCCATGGTCAGTCCAAATTGGCCCGCCCGGTCGCGGTTGATATTAATGTCCAACGTCGGGTAATTGTACTCTTGAGCAAATTGCAGATCCCGGACGAAATCTAGTTTTGCCAGTTGCGATTGAACCTTCTGGGCATATCCATAATCGGCCGCAAGACTGGGCCCCTGCACCGCAACCTCGATGGGAGTGGGCGATCCAAAGCTCATCACTTGGGACACGATGTCCGCTGCTTCAAAAGAAACCTGGCAGGCTGGTAACTGGCTCCGTAAATCTCCACGAATCCGTTCTCGCAGGGCCTCGCCTCGTGGCGTATCGGGTTTTACCGCAACTTGTATGATGGCTTCCTGAGGTCCGCTGGTGAACAGGTGAATCAGGTCGACCGGATAGCTGGAAGGCACCACACCCATGAAATCGCTGGTGATTAGCACGTTGTCCTGGCCGGCATCCTGTTGAATGACGTTGAGGGCGCGAAGGACAATGCGCTCGGTTTCTTCGATTCGAGTGCCGGCGGGCGCGCGCAGACGCACCCGCAGCAAGGGCGCATTGGCGTCCGGAAACAGTTCGGTACCTATGCGCGGCAGCAGCACATAAAGAAGCCCAAACGCGACTGCCAGATAACCCACCACCAGCGGCCAACGGAGCCGTAGCACCAGACGAAGATAGCTTTCGTAGAACGAGCGCAGATGCCCGAAGATACCCTCATGCTCTTCTCCTCGATGTGCCTCCCGCATAAGCCACGTGGAGAACACGGGCACCAGGCTGCTTGAAAGCAGATACGACGCGATCATCGAGAACGCGACAGCCAGCGACAACGGCACGAAGAGCTGGCGGCTGACACCCACCATGAAGAACGATGGGACGAAAACCGCGAGAATGCAGAACATCGAAAGCAAGCGCGCCATCGCGGTCCGGTTGCATGCTTCCACCACCGCGCGCGCCCGCGAAACTCCTGGAAGCATTTGGGTGTGAATATTCTCAATCTCGACGGTGGCCTCATCCACCAGAACACCCACCGCGAGCGCCAACCCGCCGAGCGTCATGATGTTGATCGTTTGCCCGGTGGCCCACAACAGGATCACGGCGCTCAGCAGCGCGAACGGTATGTTCAGGACGACGATCACCGCGCTCCGCCAATCACGCAGAAAGATCAGGACCATCAGGCCAGTGAGGGCCGCGCCGAGCAATCCTTCCGTGACTAACCCGCGCAATGAGTTCGTCACGAACGGCGACTGGTCAAATTGCAGACTGACATCCACGTCGTCCGGCACCACCTTTTTGAAATCGGGTATCGCCGCTTTGACCGCCTGAATCACGGCGAGCGTGGAGGCGTCCGCGCGCTTCGTCACCGGGATGTAGACCGTCCTCTTACCGTTGACGTGTGCGTAAGCGGTAATAATATCGGTGCCGTTCTCAATGGTCCCGATGTCTCTGAGGTAAACCGTCGTCCCGGACACTGGCCGGATGGGAGTGCTCAGAAGTTCCGCAAGATCGCCTCCCAGCGCTGCATTCGTTCTCGCAATGCGGTTGATCTCTCCGGTCCACATGTTGCCTGAAGGCAGCACCAGCGAGGCCTTGTTGACCGCCGAAATGGCCTCCTCGGGTGAGATCTGATATTGCTGCAGCTTGTCGGGATCAAGCGTTATGACAATCGTCCTCTGGTTTCCTCCGAAGGGTGGCGGAGCGGAAACTCCGGGCAAGGTCGCGAACAAAGGCCGCACCAGATTGAGCGCAAAATCCTGCAACTCCCCTTGTGTGTGCGTCGCGCTGCTGAAAACCAATTGACCGACGGCCACGCTACCAGCGTCAAATCGCGTGATGAAGGGAGGCACCGTTCCTGGCGGCATGAACGCTCGGGCGCGATTGACGTAGCCCACGGTCTCCGCCATTGCAGAGGCCATGTCGGTGCCTTCATGAAAGACGAGCTTCATCAAAGCCGCGCCCTGAATACTCTTGCTCTCCACTCGCTCGATTCCGGTTATGTAGAGGAAGTGATACTCGTAATAGTAGGTAAGGTAGCCCTCCATCTGGGCCGGATCCATGCCTCCGAAAGGCTGCGCCACGTAAACTGCGTTCTCCCCCACTTTCGGAAAGATGTCCACCGGCATCCGTTGTACCGCCAGATATGCAAAGAGTGCGATGGAGACCAATGCCACCACGACCGTGATCGGGCGGCTGAGAGCGGCTAGGACGAAACGCATGGTTCACCTATCGAAAATTATTGACTCGCTTCCGCGAGGAAGGGATGTATGTCCCCGCGAGCTGTAGCCAGTTGCAACATCGCGCGCCAAACATTCAAGCGCGCTAGAGCGTCATCGATCTGGGCCTGGACCAGCAAGCGTTGAGCCTGTGCAACGTCATCGATGGGGGCTAATCCAGACTGGTATCGAGCCGTGGCCTGCTGGAGGGCCGTTCGGGCCGAGGAAATCTCAATCGGCGTATTTGCCGCTACGCGCCGCGCGCCCGTGAGCGTTGCCTGCGCGCTGTTAAATCGAGCCTGCAGATTGGTGGCGATGAGTTGGTATTGCGCTTGGCCGGCGCGAATGTTGGCTGACTGCATCGCCGCTTGTTCTCGAATTGCGAATCGGTCCATGGCGGGGAAGGTAACAGTCAGGCCAACGCCGTAGTTTTGGACCGTGGGCGCCAATCCATTCCATCCGCCGAGCCGCGAACCATCGTTCAGCAGGCCCGTTCCGCGCGCGCTGGCCAAGCCCTGCACCAGAAACTCCGGACGATACGTCCGTTCGATGGCCTTGAGCTGAGATTGCTCCTGGTTGATCGCGGCGTTTTCTTCTAGAGCGAGCGGGTTTGCCGGAATCTCCAGAGGAGGTTCAGGCCGGTCCGGCGGCACTTGCTCGGCCAACTTTCCAGGGCTCAAGACCAACCGGGAAGGGCTGAAGCCAACGAACTGGGCGACCGTCGAACGAGCGACCTCGATGGCTTGCTCAGCCTGCGCTAGCTGGGTTTGCACGACCGCTAACTCCGCTTGCACTCTCGCTTCGTCCGCGCCCGGACGGAGTTGCGCGGTCACCAACGCATGAATGCTCTTTAGAAGAATTTGCCAACTGGCAACGGCGGCGCGGGCGGCCTGCGCGGTCTGCTCCGCGGCAACCACGGTGAGGAATGTATCCGCGGTTGCAACCGAAACGTCATAGCGCGTCCGATTCATGGTTGCTTGAGCCTGATCGCGGGCCGCGGCGGCCACGGCGACATTCGCTGCCCGCAAACCGAAATCGAACGGCTGCCAGGTGACCAGTACGCCTAAGCCGCTGTCCCAGACTGAGCCAAAATTATTCGCCGGAACGCCATCCACCCCCGGTATGACGCCCTGGGGAACCAGAAGTCCGTAGAAGGTGTTGCGCGTGGCGCGGTTGATCTGTGCCAGACCGTCAATCCGTGGCAGGTATGCGGTTTGGGCCAAACGGATCCCGGCCGCCGCTGCATTCATTTGTTCTTGTGTTACCCGGATCGAAGGATAGTTCCTCAAGGCGTCTTCCACGGCCTGGCTAAGCGTCAATGCAGTTGGAGGCGCGGCTTGTTGCGCCCATAGTCCCCCTACAATTACGAATAGCGCTGAGAGGCACGTCGCCGCACACAGGAATCTCGGTTCTCGTTTAATCGGCACTTCAGCTAGTCACCTTCGATGAGTTCATGAAAAAGTTCCCTCACCTTGCTTTTCGAAGCCGCTAACGCTTTTCGTCCCAACGGCGTCGCCCGATACACGCGCCGCAACGATTTGCCCTTTCGCTGCTCGCTGGATCGCAGGTACCCTTTCTTTTCGAGTCCCTGAAGGAGCGGATACATACTTCCCGCGCTGATGCGGTAGCCGTGCCGTGCAAGCTCCTCGATGATTCCCAGACCGAAGATGGGCCCTTCCACTGCATGGTGAAGAACGTGCAGGCGAATGAGGCCGGAGTACAAATCGCGGTCCGCCGTTAAAGTTTCCTTATCCGATTTCGATTTCGACATCAGATTACGAACGATGTTAGCATAAAGCGGACAGAAGGGCTTGTCAATGAAAGAAAGGACGTGAACGAAAGGACGCGCCGTCTCGGAGCGCAACCCGGCGACATAATGCTTCTGGTGCTGGGAGAGGGCCTGAGAATGGCGCTGCTCGGCGTGATGGCCGGGCTGGCCGGCGCAGTCGGATTGACGCGTCTCATGGCAAGCCAGTTTTTCGGTGTCACGGCGCGAGATCCGTTGACATTTGGTGGAACATCGCGCCGCGTGTCCAAGGGCGATATCATGATCCCTGGACTTATTGATCAAACGTGCCTGGTCAAACGTGTTTCGTCAAACGGGACCGCTCAAACTCTCTCGCGCGACCGAGACAACCGCATTTACCCTGAGGATTACTACATGGACGACTCGCAGATTGGACAGAAACAGTTAGCCATGGCCCATCTGATCACTCGGACCTCTGCGCTAGGCGTGGCAATCTTCATGACTGTGGCCGCAACAGGGGCCCACGCACAGGATTTCTCCGAATTGAAATCGGCGCTCGTGGATTATTCCAGGGCAGACCTGGGAGCGCGCAAAGACTGCACGCAGATTGCTAAGTTCAAGTCGAAGGACATCGTGCAAATTGCGGCCACGGGGATACCGGCGAGCGACGCCTCACCCTCCTATTGCCGCGTCACCGGCCTGCTCGATCCTGAGATTGCGTTTGAGGTGAGCCTGCCGGCGAAGTGGAATGGACGCTTTTACATGATCGGCAACGGCGGTTTTGCCGGTGACGCGTTGGATAATCCCGGCCGCGTCGCGCAGCGCAATGAGGCCCTGAAACTCGGGTTTGCCTTCGCCCAGACAAACACCGGCCACGACGCAGGTAAGGAGCCTGGCGCAACTTTCGTCCTGAGCAATCCAGAGAAGGCGATCGACTACGCCTACCGCGCGGTGCATCTGACCGCCAAGACCACCAAAGCGATCGCGAAAGAATATTACGGCAAATCAATTTCCCACGCCTACTGGAACTCCTGCTCGAACGGCGGACGTCAGGGTCTGATCGAGGCACAGCGCTTCGTCGACGATTTCGATGGCGTCGTCGTGGCCTCGCCGTGGGTGGATCAGACCGGCTTCACTGTCGGCGCGCTCTGGAATCAAAAGGCGCTAAGCGCGGTATCTCTTACGCCAGCCAAGCTGGCGCTGGTAGCCGACAAGGTGATGGAGAAGTGCGATGCGATCGACGGTCTCAAGGACGGCCTTATCGACGATCCGCGAAAATGTAACTTCGATCCGGCGCGCGATGTCCCGGCCTGCAGTGCCGGTTCGGACAACCCGGATTGCCTGACCGCCGCGCAAGCAGCAGCCGTTGCCAAAATCTACACTGGACCGTCGACCAACGGCAAACCTTTCTTCCCCGGCTATATGCCGGGCAGCGAAGCGGTGGTGTCCAGCCTTTTCGGCGGCGGAACGGGCAGCGCGTGGTTAAATGTGATCGTCACTACTCAACCGGATCGTAAACCAGCGGACTTTAACCTTGCCGAAGGAACGATAAGGTATCTGGCCCCCAAGCCTCCGAAGCCCGATTACGATTACCAGACGTTCGACTTCGATCGAGACATTCCCCTGCTTGGCGACTGGAGCAAACTGGCGGATGCAAAGAACCCCGACTTGTCGAAATTCAAGAAGCGCGGCGGAAAGCTCCTGATGACGTACGGATGGGCGGACTCGATCCTTCAACCCATGATGGGCGTGAACTACTACGAGCAGACCGTGGCCAAGAACGGTCCGGATACGACGAATTTCTTCCGCCTATTTATGGCGCCGGGTATGGGGCACTGCGGCGGAGGTGTCGGGCCGGATCGGCACGATGCGATGACGGCGATGATTGACTGGGTGGAGAAGAGCAAAGCACCGGATTCCATGGTGGCGACTCGGGTGGTGGACAATCAGGTTGTGCGCACCCGTCCACTCTGTCCGTATCCACAGGTGGCGCGTTACTCCGGCCGAGGCAGCATCGACGAGGCGGTTAATTTCCGCTGTGTCGCTCCCTAAACCGACGCAGTCGTTCATTGGCTGTCGTTCATTGGCTGATGCCCAGCGGCCTGTGATAGGCTGATGGACCGAGAGAGCAAGGCTTGGAGACGAAAATGACGACACCTTATATCAACGGACACATGATCGATGTGGAAGCGGCGGCGATGACGCCCGTGCTAAACCCAGCCAGCGGCAAACAGTTTTCGAAAGTTTTCATGGCGCGTCCGGAACACATGACGCGCGCCATTGACGCCGCCTATGCGGTGAAGGATGTGTGGGGCAACACGCTGCCCTCCGAGCGCGAGTTGATCTTGATCCGTGCCGCCGATGTTCTCGAATCCATGCGCGCCGAGATGGTCGACCTCCTCATCGATGAAGGCGGCGCCACCTTCGGCAAGTCGCAGTTCGAAGTGTCTTTCGTCGTTGGTTTGCTTCGATCCGCGGCCGGCGAGTGCCGCCGCATCATGGGGCAGACCATTCCTTGCGATGTGCCTGGCCGCATTTCGATGGCGATCCGCAGGCCGCTGGGCGTTGTTGGAGGCATTGCTCCCTTCAATTTCCCTCTCATCCTGGCGACCAAGAAAGTTGCCTTGGCGCTGGCGGCTGGAAACACGTTTGTGTTGAAGCCTTCGGAAGAAACGTCGCTGGTTGGGCTGAAAATCGCCGAGATCTTCGATAAAGCAGGATTGCCTCCCGGCGTTCTGAACGTGGTCACTGGAGATGGCCCAACTTTGGGTGAAGCCCTTTACAGCGATCCACGCGTGAAGGCGATTCTTTTCACTGGCTCCACGGCTGTTGGACGCCAGATCGGCGTGGAATGCGCTCGCCGCGGTAAGAAATTCGACCTGGAGATGGGCGGAAAGAGCCCGCTTCTGGTGCTGAAGGACGCCAACCTCAAGTACGCCGTCGACACCGCGGCATTCGGCATTTTTATGCACCAGGGTCAGATCTGCATGGCGGGCTCCCGTATCATCGTGGAGGAGCCGGTTTACCAAGAGTTTCTGGATCTGTTCGTTGCCAAGGTGAAGTCTCTGAAGGTGGGCGATCCGCGCGATCCGCATACCGTGATCGGGCCGCTCATTCGTGCTTCGCAGTGCCCCTTCATCGCAAGCCGGATAGAGTCCTCGAAAGCGGCGGGTGCTCGCGTCCTCTGCGGCGGGACATATGAGGGGAATTATTTCCAGCCGACTGTTCTGGCCGACGTCACGCCTTCCATGCCGGCCTTCCAGGAGGAGCTTTTCGGGCCGGTGGCTAGCGTCACCAAGGCCAAAGACGCGAGCGACGCGATTCAGTTGGCGAACAATACGCGTTACGGCCTAACTTCCGCGGTGATTACCAACGACCTGCAGCTTGCCATGCGCTGCGCTCTGGAACTGGAATCAGGTTCAGTGCACATCAACGGCTCCACGGTCCACGATGAGCCGCATGGGCCGTTTAGCGGTGTCAAGGATTCTGGCATGGGCCGGGAGGGCGGCCAATGGTCCATGGACGAGCTCACCGAACTCAAGTGGATCACGATCCAGCAGGGCGAAGCGCACTATCCGTTCTAACGGGCGGATGCTCTGTTAGCAGTGGCGTAACGTTCCCGTGCTTGGTGATTTTGTAGGTTATCTGAAGGTGTAAACGACACGACGCATTGCAATTCAGAAACTATCAAAACTTCACCCGCAGCTCGACCCAGGCGCGGCGCGGCGCGCCCGGCGCGAAGAATGTGGCGCTCTGCGATGCGGCGTTTCCGGCGTAGGGACCGCTGGCATATGGCTGGAACGGCAGCGACTGGATGGCTCCTTGTGCCGTGAGTCCCGTGTTTGAAAGCCACGCCGCGGTGTAATATTCGCGATTAAACAGGTTATCGATCTGGAGGGCCAGCTGAAAGTGGCGCGTCAGATCGTAATGGGCGCGGAAATTTGTGATCGCGTAGCCGGGTGAGACGCCGGGGCCGAGATAATAGACACCATCAGCAGTGTAAGCATTGTTCTCGTTGCCCCGCGCGTAGGAGCTCGACGCAATCACCTCGTTCATCTCAAACATCAGCCTGCGAGTGGCCTGCCAGATCGCGTATGCCTTCCCGGTCTGTTTCGGAATCAAGGGAATACGATTTCCCGGATGGACCATGATGATTCCATCCAGTCCTGGATAGCCTTGGAGCGCGAAACTGTTGGTGTTGTTTGCCGCACCGTCCAGCGTTTCGGTGCTCTGGTAGGTGGCCGAGAGGAAAGTCCAATCCAGTCCCCAGGTCACCGGCCCAACGCGCCCATCGAGATCCGCATCGAATCCTTCGCGAAGGGTCTTAGCGAAGTTTTGGAAATACCCCGTGCCGGTTTGTGGCGCCGCGATGAAAAGAATGTCGTTTTGATTTTCGTCACGAAACGCCCCGATATTCCAACTCAGATTGTGGAAGAACGGAATCTCGGGTTTGCCGCGAAGGCCGGCTTCCCATGTGTCAGTGACCACCTGTTGCAACGGCGGATCGGAGGACAGCGAATTGGGCAAACTGCAGGGCGCGCTCGGATCGGCGCAGCCCAGTTCGATGGATGTTGGCGCACGGCTGCCTTGCGAAAATCTCGCGTAGGCATTGACGCTCGAAATCGGGCTCCAAGTAATTCCAACAGCGGGATTGAAGCGCTGAAACGTATAGTCGCCTGTCAGCGACCTGGGACCTGCAATAGGATTCAGGAAATCGAGATTGTTGACCGTATCTCGGTTATATCGTCCGGAAACGGTCACGTTCACCTTCTTCCACAACGTGAGCGTGTCGGCGAAGTAGAGGCTCCAGTTGGGAGAGTGGCCTTTCAAGCCTACTTGTGTGTCTACGGGATTGCCGTTGGCGTCAACCGTGGATCCGTCCTGCCAGGCCGGAACGCTAACCAGAGTGTAGTTGGGAAGGACATAAGCGTAATCGGTAGTCTGCGTGTAGGTGATGTTGTTGCGGTCGATGGTCGCGCCGGCGGCGAACTGGTTGCGTCCGATCTTCGGAGAAGTAATCCAGGTGAATTGTCCGGAAAAGCCGTACTCGTTTTGAACCTCCTTCGAATAGATGTTGACGCCATCGCAGGTGCTGTCGGGACTGCCTCCGGGCGTCAGCGCTTCGGCGAGGCAGGGCCACTTCGGAAACGGTGTGTTCGTGATGTCGGCGCCGCTGGTTGGAAAGCCCGTGTAGCCGGCCGCGCTGAGCGTCGCCTGTTCTTCCGGAGTCGGCTGGTAGATCAACCCTCCCTGCGCGTCATCGTTGTAATTGGCATCAAGGGCTGCGGTGCGAATGTTCCGGTACCAGGCGTTGCCGGTGAATGTCAGATTGTCGCTGAAGGAATGCCGCGCGATGAAATTAAATTGAGGTGAACGGTTCGCGGTACTATCGGGAATCGAATAAACGCTGGAATAACCATGCGATTGCAGTATTTGATAATCCTGCAGTCCGTTACCGATCAGGGTATTGTAGGCGTAGGACATAGTGAGCGCGAGGTCGGTTTTCGTTGTGCGCCAGCCCAAACGTGCGAAGCCCTGACGGATATCCGACGGCGAATCGAAGCGCCAGCCCGATTCGTGAAATCCGAGCCCGGAGAGAAACCAGTTGAACCCCGTGGCCTTTCCGCCTCCCCATTGAGCTTCCACTTCCTTGCGTCCGCTGCTGCCGTACAACAGGTCTCCAGCCCAGCCGGGATTGGTGAGCCCGCTCTTGGTCTGGATTGAAAGCGCGCCGCCCAGCGTATTCAGCCCGAACAGCGGGTCCGACCCAGGTATGAGAGCAACCTCTGCGATCGCGTCTTTGGGGATTAGATCCCAGCTCACCACGTCGCCGAACGGCTGATTTTGGCGCACGCCATCCACGTAGACCGAAATGCCTTCCGGCGTGCCGAGCAAGGGCGAGGCCGTGTAGCCGCGATAGTTCACATCGGGCTGAAACGGGTTACCTTGCATTTCGTTCATATAAACACCATTTAGCGCGCGGTTCATAAAATCGCTTAGATCGAGCGCGCCGCTATTTTCGATGTCGGCCGCTGTCGCGGTCTGAACAGGGGCCGCGATTTGGTTGATCTGAAGGTCCGTTCCGGCCAGCGGCGTCTCGGAGATAACATCCATCTTGGCGGCTTGAGCGCCAATTTCCATGGAAATACTGCGAATCACGGGGTTCGCCGACTGTACATCGATCGTGACGGATTGCGTCGTGAACCCGGATTTGGAAACTTGCAGCCGATATCGGCCGAATGGCAAACTTCCCAGGACAATGTCGCCCTGCGAGTCAGTTTGAAAATCACCCGCCACGCCCCCCGCGAGGCTTTCCAATCTTCCCGAAGCCTGCATCGGCGCGCCGGAGGGATCCTTGACCCCCAGGCGGATTTCGCCTAGAGGAGCTTGGCCCCACAGGACCGCGCTGACGAACATGAGGACCGCGATGAAATGGCGCGAGACATTCCGCGGACGACGAAGTTCCCGAATCTGCATATATAGACGTTTCAGTAGCGGCCCTTTTGTTCGAGGTTTTGTGAGCGCAGGTTAATTGCGAAGGCCTGCCACCGGCCGATCCGTGTGAAAGTACCTCTTGTAGGCTTCGATCCAGTTGGTCGCAAGTTCGCGCTGAGCCGTAGCCAAATCAAGATTTCCCGCGCACACCAAAGTCCGCAGATGAGCTTCGAGCGCATCTTTCACTTGAGCGTTCCAAACCGTCGCCGCGCTGGACTGGGGCCACAAATTACGGATATCGTCGGCGCCGCCCAACGCGGGCGTGATGAGATAGTCCACTTCGTACGCTCTGGGTTCCGCGGTAGGAATTCCATATTCGTCGAATACCCTTCGTTGAAGCGCCACCGGGACCGCCTTGTTATTTGCGCTGGTTTCTCTGCAAAGTTCCTTTTGGGTCAGGAGAACCGTGGCGCCTGGAGTCAGGCTAGGATTGGGAACGGTGACAGCCAGGGAGCGCGTGGGATGCCGCTCCCAGTAACCGCGGAAGACCAGCGATGTGACTGCTGCTACCGCCAAGATCGCAGCTAGAAGAGCCCAACCGAATCGCCACGAAACCGAGCGAGGCCATCGCAGCCGCGACACACGCTCCGCCTCGGCTTGCTGGGCAAGCTGAGCTATCAACAGCGCGCGGGGACCATTTGAGGAAGGAATCCGCAAGTCAAAGTTCTGCCGTTGGAAGCGAACAAACTCGCCAATTGCGGTTTCGATTTCCTGTTTTCGCACGCGGCACGCCCAACAGGCCGCCAGGTGCGAATCAACCCGCTCTGCCTCATGCGGGGAAAGCTCGCCATCAACGGCCAGGAGCAGTTCTTGATCGGAGAGATGAGATTCTTCTGACAGCATAGTTTCACCGTTCGGCGGCACGCGCGATGTGCGCCAGAGATCGTTCCAGGTAAAGAGAAACCGAGCCCAGGGAGATATCCAAAACCTCGGCGATTTCCCGATAGCGCAGCCCCTCGGCACGCAAGTAGAGGCACCACCGGTTCTGTTCCGGCATGGCGCGGACAACGGACAAAAGACGCTTCTGCGTCTGGCTGAAAACGAACTGATCTTCGGGATTCGGTGCGGGATCGGCCACCAGACCCTCCACGGCCATTAAGGGTCCGGCATTCTCAACATCTTTCCGCGACCGATGATATTTCTTGAGCGCCAGATTGTGGGCCGCCCGAAACAACCATCCCCGTACATTCTGATGAGACTTGCCGTTCCGCAAGTACCGGAAAAGCCCCAGAAACACTTCCTGGATCACGTCTTCGGAATCCTGAACCGTCAGCGGGAAACCCGCCAGATATCGAAGCAAGGGGATTCTTAGCTCGTCAAAGAGCCCAATCACCTTTTCCTCGAAGGTGGCGTCCGACGCGCGGCCCATTTCGGTGACGGATCGAACTATGAGCGCATCCGAGTCTATGGGGAAGTCTGACAATGGCGTTTCCCGGTTTCTGCGGCTTCTATATAGAAGTTCCTTTTGGGACCACTTTGTTCAGCCTTTCTTTTTGAATTTTCGGCGCCTGGACGACGTTAGCCTGCTAGACTTTCAGCAGCCTGTTAGAGCGTCCGGTAAAGCCGAGGAACTTCCGTTTAAGCCGGCCTCGCGAAGGGCCCTGAACTCTTGCATCATTCTCGCCGCTCATTCCATCTAAGCTTTGTGAACTGGGCGAAAGGCGGCCCAGCGAGGGCGCTTAGAGAACTCGGCAGTTCAACATATTAAGGAAAGAAGAATCAAAGAAAGATATGAGCAAGCTCACGGGTAAAGTCGCAGTCGTAACCGGCGCATCCAAGGGTATTGGAGCGGCCATCGCCAAATCGCTCGCTGCTGAAGGCGCTGCTGTTGTCGTCAACTACGCTTCGAGCAAAGCTGGCGCGGACAAGGTGGTCTCCGCCATCACCGCCGCCGGTGGCAAAGCCGTCGCCGTCGGTGGGGATGTTTCCAAAGCCGCCGAGGCGCAGGGCGTTGTGGACGCTGCCATTCAGAACTTCGGCCACCTCGACATCCTGGTAAACAATTCCGGCGTCTACGAATTCTCGCCGATTGAAAACGTCACTGAGGAGCACTACAAGAAGATCTTCGACGTCAATGTTCTGGGTTTGCTGCTCACCACGCAGGCCGCCGTCAAGCATCTCGGCGAAGGCGCCAGCATCATCAACATCGGCTCTGTGGTCAGCAGCCTGACGCCGCCCAACAGCGCGGTTTACACCGGAACCAAGGGTGCAGTAGACGCTATCACGGGCGTTCTTGCCAAGGAGCTTGGGCCGAAAAAGATTCGTGTCAATTCCATCAACCCCGGCATGGTTGAGACGGAAGGCTCACACGCCGCTGGTTTCATCGGCTCCGACTTTGAAGCCGGTACCGTCGCCCAGACTCCGCTCGGCCGCGTTGGCCAGGTGGACGACATTGCTAGCGTGGCCACGTTCCTCGCTTCGAGCGACTCCGGGTGGATCACCGGCGAGCTGCTCCACGCCGGCGGCGGCCTTCGATAATTTGTTCCATCCGCGGCCCACTGCCATGGTGCTTCGGCGGTGGGCTCTCTCCAACAACGAACGAAATACGAAAAAGGACCAGTTATGGGAAAGCTCGAAGGAAAAGTAGCGGTCATTACCGCCGCGACCTCTGGCATGGCGCTCGCAACAGCGCAGCTTTTTGTTCAAGAGGGCGCCTACGTCTTCATCACTGGACGGCGCCAGGAGAAGCTGGACGAGGCAGTGAGGCTGATCGGTAAGAACGTCACTGGCGTACAGGGCGACGCCGCGAATCTTGCCGACCTCGACCGCCTCTATCAGACCGTGAAGCGCGAAAAAGGCAAGATCGACATCCTGTTCGCCAGCGCCGGCCAAGGTGAGTTGGCCACGCTGGAACAGGTCACCGAAGCGCACTTCGACAAGACCTTCGGCCTCAACGTGCGCGGCACGCTCTTCACCGTACAGAAGGCGCTGCCGCTCTTCAACAACAACGGCTCCATCTTCCTCAATGGCTCCATTGCCGGCAGCAAAGGCTTCCCGGCGTTCGGCGTCTACAGCGCCAGTAAAGCCGCCCTGCGCTCCTTCGCGCGCACCTGGCTGGTGGAACTAAAGGACCGGAGAATTCGCGTGAATATTCTCAGTCCCGGCACCATAGACACTCCAGGGCTCGACCGGCTCGGCCCCGATGAAAAGGATAGCTTCAAGGCTCTCATCCCACGCGGCGAGATGGGACGGCCCGAAGAGATCGCTACAGTGGCTTTGTTCCTGGCCTCAAACGACTCGAGCTTCGTTAACGGCGTCGAACTCTTCGTCGACGGCGGTACCGCCCAGATCTAGCGAGAAACTCTGAGTTGTTGGCTCAGGCGTTCGTTCCGCCGTCAACGGTAAGATTCGCTCCCGTAATGTACGAGGACTCCGGACCTGCGACGAACGCCACCAAGGCCGCAACTTCATCGACACGTCCATAGCGGTTGAGCGCCGTGGCGGCCTTCTGAGACACCGCCCAATCACCCCCGGCGGGATTCAAATCCGTGTCGATCGGACCCGGCTGAAAGTTGTTGACCGTGATGCGCCGGCTGCCAATCTCTCTCGACAAGCCCTGGCTAAACATCTTCACGGCGCCCTTCGTAGCCGAGTAGGACGCCAGGCCCGGCGTCATCATGCGCTCACCCACGCAGGAACCGATCATGATGACGCGGCCGCCGTCGTTCATGTGCTTCAGCGCCGCCTGCGTTGTCACGAGCGTGCCACGAATGTTGATGTCGATCACGCGATCCAATTCTTCGAGCGTGGCGTCCTCGAACTTGTTTGGAATAGCCGTGCCGGCATTGTTCACCAGCACGTCCAGCCGGCCCAACGTTGCGACGGCCTTTTCCACCGCATTCCTGACTGCTTCGGCATCGGCGGCGTCCGCTTGGATAGCGATCGCCTTTCCGCCGTCGACTTCAATCGCTTTCACCACGGCGCAGGCTGAACTGGCCTCCTTGGCGTATGTGATGGCCACGCTTGCTCCGTCCGAGGCCAAACGTTTTGCAATCGCGGCGCCAATGCCCCGCGACCCACCGGTTATAAGTGCGATCTTACCTTCCAGTTTCTTTGACACGATTTTCCTCCCCTGCTCGCCTATTCGCCTCTTGAGTGTGGCTTTTATCGCAACCCTTCGGAATCCCCAGATCGGAGTAAATTTTCATTGACGGATGGTGGTTCGTCAGGATAACTACATACGGTGATTGCTTTTCTCTAAGCCAGAGATTTGACTCTCCTATATCATGTGAGGATGATTCGGCCAGCCGCTCTCGCTCTTGCCCTGATCGTGTGGATGCTCCCGGCCTTCGGCCAGCATGCGTTTTCAACGCGCGACTATTTCTACATCGGCGGCAAGTACACGGGTAATCCAGCGCACGAAGTGATGGCGGGGCAAATGTATGTCGAGGTCCTTCGCCCGCGGCAGGTGATCCAAAAATATCCGCTGGTGTTTTTTCATGGGGCGGGGCAGACCGCAACCAACTGGATGGGAACGCCGGATGGCCGCGCGGGATGGGCGGATTATTTTCTGGAGCAAGGGTACGTGGTTTATCTGGTGGACCAACCGGCGCGCGGGCGCTCCCCCTGGCATCCTTCCGTGAATGGTCCTCTGCAGATGCGGCCGCCGGACTGGGTATCGCAGCGGTTCACGGCGCCGGAAATCGATCACCTCTGGCCGCAGGCCCGAAAACACACACAGTGGCCGGGAAATGGCGACAAGAAGGGCCGCCAGGGCGATCCGGTGTTCGATGCATTTTATGCAACTCAGGTGGAGGGTCTTGAGAGCGCCGTGGAAACCCAGACGCTAGTCCAGGCTGACGGCGCGGCTCTGCTTGACAAGATCGGGCCGGCGATTGTGTTTACTCATTCCCAGTCGGGCGCGTTTGGCTGGTTGTTGGCCGATGCGCGGCCCAAAGCGGTGAAGGCGATCATCGCCATGGAGCCGGCAGGACCGCCGTTTCACAACGCGGTTTTCGACGAGGACAAAAATCGGGCTTGGGGTCTGACGGATATTCCCATCACCTACGCCCCGCCGGTAAAGAGTCCCGCGGAAATCGCGATCGTGCAGCAATCGAAACCAGACGCCCCGGATTTAGCGCGTTGTTGGAGCCAGGCCGACCCACCGCGCCGCCTGGTGAATTTGCAGGGCATTCCGGTTTTGGTGGTTACTGGCGAGGCATCCTACCACGCGCCATACGACCAATGCACATCCAGATTCCTGGCTCAAGCCGGCGTCGCCAATACACATTTTCGCCTGGAAGAGCAAGGCATTCACGGCAACGGTCACATGCTCATGATCGAGAAAAACAGTTTAGAAATTGCGGCGCTGCTTGAGATGTGGATTTCCGGGCATGTGAAATAGCAGCGCGGCCGCGACGGCGTCGGTTGAGTCCGCCTGGCGCTCCGCTCAAGTGGGCAGGCGCGACGCCATCTCCTTTAAAGTTTCCGCATGTCGGACACGTGAAGCGAAATCGACGTCAGACCCTGAAAGGAAATCGATGCAATGGTGCTCCAAGTCCGCTCGAAGGTGTCGAAAATCGTCCAAGGGTTCCTTCGGGAATCCCGGATACTCACTCGTCCATCGTCGACCCAACACTGACCACATGTAATCCTCGTGGGAGAGCACAAGATCTCGCACATGGTAGGTGACAAGACCCAAGGAATATCGATAGTGCAGCTCTAGCGTGCGGTTCCCCCGTCGGAACTCCCCCGCCGCGAATGACCCACCGCTTCCAACCCCAACTGCTGTTGGCGCATAGACGAATCCGTGGGATCGCATCACTCCATCGAGTATTTCAACGCCGTCCTTCAGCATCTGTTGAGGTTCCAAAATCACGTTCCCTCCGCGAGCCTAGCAACGGCTCATTTGCCCGCATCCGAATCCAGTCCGAAGGCCAATAAAACATTGCCCGGCAGCGCGCCCCGCGCCGGGTAGCCGGAGACCGCGAATAACATCCCTCCGGCAACAATGGGACCTGCCACGTCCAGCGCTCCGCCGCGGCCGGACACTCCGTTCACCGTTTGATATTCGCGCGCCGTATCGAAGTCCCAAATGATTTTTCCGTCGGAGGAAGAATAACCGCGTAGATGGCCATCCGCGGCGCCGGACCACACCACGCCGGGAATCGCAGTTAAAGCCGCCGATTGCGCGGGACTACATGGCCTGCGATCGCCACAGCCCGGCGGCGGAGTCTGCCACATGCGTTCGCCGTTGTCGACGCGAAACGCGAACAATCCGCCGCCTTGGTTCGGGTCCAGATTATAGGCGCGGTCGTTGCTTCCGGGCTTGCGGTCCACCTCGAAACCGATGTCGGAAAGAGCGACGTATACATTGCGGCCGTCGGTGGCTGAGCCCCACTCGATCCCGCCTACAGTGCCGCCTTTGCCGATGCGTGCTTGCCATAAGAGCTGGCCGCGGCGGTCCGGGTCCACGGCATAAATCACGGCCGATTTCTGGCCTAGCAAAAGAGCACGCTTGGAATTTGGAAGCGAAACCAGAATGGGCGAGGATGCGAAATCGAAATCAGGACCCTCCGAATCGGGGCAATTCACTTTGCCTTGAAGCTGGCAGGAACTGTTCCAAGCGTCTTTCGCGGTGAATTGCTTCGACCACAGAATCGCGCCTGTGGACATGCGCAAAGCAATCAGCGCATCGCTCAGCGCCGTCGGCGGATCGGTGTAATTATCGCCAGAGGTCACATACATGGTGTCGTGTTCGGCGTCGATTACGGGCGCGGTCCAGATGCCGGCTCCCGAAGGACCCCAAGTTGTCACGCCGAGTTTAGTCTTCGGCCGCGCCTTGGCCACGGCGGCGATCGTGTAGGTCTTCCACAGCAGCTTTCCCGTCGCCGCATCCAGTGCCGATTCGCTCCCTCGAAACGTGCAGCACTGGTAAGTAGGGGTCACCGACAGAGATTCCTCGCGCGAAGCGGACCCGACATACAGGCGGTCTTTGTAAAACACAGGCGTCGCCGTCACGGTGGAAGCCGGGTGCTCGTCCGGGCGAGTCTTCCACAACTGCTTCCCGGACATCGCGTCCAGCGCATACACGAACCCGGCGGAATCGCCGAAGAAGACCGCGAATTTGCTTCCCGCTTCTCCCACCGCAATGCCCGATCGCACCTGGCTCTGCACCGTCGTAGCCCAGTAAACGCAGCCGGTCCGCATGTCGAGAGCGTAGACGCTGCCGTCCTGTCCGCCTGCGAAGATTCTGCCTCCAGACACCGCGGGCTGCGAACGCATGGTGGACGTGTCGGAGAATGCGAAGGCCCACTTCAGTTTCAGCCGGGGCAGGTCTTCGACGCGGAGCCCCGCGTCTTTCTCCGATTGGAACCTTGTATTGGCGAGATTGCCTCCCCAACCTGCCCAGGCGGGACTCTCGCCCGCCGCGGCGCCCGCCGGACACAAATTCGGGATTTCCTCGCGCTTCCGTTCCAGGGTTACGGCTGTCCCTATGAAGCTTGCGATCCTTTGGCGTTCGTCGGGAGAAAGCGGCGCGGCCTGCTGTTTCATGACGCCGCTCTCGAGCGTCTTCTGGATAGCCGCGGGCGTCATGGATTTCAGCGCGGAGATCTGTGGAACCCGTCCGCCGGCGCCGGCTTCGGAGTTGTGGCAGGAGGCACAATGTTTTTGAAAAAGCTGCGCGGCGTAAGGATCGTCAGCCGCAAACGCAGCCGTCGCAAACGTAGCGACGGACGCGATCCCCAAAGACAAACAGAGTCTCATCAGCGTTTCCTCATTTGGCTTTCTTCACTTACCAACTATGTGTCCGACGTCTTTTTCGTTCTCGGTGCAGACATACTCTCCGATGTCGTCGCCGGCATCGAGTTCCGAGGCCCGTGTGATTTTCCAGGGCTTGGCATACGCTCCCGGATCGTCGATGGTGAACTCGATTTCGAGATGTCCCAGATCGCGCCGGCGGAAGCGTTCGATGACGCGCATCATTTCGGTGTGCGGATGCCCCTGGAAATCGAGCCAGGATCGGTCGTCGAAGCCCACGGTGTCCACCACCAGCGTGTCGCCTTCCCAATGTCCGATGGAATGTCCCATCCACATCGGATTCGGATCCTTGGGATGGCCGCGGCCGTCCAAGAAAACCTGGCGGTGGCTCGGGATGTCGTCCTCGAAAAGCATCACCAGCAGCGTGGGCGTTTGAACCAGTTTGTAGGGAAACAAAGCGCCCGCATTGGTGATGCCTCGCGGTAGGCAATGGGCCCCGGGAGCGTCTTTGGAATCGTTCGCCGCTCGTTCCCGGAGCAACGCTTGCGCCCAAGGCAGAGGCTCCGGCTTGCCTGGGTCCACGGTCCTTTGTGCGAACCAGACGCCCGACAGATCGGGTTTGCCGTCCGCGGTTCGCGGCGTTGGCCCGGATGGCGCTGGATGCGGGCTGGTGAGCTGCGCTCTGAATTCGCGTCCATCGCCCAGAGTGCCCAGCTGGTATTCGAGCAGGCGAACATCCAGGCGCAGCGGTTCGCGTGCGCCGACGGTCACGTTTTGCTGGTTGTGGGCGTTGAATCCGGGAGCATTGATCGAGACGTCGTACGTGCCCGGCGGCAACGTTGCCAGCGTGTAATGACCTTTCTCGGAAGCGGCGTTTTTGTACACCGCTTTTGTGCTCTTATTCGTAGCCTGAACCTGAGCATTTGCGACTGCTTCGCCATCGGAGTCGACTACCGTGCCGCTGATCGTCCCAGCACTTTGTGAATACGCGGCTGTCGCGCACAGCGCCAGCAACGCGACCATCCATTTCATGATGTGAAGATTATAGTCCGAATCGGCCTGGTGGATGCTGTTATAGTATTCAGGCCCATCCATCATGCGATTATTTTTCGTGACAGCCCTTGCGATGCTCGCCGTCGGATGCAACGCCTCGCATCAAACTTCGGAAAGGCCGCCGCGCGTGCAGGACCAGACTGCCCCAGCGTTCCTTGTCGACACAACATCAAGAATTGTGACCGCGTCGGCCTCCAAACGCACCTACCAGATCTCAGTAGCATTGCCGGGCGGCTACACGAAGAAACATCCGGCCTACCCCGTTCTCTATGCGGCCGACGCCAACTCCGAATTCGGCACCGTCGTTGAGACGGCACGGATACTGAGCTTTTCGAAAGACATACCGGACCTTGTCATTGTTGGAATCGGATACCCGAATCCTGGCCAGGGGTTGAAAGCCTCCAATGCCGCGCGCACGCTGGATTTGACGCCCACCCCCGATCCCGCATGGGTCCGCGAACAAGCGAAGGCGTCTCTGGCGCAAGGAGTCCCTCCTGCAGAAGCGAGCGGTGGTGCACCCGAGTTTCTGAGCTTCATTCGCGGCGAGTTGGTTCCGTCCATCGAAAAGACTTATAACGTGAGCCATCAGGATCGTGCCTGGTTCGGCCACTCGTTTGGAGGACTGTTCGGCACTTACGCCCTCTTTAACAATGATGGGCTGTTTAACCGCTTTATCATCGGCAGCCCGTCTCTTTGGTGGAATAATCGAGCCATCCTGTCCATTGAGGACACATTCGCTGCATCGAAGAGGCCGCTGCCAGCCAGAGTATTTTTCTCGGTAGGCCTGCTGGAACAACGCATGGCCCCACAGATGCCAATGGTCAGCGACCTGCGGGCGTTCAACGAGAGATTGAAGCGGAGAAACTATCAAGGTCTTGAATTGCAGACCCACTTTTTCGAAGACGAGGATCACGGTTCCGTGATCGCCGCAACCATTAGCAGGGGCCTTCGATTTATCTATTCAAACTCCACGTTGAAGTAACATTGAAGTCCTGGAGATTGCGAGATGCCTCACTTGAGATCGGTTATCTTAGTCGCGTGCCTCTCCGCCGCAGCCCAGGCGCAATGGTTGAACTTTCCTACGCCGGGAACGCCTCGCACCGCCGATGGCAAGCCGAATCTCAGCGCACCCGCGCCGCGCTCGCTCGATGGCAAGCCGGATCTCTCCGGAGTCTGGATGCATGAGCTTACCTCGGTGGCGGAAGTGAAGCGCCTCTTCGGCAGCCGCTTCGATGACGCTATTAAAGTGGACGTGCCTGGCATGGAGATCGGAACGCAACACAAATACGCGTTCGATATTTTGCTGGACTACAAGCCCGAAGAAGCAATGCTGCGCCCCGAGGGCGCTGAGATCCTCCGCCAACGCCGCCGTGCCGCGGGAGTTGAAGACCCCGCCAGTGTTTGCACCGGAGTTATCGGCATTCCGCTCGCCGGTCTGCTCTCCGAACCGATTAAGATCGTGCAGGCGCCCCGGCTGACGATGCTGTTATACGAGGTCCAAAACCTGCGCCGTCAAATCTACACCGACGGCCGCGCTCTCCCCAAAGAGGTCAACCTCCCCGCTTACATGGGCTACTCGGCCGGACATTGGGAGCGCGACACTCTGGTGGTGGAGACCGCGGGGTTCAACGACAAAACCACTCTGGATGCGGCTGGGCACCTGCATGGCGAAGGGCTGCATCTTACCGAACGCTTCCGCCGTCGCGACTTCGGACACCTGGATGTCGAAATGACGTTTGACGATCCCCAGATGTACACCACGCCTTTTACCATTAAGATCCCGCACAATCTGCTGGCCGACGCCGACATCTTTGAAGACTTCTGTGATAACGAGAAGGACCGCGTTCATCTGGGGAAATAGCGCGTCCGCTCAGACGAGCGCGACGGTCTCCACGAACTTGACATCTGCTGTCACGAATGAAGGAGTCACTCCGATGAAAACCGGCAAGTTGCAATTGGTGCGCGGTAGCGGCAATGTGTTTCACGACCTGGGCCGTCAGAATGCGGATGTTGAGCAGTTGAAGGCGCTTCTCGCGGCTGAAATCATCAAGGTGCCCGATCGGGAAGAGCTGACGGTCCGGGCGGCACATGCCCGAACCGGTTTCGCCGTTGCCGACTTCTCACGTATCCGGAACGCCGAACTCAAGAGGTTCGCCGCCGATCGGCTTGGGTCCATTCTAAACCGCCTCGGTTCGCGGGTCGAAGTGAAAATTCACGTCCGTCGCACCGGTCCAGATGTTAGCGTTGGCTCGATTGCCCGGTCGCGCTCGGGTTCACAACCACGGTGACATCCCGCGACGTAAACAACTGCCCGTCATTGGCGGTCGCCCGCAAAACATAAGTGCCGGGCGCGGCGAAACTCACCTTCGACGCGAGCTTCACCGGCTCTCCGTATACCACCTCGGACGCCGCCGGATCGAACGTAACTTTGCCCGGTCCGCGGTACAGGATCCATTTGATCTGCACGCCGCGCGGCCGCTTGGGCTGCGCATCGCGATCCGGATTCGATGGAGTTTTCCGGTACGGCTTCGGAAGGCCGTCGTCAGTGGCCGAAGCAGTCAGCGTTGCGGAGTCCGGCAACGTAACAGCAGAAACATCGCCGACCGTGAGCGACGGAGGCTTGTTGTTCGGATCGGGCACGCCGCCGCCCATGTTTTCGACCACGACGTCCTCGCTCAGTTCCCATTCCGGCTGGAGCCATCCCTTGGCCTGATTGGTTTTCCCGTGCGACGTCAGGGTCCAGATCACCCTCTGTTGCTTGTCCCAATCTTTAGGCACCACTACTCGAAAAAGGAAGCGTTGGCGTCTGGGGTAGAAATGGGTCGGCTGTCCGCGATCACCGGATGCGCCAGCGCCTGCATCCACAGTATTGTCGGGGCCGACCGGTATGTCGAGTTCCTCTTCGTAATTCCGGTTGAGGTACCCGAAAACCATATTGAAGGTTCCGTCGGCGTTTCGCTCCCAGCCCTCAAATGTCGGAGCGACATCTTGGCCCCGCTGGTATTGGACTTGGGCGCTCCCCACGCTTACCGCAAACCATGCGGCTGAGACCACCAGGAACCAGCGCACCAGTTACTCCGCCTTCGCCACGATTTGCTTGGTCTTTCGCGCTTCCACCTGCTGCTTGAACTCTTCGTCGGAGAGATAGTAGTAGCTGATCCACGCGCCGCCCATTTCATCGATGGTGCGCTGCCCGTAAGTAATCAGGTTGTCGGGATCGGGGTTGAACTTGTTCCCGGGCGAGTTGTTGTACCAGGAAATCATGTGCAAGATGGTCCCGGCCGGCAGCAGCGGCTGCTCGTCTTCTGCGTAGAGGTACACCAGGTGCCAGGCAAACTGGTATTTGCTGACGCAACTCAGCATCTCCACCTTGTGCCCGCCCGGATAAATGGCCTCCATGCACGAAGCCTTCCCACGGTTGTGAAGATGCGGCTGGAACGATAGCAGCCGCGCCGGCTTACTCAGCGTGTTATAGGCATCGAACCGGACGTTGTCGGCGTTGGGTGGAATATCGAGATCTTTCGGGTCGCCGATCTTCTCGGTGGTCTCGATGTACTTGGGCGTATATCCTTTTGGATAAAACTTGAGCGCGAGAGCCACGTTCGCCGGAGTCTCCTTGCCCATCGGGTGCAGGTGCAGGTTGAAGTTGATCTTCGTCCCGGCTTTCATCAAACGCCCCGCGCCTTCCGGAAATACGTCGGCGTTCTTGCCAAGAGCATATTCGTTCAGAAATGTTCCTTGGACGTTGTCGCCATCATCAGCATCGTCGTCGTGCTTCATGGACGTGGTTACGTGGTGGACGGCCCGGAACCCGTTGGTCGGTTTCACCTCGATGGCCTTGATATAACGGTCTTCTTTAAGCCCCGCGTCCACTAAAACATCCACCCAGCGGTCCGAGCCTTGCGCCGGAACCAGTTGGTCTTTCGGCAGGGTGACGATCAAATCCGGTTGGTCGAAGTGCCACTTGTCGGAATCGTCGAAGGTGCGCGGCCGGGGCAGATCAGCAGGATTTCCCTTAGGCGCGCCGCCATCCACCCACTTGACGATGGTGGCGATCTCTTCGTCAGTGAGCGATACATCGTTCTTGAAGTGCTGGACGCCGATGTTCTTGTCGATGTACCACGGCGGCATCTCGCGCGCCAGGACTTTCTGCTTGATCGACTTGGCCCACGGCCGCGTTTCCTCATAAGTCAGCAGCGACATCGGTGCGAACGTGTCCGGCCGATGGCAGCTCTGGCAGCGGTTTTGAAGGATGGGCGCAACGTCTTTGGTAAACGTGACTTGGCCCTGAGCCATCGCCGCGATCGCGACAAGGCCGGCAATACAGCAAAGAGCGCGCATCTGGCCACCTCCAGGCTGGAACTCTTTGAGGCTAGAGGCTTATATTCACAGTGTCAAGCCCTACCGCTTGCTGACGCGCGCGGCTCAGTACAGCGCTGTAACCGAGCCGCGACCGCCCTTCGGACAATGGGCCGCCCCGTGGCTTACCATTTAAAGCAACGTGAAGGAGATTCCCTTGAGTACCGTTCCGAAGACACTTCCGGCGCGCTATTACACAGACGGCTCGCTCTTCCGTCAGGAGATGGACAACTTCTTTTTCGGAAGTTGGATCTGTGCGGGGCGCGCCGATAGCATACCCAGTGGCGGCGATTACTTCCTGCGCGAGATCGCGGGCGAAAGTATTATCGTGGTTCGCGGCGATTCCGGCTCGATCGAAGCTTTTTACAACGTCTGCCGTCACCGGGGCACCCGGTTGTGTTCGGCCGCGGAAGGCACTTTCGGCGGACGCATTCAGTGCCCGTATCATGGCTGGACCTACGCGCTGGACGGCCGTCTGCTGGGCGCGCCCCATATGGACCCATCCAGTTTCCAGCGTGGGGAGTACCCGCTTCACAGACTACATACCGGCGTTTGGGACGGCCACATTTTCGTCAACGCGCTTCAGCATCCCGATCCGCTGGCGAATCAACTTGCCGATCTGCCCGCGCGCTTCGCTCCCTGGCGCATGGAGAAGCTGCGGGTGCACCAGCAAATCGTCTACGACGTCCACGCCAATTGGAAGCTCATCGTCGCGAACTACAACGAGTGCCTGCATTGCCCGGTGCTGCACCCGGCCCTGAACCGGTTGACCGATTACTTGGGCTCCGATAACGAAGAGCCTCAGGCTACCTATATCGGCGGCTCCATGGGCTTTCGAGGAGAAGCGGAAACGATGAGCATGGACGGGAAGCGGCGGCGGGATTACTTGCCCGGCCTCAACGACAACGAACGCAAGAAGGTCTGCTACTACGTGGTTTATCCCAATCTGCTGCTGAGCCTGCATCCGGATTACATGATGGTTCATACTCTCTGGCCAAGGGCAGTGAACCACACCGAAATCGTTTGCCAATGGTATTTCGATCCTGCCGAACTCGCCAAGCCCGATTTCATCGCCAGCGATGCCATCGAGTTCTGGGACAGGACGAACCGCGAAGATTGGCATATCGTCGAGCTCTCGCAAGCGGGAATTCAATCGCGCGCCTATACTCCCGGCCCGTATTCCCGCCGTGAAGAACTGCTGCATGCTTTCGACCAGGTCGTCATCCAGCGCGACGGACGTTTGCCCGAGTGACCGCGAGCGATTCAGCCTCGGCACTGCGGCGCGAGCTAACGCTGAAAGATCTTGTATTTTTTGATATCTGCGCCATCATAAGTCTCCGCTGGATTCCCGCCGCCGCCCATGCTGGCTCTGGCTCGCTGGTTCTATGGATGCTTGCGGCGATCTTTTTCTTTCTGCCTTCGGCGATCACGGTGGCGAGCCTGTCGCGGCAGTTCCCGGAAGAAGGCGGATTCTACATTTGGACCAAGCGAGCTTTTGGCGACCAGCACGCCTTTCTGTGCGGCTGGTTTTATTTCATATCCACGGTTCTGTATCTTCCGTCTCTGGTGTTGGCCGGCTTGAGCATGACGGCCTACGCGTTCCCAGGGATAGGGCAACGCTTCGCCGACGATCGCGCGATCGCAATCCCCGTTACCCTGGCTGTGTTAGGCATCGCGTTCGCGGCTAACTTCTTCGGCATGAAAGTGGCGAAGTGGATCTCGGCGCTAGGAGGCAGTTCGACGTTCATCATCGGCGGGATGTTGGCGGCGTTGGGTATCGGCGCGTACTTGCGTTACGGCAGCGCCACCCAGTTCCATCTGCTGCCCAAGGCGGATTTCAGCACCATCAATTTTTGGTCGCAGATCGCCTTTGCATTTGTCGGACTGGAACTTGCTCCGGTAGTGAGCGGGGAGATCCTCAACCCGCGGCGTAATCTCCCGCGAGCGGCGGTAATCAGCGGTGCGATATCGGCTGTCTTTTATATGGGCATTACCGCGGCGCTCCTAGTGCTGCTAAAGCCGGAAGAGATTAGTCCGCTCACAGGGCTGGCGCAGGCCGGAAGTTCCATTGGACAGAAATTCAGACTGCCGATAATACCCGTGTTGCTTGCAACTCTGATCGGCATTGCGCTGGCAGGCCAGCTGGACACCTGGATCGCGGGAAATACGCGCTTGCCCTATGCCATCGGGCTCGATCGTTATCTGCCGGCTGCCTTCGGCCGCACCCATCCGCGCTGGGGCACACCTTACGTGTCGTTACTGGTGCAAGCGCTGGCGGCCGCGCTGTTCCTGCTGATGGCTCAATTGGGCGAGACGGTCCGCGCCGCCTACCAGATCATGGTGGACATGATGCTGATCGTGACGTTCATTCCGTTCGTGTATATTTTCGCCGCGGGATTTCGTTTCGCCAGCCGGATTGCAGCCGTGTCTGGTCTGGCCGTTACCTTGATCGCGATCGCATTAGCAGCGATTCCGCCGCAGGAAGCCGCATCGGCGGCGATATTCGAGATTAAGGTGGTGGGCGGAAGCCTGGTGTTCGGGCTGCTAGGGTGGGCTGTTTTCAAGCGCTACGAAGCGATACGACGGCGTGTGCCGGTCGAGTCCAAATAACCGTGTAATGTCTGGCTAGTTTTTTGGGTAATTCTTTGCCGGCGTGGCTTCCTTGAAGGACTCGATGTCGTCGTCCGAGCAAGCCAGCTGGATGATTTGATCGAACGGCGCCAGCGTCAGAGTTTGTTTGGGAACCACCCATGGCTTGGTCAGCACCTTGGGATCCTCCAGCGTCGCCTCGATCTCGAGTGTGTTCGCGTCCACGCGGCGGTAGCGTTCCACGATATGCAGAGCGTCGGAATGGAACGATACGCGGCCTTCCGCGGAGATCCAGGTGTCATCGGTGAAGTTCGTTTTGTCGACGACGAAAGTATCGCCGTCCCAACGGCCCACCGCGTCTCCGCGATAGGAAGGAGGCACGTCGTCGCGATGCGGCCTTCCGTCGAAGGGAACAATTTGATATCCGTGAAAAGTCTCCGTCAGCAGCACCACGAACTTCGGAGTTTGGACGATCTGCCCGACGGCCCCTACATCGAAGAGGCTCACGTTCAAAGTGCCGAACGCGGTTGGAAGGCAATGCACGGTGGGGTCGTTCTTGTCGGCCAGTGTCTTGGCGTGGGCCAGGGCCCAGGGCTGGTACAGGTCAGAGAAGGTGATTGGCTTCGGCGGGGGAGCACCTTGCGCTCCTCGCGGCGGTCCACCACCAAAGCCGCGTCCACCGACATCGCCGCCGCGCCACCAGACTCCGGACAGGTCTGGATGCCCGTCAGCCATTCGTGGCGCCGGCTTTGCGGCAGGCTTTTCGGTAGTCGACACCTTTTCGGTGCTTGGCCCCTGCGCCGCAAGACGGAGCGGGACCGCCGCGCACCAGACCAGCGCCCCGGCGATTGCTGTGGCCATCATCGCGCGCTTCATTGTCTATTTTCCTGCGGCCCGAACAAGCCGTACACTTTCCCATCCGCGGTGACCAGCTCTCTCAACATTCCCCTGACATCGGAATCCTTGGATTGAAAGCCCTTGATGGTGACCTCGTCGCCCGGCTTGATGACCCCCGGCCTATAGCCGTTGCGAAGCATTCCGCTCGGCGTCCCGGCT
This sequence comes from Bryobacteraceae bacterium, assembly GCA_052148835.1. Taxonomy (GTDB): domain Bacteria; phylum Acidobacteriota; class Terriglobia; order Bryobacterales; family Bryobacteraceae; genus Palsa-89. Next base: position 48,432 of record JBKQHJ010000087.1, read on the forward strand.
TCGAAGGACCATCTGTCTACTTTGCCCGTCGCTGCATCCTTGACGTCCACAACGAACCACGAATGCGGATTTTCGAGCCGCACCTGAACGATCGTGCCGTGAACTTCGATCGGATGCTTCATGTCATATTCCGCGGCGAACGAATGATGTGCCCACGCCTGCGCTCCGGTACCGAGCGCGATCAAAACCGATGCGAAAACGGTGACGACTCTTCTTCTCATGCGACCTCCATCTTAATCCAAATCCCACAGGGAATTCTTAGTGAATTCAAGTATACAACGGCCCCGCCGGCACTGATTGTCATGGTCCTGATCGATTCAGCGAACGAATCCGCCGTCGTCCACGTAAGCTTAGCTGGGGGTCTTATGGCATTACAGGACTTTGTCGAAGAAATTCAGGTACTCGGACGGGATCTGGTGGACAAGGTCAAGTCCTTGATCCACGAAGGCAACGTGCGCCGCATCATCGTGCGGGATGAACACGGCAACACGTTCATCGAGATTCCGGTCACGATAGCCGCGGTGGGCGCGGTCTTCGCCCCGGTCCTGGCAGCGGTCGGCGCGATTTCCGCGATGGTGTCAAAATTCACCGTTGTGGTAGTGCGTGCCGATGAAGCGCGTGGAGATGACAAGCCACCCGGCGCGGGCGAGAAAAGCCCCGGCGCCTGACGAACCCCGACATCCCGGCCCGCCGGTTAGATATAGAATAAAAAGCCGGACATGGCATTCAATCGGCGAGTCGTGGTTATGGTGATGGCAATCGGCGTGGGCGGGTTCGCACTCTCGCTCGCCGGACAGAGCACTGAAACTTTCAAGGCGCGCCTTTCGGCAATGCCCGCCGATGCCCGGACGCGTCCCAATCTGGCGGGTTCCGGCTCCGTCACCGGGGTGCTCACCGGCACAAAGCTGGCGATTACCGGTTCCTTCGAGGAGTTGCTGTCGGCGGCGACGTCCGCCAGCCTGCACAGCTCCGCGGCCGCTGGTGTGAGGGGGGCTGCCATTGGCGACCTCACCATTTCCAAGGCCACCAGCGGAACCATCAGCGGATCCATCGAGCTGACGCCCCAGCAGTTGACCAGCCTGCACAAAGGCGGGCTCTATGTCCAGATCCATAGCGAGAAGGCTCCCGATGGCGTTCTGTGGGGCTGGTTTTTGCGATAGGAGAAACATGCTGAGCAAGATTGTCTGTGCGTGTTCGATGGCGGTGGTTTGCTGGGCGCAGCCGGGCTCAGGCCCCTACACGGCGGCTCAAGCTACGGCCGGGCGCGCCACCTATGCGGCGAATTGCGCTGGCTGCCACGCGGCCGATCTCACGGGACTGAACAGCGCCTCGGCATTGGCCGGCGGACTCTTCCTGAGTAGCTGGGGCGATCGCACTCCGGCCGACCTGATCGCGTTCCTGGAAGGCGCGATGCCGCCATCGAATCCTGGCGGCTTGGGCGAGCAGGCGTACGTCAACGTTACGGCATTTATTCTCGATTACAACGGCGCTCGACCTGGAAACCAGCCGTTGACGGCGGCCTCGAAAATCGCGATTCGTTCGGTAGCCACCGGTCAGCAGCGGCCGCGCACAGCCGCGCCGGGTGAACCGCTGGGGGGCCGCGCCGAAGCGCCCGTTCCGCCGACACCGCGAGGTCTGGTAGTGCCCGGTGAAGTGAAGAACTTCACGCCCGTCACCGACGCCATGCTGCGCAATCCCGATCCGCGCGATTGGCTGATGATCCGCCACGATTATCACGCCGATGATTTCAGCCCGCTCAATCAGATCACCACGGCAAACGTGAAAGACCTTCAGCTCCAGTGGGTTTGGGCCATGAATGAAGGCACCAACCAGCCGGCGCCCATCGTGCATGACGGCATCATGTACATCAACAATCCCGGCAATATCGTGCAGGCGCTGGACGCGCGCACGGGCAATCTCATCTGGGAGAACCGCATCGGCAAAACGGCCACCGGCAGCTCCCAGCGCGGACTGGCCATCTACGGCGACAAAATCTTTGTCACCGCGAGCGACGCTCACATCTATGCGCTCGACGCGCGCACCGGCAAGAATGTTTGGGACACCGTGATCGGCGATCGCAAGCAGAGCAACTACTCCACCAGCAGCGGACCCATCGTCATCAAGGGGAAAGTGGTGCAAGGACTGGGTGGATGCGCGAAGTATCAGGAAGAAAAGTGTTTCATCAGCGCTTACGATGCTGAAACCGGCAAAGAGGTCTGGAGGTTTTACACCATCGCGAAGGAAGGCGAGCTGGGCGGCGATAGCTGGGGCAAGCTTCCCAATCTGTTCCGTGCGGGCGGCGAAACCTGGATCACCGGCAGCTATGATCCGGATCTGAATTTGACCTACTGGGGCGTCGCGCAGTCGAAGCCCTGGATGCGCGCCAGCCGCCAATCGGGGAACGGCGCCACACTGTTTGCCAACTCCACGGTGGCCCTCAACGCCGACACCGGCAAACTGGCCTGGTATTACTCCCATGCTCCCGGCGAGTCGCTGGATCTGGACGAGGTGTTCGAGCGCGTGCTCGTGGATGAGGGTAGCCAGAAGCTGGTCTTCAGTGCGGGCAAGGCGGGCATCTTGTGGAAGAACGACCGCGCGACTGGCAAATACCTCGGCCACAAGGAGACCGTTTTTCAGAACATTTACGACTCGTTCGATCCCGCCACTGGCGAGCCGCACTATCGCAACGATATCGTGGAGAATCAGGTCGGCGAATTGGTCCAGAGCTGCCCCACTTCGGAAGGCGGCCATAACTGGCACGCCATGAGCTATCACGCCGCAACCAGCCAGTTGATTATTCCGGTAGCCCAGAGCTGCCAGGAAATGAAGGCGCAAAAGATCGATCTGGTGGCCGGCGGCGGCAGCGCGGGCGGCGCCAATCGTTGGTTTTTCGAGTCGCCGGGATCGAACGGCAACGTCGGCAAGCTGGCGGCCTACGACGTGAAGACGCTGAAGGAAAATTGGAAGATCGAGCAGCGCGCTCCATTCATGACCGCCGTACTGTCGACGGCCGGCGGAGTCGCCTTTGTCGGCGACATGGACCGCACCTTCCGCGCCATCGACGTCAAAACCGGTAAGGTGCTGTGGGAGACGCGCCTGGCAACGTCGGTGCAAGGTTTTCCTTTAAGTTTCAGCATCGGAGGAAGGCAATACATCGCAGTTACCAGCGGATTGGGCGGCGGCAGCCCGCGCATGGTACCGACTGTGCTCGCTCCTGAGATCCGCTACCCTTCGTACGGTAACGCCCTGTATGTGTTTGCGCTGCCGGAGAAGAGATAGGGGCCCTAACGCCTGAATTTTCTGGCGCCCTGCCGCTGCAAACAAAAACATGTTAAAATGGATTTAATGCAACACCACCACCACGCCGATATCACTGATTCCTTTCACTGTAAGCGTTCCCACTCCGGTGAAGTAGTGCATGTCTATAATTCCAACAACTACCTCATGGCCGAGTACACCATTCGGACCGGCCGCACCAGCTGGCAACGGGTTGCCGCGGCGACGCAAAGGGAATCGGTAGAGAAGTGGTTGCGGAACAACTATCCCGCCGTCGATGCCGCGAAAGTAGTGGCCGCGAAAGCAGTGGCCGCGAAACCAGTGGCCTTAGATAAGCCGAAAGCAAAAGCGGCTAGACAATAGTATCTCGATCTCCCGCCCACCGGCCCTCAGGACGTGCCAACTGTGCTATCAGTGTTACACATGGCATCGGAAGAAGAACTGAAGGCGGAAATTGAGCGGCTTCGTGCCGAGAACGATTCACTGAAGAAGCCCGCACGGGGAAAAATGTCGCTGAAGGTCAGCGAAAAGGGCGCGCTCTCTGTTTATGGGCTAGGCCGCTTTCCGGTCACGCTCTATCGAGAACAATGGGAGAAGCTTCTGGCGATGGCGGATGAAATCCGAAGTTTCATCCTCGAGAACGACGCTGCGCTGAAGAAGAAGGAATAGGGTCAGGCAGCGGAATTTTATCCGAACTGACTGCAAGCAGCTTCCAGGACGGGATCCCATGTAATGCAGTTCCGTTTGGCGGCAACCGAATGAGTCTGGTAGCGTCCTACAGGGGGAGATGCGCGCATGAAGAGGTGGATGGCAGTCAGCAGCATCGTGACGGGGGTCTGGATGTTGGGCGGGTGCAACCGCGACGATCAAGACCGCGCCCGGCGTGAAGGCCGCGAGGCGCAGGAAAAAGCGCAGAGGCAGTTGCAAGACGCCCGAGACAAACTGCGCGAGAATTTGAAAAGCGCCGATCGGCAGACCCGCGAGGATCTGGATAAAGCGCGCGACCAGTTGAACAACGCGTTGGATCAGTCAAAGCGGGACGCGGAGAAGGCGCGGGAGCGGCTACGAGAGCGCGACAATAATCAGGGAAACGACGACAATCGCTAGTAACGCATTTGCGATCGTCGTCGGTCCCCTCACGGTCGCGGGTCAATGACTAAAGCAGCGCGGTGGCGCGCCGGGTCCAGGCCTTGCCTTTTTCCTTCGAGACTGCTTCGACATCTTTGACGTAAGCGCCGGCCTGGGTCAGGATATGATGCAGATCGTTGCCGACGCTGATGAACGGGAAGCCCTTCTCGAGAAATTCTCCCACCCGCGCAGTTCCGAACAGGAACAGGCCCAGGATTACGTTGTTTTTCTTGGCGGCGGCGCGGAGTTTGTCGGTGGCGGCCCCTAGCTCGGGCGAGGTGTACATGTGCGGGAATTCGTACTTTTCGTACAGGCCCATGGACATGCACAGGTCGTTCTGGCCGAGGAACAGCATGTCGACTCCGGGGACCGCCGCAATCTCGTCGATGTTCTTGATGCAGTCGGCGGTTTCCACTTGCAGCGCCAGGATGGTGTTGTCGTTCGCGGAGCCGGCATAACCGAGCAATCCGCCTTTGTTCATGCTGCGCTGGGGAAAATAAACGGAGCGGGTCCCCACGGTGGGATAACGGGCGCAGCTCACCGCTTGGCGCGCCTCATCGGCGGTATTGATGTAGGGAACCAGAACGCCATTGGCGCCCATGTCGAGCGACTGCTGGATACCGCCGCGGTCGTGATATCCAGCCACGCGCACCATCGAGATGGCGCCCCCATTGGCGATACCGGCCAGCATAGCCGACAGTTCTTGAAAGCCCATTGGTCCGTGTTGGGTGTCCACAAGCAGCCAGTCGTAGCCCGAGTGGGCCAGCTGCTCGGCGACCGTTGGACTGTGCGAATTCAGGAACAGGCCGAGCTTGGGCCGTCCTTCGCGCAGTTGTTTCTTAAACTCAGCTCCACTGAGTACTTCACTCATTCGTTTATGTCTCCTGGATTCGCGGCAGGCCTCGAGGCGAGCCGGGAAGTATGTCATTTTCCGGAGGCGATCTCTTTTTTCTTGCGATCGGGGCCTCCGGTCTCCATGCAGTATACAACGGCGCACGAGCGGCGGTCGGCGGGAACCACGTGCCGATGCGGGAAACAGGCCGGTCTCTGATTAATTTTTCCGCCGGCGTGGGAGTGAAATAGATGACCCGAGGGCTAAAATCGAGTTTGAGACAACTCGACTAAAACAAATGGCTTAGAGCACGCCCCCCGGAAAAATATCCCAGCGTAATCCTAAGAAATTTAGGGCTTCTTACCGATAGAAACATTAGATGCCGCCCGCCCTGGCCATCGGAGCCCTGTGTCTGGCGTTTGCCGCCTGCGTGGCGGCTTACGTGCAAACGCGGCGCCTCAAGGAAAGCCACCAGGATCAGGAGAAACTGGAGCGTTCGTCGCGCGTGATCGAGGAAGAACGGCGCGTTCTGGAACTGATCGCTAAGGGCTACTCGCTCAAAGCGGTCTTGAACGCTCTCACCGCCGCGATTGAGCGCATGGCGCCGGATTGCTATTGCACCGTTCTGTTGCTGGACGAGGAGGGCAAGCGGTTGTGGGAGGGATCGGGAGGAAGCCTGCCGCCCGCCTATATGCAAGCCGTGAACGGGCTCGAGATCGGACCGGAAGTCGGTGCTTGCGGTTCGGCGGCTTTCCGCAACGAAACGACAATTGTCGAAGACATTGCCAACGATCATCGCTTCGGGGCCGCTAGAGATTTTGTACTGAGCTTTGGGTTGCGAGCGTGTTGGAGCGTGCCGATCCGCGATTCCAACCAAAAGGTGCTCGGAACGTTTGCCATGTATCATAAGCGTCCCGCCAAGCCTCGGGACCGGGATTTGCGGGTGGTGGAAGCAGGTGCGCACCTGGCTGGGAACGCCATCGAGCGGCTGCGCGCCGAGGAAAAACTGCGAGATAACGCCGAGCGCATCGCCATGGCGGAGAAAGCCGCGGCGTTTGGGATTTGGCAGACCGACGTGGCGACCGACATGTTGACGATCTCGGAGGGATTTGCCGCCCTGGTGGGGATGACGGGACAGCCACGGCGCATGCACCTGGACGAATGGCGGAAGATGGTACACCCCGACGACCGCGAGGCGCTGAACGAGACTGCGCGGAAGGCCATGGTGGTCAACGGATCGTTCAACG
>JBKQHJ010000088.1:0-3936 GCA_052148835.1 Bryobacteraceae bacterium
TCACCCGCATTCCCGGCCCAGGGAAGCTGTTTACGGGTCTCCTGAGGGGTGGCATGACAAATAGTGTCACCCGACTGCGCCGATGCAATGGCGGGGCTGCAAAGTGCCATTACGGCCATTTTGAGAATGCGAGCCTGGCGGCAGATCTCACCCACAGGCCGAGGACCAGGCCTGCGGCGCTGAGCATCATAATAGGATGCGGGGCCAGCGCACGGTACACGATCATGAGGTTATCCACGGGCTGCCTCCTGAGTGCAGGAGTCGCGCCAATGGCTGCTCAAGTTCCGCCGCGCTATGGAGTTGCGGACGGCGTCCAAGGGGCCGGGGAACCTTTTTGGTGCCAATCTCTTGGGGGTCCAGTGGTATCTCTGGTATCTCTGTGTGTTCTTCATGCTTTTCATTATGCTCCTCACCGCGCAGGACCGTGAGAGGTAAACCCTTGAGTAGGGTACTATTGCGTGTCCATACGTATGTGGTAGGCTTAGCGTCATGGAACGACGCGGTTTTCTCGCGGTACTGTTCGCCCCGCTGGCGGCGTGGCTGCGCCCGAGCCGTCGGTTAGCCGATGGCGGCCTGATCCCGACCGGACAGCCATACTTGGTCGGAGACCCTCTGGCGATCCAGACGGGCCGCTTCGCCTCTCTCTTCACCGTTCTTCAGCCGCCGACTGCACAGGGAGCCACCGGCAACATCGTGGGCGATTGGACACCGATCACAGGGCTCGTGAACATTCCGTGCGATGCATCCCCGCTGAACGACGATCTCGTTGTCTTCGCTGACCTTCCAGGCGCATGGCCGAGCGCGAGCGCAGGAATATGGAAGCCTACATAACCAAGCTCTTCAAGGCGGACAAGTGAGACGCCTTCGCCGCCTCTACGCCCGCCTCGTCCTCAACTGGGCGCGCGGCGTGCTTCCCCGCTTGGACCGCGTGCTCACGACCGGCCCCAAGACGGTCACCGATCTGGCCGAAGACAACGAGATGCTGCGCACGGTACTGCGAGAGCGCGAGGAACGGCCCAGCGCGGAGCTCTTGAGCCTTCGCCAAGACATGCGGGAGGCGATCTTCCTGGCTGGCGGCGGGTGGATGCCGAGGGCCGCGGTCACCGAGTCGCGGCGGGAAGAGTTGACCACCGGGATAGCCGTCCGCGAGTCGCTGATACGGTTACGGGAGACTGGCGCGCCTGTGGCGGTCATCCAACTGACAGAGCGGCTTCTGGAGCTTGAGCTCGCCCTGGAAGACCGCTCCTGGAAGCGCTTGGAGGCACAGGCACGGTTTGAGTTTTCGCGCTGGGGTATCCAACAGATTATCCTCATCACTCGCCTCTATCGCATCAAGAATCCAATAATCCAGCGCGGCATCCTGCTCTCAACCTTCTATGTGTGGGGCCGCGGCGTGAAGGTCGGTAGCGACGATGAGACGGCCAATACCATCATCAGCGAGTGCTTCGCGGACCCGCGGAACGCGACGGAATTGTCCCACGCGGCGCTCTGCTCCAAAAACGATGCGAAGTATACGGACGGCAACATTTTCTGGTGCTGGTTCGTGGATCCGGAAGACGGCCAAACGATCTTCCGCCACATCGATCCTATTGAGATCGAGGAAATAATTACCGATCCGAACGATAATTCCCGCCGTTGGTACTACCACCGGCTCTGGACGGAGCAGAATTTCGATACCATCTCCGGTACGATCCGGCCCCAGCCGCGGGACGCCTGGTACGTGGCTTATGGCTACGATCCGCCGGACGGTGCCCAGACCGTCATCAAGGGCAAGCCCCTGATGGCGGACGCACAAGGGAATCTGATTCCCGTTTACCACCGCGTGGAGGGCGGCCTGGAAAACTGGGTTTTCGGTTGTCCGCGAGCCTACGCCGCCATGGATTGGGCGCGGGCGCACGTGCAATCCCTGGAGGATTACTGCTCGCGGGTGCGGGCGCTCTCTCGCTATGGCTACGACATCGAGACGAAGGGCGGACCGCCGGCCATGGCCGGCATGAAGCAAACCATGGCTACTACACTGGCGAATGACCTGGAGTCGATCGAGACGCAACCGCCCCCGGTCACGGCGTCATTGTGGGTCCATGGCCCCGGCACGCAGATGAAGCCGATGCGGACGGCGGGCCTGAGCGAGGCTCCCGAACAGGGGATGCCCGTGCTTCGCATGGCCCAGATGGTATTTGGTCTTCCGGACACCATGTGGTCGGACTCGCAGCGCGGCAACTTGGCCACGGCCGCCAGTCTGGACCGGCCTACGGAGTTGAAGTTCCTGTACGATCAGGAGATTTGGAAACAGGATCTCTCGGTGCTTTGCAAGGTGGTCTTGGAAAACTCATTGCACGCGAACAGTGGGAAACTCAGAGAGGCACTCAGGCGCAAAGGCATCGATCCGGGGGGCGTGACTATCGAAATGCAGCCTATCTCGCCACGGTTTTCGCTCACGTCGGGCGTGCCGCTGTTCGAGGCTCACAAGCCCCTCAAGGCAACCCGCAACGTTGATGCCGCGCTCGCCAAGATCAAGATCAAGGTGGAGTTCCCCGCGATCCTAGAGGGCGACATCCAGCAGCGCGTGGGTGCGATCGTGCAAGCCATGACGCTGGGCCAGATGAGCGGCATCACCGGTATTGACGAGAAGGTCGGCGTGGAATTGCTGCTCAACCAGATTCTCAGCTTTGGTTTCGAGTTCGATCCCGATGAGATTATCGAGTCCATGTATCCGTCGGCGGCAAAAGGTGACGCATTGGCCTATGATCCGGCGCGCACCAAGGAAGAGGAACCTGCTCCGATTGCCGCTCCCGGTCTGCCGCCGACTCCTGGGCAATTGCCGGCCGCGCCGAAGCCTGGTGCGCCGCCGAAGGTAGGCCGGGCGGCGCGGCCCGCGCGACCGGCGCCGCGGGAGGCGTTCATTGCGGCGGTAGAGCGGTTCGCGGAGTTGATCGAGTCGCAACGGGAACGCGTAGAGGCGAAGAACAGGGCGGCGTGAGGGCGGCGTGAGCCTGATTAGGTGTCAGATCAAAAAGCACGGAGGCCGGTGGTGGCTAGGGGCAGTTTGGCTCGGTTCTGGGGGTGTGCGCTCGGTTTCGTTTGCATCTTTCGATCTTGCGGTGCGGGCCTATGGATATTTTATGCATGAGTTGCTCGGCAAGGCGAAGCGGAGGGCGGAGTGAGGACAGAGGTTGTGGGCTCGCCCGAATAAAAAAAGCTGGTACTTCAGATGACCGTTCGAGCGCTCTCGGGTAACACCTATGATCGTTGGCGATTCCAGGAAGCCATGGCCACCTCGGACTTCCCGTACCTATTTCACGCGGTTTTCCTCAACAGGACCCCACGTATGTGCTTGGACCTATGGATGAGCGGTGCCGTCCCAGCCATGAGCTTGGTGCGATTCCTATGGCGGATCGAGCGGAGGGCGGCGTAAATGTTCACGGCATACCTCCAGTGCTGGGACTGGGTGGCCGGCGTGGTAATCCTCGGCATGGTCTGGTGCATTTTCTGGTGCATATCTATCGCACGGACACGCCGATGAGCCAACACTTTTTTCTCGTTCGCCACGGCGACTCCGAGGACGGTCCCAAGATGGACCCCACGCGCGCTATCACGGAGACAGGCCGGCGCGAAGCCGCCGCGACCGCTGACTTCCTGGCTCGCTGGTGCGGGCACATCCCCGTTGTACTCGCCAGCAATATGCTGCGCGCCCGCCAGACCGCGCAGCCAATCAAGGAAGCGGTCGGAGCCGCCAGTTACGAAGAAATCTGGCAACTCGACCCGGATGTGGATGCCCAGAAAGCCTGGAGGCGCATCAAGCAACTCGCGGCCGGCCGAGACGTGTTAGCGGTCACCCATGAGCCGCTAGTTTCGGCGCTATTCGAGCTGACGTGCGGTGCGAAGACCGGCGGCAAGACATTTGAGCACGCCGGGTGTGCCTGCATCCACGTTGAG
>JBKQHJ010000089.1:0-3359 GCA_052148835.1 Bryobacteraceae bacterium
CTCCATCCAGATCGCCGCCGGGTTACTCGGATTTCATATTGGCGGATCCGCCGCGCGCCGGTTTGGGCAAAGAAGCCGTCGCGGATCTAGCGCGGATTCGTGCGCCGCGAATTACGATCGTTTCCTGCGACCCAGCTACGCTATCGCGGGATCTGCGAGGTTTGCTCGATGCCGGCTACCGCATCGAGAAGATCACGGTGGTCGATCTGTTTCCCCAGACGTTCCACATCGAGACCGTCGTGGATCTAAGCCTTCTCGCCCCGGAATGAATCCACCACCGCTTTGCCTTTTCGCATGATCAGCTCGGTCAAATTGAGCAGAATCGCGAACGCCAGCAAACCGGGCCACAGCCGCAGTGTGGATGCTTCCGAACGGCCGGACGCCTCGAACACCTGGCTGGGCGCGGGATTGAATCGCCCGCCGGTGAATCGCGAAATCGACCGCAGCAGGAATTCGTTCGATCCGTAGTCCAGCAGTTCCTGTTCTTGCCGGTAGTATCCGACTTCCGGAAAAGCGTGGGATTCCTCGAGCGGGCGAATGCGGAACAGGCCTTGCGATTGGCCGATATGAATGCGCCCGCGATAGGATTTATCGGCCAGCTTCGTGATGTTCAGGGGATGCTGGAAACCGTTCGGACCCAGCACAAAGATGGCCGGAAGCTTGGCTGGCTCGCCGACATCCTGGCCCAGAACGTAATAGACTTCGAGATCGCCGCTGGCGCTGTCGTACTCCACCTTGGCCTCGCCGGCTTCGGCGTGCGGAAGCAGGTCGCGAAAGATGTTGGCCCACAGTTTGTCGAAGCCCTTCCAGGTCACCCAATCGGCCGCCCAGCGGGTTTTGGCGTCGGACGTGAAGATGGTGGCGCGGCCCAGGCCGTATTGCCAGCGCACCAGCAGCGGCTCTTTCTGATCGATCTTAAGAATCGTATCGGCGGTCGGGTTGGCGATGAACTTGACATAGCCTTTGAGTGCGGGCGCGGAGTCGATACCCACGCCGTCCAGAATCTCGGCGTTTTTTCCGACAATGGGCTGAAGCGTCTTTTCGACCGCGGTCGAGCCGGTGTGCTCCATCACATCTTTGAGCAGAAGCTGCTCGAGGCCGGAGGGCTCATTGAGGAAATAGGATTTTCCGTCCGCCATGGCCGCCACCTTTTCGAGGTATGCCCGGTTCACGTCCTGGCCCAAGCCGACGGTGGAAATGGTGACGTGCTGCGCGGCCGCTTCTTTCGAGAGATCCAGACTGTCGCCTTCTTCCGAGATACCGTCCGTCAGAAGGACGATGTGCTTGAAGGTGGCGCGGGCTGGAAGAATCTTGCGGTAGGCTTCCGCCAAGGCGGGCGCGATCTGCGTTCCACCATCCGGCACGATACCCGAAATCAGCCGCTTGATCATGGTCTTGTCTTCCGCCCGACGGATCGGAACGGCCCACTGGAAAGAGTTGTCGAAGATCAGAACGCCGACCAGATCGACAGGCCGGAGATTCTCCACCACACCGATCGCCGCGAGGCGCGCCAGCTCGATCTTGCGGCCCTCCATCGATGAGGATTTGTCGATGATCAGCACCACCGCGGTTCCTTCGGGCGAGCGCGGCGGCGCGAGCTTAGCCGGAAGAGTTCGATCCAGCGCGTCTTCTATCTTTTTGTCGTCCGCGTAAACGTTGCGCTCGCCGGCGATGACCAGAAGCCCGCCACCTTCCTTGACGAACTTTTCGGTTTCTTCTTTTCTCGCGGCCGGCAGCGCTTCGAGGTCCTGATTGTTCAACACCACCAACTGGTAGTCGCTGAGATGCCCGTGCACGGGATCGGTGGTGCGTTCCACATCGAACTGAGCAGCGGTCAGAGTCTGCATGAGATGCGATTCGGAGCCCTCAGGGTCTTGGGAGATGTACAAAACTTTCGGCCGCCGGAGCGTCATCGCGCGATTGAATCGGATGTCTCCCAAGTTGTCGGCGCGAATCACGCCCGCGAGATTCAATACACCGGCTTCGCTCAAGCTGGCATGCACGCGGATCTGGTTACTTCCCTTCTCCAGCTTCACCGTGTTCGATCCCAGCGGCTTGCCTTCGGCGCTGATTTGAACCGCGCCCGACACCTCAACCGGCGAATAGACGTCCAGATCCACCGGAAACTTTTCCCCGGTGAACGCCACAGTGGGCAAGCTGACGGACTCGAGCCGCAGATTAGGCTGCGGCCGCCCAGCCAGGGCGAAAGTATCGATCGGGATTCCGAGCTGCTGCGCCTGCCAGGCGGCGCGCGTGATGCTGCCGGCGTTTTCCTTGCCATCGGAAACCAGCACTAGCCTCGGAATCAATCCCGAGGGCAGCGAAGCGATCGCCTCACGCACGCCCGCTTCGAGATCGGTAGCCTGACCGGCCTGGCCGGCGGCGTAGGCCAGATGCCAGCCGCCTTTGTCTTCGCCCGGCTCGACATTTCGAACCGACCGCGCAAAGGGCAGCACGCGAATCCAGTGACGACCGCGCGTTTTCTCCAAAGCATCGGCCAGCCTGGATGCGCGCGCCAGATCCTCCGGCGTCACGCTGGCGGAGGTATCCACCAGAACCGCGACCGCAACTTTGGTTTGTGGAAGCGTGAGCTTGGGACGGATAGCGCCAGGATGATCGCGATTAAGCCCAGGACCTTTAGCAGCAGCGCCGCGCGACGCCGCGTACGGCCGAATTCATACAGCAGCCATCCGATCGGCAACGCGAGCAGAAACAGCACCCAGGCGCGGTCGAACGTCATGACGCTTTCCTCCACGGCAGTCGCGTAGCCGTAGCTGCGGCCGGGATGCGGCCCTTGCGCATTCGTCCGTAAAGAATCCAGTCGGCCACCAGGCAGATGGCCGCCAGCACCGCCAGCCATTGCCAGATATCCTGCGAGCCAGGCTCGGCTGGAGAACGGGGAGGTAAGCCGTGCTTCGCGCTGACGGGCGTCCAAGCCACGTCGCCAGGCTGCGGAAGAGTAAGGGAATAAACCAGCTCGCGGTCGCCTGTGAGCACCCGCACGATTCCTGGAGCGCCGTCGAAGAAGCGCAATAGCTTTCCGTCCACGGTGAACGGAAGCGTTTTGCCGTCCTCGGTAACTACGCGAATGCCGGCCGGGTCGGCTTCCGATTCGAGTTCAACATCCACGGTGCCTACCGTGCCCGCCGTCAATTCCCAAGTCCGGAAGATATCCGGAGCCATCCAGCGGATGATATTGGCGAACAGGAGCGGCGTGGTGAGTTCATATTTCATCCCGTCGCGCACGGGATTGAATCCGAACACCACCGATCTGGGCTGGCCTGATCTCGCGACAATGAGCGGCCCCTGGTCGGACTCGGCGACGGCGACATCATCTTTACCGGGCTTTAACACCTCCG
>JBKQHJ010000090.1:0-2847 GCA_052148835.1 Bryobacteraceae bacterium
TCCCACGCAAGCACGTCGTCCATGGCAGTTCAGATGAGAATACGGCGCTCACCACGCCGCTCTCGATCACGGGCAAGGCCGAGGACCTGGACAGGGAATTGCCCGGCCAGCTCGCGACTTTTACCGAATCGATCGCCAGGACGGGGTCGAACTTGGACGAACTGAAAACGCAGCACGCTGCCGCAGTTAAGGCATTGGAAGCCGAGAACAAAAAGAGACTGGACGACAAGAAGAAGGTGAACGGTTCCAAGACGGCGAGCACCCCACCGAATCCGAATCCTGCGGCCGAGTTTAAGGACGGCAAACCGGTGTTCGGTACCAAAGGGACGCCTCCTGCCGGCGAAAGCAGGAGCTTGTTCGATACGGCAACCGACCAGGCCGACGCCGTCGAGCAACCTGCTGAAGACGAAGAGACAACGGCGCCACCGCAACATCCGAGCGCATCCGCAAGTTCTTATCCCGACTGAAAGGATGTAGGATGCCATAGAAGTTGTCAGCACCAGCGTTGATTCTGAACGGCTTTCCATTACGCTTGCCAGAATTGCTGACAATTCGTGTCACAGTTCGTGGCATAATCCCACCCTTTTGTCATTGTTTGTGGCATAATCCTACCGAAGGTGCACACCACTGCCCCGTCAGGGACGAGCTATTCTTGCACCTGGCACATCTCAGTGGACAGGCATGTCCCGCTCACGCGGAGCCGTCCTATAGCCGATGTTAGTAGTGGGCCAATCTGAACTCGCAAGGCTAATTGAGGTATCCCATGAGCATGGATCATCGGTCGCTCGTCCTGTTAACGGGAGCCTCGGGCTATATCGGAGGGCGGCTCCTCAAGGCGCTTGAGGCAGCAGGCCGGCCCGTCCGCTGCCTCGCTCGGCATCCTGAGTTCCTTGTGTCAAGAGTTTCTTCCTCCACAGAAGTTGTTCAGGCCGATTGCCTGGATCGTACTTCGCTCGCGCTGGCGCTCGAAGGGGTAGATACGGCGTATTATCTGGTGCATTCCATGGGTTCATCGGGACAATTCGAAGACGAAGACCGGCAAGCCGCGCGAAATTTCGCCGACGCGGCACGCGAACAAGGAGTGCGGCGCATTATCTACTTAGGCGGCTTGGGAAGCCAGAATCAAGCGTTATCCGCACACTTGCGAAGTCGCCATGAGGTGGCGGACATCCTGCGAGGTTCCGGGGTTCCGACCATCGAATTTCGCGCCTCGATCGTAATCGGCTCCGGAAGCCTCTCCTTCGAAATGATTCGTGCTTTGGTGCAGCGCCTGCCGGTCATGATTTGCCCGCAATGGGTTGAGACCAAAGCCCAGCCAATCGCGATCGAAGATGTCGTCGCTTATCTTGTGGCGGTGCTAGAACTACGCCTGGAAGGGTCCGCGGTGTTTGAGATTGGCGGCCCGGACCAAGTCAGCTATGGCGAAATCATGCAAGAATACGCGCGCCAATGCGGCCTGCGGCGATGGATGATCCCGGTGCCCGTCCTGACGCCCCGCCTATCGAGTTTGTGGTTGGGCCTGGTCACTCCGATTTATGCTCGCGTAGGCCGCAAGCTGATCGAGAGCATGAGAAACCCGACGCTGGTCTGCGATCCGTCCGCGCTGACGACTTTTGGTATTAAGCCGAAGGGCCTGAGGGAATCCATCGAGAGAGCCCTGCATCACGAAAACCGGGAATTTGCCCTGACCTTCTGGTCCGATGCTCTCTCCTCCGGTGGGAAGACCCAATCGTGGGGTGGTGTGCGGTTCGGGACCAGGCTGGTCGATTCCCGAACCATACAAGTGTCCGTTCCACCGGCCTTGGCCTTTGCCCCAATCCAGCGGATTGGAGGCTCGAACGGATGGTACTTCGCCACTTTCCTGTGGCAAGTTCGAGGCTTCTTCGATCTTCTTATTGGCGGTGTAGGACTGCGCCGGGGCCGCCGGGATCCTCAGGCGGTGGCCACTGGCGATGCTCTGGATTTCTGGCGGGTAGAGAGCTTTGAACCGAACCGCCTGCTCCGTTTGGTGGCGGAGATGAAGGTGCCCGGACGTGCGTGGCTTCAGTTCGAGGTTGAACCAAACAGCCGGGGCGCCGTGATTCGGCAGACCGCAATTTTCGATCCAGCTGGATTAGCGGGGCTTTTCTATTGGTACGCCCTATACCCGATACATTACTGTATCTTCAAGGGGATGCTTCAGGAGATTGCAGCAATCGCAGGGCGCGAGCCAGGCGCAGCTTCGTTGCCAACATTAGACAAATCTCCGAAAATCACTGTTCGCTGATCGCATGAGGTCTACCACTGAGGTGGGCGTATCGTGATTTGGTTCGCCACATATTCTTTGGCGTGCCGATCACAAATTTTTCCCCGGGGCGCAGCCAAAGTCACGGACGAACGCGCCTCCCAGTGCGACTGCTGACCTGGATGACTACGATCTGGAAGGAGTCCCGCTGGACGTCTATTTCAGAGAAGCGTGCATCGACGAAGAAGGCGTTCGGGTCCGGCTACCTACGATGATCGAGGACGCAGCGTAAACGGCAAGCGCCGCCTTAGGTAGGATCTTGCCACATTCTGTGTCGAGTGTTGTCACGTTCTGCGTCAAAATTTGTCAGCAATTCTATCAACCTACAGGAGCTTTGAAATTCATCATGACCATCGAAACCATGGTTCGAGAATTCCGTTACGACGAGATCCGGCTGCCGGATCCTAACCCACGACTTAGTGTGGACGAAGTCCGGACTGCGTTTTCGGCCACGTATCCGGAAATTGCGACGGCGGCTCTTACCGGCCCGGAGGCTGTCGGCAACAAGCTTGTCTATCACTTCGCCAAAGCGATCGGCACCAAGGGATGACCAAGAAGAAGGT
>JBKQHJ010000091.1:0-110672 GCA_052148835.1 Bryobacteraceae bacterium
CTTTCAGAATCTCCTGGCCGAGCGTTACCTGCCCGTCTCCTGCCATGACCACTTTGCCGCCCCGCCGGACGCACAAGATGGTTGTAGAGCGTACTCGTTCTTTCATTGTCTAATTGATTCTCAACTCCCTGAAGCGTGACGCGATACCGTGGAGATTTCATTTTACCGCACGTTTCCACAGAGCCGACGGCAGCCACATGAGCCGGCCTTCGTCTGGACCCGGGCCTTCATACCATTCTCATTATTTATTAACTAGTTCTTGACTTAAATCGTAAAACCATAATCAAACCACTATTTTGCACTTATGCTTCCTTTATCGCAGGGAAACATAATTCGAATATAGGAGATTCTATGAAGTTGCAATCGGTCCGAGTAGTTTCGTTGCCGGCCCCGGTGCTCATGAGCCCGTTACTGACCTTGGCGGCGGGCCAGCCCAAACTGCATGCGTTCGATTCCGCGTTACGCAAGTAAGTCCGTGCGGATTTTTCAAAAACAGGCCGGGTAGCAGCCACATGGTACAACCATTGTATGCCGTCTTATTTCGTCGAGACGCCTCATTGCCGCTACCCGGTTCTAGTAGAGCGGGGCGGCTTGGCGAACGTTCGCCAGTATATTCCTCAGCGTGCCGGCAAAGTGTTTTTGATTTCGACCGAAGACGTTTGGAAGCTGCACGGCCAGGCGCTCGCGCCTTTTCTTGACAATCCGGAAGTCCTTTTCTTTCCAGGCGGTGAACCGCGCAAGCGTCTGGTGGAGGTAGAGACGCTGGCAGAAAAGATGGTGGCGCGCGGGGGCGACCGGTCGAGTGTGATTGTGGCTTTCGGCGGCGGCATTCTCACCGATGTCTCCGGATTCCTGGCCGCGATTTTCATGCGCGGCATTCCGGTGATTCAGGTTCCCACCACGTTGCTGGCGCAAGTGGACGCCGCGGTGGGCGGGAAAACCGGCGTAAACCTGGCGGCGGGCAAAAACCTGATCGGCAGTTTTCATCAACCGCTGGCGGTGATCATCGATCCCGCTGTTCTTGACACGCTGCCCGAGCGCGAATATCGCGCCGGCTTGTTTGAAATCGTCAAGCATGGCGTCATCGCCGACGCCGATCTTTTCTGGCTGATGAGCCGCGAGCCGCAGCGCGTGCTGTCCCATGCGCCGGAAGTGGTGGATCGCATGATTTGCGATTCGGTGCGCATCAAAGCGGAAGTGGTCTCGGGCGACGAGAAGGAGCAGGACCGCCGGCGCATCTTGAACTTCGGCCATACGTTCGGCCACGCGCTCGAAGCCGAAACCGGCTATTCGCAATTTCTGCACGGCGAAGCGGTGGCGTGGGGCATGAAAGCGGCGACGCTGCTGGGCGCGATGGAACGATTGCTCGCGCCGGAAGACAAGCAGGAGATTCTGCGCTGCGTAAACTCCTATGGGCCGCTGCCGCCGCTCACGGGCATCGATCCGGCGCGCCTTGCCGCACGGCTGAAGAGCGACAAGAAGACAGTCCAAGGCAGGATCCATTTCGTTCTGCCGGAGCGTATCGGCGCAGTGAAGATTACCTCCGACGTCGAGGAGCGATTCGTCGCCGCCGCGATCGAGGAAGCGCTCGCTTGCTGACGCATCCCCCATCAACCGGCACCACACCCGCGGGAACCGAGACCGAACAGCAAGCCTCTACGTGGGTACGGAGCATGTTCGACCACATTGCTCCGCGCTACGACCTGCTGAATCATTTGCTGTCCTTCAATATCGATCGCTACTGGCGCGCCCGCACGGTTGCGCGCGTGGCGCCGATTCTCGCGCGGCCCAAGGCGCAAGTTTTGGATGCCTGCTGCGGCACTGGCGATTTGACGCTCGCGCTCCAATCGCCGGGGCGGGTATTCGGCAGCGATTTTTCTCACCCCATGCTGGTTGCCGCACGGCGCAAGCGTTGCTCCGCGCTGATCGAGGCGGACGCACTCCAGCTCCCCATCGCCGATGCTTCGTTCGACCTGGTGACTACGGCCTTCGGATTCCGCAATCTCACAAACTATCGCGACGGTCTGACCGAGTTTCGCCGCATCTTAAAGCCCGGCGGCACACTTGCGATTCTTGAATTCTCCACCCCGCCGAATCCGCTGCTGGCTTGGGGCTACGGCTTCTATTCCCGAACCATCCTGCCCGCGCTGGGAGGAATGATCTCAGGTTCCAAAGAAGCGTATACATACTTGCCTGAATCAGTCCGCAAATTTCCCAATGCCGATGGCCTGGCGGAGCAAATGCGCGATTCCGGATTCGTGAACGTGCGCTTTGAGCGGATGACGGCCGGGATCGTAGCTCTTCACCTTGGAGAAACTCTCCAATTGGGCGAGCGGCGCTGAGGTGGACGGCATCACCTTGGCCTGCGGCACCATCTGTTTCAAAGTGATGGCAGCCAACGCCAGCGTGAGGCCGATCATGATCGCGACCGAAACCCAGGCCACGGCGTTATAAGCGCCCGAATTGGTCCATTCCTTCATGAGGCCCTTCTTGTTGATGAGGATCACCATGTAGATGAGCACGAATGGCAGCAGCACGCCATTGAGCACTTGGGAAAACAGAATCATTTTGACCAGCGGAAAGTTCGGCCATAGGATCACGGCGGCGCCCAGCCCAACCAACAGCGTGTAGAGCCAGTAGAACTCGGGCGCTTCGTGAAAGCGTTTGTCCACGCCCGATTCAAAGCCCAAACCTTCGCAAACCGTAAACACCGTCGACAAAGGCAAAATGCAGGCCGCGAAAAACGACGCATTGAACAACCCGGCGCTGAACAAAAGATATGCATAGCGGCCAAACGGCTTCAGCGCCACCGCCGCATCCGCGGCATCGTTAATATCCTTGGGCCCGTGCGCCCAAATTGCCGTGGCGCAGGAGACGATGATGAAGAACGCCACCACGTCCGTCAAAATGCAGCCCACCACCACTTCGACGCGCGACTGCACATACTCTTTGGCCGTGATGCCTTTCTCCACGATGGCCGACTGCAAGTAGAACTGCATCCAGGGCGCGATGGAAGTGCCCACCATGGCGATCAGCATGGTGATGTAGTCGGTATCGAACATCAGAATCGGCTTGACGCTGTAGATGGCGGCTTCCTTCCAATCCGGCTTGAGCAGAAAAGCGGAGATGATGTAGGTGACATACAAGCAGCACGCGACCAGAAATATCTTTTCGACGCTGCGGTAGTTGCCGCGGACCACCAAATACCAAACCGCGACCGCGCAGATCGGCACCGAGATGTAGCGGCTGATGTTGAATAGCTCGAGCGAACTGGCGATGCCTGCGAACTCGGCGATCACGTTGGTGAAATTGGTGATCACCAGCGCGATCATCAAAAAGAACGTGGTCCGCAAACCGAACTCCTCGCGGATCAGATCGGAGAGACCTTTGCCCGTTACCGCGCCCATGCGCGAGCACATCTCCTGTGTGACGATCAACAGCAGGGTGATGGGAATGAGGGTCCACAGCGGCAAATAGCCGTATTTAGCGCCGGCCTGCGAATAGGTAAGAATTCCGCCCGAGTCGTTATCAACATTGGCTGTGATCAAGCCAGGACCCATGACGGACAGGAAGATCGCGATTTGATAGCGAAACTTTTTGAGCACGCGTGGTCACTTCTCTCTTAAAAGTGAGATCACTTCGTCGGCCGTGATGACGCCCGCGAGTTTACCCTCGGCGTCGATCACCGGCAGTGTCAGCAGATTGTATTTGTCAAACAACTCAGTGATGCGGTCCTCGCGCTCTTCGACATCCACGTGCAGCAGCGGCTCGGCCGCGAGTTCCAGCAACGGCGTGGCGCCGGCCGCGGTGAACAATCGCGCCAGCGGGACGGATGCCTTCAATTGCTCGCTCGCATCCACCAGGAACAGCGTGTTCAAATTTTCCAGGATCTCTTCATGCGCCTTGAGCGATTCCATGGCGCCGGCCACGGTGGTGTTCTCCGGCAGCGCCACATATTCGGTATTCATTAAACCGCCGGCCGAATTCTCTTTGTACTCCAGCAGCTCCTCGACCTCGGCCTTGGGCTCGCCTTCCATCTCTTCCAGAATTTCTTCGGAGGTTTGCTCTCCCAGCTCCGCGAGCACGTCGGCCGCTTCGTGCGGGGACATCTCTTCGACAATGTCGGCGGCCTTCTCGGTCTCGAGCGACTCCAGGATGCTGGCCTGCACATCGGGCTCGATCTCGGAGAGCGTTTCGGCGGCCACTTCATGGTCGATCGTTTCAAAGATGGCTTCGCGATCGTCGGGGCTCAGATCTTCCACAATGTCGGCCAGGTCCGCCGGGTGCATTTGCTCCAGCATCTTGTTGCTGATGTTGAGACGCAATCGCCGCTGCGGATCGGCTTCGATGATGCTGCAATGCTCCCAGGCGATGGAGTGCGGGGCGATGAGCGTCTGCATGCTGCGAATCCAGCGGGGAGGAACGGCGCCTTGCGCCAGCCGCCGGAAGACGCTGCGCAATCCGATGTCGACGTCGATGATGCTGATGGAGTCGCCATCGGCTTCGTGCTGGATATTAAATGTAACGTCGGTTACCCGGACCACCTTGCGCCCCTGCCCGTCGATGATCTGCTGGTCGAGCAGATCGCGGACCAGGCGCAGCATGTACTCGTCGGAATGATACGGGGTGAGCTGTTCGTCCTTGAGGTAAATCCCGTCAAGCGAAATGGAGCGGACCTGATCGTGACGGATGGTGAGCCAGGCCCAGCCCCCGCCGATCAGAAAGCGGTCCACGCGGGAAGGATGAATCAGGGGAACGATCGCGGCGTCTTTTACCAGGCCTAGGCGGCGGCCCTTGAGATCGTAGACCTTGAGGCCCAGCAGTTCGGTGAGAAAGAGGAATTCGTCCGCCATCGAGAATCGCCTGCGCCCATAAAATTGACCCGTGGAGCGCGTGACGTCTCGGTGTTGCGGTTCGGTTCGGCTGCGCCCTACATGGTCTTGCATTTCTACTATGGCGCAAGGGGCGTGGAGGCTGCAACAAAAAGTTCTGGATGGGGGCTGTGGGGCATGTGGAAAAGCACATGTTCGATGTGGCGGGGCCTGGTTGAGAAGCTGGAGGCAATCGGCGAAGCGTTCGACCTGGTGTTTTGAAAAAACGAAGCCATAATCGGCAGGCTCCCAGGGGATTCCCCGGTGCTTGTGGAGTTCGAGGAGGGCGGCGGCGTCTTTGAGCGAGCGGCGTTCGCGCTCGGCGCGGCCGGCCTGGATTTCGCGGAGTGTGTCCAGAGCTTTTTGGAACTGGCGGGAGAGGCGCTGGCTCTGGATGGAGAGGTTGGCGATGAGGCGATGGGCGTCGACGATGTCGAAGGTGATTTCCCGATCGAGCGGGACTGGGGCGGCGGCGCGCGCTAGCACCTCGGCTTCGAGCAGGGGGATTCGGTTGAGGCGCCAGGAGGTGTCGGCGAGCTCCTGAACGAGCTGGGTCTTTTGAGGAACTCGCGCAAAACGGAGTGCGGCGCGGGCAGGCTCCTGGCTCATTTGGCGGTGCGCGCCGCACCCTTTGCGCTCGGTGGGAGTGGCGGGTTGGTATTCGTCGAAGAAGCGACGGCGATGGTCCTCGTAGGCGGCGCGGTCTTCGGAGGGGAGGACGGCGGAAGCGGCGGTCAGGCCGTGGCGCAAGGCGTTGAGCGAGGAACGCTGCTTACCGGCCGGGGTGCGGGGACCGGTAGAGAGCATCGCATTCGCGCGGTTCGCTCGAGTGCGAGGAGCCGGGATTAGGGGTTGGGGGGTTGGGATTGGCGTGGCGACTGGGTTCGTCATTGAAAGGACCTCCGATGCGGTCATAGCATGCGGGCGGGGCGGCGGGCGGCCGATTTTGCAGAGGTTGTTGGAAGGGACCGGGATTGGGTGGGGGGAGGCGGGTGACTGGGGGGGCGCCCAAATTTTGCGACCGGTTAGTGCTTCGTTGGCTCAGCGCGCAACGCCAGCGTGCGAATCTGGAGAGAAGGCCCCCTTTGGGGACGGGTTTTGAGGCGTGCGCCTGGTCGCCGCCTGCGCTAAACACCGCAGGGTGATACTATCGGAAATATGGGTAGAGCAAAAATCGACTGGGGCCAGACGCTCCCTTGGATGCTACTGCTCGGGTTAGGTGTCGGCATACTAAGCAGCATTACGCAAAACCCGAAGGTTAACCCCAAAATCCGGTTAATCGCCCAAGACGCAGAGAGCCAGCTCATGCAAGATTTGGAAAGCCAAGCTCTCTATCTGGTTAAGGACGGCGTCTGGTACCTTGTCGGATAATCTCGTCCGTTAAACACGGCGGGGCCTATCCGAGCGTGATTTAGAATCCACAGGTTTGTCTATACGCCTGAAGAACTTGCGGTGTCATGCTCATAGTATCAACCCTGTGGGCGTCCAGGTCGTAGCGGACCCATCCTCCGTCGAAGCCCAACAAATAATATCTGTAATGAGCGCCGCCCAATAGAGGCGCAAACTGGACATAGCTCAACTGTTGGTTAATCTCGCGGTCTGATGCAATGTGCTTTTGCATTTCTTCCACAAATTTAGGACCAACACCTTGCGTGCAGGTAAGTCCCATGATGGCTTGTTGCTGCGGAGCAACCTGTCCATGTACATTCGGGAAGTATGGGCGCAGCGTTTCTTCGACTTTTTCTTTAATGGCGTCAGGTGGAGACCACGCTGCACTGCCGTTGCGGAAGCAACAGCGCCAGAACGAAAAAGGCGGGTGCGCGGTGCATGGAATAAAACACCCTACGAGTTTATATCAACTGTAGGTGATTTGCAGTTTAACGGGATGAAAATTACCCCTTTTGCACTTTGTTCGGGTTCCCGAAAACGCGCTGCTCGAACGAGGTGAGGGTACGTTCGCTAAATCCCAAGAGCATAGTGACTCCCAAAACGATCAGGGTTTTGGTGTCGGTGGAGTTGGAAGTTGCGCAAGAGTTCAAGGCATCCGCGAAGGTCTGATTTTGAACGGATACGGGAAGCCATGCCAACGATGCAGAACCGATTAGGCTAGCGACTATGCCCACACCGATACGGCTCAAAACTCGGCGGCCATAGGCATCGAGTTCACCGGACAGGCTAACGTCCAGCGCGGGCATCTTCGCCATGACGCTAACGCAGCTCCCCGCCGTTCCCGCGCATAGCAGGCCGACAAGCAGCATTGGTGAAAACGAAACGGCGAAATGAAATGAAAGGATCGCCGACAGGGATAGGGCTATCGTCGCGCCAAAAAGCCAACGCGTATAGCCCTCCATCGTGTCCTCGTAATTGTTACTGTATTCGGCCCAATCATCTCGTTCCTCAAACACCGAGCGTAACGCGCTTCGGGCCACCGCAGGGTTCGTGTCGGCCTTCTCCAACCTCTTAAGATGTAAGTCCCGAAGCCTTTTGATCGCGGTCTTTGGAATGCCCCAACCCTCGATAACATCGATCACCAATTCACCCTCAGCGTGTATTTCGGCTACTGGACACAGATACGCCCTGAGTTGTCCCTGTCATTCCGCATCAACGGTCAGGTCATCAACCTCGTCGATGAGGCTCGCTTGTCGGGCGCTCGCCTCGATTTCCGCAAGGCGTTTCAACACCGTTTCCAGAAGCGCGGTGTCTAGAATATCGTCGGCTGGGCGCGGGCGCTGTGCCATCGCCTCGACGTTCACCCGTTCGCCGGCGATAGATCCTAGGGTTTCAATGCGGCGCTTCTCAAGCTTCCACTTCTTACGGTAACCGGGTATCCACCACCACCACCATTTACGCATTTGTTAAGCGAATTCCAGCCGCTTGAGTTTTATCCGGTCGCGGCGAACATGGGCGAGGTCGTACTGCGCCTGTTGCACAAGCCAACCTTCCTCCGTGCCGCCGAAAACCTTGGACAGCCTCACGGCCATTTCGGGGGATATGCCACGATTGCCGTTGACCAGTTCCGAGAGCGTGTTGCGCGTTACGCCCAAGCGTTCGGCGGCTTCCGTGATGGTCAAACCTGACGGCTCGATGCACTGACGCAAAACGACGCCTCCCGGATGCGGTGGGTTTTTCATAGTCATAGCTTGGTTCCTTTCAGTGGTAATCGACATAATCAACGTCCTCCGCATCACCATCGAAGCGGAAAATCACCCGCCAGTTAGCCCGCACGGTCACTGCCCAGAAGCCTTTCATCCGGCCTTTGAGCGCATGCAACCGAAGCCCCGGCAAGTCCATGTGAGTAACAGTAGGCGCGGCGTGAAGCGTCGCCAGAATGTCCCTCAGCTTGTCAACGTGTTCCGGGTTTACGCCGCGCAAGTCGTCATCCTCAAAAAGGCGTTTCAGCCCCTTGTGACGGATGCTTTTTATCACCCCGCAGTGTAACGCGCCACGTGGCGCATGTCAATCAAGTGTAGCACCATCGCTTTGGTCTCAAAACCTGGCCCTTTGCTAAACGGGAAGACGCCTGTTTTGAGACAGTCTCGGACATGCAGTTGCGTTATCATCAGGTGGGATTCCTCAAGTGAGAAGGATATTGTGCGTTGCAGCGGCCACGCTGCTTTTGACGACGATGCGCATCTCGGCGCATCACGCCTTCGCGGCCGAGTACGACGAGAACAAGCTCGTCATGGTGTCCGGCACCGTGACCGGGATCAAATGGACCAATCCGCACGTCTGGCTGTACGTCGACGGAACGGATGAAAGCGGCAAGGTCACCAGTTGGAGCTTCGAAATGGGCAGCCCCAATGGCCTTACTCATAGGGGATGGAAAAGCACGGAGCTGAAACAGGGCGATCAGGTCACCGTGGAAGGCTATGTCGCGAAGGACGGCGGAAACGTGGCCAACGCCGCCACCGTCACCCTGCCGGGCGGACGGAACCTATTCGGGGGCTTCCAGACTACGCCTGGCGCTCCGGCGAAGTAGTCGCGCTTCAGATGTCGCCAAGCGGGCGTCGAGGATCATGGTAAGCTTCCAACCAGAGTCCCAATTCCAGTAGGAGAAAACTATGAAATCGATTTCAACGCTACTGGCGGGTATGGCCCTGGCCGCGGCCCTTTCGGCCCAGCCGCCGGGTTTCAATCCGCCCAAAACAACTCTCAAAGTCGGCGACATGGCGCCCGACTTCACCCTGCCCGACACGGACAACAAGCCGGTAAAGCTGTCCGATTTTCGCGGCAAGAAGGCCGTCGTCCTGGCGTTCTTTGTGGCCGCGTTCACTGGTGGTTGAACCAAGGAACTTAACGCGTACCAGTCTGGTATCGCAAAGTTTGATGCAAATGATGCGCAGGTTTTGGCGATCAGTACCGATTTCACGCCGACTCTGGCGCACTGGAAGAAGGAACTCAACGTCACCTACCCTGTTCTCAGCGATCACATGCGCAAGGTCTCGGAGCAGTACGGGATCCTGATTTCGCAGCTCGGCGTGGCGAACCGCGCGACGTTCGTGGTGGACAAGGAAGGTAAAATAGCCAGCATTGAAGAAGGCAACGTAGCGATCGATCCGACCGGCGCGGACACAGCGTGTAGCCGGTTGGCGCACAAGAGCCAATAATCGGGCTTAGCGCGAAATCCCGAGCTTCTTCATCTTCGATTGCAGGGTAGTGCGTTTCATCCCCAGGCGGGCCGCGGCTCCATTCGGTCCGCCTACTACGCCTCCGGCTTGCTCCAGCACGCGCCGGATGTGATCGCGTTCAGCATCTTCTAATGTGACCGGCGTTCCAGTGTCCGGAGCGGCGCGCAGCCCGGCCAGCGGGATTTCGAGACTGGATCCGCGCGTCAGGATCACCGCACGTTCGATCAGATTCTCCAATTCCCGAACGTTACCGGGCCACCCATAGGACACCAGCGCCTCCATGGCCTCAGTGGGGATGCTCTCGACGCGCTTGTTCATGCGGCGCGCGTACTTCTGCGTGAAATAGCGGACCAGCTTCGGGATGTCGGCGGTTCGTTCGCGCAGCGGGGGCACGGCAAGAGGAAAGACGCTTAGGCGGTAGTAGAGGTCGCTGCGAAATTCCCGATCCGCAATCATCTTGGACAGGTCGCGATTGGTGGCAGCCACCAACCGCACGTCCACTTTGAGAGTACGGACTCCGCCCAAGCGCTCGAACTCATGCTCCTGGAGAGCGCGCAGAAGCTTCGGCTGGAGTTCCAGAGGAATATCGCCGACTTCGTCCAGGAACAACGTGCCTTTGTTCGCCAGCTCGAATCGGCCGACCTTCTGCGCGATGGCACCGGTAAAGGCGCCCTTCTCGTGGCCGAACAGCTCACTTTCGAGCAGACCGGTAGGAATGGCCGCGCAGTTGAGCTTGACGAAGGTGCGCTCGCGGCGTCCGCTCAGGTCGTGAATCGCGCGGGCGATGAGCTCCTTGCCGGTGCCAGTCTCGCCCAGGATCAGAACCGAAGCATCGGTGGGCGCCACGGTCGCGAGTTGGTCGAGCACTTTGCGAAACGCTGGATCGTCGCCGACGATCTCGCCGAAATTCTGCTCGGTGCGGATTTCATCTTCCAGATAAAGCTTCTCTTCGGCCAGTTGATCCTTGAGTTGCGCGATTTGCTGGAACGCGGTGGCGTTCTCGATCGCGATGGCGGCTTGGGATGCCACTTGGGTCAAGAAGTCGACATCGGGTGGCGCGAAGGCGTTCTCCTTCATGCTGCCTACATTCAGCGTTCCGAGCACACGGTTCCGGGTGATTAAGGGGATGCAGCATAGAGTCTTCAGGCCGGCGGCCGACAGGCGTTGGGCCAGAGGCGAAGCAAAGCGCGCCAGTCCCGAGCCATCCAGCAGCACGGGACGGCGAGCTTCCACGGCTCCGCCGGCTGGTGTTTCCGCGAGCGCCGCCGTGGCGCCTTGCGGGATGATGGCCGGATTTCCTTCAAATACCAGCGCATGGTTCTTCAGCATGGCTCCGCCCGGCTCTAGCAGCGCGAGGCTGGAGTAATCGCTGGGCATGACGCGGCGCAAGCAGGCGGCGATGCCGGGAAACAACTCGCGGATGTCCAGCTCCGAGACCAAGACGTTGGTGATTTCGAGCAGCACCTGAAGACGGTCGCGCTCGCGCGTGAGTTGCCGCTGATACTTTTCGGCGTTCTCGAAATTCAGCGTGTTGTCGACAGCGACGGCCACCTGAGCAGAAACCTGGCGCATGAAATCTAACTGGGAATCGAGCGGCCCGGCCGATACGAAGCCAAACATCAGCGCGCCCAGCCGGTGCTGCGCCGTGGTGAGCGGCAACCAGGAGGAACTGGCGACGCGGTTGCGTTTGAGCACGTCCATGATTTTCGGCCAGCGCGTCTCTCGATTGACGTCCGGGATGACGAGGGGTTCCTGGTGGACATACACCCAGCCGGAAGGCGACTCGTCGGGCGGAAACTCCATTTCCGGAACGTCGGGCTCCACGTCGGTAGTGCTTTCCAAAATATGGAGCCGCATGGATTTGCTGGCCGCGTCGTAGAGGACGAGGTTGAGAAAATCGACCGGGATTATAGAGCGCAGACGGACTGCAAGGTCGCGAAACAGGCCGGCGAGGTCGCGATGTTGGAGTATGGCTTGAGAAACATCCAGGAGCGATTGGTGGTGAGGTACGTTTTCGAGAGCGGCGCGTTCGGCGCCAGTACCAACCGGGGACTCCGAGATGCCGCGTTGTTCGGATCCCGCGAGCATTTGATGGGCCTAGCTTTAAGTATACCCATCACGGGAAGTATACCCATCACGGGAAGCGAGCCTGCGGTGGCCGAGGGGCCGGGGGCTAGAACAAGTCGCCGATTTCTTTGGCGATACCGCGTGCTTCGAGATGGATGAGACCGGCGTTGGAGCCCATGGGACCCATCACGGCCAGGACGGCTTTGGGACCGGCCGAATAGACGAACAGAACGCCGTCATCGCCGCGGATACTGACTTCAGAGAGGATTCCCGTGGCCATGCTTTCGCTGATGCGCCGCCCCAAGCTGGAAGCAGCGGCCGCCATGGCTGCTACTCGATTTGGATCTGTGCCGTTGGAGAGAGAGTGGGCCACCGGTAGTCCCTCAGTAGAGGCGAGCAGCACACCCTTCAGCTCCGGAATCGAGTTACGGAGCGTCTCCAGATGATTTTTCAAAGCTTCGTGTTTCACCATATTCCTCTCCTGCTGAGGGCCACATTTGGCGTGGAAGGCCGGCGCACCCCGCGCTGATTGCTATATCGACGAGATAAGGTCCGAACTTTAGGCGATCTTACCCGACGAACACATTACTTTGCCACCTTGGAGCGAGGCGGATTCGCTACCGACGGGCAAGCCGCTAAACCTCAGGGGGCCAAGCCCAAGCCGGTAGCAAGTGCTCGTGCTTTCACCCAAAGGAGTAGGGTGACTCCCTGAGAAAGGCTGGATAAGTGCTTTACCGTATAGAAACACCCTCGCGAGGTATTCACGAATCGCCTAGAAGAGCCGATTACACGCACATGCGATGCCTGTACTGCGGCAAGGAGCTGGCGCTGCTGAAAAGACTGACCGGAGGAGGCGAATTTTGCTCCGATGCCCACAAGCAAAGCTACCAGGAAGAATACAACCGGCTGGCGCTGAGCCGGCTGTTGCAAGCTCAAAAGAAAGGACAACAGGCGAGTAACCCGCCCGCTCAGAACGTGGAGCCGCCATCGCATGCCGCGGTGGCCGTCGAGGAGCCGGCTCCGGAGCCAATGGCCGAAGAGGCAGCCCTAGAAGCCGAAGCCGGTCCAGCGGTTGAACAGGTCGCTGGCGAGGCCGTGGAAGAATCCCCCAGCGAAGTAGCGGCGGAAACCGAAGTTTCCGTAAGTCCGGAGCCTGAGCCGCTAGAAACAGCAGGGTTCTTGCTCGAGAGTCCCTCACTTGCCGCTGTGCCGGAGGAGGAAATACCTTACCAGGAGTCCTGGCTGGAGCTGCCGATGGGGCCAGCGATGTCTGAGTGGCAGCTGCAGAATGGACCTGCCCTAAACCTGTCCGCGGCGGACTTGGTGGCGCTGAATTTGCGGCCTAAAGCTTCCGCCATCGAAGATCGAGCTCCTTGGCCCGAACTGTCGCCCCAGCCCGGCGCTCCGCGGGGCCCTGCTCGACCGGCGGCGGGGAAAGCTCAGAAGAAGGCGAACACGAATCGATTACCCTCCGGCGGCGCAACCGCTATCGATATCGCGCCGAGCGAAGTCGCCTCGGCTGCCGACCAAAGCTTTGTACAAGCCATTGGGTTTGAGAGCACCGTCCAGTTCGACGATTCCGAACTCCTGGAGCTAGGGACCACCGGCATCGACTTTCCGGGGGAAGATTCCGACGTTGTGGTGCTGGCTCGCAGCCACTATAGCGGTACGGATAACGCTGCCACGGAAACGAAATCAGCGCTCGCTGAAGACAATAGTCCACGAGCATCGCTTCAAGCTCTCTCCCGCCTGCACCAGGAATTGGCGGAGCAGGAAGCAAAGCGGACCGAGGCAATCGAAGCGGCCCCGGCGGAGGTTCCGACGGCCGCGCCGCTGGAGGTAGTGGAGCCGCCCGAAGCGGTTACCGTCACGAGTCCCGAGATTGGGCCGGAGATCGTGGAAATTACAGCGGAGCAGACCCATTCACCAGAGGATGCGCTTCCAACCCCGGAGGAAGGCTCCAAACCAAAGTACGCAACCGAATTTTTCGAGATACCGATTCGAACATTTCCACCCGCTAAACCTGCGCTGGTGGGAGGCGAGGCTTTTCCCAGCCGTCACGCTCCTTTGCTCCCGCATCTGAAGGCTCTGCCTCTGCGGCCAAAAGTTGCCCTGGCCACGGGCTACGTCCCGCCCTCCGACGCACCGGCCGCCGTTGAGAGCAAGCCGCCGGCGCCAGCTGCCGCCCCCACGCGCCCACCGAGTCCGTCAAAACCGGCGCCCGCAGGCAAGCCGAGCGCTCGTCTGGCGCCACCCAAACAAGCGGCTCCAACGGCCAAGGCAGCGCAGCCCGCGGCAGCGAAGAGTCCCGAAGCGCGAACCGCCGCGCCCGCCAAGGCGGTAGCCGCGAGACCAGACGAGCCCAAGCCGATAGCCAAACCTTCGCCTGCGCTGCGTACTCCGCCGCAGGAAGTGCCCGCCGCGCGCGCCAAGGGTCCGGAAGCGAGCCCGAAAACGCCGCCAGAAGAGAAAGAGTTGGCTTCGAAACCAGCGCCAGAAGCAGAAATCGCAAAGGCAGGGGCCAATGCGGCGAGTCCGTCGCAGGAAAAAGCAGCGCCGGTTGCAGACCAAACGAAGCCCAAGGGGGTACCAACGCAGCCGAAGGTGGAGCCAACAAAGAAAGACGTTGTTCCGAACTTCAGCATCGCTCAGCCCGCCAGCATGACCTGGCTCGGTTCGCTAAAGGTAAAGCTTGGAATCGCGATCCTGCTCCTGTTGATCGCTTGCGTCTATTTCCTGGGCTGGGGAGGCGGCAAGTCGCGGCCGCCGGGGAGTGGGGCAGTGTCAAGCGATGGGGCCGGACCCAACATCATCATGGGCGAAGGCGGCTGGGTGGAAGGCTGGGGCGGAGATCCGGCCGGTATGCACGTTGGCAGGCAGATCACTATCTATCGGCCGTCGCTGAAGCTCTCCGATTACCGGCTGGAGTTTCAAGCGAGCATCGATGCGAAGAGCATCGGCTGGGTTTTCCGCGCGTCGGATCCGGACAACTATTACGCGATGAAGCTTATGACGGTTTCGAGCGGACTCACTCCCAAGGTTGCGCTGTTCAAATATCTGGTGGTCAACGGAAAGCAGACCCAAGTGGGCCGCGCGCCGGTGGATTTGGCGGTCCAGCCGGACACTTTGTTCAACATTCGAGTGGACGTGCGCGGCCCTCAATTCACGACCTACATTCAGGGACAGCAAGTCGACAGTTGGACCGACGACCAGTTGAAGATCGGGGGCACGGGTTTCCTGAACGAACGCGAAGAGCGGGGGAAAGTGAAATCGGTGTCGATCCGCTATCTAAGCGCCCCGAGCAAGTAAGGCCAAGCAGGAGAGAAGGGTTCGATGGAACAGACGAACGATCAGTGGCTATGGTTTGTAGACAACGAGCTGGTGGAAGCTCTGGCGCGCACCGATGCTTTGGACGCGACGAGCGAGAAGCGGCCCGTGCAGTCGTCCACGCTCGCCAGGGCGCTGGCTCTCAACATGGACGGCAAGACCGAGCAGGCTTTGCGGGAAGTCCGGGATGCCATCGACAGCGGCGAGGATCTGCCGGAATTGGCCTGGACGAAGGCGCACCTCGAGTTTCAGCTCGGCCATCACGAGAACGCGCTCGAAGATTATCAAAAGGTCCTCGAAGCGCAGCCCAATCACAAAGCCGCGGCCTATAACACGGCCCTATGCCTGGAAAAGCTAAAGCGCTACGAAGAGGCGGCCCCGGCGTTTCGCAAAGCGGCGGAACTGGATCCGAAACTCGCCGAGGCAACTCTCGGCGCCGGATTGTGCGAGCTGCATTGCAATCGGCCTGAGAACGCGTTAGCTGCATTCGAAGAATGCCTGCAGGCGCAACCCGGCAACAGCAAAGCCTTATACGGGAAAGCAGTGACGCTGCATCTGTTGGGCCGCAACGACGAGGCGATGGAGTGTTATCAAACGCTGCTGCCAAATAACTCGACCGACGCCGAGCTGGTTACTAACATGATCCGTCTGGCTCTGGCTCGGGGCGAGCAGGACAAGGCGCGCGAGTACTCCGAGAAGTTGCTGCGCCTGCGTCCCAATGCTCAAGCCGGACTGGCCGGGATGATCGCGGCGGCGATGGCACGCGGCGACTATAAGTCCGCCGCCCAACTGGGTGCGCAATTGGTGAAGACGGCGTCCAGTTCGTTTGAAGCCTGGTTCAACCTGGGCGTGGCGTACCAAAAAACCAACCGGTTGGAGCAAGCCGGGCAGGCTTACGCCGAAGCGCTGAAACTCAAGCCGGACAACGCGCTGGCATATGCCAACCTGGGCGCCACCTTGCAGGAGCGCGGCGATCAGCCCGAGGCGCGCAAGGCATACGAGCGGGCGCTCCATTTGTCGCCGGAGAATCCCATCGCCTTATGGAACCTGTCCATCGTGCAAGACCGTCTGGGCAACCCTTCGGAAACCGAGAAGTGCATCGAGAAGTTGGTGGAAGTGGATCCGGAGCGCGAGGAGGCCTGGTTTCGTCTGGGCTACCTGCGCTTATTGCGCGGGGACTCGGCGGGCAGTGTTGAGCCGTTTCGGGTCTCGGTAAGCAAACGGCCGGACTGGCTGGAGGCCCTGATAAACCTGGGCATCGCGCAACGCCGTCTGGGCGATCTGGAAGGGGCGAAAGCCTCGTTCACACAGGCCGTGGCGCGCCATGCGGAATCCCGCGACGCGCTGCGCGGGCTGGCGGCGGTGGCCGTCGATCAGGGCGACTACGTTCTGGCCCTCGACACGGAGGCTAAGCTGGAACAACTGGGCGAGCGGATCCCGGAGCTGAACTACAATATCGGCGTGCTGCTGCAGCGGTCCAACTTACAGGAAGACGCCGCGCGGTCCTACCGGCGGGCCACGGAAGAGAAACCGGATTTCGCCGAAGCGCTCCTCAACCTGGGACACGCGCTCGAGGCGCTCGGGCAGGAAGAAGAAGCTCGCGCTTCGTGGCAACAAGCGGTGCAGGTGAAACCGGAGTTGGCGGAGAAGTATTTCTGAAAACAGGAATACGGGGGAGACAAGGAATACCGGGAATACGGGCTACTTGCTTTCCAGCCACTTCACACTGGTGGGCGTTTGGCGCTCGCACTGCATCGTCTCGGTGACACCGGAAACGAGCAACGCACAGGCATTGGACTGCGCGCTCCGCAAGGCATGATCCTGCGTATCGGCGGATGCGGTCCGGCACTGATTGGCTCCGTGAAAAGCCACGCACACCTCCACGCGATACTTGGCGATGTGCATACTCGAATAGACCAGGAAAACGAGCACCACGAGTACAAACACTATTCCGATGGTTACTGTTTTGCTCAAGGGCTTGGTTTACGCTCCTGGCGCCTCGGAGAAGAAGTTGCCCATGCGGCGAAACTTGTTGTAACGCTCGTCGATGAGAGTCTGGCGCGAAAGCGGCGCCAATTCGGCCAGAGCCTTCTGAATGGTTTCCTTCACGAACTCGGCGGCTTTATTGGGGTCGGTATGCGCGCCCTCCGCGGGTTCCGGCACCACGCCATCGATCAAACCTAAGCCCTCCAGATCCACCGCCGTCAACCGCAGGGCCTGAGCAGCCTCGGCGGCGCGCCCGGAATCGCGATAAATTATGGCGGCGCAACTCTCTGGTGAGATTACGCTATAGTAGGCGTTTTCGAGCATGTAGACACGGTTCGCAATCCCCAAGCCGAGCGCGCCTCCACTGCCGCCCTCGCCGATCACAATCGCGATGACCGGCACGCCCAGCCGCGACATCTCGCGCAAGTTGTTGGCGATCGCTTCGGCCTGGCCGCGCTCCTCTGCATCGATGCCCGGATAGGCGCCCATGGTGTCCAGAAACGTCACGATCGGCCGCTGGAATTTGTCGGCCAGCCGCATCAGGCGCATCGCCTTGCGATAGCCTTCCGGCTTCGGCATCCCAAAGTTGCGATGCAGCTTCTGTTTTGTATCGCGGCCCTTCTCCTGCCCAATGACCATGACGGGAGCGCCATCCAGAAGGCCGAATCCGCCAATCACCGCCGCGTCGTCGCCAAAAAAACGATCGCCATGCAGCTCCGAGAAACCGGTAAAGATTCGGCTGATATAGTCCGACGTGTGCGGCCGCTTGGGATGGCGCGCCACCTGCACGCGCTCCCAGGTGGGATTGGTGACGGGAGTGGTTTCGGGGGTTACTTCGCTCTCTGCCATGAACGACGTTCAGCTCGCCAGAATCTCGAGCGACTCCGGACCGCAAATTCGCTCCACTTCCGCCCAAAATTCCTTGTCGGGGCGAACCTTGGGAGCCACATCCAGGATAACGGAAAAATCGCGAGGCTTCTCCAACCTCAGCCGCACCTCGGTCTCGCCGCGTTTGCGCGCAAAGAGCTGGTTCAGCTCGTTGGCTTTGTCCAGGGTCCCATTGGCTCCCACTCCAACCCGAATCGAAATCAAAGTCGGCAGGTTCACGCGTGCGACCGCGAGCGGCACCAAATCCTGGATGGAGATCTTGGGCGGAGCGTTCTCCTCCGGCAGCACCAAGCCACGCACCAGCACGGCTTGATCCTCCACCAACCCAGAAAGCAGCCGATCGTACTGCGTGGAGAACGCCATGGCTTCGACGCCGCCCTTGCGATCCTCCACGCGCATGGAGGCCCACAGCTTCCCTTCTTTATTGCGCTTGCGAGTGATTCCCGTGAGAATCCCGCACACCGCTACTTCGGCGCCGCGCTCCAGGCCTTCCAGATTTTCCGTGTCGTGCGTGGCGAGTTCCACCACTTTCTCCGAAAACTCATCCAACGGATGGCCCGTGACGAAGATACCGAGCACTTCTTTTTCACCCGACAGCTTTTGCTGCGAGGTCCAATCCGGCAGCGCGGGCAAGGGGTGCTCCACGTGCTCCACTTCTCCGGCCGCCATCCCGAAGAGTCCTGTTTGGCCGCTCTCGCGGTCCTTCCAAGCACGCTGCCCGTTCTCCATGGCGCTGTCGATGACGGCGGTCAATTGCGCGCGATTTCCGCCCAGGCTGGTGAGCGCGCCCGCTTTGATGAAGTTCTCCAAGATGCGACGGTTGACGCTGGCCAGGTCCACGCGCTCGCACATATCGTACAGCGACTTGAATGGCCCGCCGCTCTCGCGCGCTTGGATGACCGCATCCGCCGCTCCCGCGCCGACGTTGCGGATCGCGCACAAGCCCATACGAATACCCTGACCATCGGGCGAAAAATCGCGGCCACTCGAATTCACATCCGGAGGCAACACCGGAATGCCCATTTCACGGCATTCGTTGATGTATTTCACCACCTTGTCGGTGTTGCCCATTTCGGAGGTGAGGAGGGCCGACAGGAATTCCAGCGCGTAGTGCGCCTTCAGGTACGCCGTCACGTAGGCCAGATACGCGTAGGCAGCCGAGTGCGATTTGTTGAAACCGTAGCCGGCGAACTGCTCCATAAGGTCGAAAATCTTCTCGACCTTCTTCTGCGGGTGGCCCTTGGCTTTGGCGCCCGCCAAGAAGCGCGCCCGTTGCGCTGCCATCTCCTCAGCCTTTTTCTTTCCCATGGCGCGTCGCAGAATGTCCGCTTCGCCGAGGGAATAGCCGGCCAGGGCGTTAGAAATCTGCATCACCTGTTCTTGATAAACGATGACGCCGTAGGTTTCTTCGAGCAGCTCCTTCAGTTCGGGAAAATCGTAGGTTACCTGCTTGCGGCCGTGCTTGCGATCGATAAAGTCGTCCACCATGCCGCCCTGAATCGGGCCGGGGCGATATAGCGCGTTGAGCGCGCACAAATCTTCCACGCGGGTGGGCTGATACTTTCGCAAGATATCGCGCATCCCGCGCGATTCAAACTGGAAGACGCCGCTGGTATAGCCTTTGGAAAAAATCTGATAGGTTTCGGGGTCATCGAGCGGCAGCCGTTCGGTATCGATCTTCACGCCGCGATGCTTCTCGATTAGCGCCCCCGCGTCCTGAATAATGTCGAGCGTCG
Organism: Bryobacteraceae bacterium; assembly: GCA_052148835.1. Lineage (GTDB taxonomy): Bacteria > Acidobacteriota > Terriglobia > Bryobacterales > Bryobacteraceae > Palsa-89. The sequence goes on from JBKQHJ010000091.1 coordinate 19,504, forward strand.
TCAGCCCGAGAAAATCCATCTTGAGCAGGGCCAGCTTCTCCAGACCCACCATGTCGTACTGGGTGACAATTTCGTCTTTGCTGGTCTTGCAAAGCGGAACCAGTTCCTTGAGGGGGACAGGCGAGATCACAACGCCCGCGGCGTGCATCCCGGAGTTGCGCGCCATGCCTTCCACCTTGCAGGCCACTTCCAGCACTTCCTTCAAGCGCGGATCTTTGCGGGCGGCTTCCTCAATGGCCGGCTCCTGCTGCATGGCTTCCTTCAGCTTGATATTGAGCTGGTTGGGAATCAGCTTGGTGATCTTGTCCATGTCGGCGAAGCCGATGTCGAGCACCCGGCCGACGTCCTTGATGGCAGTGCGCGCGCCCAGCGTACCAAACGTGATGATCTGCGCTACTTGTTCGCGCCCGTATTTTTCGGTGACGTATTGAATGACCTCGCCGCGCCGCCGGGTGTGGAAGTCGATATCGATATCCGGCATGCTGATGCGCTCCGGATTCAGGAAGCGCTCGAACAGCAGCCCATATTCGAGCGGATCGATATCGGTGATCTCCATGGCGTAGCTCACCAGGCTGCCCGCGGCCGATCCACGGCCCGGCCCCACAGGAATGCCGCGCGATTTCGCAAACCGGATGAAATCCCAGACGATCAGGAAGTAGCCCGAGAACTTCATCTGCTGGATCATACGAATTTCGCGATCCAGGCGCTCGGCATATTCCGCCAAATCGTGCTTCAGTCCGCCTTCTTTACGCAGCGCCTCCAGGCGGCCCCGGCGCTTTTCGAAACCCTGCCGTGCGACGTACTCGAAATAGCTGTCGGTGGAGTGCTCGGCCGGAACGTCGAACTTCGGGAACGGTTCCTTGACCTTCTCCAGGCTCACCTGGCAGCGCTGCGCGATGTCCCAGGTGCGATCCAGCGCGGCTTCCGTCTCGGGCATCTCGCCGAACATGGCGAGCATTTCGTCGCGCGTTTTGAGATAGAACTCGGGCTGCGAGAACCGCATGCGCTGCGGGTCGCTCATGGTCTTGCCGGTCTGGATGCACAGCAAAATCTCGTGGGCGCGCGCATCGCCCTGGCGCATGTAGTGCGAATCGTTGGTGGCCACCAGCGGAATGCGCGTCTCTTGTGAAAGCCGCAGCAGCTCGGGAATCACGATTTTGTCTTGATCCAGGCCGTGATCCTGAATCTCGAGAAAGAAGTTCTCTTTGCCGAACATGTCGGCGTAGCTGTACGCCAGGCGCTTGGCTTCTTCATAGCGATTGGCCAGGATGGTTTCGTTGATATCGCCGCGCAGGCAGGCCGACATCGCGATCAAACCCTTGGCATGTTGGGCAAGCAGATCTTTGTCGATGCGCGGCTTGTAGTAGAAGCCTTCGAGGAAAGCTGTCGAGACCAGCTTCAGCAGGTTGCGATAGCCCTCCTGGTTTTCGCACAGCAGCACGAGGTGGTTGTAGCGATCGGTCTCGCTGCGGCTGGCGAGGCCCTGCTGCGAAACGTAGACCTCGCACCCGATGATCGGATGGACGCCCTTCTGTTTGGCTTCGTTGTAGAACTCGACCGCGCCAAACAGATTGCCATGGTCGGTCATCGCGACGGCGGGCATTTTCTGCTCGACGACGAGATCCATCAACTGCCCGATTTCACAAGCTCCGTCGAGGAGCGAGTAGTCAGTGTGACAATGCAGATGTACGAAAGGTCTTGCGGATGTCATTCCCAAATCAATTCAGCCCAAAATCTCAATTCGGGGGGAGGGTTAATTCCATTCTACCTCGATCTCTCGAGAGTTCTCTTCGGTGGGGCGCAAGCGAATCTCGATGCGATCTTTCGGCATCAGCTCTGGGAAACGCTCGCCCCATTCGATGAGCACGATGGCGCGCCGGTCGAAAATTTCGTCGAGTCCAAGCGTGGCTACCTGAGCAGGCGTGTCGAGGCGGTAGAGATCGATGTGGTAGACGCTCGGGGAGTACTCGTGAATGAGCGTAAAGGTGGGGCTGGAAACGTCTTCGGGCGGCGCGGCGCCCAGTCCTTTGACAATGCCTTTGGCGAGCGTGGTTTTCCCAGCGCCGAGTTCACCGATCAGCAACACTACCGCGGGGGTTGGTAATTCCGCCGCCAGCTTCTCACCCAAAGCAATGGTCTCGTCTTCCGATTCAGTGTGAAAGATCCGCGATTTCACGCATCGCCTCAGGAAGGAACTCGAACAGATCGGTGGCCATGAAAGATTTTTCGCCCAGCGCCTCGCCGCCTAGTTCGCCCGCGCGCCCGTGCAGGTAGACAGCGGCGAGCAACGCGTTCTCCAGTTGATTCGGAAACTGCGCGACGAGTCCCGCGATCATTCCGGTGAGCACGTCGCCGGTGCCGCCGGTCGCCATGGCGGGTGATCCGGTGAGATTGATCCACACACGACCGTCCGGAAACGCGATCACGCTGCGGTTTCCTTTGAGAACCAGATAAACGCCGTGCTCGGTGGCAAACGCACGCGCGGTACCGATGCGATCCTTTTGAATCTCGGCGATGGTCTTGCCGGTCAACCGCGACATCTCTCCCGGATGCGGCGTGAAGATGCGCGGACCTTCAAATCGCGATCGCTGCCCGGCCAGGGCGTTCAACGCATCCGCGTCCACCACCATGGGCGTCTTCGATTCCTGCACGAACGCACGGATGAATTGCACTGTTTCAGGGTGATGCCCCATGCCCGGACCGATCGCGATCACCGTTTTCTTGTCGGTGATGGCCACGAGCGCGGGATCGTCGGGCGCCCGCATCGCGATGGATCCGCCATCGGTCTCGGCCAGCGGCTCCGTCATGATCTCAGGCGCGTAAGATGCGATCGCTGAAATCGCAGACGCGGCCGAAGCTACCGTAGAGAGCCCGGCTCCCGCGCACAATGCCGCAATGCCAGCCATGGCCGCTGCGCCGGTTTTTCCGCGCCCGCCCGCGATCACGAGAACATGACCGTACATGCCTTTGTTCGAGTCGTCCGCGCGCGGCTGAAAGAGCGGAGCGAAGTCGTGTGCTTCGGACACCGAGAGCCAGATGCTCGGATCGCCTTCATACAACTCCGGCGGACTCCCAATCGGTACGACGTGTACCTTTCCGGCGAGTTCGCACTCGGGAGATAGCACCAGCGATGGCTTCAACGCGGTGAACGTGACCGTATGCCGCGCGCGGACCGCGCCGCCCGAGGGGACGTCCACGGACACGACATCTGCTATTGGAAATTGGTCGTTGATCGCTGCGATCAACTCCGCTGGTTGGCCATTGGCTGGACCGACCTGACCGGTTCCTAGAACGGCATCGATCACCAGAGTCGCGATGCGCATGTCCTCGGTGATCTCAGGAAAAACCGCGCAGCCGACGGCTTTCAGCATTTTGTAGTTTTCGAGCGCGTCGCCGCGCAGCTCGGAGGGATCGGCGCCCAGCACTACACGCAACCACTTCGGCTGGATGCACGTGAAAAGCTGCCGCGCCACAACCAACCCGTCGCCGCCGTTATTTCCTTTGCCGCACACCACAACAATGCGCTGCTTTGCCAGCGGCGCGTACTCACGTTCCAGAAACTCCACCACGCGCTGGCCCGCGTTTTCCATCAAGATGATATTCGGGATGCCAAGCTCGGCTGTTCGCCGGTCGACCTCGCGCATTTGAGCCGCCGTCAAGACTTTCACGTGCGCACCGCCGTCAGGAGTTGCTCCAGTTTCTGCAAGTTCGCCTGTTCCCCCATCACGATCAAAAAGTCGCCGGACTGAATCTCCGCTTCCGCCGGTGGATTGAATAGCATCTGTCCATCGGACTTACGAATCGCCAATACAATGACGCCCAGATCGCTGCGAATTTTGCTCTCAGCCAGCGATTTCGACGCAAAATCGCTGTTCGCGGACACGCTGAACTGCTCGATTCCCACGTCCAGTCCCATGTTCTTGGTGGTGAAATCGATGAACTGGAACACGTGCGGCTTCAGCATGGACTGCGCCATGCGATTGCCGGTCATATCATAAGGCGCGAACACATGATCGGCCCCGGCAAGCCGCATCTTCCTTTCGGTCTGCTCGGAATTGACGCGCGCCGATACCTGCAGCTCGGGCCTCAAGGCTTTGGCCGACAGGATCACGAACAGATTGTCGGCATCGCTTTGAAGTGTCGCAATCAAACCCTTGGCCCGCATGATACCGGCCTGTATCAACGTTTCATCGTAGGTCGCATCGGCCAGCACGCCGAGCATGCCGTCGCGGATGGCCCACTCCACGCGCTCCTCGCTCTTATCCACGATGAGAAACGGAACACCGGCGCGCTGCAACTCGTGAGCCGCGCCCCGGCCGACCCGTCCGAAACCGCAGACGATGATGTGGTCCTGCAACTTGTCGATCATTTTCCTAGTCCGCCGTTTTCCAAAGTATTGCGTGAGCTCCAGCTCGATGATGACTTGCGTCATGCCGCCGACCGCGAGCAGCATCATCGTCACGCCGAAGAATATCAGAAACGAATTGAAAATCCGTCCCCAGAAACTCAGCGGATGGATTTCCTGGTAGCCCACGGTGGTGATGGTGATCAGCGTCATGTAGAACGCGTCGAACGGCGGGTAATGCTCGATCCACATGAACCCCAGCGTTCCGCCGGTGACGATGAGCAGAATACCGCTGCCCAGGATGACGATCCAATTCCGCAGGCGGCGCATGATTTATCGTTTCCGCGCCAATAACAGCGTCATGTCGTCGGACAGCTCGGGCGCCCCGGTCCATTGGCGGACCGCTTCCATCACGCTTTCGATGATGGCCGCGTCATCCCTGGCCGCGTTCTTCGCCACCAGCTCAATCAGGCGCTCCTCACCGAACATCTCGCCATACTCGTTCTCGGGTTCCGTGATGCCGTCGGTGTAACACAGCAGCAGGTCTTCGTTGCGCAACTCTAGCTTGCTCTCCTCGTATGTGGAGAAGGGAAAGGCGCCAACCACGGTGCCGTTGACGTCCAAAGGAGTGGTGACGCCATCGCGGAAGAGCACCGGCTGCAAGTGGCCGGCATTGGTGTAGGTAAGCAGACCCGTCGCCGGATCGAAAAGGGCCAGAAAAAACGTAGCGTATTTCTCAGGCGAGGTGGTCGCGTACAGTTGCTGATTCAGCTCCGAAACCATGCGCGCGGTTGAAAGCCGCTGGCCGTTCAGCGAGGCCCCCGCATCCGCCGATGCCCGCAGTTCCATCCGCACGGCCGCCTGTATGGTGGCCATCAACAGCGCCGCCGAAATTCCCTTCCCGGCAACGTCGCCGATCGCGATGGCCAGCTTGCCATCCACCAACTGGTAGTCGTAATAGTCGCCGGAGACCATGCGCGCGGGATGACACGTCCCGAACACTTGCAAGCTCTCGAAAACCGGCGGAGCTTTGGGATAAAGCTGGTCCTGCACGCCCTGCGCGATCTCGATCTCGGCCTGGAGGCGTTCCTTCTCTTTCGACACCGCAATCAGATGCTCGAGATTTTGCGTCATGGTGTTGAATGAGGTGCTGAGTTCGGCGAGCTGGTCGCCTCCCCTTACTTGAATCAGGTGCGAAAAATCGCCGCGCATGACGCGCTGAGTTCCCGCATACAGCGACTGCACCGCGCCCGTGATACTGCGCGACATCGTGATGCCGATCCCGAGCCCAGCCACGGCCACAACCAGGAAGATCGCTCCCACGACATAAAACGCGGTCAAGACCAGCTCGTCTCCGCCCTGGCTCAAAATTGCCGCCAGAATCGAGGACAGCCGGGTGTGGACAAACAGCAGCGCGGGCTCCGTTTTCTCCGGGTGCTCCCAATCCACTACTCGAATCAGCGATGGCCACTGCACGTCCACGTCGAAACTATTCACCGGTGGAGGAACCTTGGCATGCGCCGTGTCACCCCACAGAGGCGCCAACCGGAACTGCGCTTCCTCTCCGGCGCCAACTTTGGTGGTGCCCCCGCGCACCTTGCCGGCACTCGACGAATCCGAAGTAACAATTTCCCGTTGCACAAAGAAGAAGTCGCCCAACCCAGGCGCCAGACCGCCTAGAAAACGGCGGGTGAGCGGCGCCAACGCCAGAGTCCGCTGATCGCCTGAGACGATATCCGCCCAGGCGTAGTAACGCCCCTCTCGCGATGCGAATCCGCTCGCATTGGCGGCCAGGCCCGCGGGCCAACTGACATTCGCGTCGGGCGGCCACTCCTTGTCGATGCCATTCTGGGTTGTCAAAAGGACTAGCCCTGGGAAGCGTTGCTGTTCAGTCTCATCAAAACGCCGGATGGCTGCGGGAGCGGCGCTCAGTTCTTCATTCACGGATCGCAGCGAAACCAGACGCCGGTCCAATTCCGATCGCACCACGTATACCGCCATCTGCCCGGCCAACATATACGCGCCCAATCCCACCAATGTCAGCACCAGGAGAATGGGCAGCGCCGCGATGAACAGGTACGCCACTATCAGCCGATTGCGTAAACGCCACGTCAGTTTCCGCAGCCCAATCCGCAACAGGCGAAGCGCAATCCACGCGCCCAGCACGTACGTCACGAACGCCACGAATGCCTCGAGGCCGCTGGCCGGCCATGCCACCAGCAAGCTGAGATAGAGCGCGAGCGCCACGGCGAAGGCTTTCTGCACCTTCCCGGCGCGCTTCCAAGCAGACTGGATCGAAAAAGTCACACGCGCGATTTGGCGATCTCGGGAGTTTCAGAAGCCGCTTCCGGCAGCGGTTTCTCCGGCTCCAGGAAATACCGGGTCAACTGTTGTTGCAAGACGCCCAGCGCCGTTTCGGGATCGTCGGCGTATTGAAACAGGTTCAGATCCTCCCGGTCGATGGTCCCGTGTTCCACCAGGGCTTCAAAGTTCAGGACCTCGCGCCAGAATTTCGTTCCGTACAACACGATGACGATCTTGCTTTCGAGTTTCCGCGTCTGGGCCAGTGTCAGGATCTCGAACAGCTCGTCCATGGTCCCAAATCCGCCTGGAAAAATCACCAGGGCCTTGGCCAGATACGCAAACCAGAACTTGCGCATAAAGAAATAGTGGAACTCGAAGGACAACTCGGGCGTGATGAAGGGATTCGGCCGCTGTTCGAACGGCAATCCGATGTTCAAGCCGATGGTCTTGCCGCCCGCGTCCGCCGCGCCCCGGTTGGCAGCCTCCATGATGCCCGGCCCGCCTCCGGAACAAATTACGAAACGGTGCGACGGGGAAACCAGCTTGCTCGACCACTCGGTGACCAATCGCGCCAGTGTTCGGGCATCGCGATAGTAGCGGCCTAACGGCCCCTCTTCGCTAATCCTGGCGGATCCAAAGAAAACGATCGTGTCCTGGATCTTTTCATCGCGAAAATGCGACAGCGGTTCCAGGTACTCGGACAATATCCGCAGCGCGCGCGCGTCGGGGCTCTCGAGAAACGTCTCGTTCAGATACGCCACCGGACGGTGAATGTTATTAGGATGCTCTTCGATCATGGAGACGGAGTTCGGGCGCCTTCCAGGCTCTCCAAACGCTTTTCCAATTGTCTCACTGTCTTCAGCAAATCAGGCAATTTCGGAAAGGCCGTGATAGCGCGGAGCCATTCGCGAGCTTCAAAGGCGGGCGAACCCGACATCAGCGCGCCTTCCGCCACGTCACCACCGATTCCACTTTGCGCGTAGATCACTGCGTTGTCGTGAATGGTCAGGTGGCCGGAGATCCCGACTTGGCCGGCGAGCAACACATTTTTCTCGAGAATCGAGCCGCCGGCGAGTCCGGTCTGAGCGCAGATGATGTTGTCCTCACCTACCACGCAGCCATGTCCCACCTGCACCAAACTGTCGATCTTGGCGCCCCGCTTCACGCGAGTCTCGCCCACCGAGGCGCGATCCACCGATGTTAGGGACTGAATCTCCACGTCGTCCTCGATCGCGGTCACGCCCGACTGCACGATCTTGAAGTGCGTTCCCTGGCGCGTCTTGGCGAAGCCGAAACCGTCGCTGCCCACCACCACGCCATTCTGCAGAATCACGCGATCGCCGATGCGGCAAAACTCGCGCACCACGGCGTGCGAATGCGCGTAAAAGTCGTCACCGATTTCGGCGCCCTCGTAGATCACGACGTGCGGATGCAGGACCGCGTTTTTGCCGATGGTGACACGCTCGCCAACCACCGCGAACGCGCCGATGGACGCTCCATCGCCGATCCGAGCCGTAGCTGCAATGGAGGCTTGCGGATGGACTCCCGGCGTCTGCCGCGGCGGCTGATAGAACAACGCCAAGGCGCGAGCAAAATCATGATAAGGATTCGCCGATACCAGGCTGGCGGGTTGCGTCCGTGCCAATGCCTGCTTCACCAAGATCGCACCTGCGCGTGTTTCCTTCGCCTTCGGCGCGTATTTCGGATTAGACAGAAACGTGAGTTCGGCCGGGCCTGCGCGCTCCACTCCCGCTACGCCGGTGATCTCAAGGTCTGGGTCGCCGTGAAGTTCGCAGCCCAGTCGAGCAGCCAGATCACCCAGGCGAATCCGCTGAATCGGAGTCATCTGATTTGTATCCATTGATTTGTATCCGTGTGACGGCTTCATTGTATCCGTGCCCGGGACGAATCGAACGGGACTTACTCCAGAATGGGCGCTCCAATCTGGCGAAAGGAGCCGTTCATAAATCGGTAGCGATAGGTGATTGTGCCGGTCGAGCAACAATCGCCCTCGCGCTTTTCAGGATCATTAACAATCAGGATGAGATCTGCTGTGCCGCCCGTGTGGAACGTCACAGTCACGATTGCGCTGGTGTGCTGTATTCCGTTGATGTCGCCGAAATCGACCTGATCCACGGTCAGCAATTCGCACGGAGGATCGTCGCATGAAAGTGTGTGCCGTCCGTCGCGGAAAGCTATCAGTTCCGCTCGGGCACGCGGCATCCATCGCAGACGATTTGGAACGGACACAAATTCGCTGTGGATGAACGGATAGTCAAAATTCTTGAAATCGACGTCACGAATGGAAGCTCCCCGCGCCATGCTACCGGCTGCCAGTATCGCGAGCAGCAGATTTTTCATCGCTACTTGGGAGCCATGCGAATGGCGCCGTCCAGCCGGATGACTTCGCCGTTCAGCATCGGATTTTCGATGATGTCGCGCGCGAGCTGCGCATACTCAGACGGCTTGCCCAGCCGCTTGGGAAATGGGACCATGGCGCCGAGCGACGCGCGGACGTCGTCTGGCATTCCGGCCAGCATTGGCGTGTCGAAGATGCCGGGCGCGATCGCCATCACGCGAATGCCGACGCTCGACAGATCACGCGCCAGAGGCAGCGTCATCGCCGCGATGCCGCCTTTGGAAGCCGAATAAGCCGCCTGGCCGATTTGCCCATCGAAAGCCGCAACCGATGCCGTGTTGATAATAACTCCGCGCTCGCCTTCTACATTGGACGCATTGGTCGCCATCAGCCAAGCCGCCAGGCGCACGACGTTGAACGATCCGATCAAGTTCACGCGGATCACTTTCGAAAATCGCGCGAGGTCGGCCGGACCGGTTTTTCCGATCACTCGCTGCGCCTCAACGATGCCCGCGCATTGGATGGAAATGTGGAGGGCGCCGAAAGCGTCCATCGCGGTCTCGACAGCGGCCTGCGCTTCGGCTGCATCGGCAACGTCGGCGCGAACGAAGCGCGCGTGAGAGCCCAGATCCTGGGCTAGCGCGTCACCAGCCTCCTGGTTCAAATCGACGATGACGACGTGACCGCCTTCTTCGACGATCATCCTGGCCGTGGCCGCGCCCAAGCCTGACGCTCCGCCCGTCACCACCGCGACTTTTCCCGAAATCTCCATGACTTATTCTCCCGTTATCGGCGCCGTTCGAAGAAATTCTTGACCAGCTCCACACACTCTGACGCGAGCACGCCTTCGACCACTTCCACGCGATGATTCAACAGATCCGAATCGGCCAAATGGAACTTGCTGCGGACGCCGCCGAAGCGCAGATCGCGCGCGCCGAATACCAGGCGCCTGACTCGCGCCGACACCAGAGCTCCAGCGCACATCACGCAAGGCTCCAGCGTAGCGTAAAGCGTGGCTGCCTCCAAACGATAATTGCGCATACTGACGCCCGCTTCACGCAGCGCCAGGATCTCTGCGTGGGCGGTAGGATCGGACTTGGCGATGGGTGAATTCAATCCACGCCCGACGATCTGGTCCTCCACCACCACGACCGCGCCTACCGGCACTTCACCCGCGGCCTCGGCCTGGCGTGCCAGCGCCAGAGCTTCGCGCATAAAACGCTCGTCAGAAACCATGAATTGAGGTCTTGACGTCCAGGTCCACTGTTTTATCAACTTTCAAGAGGAAATTGCTGGGGTCCTTCATGCCCCACTCCACATAAGGAATCGAAAAATGAGTTGATGCGACGCCTTGGTCGCCAGCGCGGTCGACCTGGAAGTGAAGCACCAACTCGTGGCCGGCACCGTGAATTTTGAAGACACCGTGCAAATCAATCTGCGATGAACCTTGCGGCGCGAGTTTGCCATCCACGCGATCGGGAATAAAAACAGCTTCCGGATAGCGCTGGCTCTGGAGGATGTCTTTGTGCATGCGGCGATCGCGCGCGTCGCTTCCGCTCGCGCCGCTGGCAACGTCGATGACGATCTCGCCGGACGCCTTACCGGAATCCGGATCGAAGCGAATGGAGCCGCGCTTCAACTTGAACGTTCCATGCACCGTGTGCAGCACGTCGTGAAGCGTGAACTGAATTTCCGTTTTCGCGGGATCGAGATCCAGAGACGTGGAGCTCGCCGCCGAAACGAAAACCGAAAACAGCAGGAGGAAGCTACGCGCCGGCATGCACGGCCAACAGGCGTTCGAAAATGACAGGCTCCGCTGCGAATAGCCGCAAGACATGCGGACGGACGCGCGGAAAACGGTCGAGCAGCAGCATAAGCTGGGCCATTAAGGTGGGGCGGCGCGCCATGCGGCGGTGCGCGGCTTGATATTGTTCCAGGTCGCCCGCGGCCAGCGCGTCGGCGAGCGCGAGCGCCTGTCGAAAAGACAAGCTCATGCCTTCACCGGTAATGGCATCGACAGAACCGGAGGCGTCTCCGATCAACGCGATGCGCCCCTGATAGACTCGCTTCAAACGGCGAGTGGCCGTGACCGCGCCGCGCTCGTCGCTCGTAATGGAAGCGCCCTTGAGCCGGCACGCCAGTTCGGGGAAGTGAGACATCGCAGCGTCCATGCGGAGGTGCGGATCGCGCGTGATGAGCGCGGCACAGACCTCGCCGCCGCCTACCGGGGTTACGTACATTTGGCAGGCGGGTCCCCAGTAGATTTCCATGAAATCCGTCCAGCTGGACGCGCGATAATGCCTGCGGAAGCCGTAGCGGAAAGATTCGCTGCACGTGGCATGGAGGCCGGCCCATCGCCGAACCCGCGAATTCTGGCCGTCAGCACCGATGATCCAGCGGGCGCGCACGTCTTGAATCGCCGTCACATGAGTTCGCCATAGGAGCTTCACACCGACCTCCTGCGCGCGATCGATCAAGAGCTGGTGCAGCAGTACACGCCGCACGGCAATGCCGGGCTCGCGGCGGAAATCGGCTGACACGGTGCCGCCGTCGCCGATGAAACGGATCCCGCGAAATGCGTAGGACTCTTCCGGATCGAATGTAATTCCCAGGCGGCGCAAGGCGTCGAGCGAATCCGGCATCAACCCTTCGCCGCAAGCTTTGTCGATGGGCGGCTGCGCGGCGTCGGCCACTGTGACGTCGAAGCCTTTGAGCCGCGTTGCGATGGCCGCGGCCAACCCGGCTGGTCCGCCGCCGACGACGAAAATGTCGGTTCCGTTTACCACTTCAATAACACCAGCTCCGAACAAAAACCTGGACCCATGGCGGCCAGGATGCTGTACGTCCCTGGCGCGGGCCGGCGCTTCATCATTACTTCTTCCAGCACCAGCAGCACGGACGCGGAGGAAAGATTGCCGGTTCGCCGCAGACAATCCCACGAGGCCGCTAGCGCACCTTCGGGCAATCCCAGCGCCGCTTGCGTCGCTTCCAGGACGCGCGGTCCGCCGGTGTGCAAAACCCATGCTCCGATGTCGGATCGCGAGAGGCCTTGCTCTTCGAGAAACGCGTCCACGTCGGAGGCTAGATGGTCCTGCACCACTTCGGGGACTTCCCGCGACAAAACAATACGAAAGCCTTTTTCCGAAATGTCCCAGCCCATCACGTGCTCCGAATTCGGATAAAAAATCGATTTCGTCGCGAGAATTTCGGGGCCATCGGCCTTGCGTTCGGCGCCCGACACCAGCACAGCCGCCGCGCCATCGCCGAAGAGTCCCGACGAAATAATGTTCGCGATGGAAACATCTTCCTGCTGCAATGTGAGCGAGCAAAGCTCGACCGAGAGCACCGCCGCCACTTGTTTGGGATAAGCGAGCACGTAATCGGCGGCACGCGATATACCGGCGGCTCCCGCCACGCAGCCGAGGCCGAATATCGGCATGCGCTTGATGTTCACGGGCAGGTTCATGCGGTTGACCAATCGCGCGTCAATGGATGGGCTGGAAATGCCGGTGACCGAAACGAAAAATATCGCGCCGAGATCCTCGGTTGAAAATCCCGAGCGCGCCAGCGCGCAGCAGAGCGCCTTCTGTCCGAGATCCTGCGCGACGTCGATCCAATGATTGTTGGCGTCGCCCCAACGCGTGAGTCCGTAGTATTCCGCGATCGGCAGCGCCAGATAGCGGGTCTCAACGCCCACCCGAGCTTGCAGCCGCTCCAGAAATACGGGATTGTCCACCTTCGGACCCCAATGCTTCTGCAGCGCCTGCAGCAAAACGCGCTGATCGTATTTGTTCTGAGGCAGCGCACTAGCAACACCGGCGATGGTCATAGGGGCGCTCGGACTCCTTCAGGGTATTTTACAGGATAGAATCCAGAAGACAGAATCCAGAATTCAGAAATCGCCTAGTGGAGCTGCGCGAGCTCTTGCGCATAAAGCCGATTATGCGGAAATTCGCGGGCCAGAGCGCCCAGCAGATCGCGAGCCCGTGGAATATCCTTATTGCGCAACGCCGCCACGGCCAGTAGAAGCCGGGCATAGGGGGACAGATAGACGCCCTTTTCCGCCGTCAAACGCAGATCCTGGACGCCTTTATCGCGGTCCGTCTGGGCGCCGCCCGCCTGCAAAATCCAGCGCATGGGCGCGGGCTTCAAGCTGAACAGGTAGTTCTCCACTCCCACGGCCAGATAGGCGTCGTAATAGTTCGGCCGGACCATGAGAAGCTTTTCCGCCGTGGCACGGCTGTCCTTGATCACCTTCAAAGCATCGAAGTCGCGACGCTCGATCAAAGCCTCGTAATCGGCTCGCAGACCTAGTGTAAGAATTTTTGCGAAGAGCGCGTCGGCTTGCTCGGGAGTGCGATCGAGGATGTCGCCGGCCAGCTTTCCCGATTTTTCCAGCTCCTGATCGAAGGCCTGGCGCACCGCGGGATCGGGCGTAACTTTGGGCCGGCGGTGGAACATGCTGTTGTCGGTAAAAAATTCGGAGTGCAGAATGTTCAGCCGGTCGAATTCGGCGAATAGGTACGCGGCGGCGTTGGAAACCGGTCCGAGCGGATCGTCGGGATGGTCGCGCTCCCATTGCCCGAATGTCTTATGCGCATCGTCGAAGTTCAGGTTATACATCTGGCGATAACCGCGATCGATGACTGGATTGAAACTCGGCTCGATAATGTTGGGAGCCGCCAAAGCGACGGAGGCGGCAAGAATCGCGAGGATCAGAATGCGATGGGTCATTTCAAAATCACGCGCCCCTCAAAATTACACGCTGCGCGAGGCCCAGCGCCTCGCTCCAGAATGTACTGGAAGAGTGCATCATATCAACCACGTCCGTTACCGCGTGCACGAACTCGTCGGCTTCCCGCTCCTTCACCACCAGCGGAGGAGCTACTTTCAACACCGTAAAGTTATTCCCGCACATCTGAGTCAAGAAGCCGTGACGGAACAGCCGCATCACCACCACCTGGCCGAACATCCCGGGATGGATTTTCCCGAAGGCCTCAAAAGAAACCCGAAGCGCGAGTTTTCGCGGCGCCTGAAATTCGACTCCATTCAACAGTCCCAATCCTCGGACTTCTTTCACCATTTCATATCCAGAGAGCGCCTGGCGCAAGCGGGTACGGAGATATTCGCCCGCGGCCTGGGCCCGCTCGCCCAGGTGTTCCCGCTCCAGAGCTTCGAGCGTGGCGAGCCCGGCGCGCATGGCCAATCCGTTTTCACTATAGGTGGAGGTGTGGACGATAGCGCGTGCGATCGATCCATACACGGACTGGTAGATTTCGTCCGACATGAGCAGCGCGGCGCTCGGGATCAAACCGCCGCTGAGCGCTTTAGCCAGCACGATCATATCGGGCTCGATATTGCAATGATGCGAAGCGAGGAATCGGCCGGTCCGGTAGAAGCCAGTCTGCACTTCGTCGACGACCAGCAGGGTCCCATAGCGCCGGCACAACGCCTGGACGCACTCGAGATAGCTCGGCGGAGGAACAATTATGCCGCCCTCGCCCTGAATCGGCTCGACGATGAAAGCCGCGAACGCCCGAGTGGAGAGCTTCTCTTCGAGCGCCACGAGATCGCCGAAAGGAACGGCTTCGGTATCGGACAGCATGGGCCCAAAATGTTCGCGCCAGAACGGATCGCCCATCAGCGAAAGCGCGCCGCAAGTCAGTCCGTGAAACGCGCCTTCGGCATATAGCAGGCCGTTTCGCCTTGTGTGCGCGCGCGAGAATTTAATGGCGGCTTCCACGCCTTCGCTTCCGGAGCTGCAGAAAAACGTCTTGTTTACACGTCCTCCGGCACGCCAGCAGAGCTTGTCCGCCAATTCACCCGCTAGTTCCGGCACATGACTTTGCAACATCGCGGGACCACGCAGGTCCAGTTCGCTTTTGATGGCGTCAATGACGGCGGGATGGTTGTGTCCCAGATTATGCACGCAATAGCCGGAAAGAAAATCGAGGATGCGGCGGCCGTCGTCAGTGAATAGCTCAGTTCCCTCGCAACGCGTATAGCGCGCATTCATCTGCAAAACATCCAGCAGACGCACCCACTGCGGATTGACGCGGTCCTGATAGAGCGCGGCCTGTCTGGAGTTGACGGAGGAAGAGGTCGCTAACACTTGTGAGGGACGGCCCGTGCGGAAGGAGGGTTTCGGAAACCTCGGCGTCTTTCCCAAGCGGCTCAGCCCGCGGCGGGGACCTCCTGGGCGATCTCGCTGCCCAGCTGAATATCGGGAATCTCGATGCCGGTACGCGTACCTTCGCCCGGCTTGCTGTCGATCCACATGCGGTAATCGGGCCCGTAGAGCACTTTCATACGTTCATTTACGTTACTCACGCCGATGCCTTGCTCAAACAGCGTGGCCAGGCGAGTCTCAGGAATCCCGACCCCATCGTCCTCCACGATCAAGTGCAGACGGCCGTCGGCCAGGTAGCTACGCACGCGGATCATTCCGCCGTCCACTTTGGTTGCCAGGCCATGCCGGATGCTGTTTTCGATCAGCGGTTGCAAAAGCATGCTGGGCACCATGCGGTCCAGCGTCAGGGGATCGATTTCTTTGATGAACCGCAGTTTCTCGCCGAAGCGCACCATTTCGATGGTCATATAGTTGTCGATGAACGCCAGCTCCTCACGCAGCGGCGTGAGATTGTCCGTTTTGCGCAGCAAGCGCCGCAAAATGCTGGAAAGCCGATAGACGACGCTGCGGGCTTGCTCGGGATTCGATCGGATCAAAGAGGACACCGAGTTGAGCGTGTTGAACAGGAAGTGTGGATTGATCTGGCTGGTGAGCGCGGCCAGGCGAGCTTCGTTCAAGCGTAATTGCTGCGCTTCCAGCTTTTTTTCGTTGCGCGTATTGTTCCAGATCTTCAGAGGAAGCATGACGGCGAAGATGGAACTGACGTAGGCAGCGACCATGTGCAATCGCGTCTCATGCCAAATGGGCGCCACGAACACACGGTTCCGGACGGGCAGCAAGTACACCTCGCCGCGCAAGAGGCCGGAAAAAATGACGCTGAACAGGCATCCTAACTGGAACATCAGGCGGAGCTGATAGGGCCGCTGGCGGAGCCTGCGGGGATTGAGACTGAAGATGGGCGAAAAGCGCCAGACGTCTTCTTTCTCGGGCGCCAGATCGCGCAGCAATCCGCCTAACACTCCGACACCAGCAAACAACAACATGGTCATCAGCTCGCCGTTAAACACCACGGCTGGAATTGAGATCAAGATGCCGGAGAGCAGCCCGGTGACATAACCGCCCACCAGACCGGCGAGGAGGCTGCCTTCCAGGCCCAGATCCACGGCGTCGTACTTGGCCTGATTCCACACGCGGAACAGCACGCTCGTCCCGTACATGGCCCAGAACATCAGGGCCAGTTTGACGCGCTGCACCAAAGTGCGATCCTCGCGCATCAACATTCTTTGGAACGCCCCGAAGCGCGAAAGGATGCTGGCCAGCGACGCCGCCACCGCTACCCGTAATAGCAGGGTCAGCCAGAGTTGTTGGGATTCCATGGGGCGCCTGGGGTCATTATAATGGAACTAATCGGCTCGCCTCATTTTCGAACCCATGCTAAGTAAAGTCGCCGAAGCTAATTTCCCCAGCCGATTCGGCCATTTCCGCATTTATGGCTTCGAAGGGTCGGATGGCAAGGACATCGAGGAATGCGTAGTGTTGCGAATGGGCGAAATTGGCTCGAGTGACGACCCGCCGCTGGTCCGTATCCACTCGCAATGCCTGACCGGTGACGTGTTCCATAGCGTGCGCTGCGACTGCCGTTCGCAACTGGAGCTGTCGCTCAACCTGATCGCAGAGGAGGGCCGCGGGCTGCTGATTTACGAGCATCAGGAAGGGCGCGGCATCGGGCTGCTCAACAAACTGCGCGCCTATGAGCTGCAAGACGGGGGCGCCGACACGGTGGAAGCGAATGAGCGCCTGGGATTCGAGGCCGACCTGCGCGACTATCGGATGCCCGCCGATATTTTGCGCTATTTCAAGGTTAAGAGCGTGCGGCTGCTGTCGAATAATCCAGAAAAAATCGCCGCGCTGGAGAAGGCTGGGATTCGGGTGGCGGAGCGGATTCCGTGCATCGTTGCCCCGCACGAATCGGCGGTGGGGTACTTAAGGACGAAGAAGCAGAAGATGGGACATTTGCTGGATTAGGACAAATCGCCGCAGATCAAACGCGGATGAACGGGGATCTATGCCCCCCGGAATTCGCGGGCGAAAACAGCATCCAGCGCGCCATCGCCCCGGGCGCGGATGATCTCTTCCACACGCGCCAGCACCGCTTCATCCCGGGCGTAAAACGCCAGGCCGGCCAAAGCATCGGCGGCCACCAGCGCGCTCTCCTCGCTCAATCGTCCCAGTAGGAATTCGAGCGCTTCATCGATCCTAAGCATCGCGATCGCCGTCAGCAAAGTACGCCGCTGCTCACTCGCTCCGCCGCGTTCCCAAGCCTCTCGCAAGACGGTGAAAGCCGCGGCTAATCGCGACTCGCCCAGCGCCAATGCGGCCTGTTCGCCCATTCCTTCGACATCCGAATTCAGAAACTTCGCAACGAATTCGACCGACCCTTCCGGGTCCAGGCTCAGAAGCGCGCCAAAGCATTCACCGGTCACTTCGATTTCCTGGTCGCCGAGCAGTGTTTTCAACCGCAGCAGCAGAACGCCGTCGGGGCGGCCGGAATCGGCGATGGCTCGAATGGCGCCCGTACGCGCCGGTATCTCAGAATCCGCCAAGAGCGTGACGCATTCGAGCAGCGCATCCGGATGGCCCATCCGCGCCAGGCCACGCGCACAGAGGCCTCGTAGAGGCGCAGCGGCATCCACCATGCGGCCGAAGCTTCCTTCCATCTGAACGTGGCGAATCCCGGCGAAATAGAGTTTTGCCGCCGAGTCCTCTAGCTGAATCAGGGCCTGCGCGATCGCGATGGTCGCCTTGCAGCCGGGGTCAAGCTTCGATGGATCTCGCATCAGGCGCTCGAACGCCTCCACCAGATCGGGTGCCAGGGCGCCCGCTTCCATCCGCTCCGCCGTTGCGGCAGCCGCAGCCACCACGTGATTGCTCTTGTGGCGCAGAAATGGCGCGAGGTCGCGCGCCAGATCGTACTTTTCAGGCGCCTGCCGTATGGCGTGGATCGCCGCCAGCGCGTCTTCCGTCGAAAGCCGTTTGGGCACCAAACCACTATAATTGACGTAGGACTCAATGCCCGCAACCCTCACCGCACGGCCCGCTCCTCCGGCCGCTCAATACCCGCCCCGCAGACGCTGGACCCGCGCCGAGTGCGACCGCGCGGAAGCGGCAGGTATTTTCGATCGGCAGCAACTCGAGCTGATCGAAGGGGAATTGATCGTCAAAATGCCAAAGAACCGGCCGCATTCGGGTACAGCAGCCTTGTTATACGGCTGGCTGATCCGTATCTTTGGAGATCGACGTGTGAATCACCAGACTCCCATTGACGTCGCACCGGACGACAATCCGACCAATCAGCCTCAGCCAGACCTAATTGTTCTAAAGCGAGAGTATGCAGGATCCGGCGCCTACTGGTCAACGAGTCCGCAGCCGCGTGACTTGGACCTCGTCATAGAGATCGCCGATACATCACTGGTTTTCGACCTCACCACCAAAGCCGCGCTCTACGCCCGGTCCGGCATCGCCGAGTATTGGATTCTGGACGTCACCGGCCGCCGATTGATCGTTCATCGCGATCCTCAGGGCAGCGGCTATGCATCCATCGCGTCCTACAGCGAACAGGAGAGCGTCGCGCCGTTGGCCGCCCCGGATTCCAGCTTTCCGATCCGACGCATTTTTCCAGAATAACTCCATCTAAATCAACTGGTTGCGGAGTCTTGCACGAGTAGGTCCTTTTACGCGTCAATGGTATTGTGATTCGTCTTGCGCTCTTGGTGTCCCTGGCCGTACCGATGTTTGGGGCCGAAGCCGAGCTCAACACGCTCCTCAAAGGCGTCGAAGAGCACTACAACCGGGCCAAAACGCTCGAAGTGCACTTTGTGGAATCCTACTCGGTACAGGGCCGGGCGCGGAAGAGCGAATCGGGCCAACTGACGCTGCGCAAGCCTGGGCGAATGCGTTGGGATTACGCGGAGCCATCGGGAAAGCTCTTCGTCTCTGACGGCAAGGATGTTTACCTCTACACTCCGGAAGCGCGCCGCGTGGAGAAAACCAAGCTCAAAACCAGTGAGGACATGCGCGCCCCGCTGGCGTTCCTGCTCGGCAAGCTCGATTTCGCCAAGGATTTTCGCGATTTCGACCTGAAGCCGGAGGGCGCCGGCTATCTGATCACCGCCAAGGCGAAGACTGACAAGCTTCCCTACGATAAGGTCCAAATGCTGGTTACGCCCCAGTTCGAGATCCAGCGTTTGGTCATCAATGGCCAGGACCTCTCCATTCTCACCTTTCAGTTGGATGGCGAGAAGTTGAACCCCCCGGTCAATGACGCACTGTTCAAATTCCAGATGCCCGCCGGCGCTACGTTGGTGGACGCCGAAGGTACCCAATAATGGCGGAATTCGTTCTGAAGTACGCCGACCCGCGCGGCGAAATGCACCAGCAAGTGGCTGAAGCCGGCTCAGAGAGGGAACTGCGCGACCGGTATTCCCAGCAAGGCTTCCTGATCTACTCCATAAAGCCGCGCCGCGAGATTGCCGGCTTGGCGATAGGCGGGAGCGGCAAAAGGAAGATCAACCTGGAGAAGTTTCTGATCTTCAACCAGCAGTTCGTCACGCTGATTCGGGCCGGACTGCCGATCCTGAAGGCACTCGACCTGCTGTCGGACCGCCTCACCGATGCGAAGCTCGCGCCCCACATCAAAGCTGTGCGGGACGAGGTGAAAAACGGATCGCTGCTGTCGGACGCCTTCGCACGGCAGGACGTCTTTCCGCCCATCTACATCACCTCGGTCCTGGCGGGCGAGAAAAGCGGCTCGTTGGGCGAGGTTCTGGATCGGTTTATCACTTATCAGAAGCTGGCATTGGCGGTTCGCAAGAAATTGCTGATGTCGCTCATCTATCCCTGCCTGCTGATCATACTGGTGATCTGCCTGATGGTGTTTCTGATCACCTTCGTGGTGCCGAAGTTTGCCGAGCTGTACAGCAGCATGTCGGCCCAATTGCCTTTCGCGACGCAACTGCTCATCGACATTGGCACCACGGCCAGGAACTATATTCTTTTCGGCATCGGCGCCCTGGTGGTGGCGGCGGTGGGGTTCCGCTTTTGGGCCAAGACGGCGAAAGGCGAGGAGCGAGTGGATCGCTGGCGGCTGCGCACGCCGCTGTTGGGCGAGATTTGGATCAAGTACCAGGTAGCGCAATTCGCCCGCGTGCTCGGCACCTTGCTGGTGGGCGGTATTCCGCTGCTGCAGGCGCTCGAGACGTCGTCCAGCTCGCTTGGCACGCGGCTGCTGAAAAACAACCTGGCAGAGGCGGGCCAACGCGTGAAGGAAGGTCAAGCGCTGTCGGGTTCCCTGGCCAAAACGGGCATTTTCCCCGGGCTCTCCATCGACATGATCGAGGTGGGTGAATCCACCGGCGCGCTGCCGCAGATGCTAGCGAGCGTAGCTGAATTTTACGAGGACGACGTGAACACGCGGATGACGGCGGCGCTGGCCCTGATCGAGCCCGCGATCATGATTTGCATGGGTTGTTTTGTGACATTCGTGTTGGTGGCGCTTTATTTGCCGATCTTCTCTTTGGCGGATACACTCAAATGACGATTGCCCAAGATTCTTCTTATTCCTTGAATTCCTCGTATTCCAGTCACAGGAATACCAGGGAGACATGGAATACAAGGGATGGTCGGGATTCTCTGTCTTCCTCGTCTTCCTTGTATTCCCCGTATTCCAGAGGTTTTCCCCATGGCCGCTAGAGACACCATCAAGTTCACGCAGCCCTCTGAAGAGATCGCCCAGGCCAAGACCCTGGCCGCGCGCTATCGCTGCGATTTTGTCGACCTGCGCGAGGTCCGCATCGATCACGACCTGTTCCACTCCGTTCCCGTCGACCTGATGTTCCGCTACAACTTCGTGCCCATCAATTCGCAAAACGGGCACCTGGACATCGCGCTGGCCGATCCGCGCAATCTCAATCTGATTGACGAGCTGGCCATCCTGCTGCAGAAGAAGCTGCACGTGAAAGTGGCCACGCTCTCGCAGATCTCCGATCTGCTGAAGAAAACCGAGCAGTCGCAGCGCGTGCTCGAAGAGGTGACCGAGGGCTTCACGCTCGATGTGGTGGGCGAGGAGGAGAACCAGGACGAAACCCTCTCCATCGACTAGCTGACCGCCGACAGCGACATCGCGCCGGTGATCAAGCTGGTGGACACCACCATTTTCAACGCGCTCGAACGGCGCGCCAGCGATATTCACATCGAGACGCGCGATCAGGAAGTGGCCATCAAGTATCGTATTGACGGTGTTTTGCATTATGCCATGCCGCCGATTTCCAAGGACTGGCACTCCACCATCATTTCGCGCATCAAGGTGATGAGCGAGCTTGATATCGCCGAGCGCCGCGTACCTCAAGATGGCCGTTTTCGAGTCCGTTACAAGACGCGCCTGATCGATTTCCGCGTGTCCATCATGCCCACCATCCATGGCGAGGACGCCGTGTTGCGCGTGCTGGACAAAGAGTCCATGAGCGAGAAATTCGCCAAGCTATCGCTCGATGTGGTCGGCTTCTCGGATTCCGATCTGGTGAAGTTCCGGCGCTACATC
The DNA here is from genome assembly GCA_052148835.1 of Bryobacteraceae bacterium. GTDB lineage: Bacteria > Acidobacteriota > Terriglobia > Bryobacterales > Bryobacteraceae > Palsa-89. The sequence continues at coordinate 41,237 of JBKQHJ010000091.1, forward strand.
AAGGAGCCCTACGGAATGGTGCTGGTCACCGGTCCCACCGGCTCGGGCAAGACCACCACGCTGTACGCGGGCGTCAGCGAGATCAAGAACGACGAAGACAAGATCATCACCATCGAAGACCCGGTGGAATACCAGATCAAGGGCATCACGCAGATTCCGGTAAACGAGAAGAAGGGCCTGACGTTCGCGCGCGGGCTGCGCTCCATTCTGCGCCACGATCCGGACAAGATCATGGTGGGCGAAATCCGCGACCAGGAAACCGCGCAGATTGCGATCAACGCAGCGCTCACCGGTCACCTGGTGTTCACCACCGTCCACGCCAACAACGTGCTCGACGTGCTGGGCCGCTTCTTGAACATGGGCGTCGAGCCATACAACTTTGTTTCGGCGCTCAATTGCATTCTCGCCCAGCGGTTAGTCCGCGTGATCTGCAACTACTGCAAAGCGCCGGTGCAGTATCCGGATTCGTATCTGGTCGAAAGCGGACTCAATCCCGCCGAATGGCGGGACGTCACGTTATATGAAGGCCCAGGATGCTTCGAGTGCGGCGGCACCGGATTCCGCGGCCGTACGGCGATTCACGAGCTGCTGGATCTGAGCGAGCACATCCGCGAGATGATTCTGGACAAGCGCCCGGCCTCGGAAATCAAGCGTGTGGCGCGCGAGGAAGGCATGACGTTCCTGCGCGATTCCGCCATCGACAAGGCGCGCGAAGGAGTGACTACTTTGAAGGAGATCAACAAGGTAACCTTCATCGAAGGCTAAAGCTGAACCGATGAGCGCTCTCGCCAATCTATTGCAAGACCCGCCGCCCACCCATGCCTTCGAGCTTTCTGAAGACGGCATCGCGTTTGCGCCGGTGTCCCATCCCGCGCTGGCGCAATTTCGGCGCTTCGAGCCGGGTGTGCTGCTGGTTTCGCCCCTGCACGACAACATCCAGCAGCCGCAAGTGCTGCTCGATCATATTCAATCGCTCGCGCCGGGGAACGGACGCAAGCGGCGCGCCGCCGTGATCCTGCCCGATTATTGCGCCCGAGTCGCGGTGCTCGATTTTGACACTTTTCCCACCGATCCCGACCAACGGCAGGCGCTGGTGCGCTTCCGTTTGAAGAAGAGCGTGCCCTTTGAGGTAGAAACCGCGATGGTGAGCTACGTCGAGCAGCCGCGCGCGAATGGCTCGAAGATCGAGGTGCTCGCGGCCGTCATATCTTCCGAGATCGTGGTGCAATACGAAGCGCCTTTTCGAGCGGCCGGCTTTCATCCCGGCCTGATCACCACGTCGTCGCTGGCGGCGCTCAACCTGTTGGCTCCCGACGGCATCACGCTGTTGGTCAAACTCAGCGGGCGGGTGCTCTCGGTGTTTGTGCTGCGGGAGAACTCGGTGAACCTGGCGCGCTGCATCGAAATGGAGGGCGACCGGTTGGACGACATCGAGTCCGTCCTGCACCCCACCATCGCCTATATCGAGGATGAGCTGAAGGGGCATCCCAAGCAGATTTGGCTCGCTGGGTTCGGTCCCCAGATGGACGAGCTCGCGCCGCGCTGGGAAAAAGAGTGGGGCGTGGCCGTCGAAGCTATCCGATCGCGCTACGGCAAGCCCGAAAAAGGCAACGCCGGGCTGCTCGGATATTTGGAGTCGTTGTCTTAGGATATGGTGACGTAGCCTATGGCTTTACGAGTGCCCATCAATCTTGCGAGCGAGCCGTTCCGGCGGGACCGGCCGTTGCTGGTCGGCTCGGCGGCGCTCGCCGTAGTGCTTGTATTGCTGCTGATCTACCAGGTGTTCGCCATCGTTTCCGAGCGTCATCAAGCGGCCGACATTCGCGTCGCGATTGTACGCGAGAACAGCCAATTACAGGCCCTTGCGGCCCAGCAAGCGAAGCTCAACGCCACGCTGCGCAAACCGGAAAACGCCGAGGTCCTGGATCGTAGCCTCTTCTTGAACACCCTGATCGAACGCAAGGCGATCAGTTGGACCAAGATCTTCGCCGATCTCGAAAAAGTGATGCCCTACAACGTCCGCCTGGTTTCGGTGCGGCTGCCCGAGGTCGACATGAACAACGAGGTGCTGCTCGACATGGTGGTGGGCGCCAGGGAGGTGCCGCCTATTCTGGACCTGTTAAAGCGCCTGGAGGCCTCGCCGCAATTTGGCAACACCAGCGTGCAGTCGTCGGCGCCGCCCTCGCAAACCGATCAGTTCTATCGCTATCACGTCACGGTGACCTATGCCCAGAAGCTTTAGCCTCCCCTCCATCCATAATCCGCGCTCGCTGATTCGCGTGGGACTGGGCGTATTGGCGGTGGCGAACCTGGTAGCGCTGTATTTCGTGATCCGTCCCATAGGAGGTTCGGCTCAGGAACTTGCCGCGCAGGCGTTGGACATGCACTCGGCCATCCGCCAGCAGCAAACCACGCTCGACCGGACGCGGCTGCTGGTGAGCAAAATTGAAACCGGGCGCGGGGAAGGCGACAAGTTTATGGGCGATTACTTTCTGCCCCGCCGCACCGCGTATTCCACTATCGTGGCCGAGTTGAACGATCTGGCCGGCCAAGCCAAGGTGGCCGCTCGCGACAGCTCGCTGGTTCTGGATGCCGTGGATGGAAGCGATACGCTGGATATGATGCAGATTTCGGCTAACTTCGAAGGCTTGTATCCGGATCTGATCCACTTCATCAACCTGCTCGATAAATCGGACCGGCTGTTGATCATTGAGAGCTTGAACGCCACGCCGCAACAAACCGGCGGCCGATTGAACGTAACACTGAAACTGGACGCCTTCGTGCGGGAGGACGGCTCGGCACAATGAACGTGATTCCGTCCAAGGTTGGCGCGGACTCGAAGAAAGTCGCCATACTTGTGGGTTTGGTCGCACTGGCGGGTTTTGTGTACTTCTACAACAGCAACTCGGGTGGAGGGCCGGTTTCCACGCCCATCGCCGCACGCGCCCGCGTGGCCACTTCGGCGTCTTCGGCGGCGGGTCCGCGCTCTGACCGATCGGGGTACCGCACCATCCAGCAGAGCGCCGGCAGCGCCCGCGAATTCCGCCCGTCCTTGAAGCCCAAGAACATCGATCCCACGAGTATCGATCCAACACTGCGCCTGGACTTGCTGACCAAACTGAAAACGGTAGATGTGGGAACCGGCCTGCGCTCGCTATTTGAGATCGGCGCCGCGCCGCCATCCGAAATCAATCTGAAGGAGCCGGCCAAAATCGCGATCGCGCGTCCGGTCGTCGGTCCGGTAATGCCCAAGGCCGTGGAGCCGCCGCCGGAGCCGAGGGCGCCCCCCATTCCGCTCAAGTTCTACGGCTTCGTCAACAAAACCAAGGTTGGCGACAAGCGCGCTTTCTTCCTGGATGGCGAGGACATCGTAATCGCGGGCGAAGGCGATTTGATCAAGAAGCGCTACAAGATTGTTCGCATCGGAGTCAATTCAGCGGTGGTGGAAGACACCGAATTCCATAGCAACAACCAGCAGACGCTCCCCTTGGAAGCGGAGCTTGCCGGATGAGAAGCCGAGTTAACCGGATGAAACGCCAACGCCCGGAGTCCGGTTTTGCCCTGCTGCTGGTGTTCGTCATGGCCGCCGCCATCGCGATCACGCTCTACATGGAAGTGCCGCGCATCGCCTTCGAATCGCAGCGCACGCGCGAGCAGATGACCATCGATCACGCCCACCAGTACGTACGCGCCATCCAGCTCTTCTATCGGAAATATCAGCTCTACCCTCAGACGCTGGACGATCTTGAGACCACGCGTAATATCCGTTTCCTGCGCTATCGATACTTGGATCCATTAACCGGCAAGCCATTTCGATTGCTGCATGTCGGCCCCGCCGGGCAGCTCACCGATTCGTTGGTTCAACCCCCCGCGCCGCTGCCTGGCAGCAGCACCGGCAGTTCGCCGAATTCCACCTTTGGCTCGTCGCAAAGTTCCAGCTCTTCGCAAGCCGCTTCCACGCAGTCATCGAATGCCTCACAACCGGGCGATCCAAACAATCCGAACGATCCCAACGCACAGGCGCCTGACCCATTGAACATGGCGGCCAGAAGGCCGAGCGACCGCATCATCGGAGGTCCCGGAGGTGGTCCTGGCGGAAATCCCGGCGGAGCAACCAGTGGGAACCCTGGCGATCCTGGAGCGGAGCCGCCGCCAGCGCCCGAACCCGATCCCAATCAGCCGCAACAGCCGGCGCAACCGATTCAGCAGCCAATCCCGGGCGTGCCGGTGCAGCAGCCGGGGGATCCCAACCAGCCGGCAAATCCTCAAGATCCGAACCAACCTGTCCAACCAGCGGTTCCAGGACAACCAACGGCTCCCCAAGATCCATCGCAGCCCGCACAACCCGCGACGCCTCCGGTGCAATTCCCACCAGGACTGATCCCGCCCTCGGGATCGACACCTGGCCAGTCGCCAAATCCCACCGCACCAGCCCCAGCTCAGAACCCGACGCCGCTTACCCCCAGTCCGGCATTCCCAATTCAACAGGCCGGGCAACAGGGCGGCCAGGCACCCGGCCAGCCGGCCCAGCAAAGCGCCGCGAACCTGATCCAGCAACTCCTCACCACGCCGAGGCAGCCTCCTTCCGCCGCCACCGCGGGATTTACCAGCGGCAATACCGGCGGAATCGCGGGAGTGGCCAGTACCGCGGACGGCAAAGGAATCCACAAGGTCAACGACCGGGTCAAGTACAAAGAGTGGGAATTTGTTTACGATCTGAAGAAAGACAAAACAGTGGTTGGCGCCGCCGCGGTGAACGCGCAACAGAATGTGCAGCAACAAATGCAGCAGAACGCACAGCCGCTAGGGGCGCCAAATCCAACACAGCCGCCCCAGCCCGGCCCAAACGGGTTGATACCCAACCCAACCTACACTCCCGGCGGCGTAGCACCAGGATCCGGCCCCTCTACTCCGCCGCCTTCGCAATAAGCGCTCAGATAAACATCTCTTCGTCGCTGGTGGCTCGATCCACCGTGGGACGATTGCCCCGCGCCAGCGACCCGAGTGCGGCCCGCACTCCCGCCGCGATACCGTTCATCTCGCGCAACGGCCCCATGATGCCATCGTGGAGCACCGCCACGGTCTCGTGCGCCCGGCTCAGCGTATCGTCGATCACCAGATCCACGCGTTCCAGCTGGATTTTGGCACGCGCTGCGGCGTCGCCCACCACATCCTCCACAATCGCCAATTGCCTCTTGGTGGAATCCAAGATATCGTTGGCTCGGGTAGTGATCTCGGTGATCTGCCTGCCACTCTGCTCCACCGTCGAGTCCGCTCTTGCGACCAGACGCTCCACCTTCGGAATCAGCGGATTAATCGACTCCTGCAACTGTTTGGTGGTTTTGTAAATTCCCGCCAGCATACCGGCCTGAATGCATAGCGCGATAGCCGAGATGATGACGAACGCCGCCATCACGTAAAGCAGAGAGATCTCGCTCATGGTCCGCCTCCCGCGCGACTACATGTGTTCCGCTTCGTTCGGGGTGCTCACGGCCTCGCGATAAGCTTGCTTGCCCGCTTCCACCGCAGCTACCAGATTGTCGCGCTGGCGCGTGACTGTCGACTTACCGCGCTCGATCGCGTCGGAAGCCTGATCCCGCACCTCCGCGGACCGGCGCTTCAGGTATTCTTTGCCTTCATCGGCCTTGGAAAGTAACAGGTCCCTGGTCTCGGGCCCCGATTTTGGAGCAAACAGCAAACCCGCCGCCACCCCCAGTCCCAACCCTAGAAAAAAGTACGAAAACTTGTTGTCGTCGTCCATTGTTAGCCGTCCTTTCTTTCCAATCAGTTCAGACTCATCTCTACAATAGCAGCCTGGAATCTGATAGCGTTAGCCTGTAAATGTTAGTGTTCAGATGTCATGGCGAAAAGACCGCCACAACCGTTAGACCGTGAAAAGCTCCTAAACGTTGCATTGCGCGCGCTCGGTGGACGCGCGCATTCTTCCGGAGAGCTGCGCGACAAACTTCGCCGCCGCGCGCAAAACGACCAGGACGTGGACGCCGTCCTCGCGAAACTGAAAGAAGCAGGCTATCTGAACGACCGCCGTTTCGCCGAAAACTACGCGGCCGCGCGCCTGCAGAATCAAGGCTTGGGGAAAATGCGTGTGCTGCGGGATCTGCGCCAGCGGCGCGTCGCGCCCAAATTAGCCGAGCAAGTGACCGAGCAGACTTACCAGGAAACCAAGGAAGCCGATCTGATCGAGGAGTTCTTGCACCGCAAGTATCGCGGCAAGAAACTGAACGTGTTCCTCAGTGAAGAAAAAAATCTGGCCGGGGCTTTTCGACGGCTGCGCTATGCGGGGTTCTCCGCCGGGGAGTCGATCCGCGTGTTGAAGCGTTTTGCCAGTCAGCCAGACGTACTGGACGCCTTGGAGGGCGAAGACCTATCTGACGAAGACGGTCACTAGCACACCCGCCACAATGAGAAGCGCGCCCAGCACGTTGCCGAGATGCGGCTTCTCGCCTAAGAAGACGAACGCCATCGCCACCGCGAGCGCCACGCTGAGTTTGTCGATGGGCGCCACCCGCGACGCTTCGCCCAATTGCAGAGCCCGGTAGTAGAACAGCCACGAGAGGCCAGTCGCGATCGCGGACAGGAACAGAAATAAGAACGTGTGCCGCGACATCTTGAAGATGTCGGACGCATTCCCCTGCACCGCAACGATTCCCCAGGCAAAGAACACAATGATCGCCGTGCGGAAAGCAACCGCGAGATTGCTGTCGACGCCCTGCACCCCGATCTTGCCGAAGATCGCCACCAGCGCGGCGAAGAATGCCGAGAGAACCGCGTACCCTGCCCAGTTCATTGTGCCGATACGACCACCGCTTCGGCAGTTTTGTTCCACCCCGACATCTTGATCTTGCCGTTCGAGCCGACCACGCCATTCATCATGCCGGTGGTGTTGAAGGGCGTCGCGACGTGGCCCTGCCGATCGAGCGCGATGACGCCGCCGTCGCCATGCTGCTCCACCAGTTCCTTCATCACGACGTCGTTCGCGGCCTGTTCGAGCGTGACGTGCAGATAGCGGACTCGCGCGCAGATGTCCGACGCCACCGTGTTGCGCATGAAATACTCGCCGGTGCCGGTGCCGGAAATCGCGCAACCGTCGTTATTGGCGTAAGTGCCCGCGCCGATAATGGGCGAATCGCCGACGCGGCCCGGCATCTTTAGGACTGTGCCTCCGGTTGACGTGCCGGCGGCGAGGTTGCCCGCCATATCGAGCCCGACCGCGCCCACCGTGCCGTGTCCGGCGCCTGCCTGCTTCCGTTTCTGGGCATCCTGAAAGCGCTGCCATTCGCGCTCGTTGAAGAAGTAATAAGGCGACACCAGCTCGATCCCTTGCGATTTCGCAAACTCCTCGGCGCCATCGGCAACCAGCATGATGTGCGGCGTCTTTTCCATCACCAAACGCGCCAGGTGGATCGGATTGGCGATATGCTTCACCGATGCCACTGAGCCGGCCTGCAAGGTCCGCCCGTCCATGATGGCCGCGTCCATTTCGGGCATGCCGTCCTGGGTGTAATAAGCTCCGCGCCCGGCGTCGTAAAGTCCGGAGTCCTCCATTACACGAATCGTGGCTTCCACCGCGTCCATGCTGGTGCCGCCGCGCGCCAGGATCGCGTATCCGGCTCGAATGGCCTTCACCATGCCGTCGCGCCGCGCTTCAATCGTCTGGGGCGTCGCGTTGGAATAATCGCCCGCGCCGCTGTGGGCGACCAGCACAAAATCGTTCGCCGCTTCAGACGAACCCGCGAGAAGAAATAGCGATATCAGCGCGATGGTTCTCATGGAACCTATTGTGCGCTATTTGTTCCAGGCCTGTGCCGTCAGTCGAGCGATGGCGGAGCAAAATGCGCCAGGCGCCGGCGTAGCGTTTCATACGCGCGAAACAGCAGCGACTTGAGCGCTGGAATGGAGCATCCCAGCGCCTCCGCGATGGTGGCGTAATCCATCCCCTCATACTTGTGCATCAGCACCGCCGCCAGCTGCTTCGCGGGCAAGCTTTCGATGGCGTCGCGAATTTCTTTGGCGTGGTGCTCGGCCAGCAGCTGCTGGTCGGCGCGTAGCGTCTGATCCGGCACCTGGATCTGGCGGGCATCGCGCAGCGCCGCGTCCAAACTCAGATGCGCGGTTTCGCGCCGCGTGTCCCTGCGCCAATTTAATGCAACGTTGGTTGTGATCCGAAATAACCAGGTGCTGAACTTGGCCTCCGGCTGATATCGACTTCGGAATCGATAGACACGCAGAAAGACATCCTGCGCCAATTCCTCGGCGATGGCCCGGTTATGCACCAAGCGATACAAGTGATTGACCACCTGGCTTCGGTGCCGCGTCAGTAGCGTCTCAAAGCTGGGCTCGTGCCCTCCGCAAACCTTTACCATTAAAGCCGCATCGGGATCTAGCGCCCACTCAGACACCATGCAGTTTGAACGCGCGTGGGTAACGCCCCGTTTCCACGCTGCTGTAACGATTCGTAAACGGCGCCGCTCAACTGCTACTGGGCGCGTTCTTGATGCTCGGGAAAAACGGCGTAACCTTCCGGCGGTGGATACAAGCTGTAAAGCAGACTCAGCCGTTTCCGCATGTGGCGGCTGGGCAACTGGCGGGGGCCGGTCTCCACGTCGATATCGCAACAGATGCCGTGCAGGTACAGGGTGAGCGTGTCGATCAGCGATTGCCGGACGTAGTCGCGAAACGCCTTTGTCTCTTTGCGAAAGTTCGTATCGCGCCGCAGCAGCGCCTGCTTCATGTGCCAGCTCTCTTCGTCCACTTCGCCGTGCACGCGCGCGTTCAGCTCCTCGCGCAGCAGCGAGCTGTATTGCAGCAAGGCCTCTTCGGAGCCATGATCGGCAGCCAGCGTCGCCAGCACGTGATAGAAGCGGTAATGATACTCCGACACGTCCTGATCTTTTAGCGCGAAGACCAGCACTTCCTCTTTATCGAAGCGCACCTGTGTGGCCCAGGACGCCCGGCTGTCGGGCGGCTTCTCGCTGACAACGAATTCGTCTCGGACACCGGCGCCCTTTTCCTTACCGTCTTTTTCTTTCCCGTCCCCGCGTTCCAAGTATGGAACCAGCATGATCGAAACCTTCGGCAGCATGGACGCAATCGACGGAGGCAGAGCAGCGATGGGCTCTTCCAGGTACTCCTTCAGATCCTCCTCGCTCAGCGGCACCGAGGCGCAGAAGTAAGAAAAGGTGTTGCTGAGCGGGATCATTTCGCTGCGGAAACGCTCCGCGAATTGGCCAACGCTAAGCTTGGAAAGATCTGGTTGCGCGGACATCGGTGGGATTGAGGTCGACTTCATTCTAACATGCGGGGGTTGACGGCCCGTTTTCTGGCGCCTGCGCAGCATCGCTGAGGGCCGGTTTCAGCAACCTCGGCCGCGAGATGTCCCGATTGTCAACGATGACATCTGCTCCCGTTTCCGGACGCACGGCGTCCAAATGCCCGTGTCACGCCCAATCGCGCGCACCAAAAAGCTCAGCAGTCTTCCCGATCCATGTCTGCGATTCTGACGCCAAGGCAGGAAGGCTCCTAAGCCATCTCGGGAGAAATGCCGCGCTTTTCGTTCACCAGTTCCGACAGGGTAGTGCGTGTCACTCCAAGGGCAGCCGCGAGGCTTGGGTCTAGTCGCGCGGGAATGTCGGGCACCGCCCCTCTGAAGAAGGCTGTCCGTGACCGACTCCCTGACGGTCGCGGCTCGGTGAGCACCTATACACAAGCATTCGCCATTCTGAGCCGCGCGCGTGAGCAAGCGGATTTCGGCCTTTTTTCCCCATTCTGCTACAGCTACTCGTCCCGCAAGACTTCCATCGGTTCCACACGCGCGGCCCGCGTGGCCGGGAGCAACGACGAAAGCGTGGCAGTGAAAAGCACCAGCAGGCTCACGCCGCCAAACGTTGTGGCGTCCGACGCGGTGATCCCGTACAACATGCTCGTGAGCACACGCGAGAATGCCGCGGCCAGAGCTAACCCGGCCAGGCAGCCGAACAAAGATGCCCGCAGTCCTTCGAAAAGAAACTGAGTGACCACTTCCCCTCGCAAAGCGCCGAGCGCTAGCCGCAAACCGATCTCGCGCCGACGCTCGCCGACAATATAGCTGAGCGTTCCGTACAGGCCCATGGAAGCAAGCGCCACGGCGGTCAGCGCGAAAAACGTCAACAGCGTCGTACGCAAGCGATTCTCCGCCAGCGCATCGTGCAGATGCTCCTCCAGTGGCATCACTTCATAAACCGACCGGTTCGGCTCCGTCTCGTGAATCTTGCGCCGGACAGTCTCCGCCAGCCCCATCGGCTCGCCGTGCGTTCGGACCAAGAAAGCCGGGCTGGGCACAGGCGCGCTATAGCACCAGTACACGATCGGCTCCGCTTCGCGCGCCAAGCCTTCCTCCCGGGCGTTCGCTACGATTCCGCGGATCTCGGCGGGCCTCATGTACGGATTGGCCGGCACATACTGAAGATGATTGCCGATCACCGTTCGTCCCGCGAGATAAGCATCCGCGAAGCTGCGATTGACGACGGCGGTATCCCTGATCGACTGGCGGCAAGGTTCTCCCGCCTGGATTGGAATATGCATGGTGGCAAAGTAGCTGGGCGAAACGACGCGGCTGACGGCCAGGAGCTTTCGGTTCGGGTCGGACGGTCCCTCTACAACTCTTAGTTCGACTGCACTCTGAAACGGGACGCCCGGCAACGCCAGGGAAGTGGCCGCGCTTTCGACGCCCGGAATGCTCCGCAAGGCATCCAGATCCCGGTCGACGCGCCGGTCGAGGCCCCTGCCATCCGCCGTTTCGCCCCAACTGGCGCTGATGCGGAAAGTAAGGAGATGGTCCGGATCGAATCCCGGCGATACTCGGCCGAGCGCCTGGAAGGTTCGCAGCAGGAGACCGGCGCCTATCAGCAGGGTCACTGCCAGGGCGACTTGTACGCTGACCAGCGACCATTGCAGCCGGTTGCGTCCAGACACCTGTGTGCGGCTGGCTTGCGCGAGTGTTCCAGCCAGGCTGCGGCGAGTGCCGTGAATGGCCGGGAATAAGCCGCACAACAACGTCGTCAACACGGCGCACACGCCGGTGTAGAGCGCCAAGCGCGGATTAAGTCCGATCTCGTCCACACGCGGCAGATCTTTTGCCAGAGTTTGGAACACCCTGGACGCAGCTCCTGCCAGCGCCAGCGCCAGAGCAGACCCGGCCAGCGCCAGCACGAATACTTCGGACAACAACTGCATCACAATCGACCGGCGCGACGCGCCGAGCGAGTACCGGATGGCAATTTCGTGCTGCCGTTGTACCGTACGCGCCAACAGCAACGCGGCGATGTTGGTACACGCGATTAAGAGAAATACCGACACCGAGATGAACAAGATCCACAAGGATTGCCGAGCGCGTCCCACCGTCAGTTCTTTAAGGGGCTGCGCGCCGACGGCGAGCTGCGCATCCGTTTTGGGATATTCCTTGCCCAGTTGCGCCTGCACGGTGGCCAGGTCCGCGCGCGCCTGCGCCACCGTCACGCCAGGTTTCAAGCGCCCGATGCCGGTGTACCAGGTGGATTCCCGGCTTTGCGTGTAACGCGCATTCAGCGGGACAGGAAACCACAGGTCGACGTCGCGTTCGGGAAAGCGGAACGAAGCGGGCATGATTCCAATGACGGTATAGGCGTAGGGCGCGATGCGAATCCGCTGGCCAATCGCGCTGGGATCGGCGCCGAAGCGGCGGCGCCAGAGACGGTCGCTGATGATGACGTCAGCCGGCGGAGGGAATCGAAAATCTTCCGGCAGAAAACCCCGTCCTAGCGCCGGTTCCACTCCCCAAACCTCGAAAAATCGAGGCGCCACATTGGCGCGTGTGACCTTCTCCGGAAGAGCTCCCGAGGTTTCCGAGATGTCTTCCATGTAGTAACCGCTGATCGCCTGAAAGGTCGAGTTCATCCGATTCCAGTCCTCAAGCCGGACCGGCGCGATCGTCATCGCGGAACTCTTGGCATTGGGAATGTACTCGGTTAGCGACAGGAGCTGATCGCCGTGCGGAAAAGGCATCGGGCGCAAGAGAATCGCATCGAGAGCCGAGAAGACCGCGCTGTTGGCTCCGATCCCGAGCGCGAGCGTCACAATGAGCGTCGCGGCGAAGGAAGGCGATTTGCGTATGAACCGAAAAGCGGCGCGGAGGTTGGCGGCGGCGGTTTCGAGCAGTGGAATGCGGTGCACGTCGCGCAATTCCTCCTTCCACTGTTGTTTACCGCCGAACTCGATGAGCGCCTGCCGCCGCGCCTCTTCCGGCGACGTGCCCGCGGCGATCTTTTCCTGAATCAGAGCTTCGATGTGGAACCACAGCTCGGTATCGAGTTGATCGTCGTCCGGCTTTCGGAACAGTTTTCGTAACAGTCTTTGTAACAGCGACCTCCACTCCATGGGTTCCTCCTACTGCGCCGTCTGAAGAATTACGGCCACCGCGTTGGCCAGCCGGTTCCAGTTGGATTCCTCGGCGATCAATTGCTTGCGCCCCTTGGCCGATAGGCTGTAGAACTTGGCTTTGCGGCCATTGTCCGATTCGCCCCAGTCGGCCTTGAGCCAGCCCCGCTTCTCTAGCCGGTGGAGCGCGGGATAGAGCGATCCCTGCTGCACCTGCAGCACTTCCTTTGAAATCTGCCGGATGCGTAGCGAGATGCCATATCCGTGAACCGGGCCCAGCGCCACGATCTTCAAAATGAGCATGTCGAGCGTTCCTTGCAGCAGATCGGATTTGTCGGGCGGCATGTGTTCTCCTAGATGTTCTACATATTATTCGCGGATAGGTAGAATGTCAAGGAGAAAGAGCAAGAGGCGTCCGCGTGACGGGCTCCAGTACTATGGTTTGCTAGCACCATGCGCGCCACCAACTGGGAGTTCAAGAACCGCGCGCTGGTCTTTGGATTGATCTTTGGCTGCTCGTTCGCCCTCTATTCCTTGGACCCCCAGAACTCCGCGGCCGCGCTGGCGAACTGGCTCAGCGCGAAGCTAGCAATCGACGCAAATCTTCTCGCCCGCCTGCTATTTGCATTTGCAGCTTTTCTGCTCCTCCTCGCCGCTCTCATCCGCACCTGGGCGTCGTCGTACCTTCAGGCGAAAGTGGTGTACGCCGCCGATGTGAAGACCGAGTCGCTGGTCGCGGATGGGCCCTACCGGCACATGCGCAATCCGTTATACTTCGCCAACATATTTCTTGCGCTTGGACTAGGCGCCATGATGAGCCGAGCCGGATTCTTCGTGGCGGTGGCCGCGATGCTCGTGTTTTGCTATCGGCTTATTTTTCGGGAAGAAGCGGATCTGGAAGCTGGCCAGGGCGAATCATACAAGCGCTATCGGAACGCCGTTCCGCGTCTTGGTCCGGCACTGGGTCCGCGCGTGCCTTCCGCCGGACGGCCAGCGGCATGGGCGGATGGATTCAGAGCGGAATTCTGGTGCTGGGGAATCGCCGTGTCGGTCGGGGCCTTTGCCATTACGCTGAACAGCCTGGTATTTCTCGTGATATTGGGGATTAGTCTGGCTGTGTTCTGGTTCTCGTCCTCGCTGCTTCGGAGGAACTTCAAGACACCCACCTAATGGCAGTCTGGCGAGGGCGCTAGACTAAATTCTAGTGGGCCCGAAAATCCTGATTTCGGCTGGTGAAGCCTCGGGCGACCTGTACGCGTCCGCCCTGGTAGAAGCACTCCGCCGCCATCGACCCGAGCTCCAGTTCTTCGGCTGCGCGGGCCCCCGCATGCAAGCAGCCGGCGTCCGTCCGGTGGTGGATGCGCACAGCTTGGCCGTAGTCGGCCTGGTGGAGGTGGTCACTCACATCCCGCGGATCTACGGCGAGTACCGCAAGCTGCTGGATGCCGCACGCACCGAGCGCCCCTCAGTCGCCATCCTTACCGACAGCCCGGATTTCCACCTGCGTGTGGCCCGGCGGCTCAAGAAGCTCGGCATCCCCGTGTTCTACCTGGTGGCACCCCAGATCTGGGCCTGGCGCAAGGGCCGACTGCCCTTGATTCGCCGCACCATCGACCGGCTGCTGTGCATCTTCCCGTTCGAGCCGGAGTTCTTCGCGCGTCACGGCATCGACGCCACCTATATCGGCCATCCGCTCACCCGCCTGGTGAAGCCGTCGGCCGGTCGCGCCGAACTGCTCCGGCGTTTTGACATGCCGGACGGCACTCCACTGGTCGCATTGCTCCCCGGCAGCCGCACGGGCGAGGCTGCGCGCCACTTGCCGATCCTGTTGGAAACCGTGCAACGCCTGAGAGCCACCGCAAAACAAGAGCTCCGCTTCATCCTGGCAGTCCCGCCTGGTACCGTGCCAATGGGGTCAAATTTTAGGGAACGGATTTCCTCGGCGTCCATCCAATTGCTTGAAGGAAAGACCTGGGATGTGCTGGCCTGCGCGGACGTAGCACTGGCCGCCAGTGGAACGGTCACCATTGAGGCCTGCCTGTTGGGAACACCCATGGTCACCTTTTATCGAGTGAACAACTTGAGTTGGTGGATGGGCAAGGCGTTGGTTCGAGTGCCGTTCTATTCCATGGTCAACCTGGTCGCCGGCAGGCGCATCGTGCCGGAGCTTATTCAGGATCAAATGACGGCGGAAAGCCTGGCTCACGACGCTCTGGCGTTGTTGGAAAATGGGAACAAGCGGGAAAGTATGCGACGAGATCTGGCGGAAGTCGCCCAAAAACTCTCGGGACCAGACGACCCCTTGGAAGTGGCGGCTTCGCTAGTCGAAAAGCATCTGTCCGGGAAGCATCGGACAAAAGAGGAAATGGTTCATGTGCCGTAGGATTTTGTTGGCAGCGTTCGCGCTGGCGCCGCTCGCTTTAGCGCCCCTTCTTTTAGCGCCAAAGCTCGCCGCGCAGGATAGAGGCAGTAAGGCCGGCCGCATCGACGTAGACAACTACGCCATCGACGCCGAGATCAACCCGCACACGCAAGCGCTCACCGCCAACGTGAAGGTCCGCTTCACGGCGCTGGATAGCGACATCTCCACGGCCTCCTTCGAGCTGAACAGCGCGTTCAATGTTTCGCGCGTGGTGGACGACGCCGGCCACCAGATTTCCGCATCGCGCTCCGGCCAGGACATGGCGGTTCACGTCAGTTTCCCCGCCCCTCTCGCCAAAGGCAAATCCACCACGCTAACGTTCACTTACGACGGCCGCTTGACCGGCCAGGAAGAATCGCCCGTCGACGGCATCAAGTTCGGCGCTATCCAGAACGACATCACGTACCTGATGTATCCCGCGCGTTGGTTTCCCATAAACGGCTACAGCGTGGACCGGTTCACATCGGATCTCCACATCACCGTTCCCAGTGGATACCAGGTGATTGCGAGCGGTCTCGGAGGGTCGAAGCCGGCCGGCGCGGGCAAGACGGTGTTCAGCTTTCAATTCGCCAAACCCTCCTTTCCTGGGAGCATCGCCGTGGTACAAGGCGATCCAGTGAAGGTGAGTTCAGAGGGCGTCACAACGTCGGTCTATTTCCGGCAGAAGCAGAACATGGCGAACGCCTACGGCGAGGAAACCGGCAAGGTCATGACTTTCCTGAGCGGCCTTTATGGTCTCGCGCCGCAAGCTAATCTCACGCTGGTCGAAACCGAGGACGGCACTCCGAACGGATATTCGGCGCCTGGCATCATTTTCCTTTCGCCCCACGGGATCGGCAATCAAGTGGCGTCGCGTCTGTTAGCCAATCAGCTCGCGCTCCAATGGTGGCAGACCCTGGTATCGCCTATCGATCGCGATCATTTGTGGCTGGAGAATGGAAACGCGCGCTACGCCGAGCTGCTATGGGACGAGCATGACAAGGGTTCCGGGGCCATGGAGCAAGACCTGCACGATACTTACGTCGAAGCCTTAACCGTCGACAATCCGCCGATGATCCAAGCCGGGCGTCTCGACGACTATTCACCGGAGTACTGGGCGCTCACCGCGGGAAAAGGCGCGGCTGTGCTGAACATGCTTCACACCGTGATGGGCAACGACAATTTCAACAAGCTGATGTCGAGCTTCCCGGAAAAATATGCCTGGCAATCCGTCAGCACCGCCGATTTCCGCAAGCTGGCTGAGCAGATTTCAGGTCAGAACCTGCAGTACTTCTTCGTGCAGTGGCTGGAATCGAGCGGCGCGCCCCAGTTCAAAATGGACTACACGGTGTTTCGAACGCAGAAGGGCTTTCGTGTCATGGGCAAGATCGCGCAGGACCTGGATACGTTTCAGATGCCGGTGGATTTGAAGATCGAAACGGAAGGCAACCCGGAAACCAAGCGCATCGACGTAGTGGGAACGTCGTCCGAATTTACCGTGGACACTTTCGGAAAACCCAAGACCGTGACCATCGATCCAGCGGGGGCCGTGCTGCGCTGGGATCCGGCCATGCGCGTGGCCGTGGCTATCAAGCGCGGCGAACAGTTCGCTGCCATCGGCGAATTCGGCGACGCTTTGAAGGAATATCAAAAAGCGATCGAAGTGAATCGATCGAGCTCGCTCGCGCACTACCGCGTGGCCGAAGTTTTCTTCTTGCAGAACAACTACCAGTCGGCGGCCAACGAATATCGTGAGGCCATCAACGGCGATGGCGAGCCGAAATGGACCCAAGTCTGGGCGCATATCAAGCTCGGCAATATTTTCGATGTCTCCGGGCAGCGCGAACGCGCGGTCAACGAATACAACCAGGCCATCCGTACCAAAGACGACACGCAGGGCGCGCAGGAAGAAGCCGCGAAGTATCTCAAGCAGCCCTACGAGAAGAAACACAGCAACGTCTGAACCGCGAGCTGAGCCGCGACCGTGAGGGAGTCGGTCTTATTATTGCCCCGCCGCCAGCTTCGACGTGAGCATCCAGCGCAATACTCCGTGCGGCTCCGGCGGGAACCGCTCCAGTTCGATGCACGCCACGGCGCCCTTTTTGAAATCTACCTGCAGATTCGGCGATCCGAGCAGGTACGCCATCAACCGGCTGAACAGCGGCTCATGCCCAACCAGCAGAATTTGCACCTCGTCTTTGTGCACGCGGATTTCATCCCAAACCGCCTTGGGAGCCGAGCCCGGCTCCAGCGCTTTGGTGCGCAGCAGTTCGCCCTTGTAATCTAAAATTTCCGCCGCCATCTGAGCGGTTTGCAGCGCACGCTTGAAGGGACTGGTCACGATCAGCGAAGGCGCTACGCCGGCTGAGGCGGCTGTACGCAAAACATTGCGCAGCTTCTTGCGCCCGTCGGGAGTCAGCGCGCGTTCGGAGTCCGGCTGACCGGTTTGCGGTTCTTCGGCAACTCCGTGCCGGAGGATATAAATTTCCATTCCTGGTAGCCTACTGGTTTGAAACTTGATTTCGACCGCAGCGCGTTTTACCTCACGTGCGGCGCGCTACTCTCCATTCTATTCTCGATTGCGGTCTCGCAAATTCTCCTGGCTCTGGCGCTGGCCGCTCTGCTGCTTTCGTCGACCAAAATCCAGCTGCCGCCGATCAAACTTCCCTTGGCGCTTTTCATCGCGGCAACAGTGGCCGCGCTTTTGACCTCGGGCCACATTCAGGAGGGCATGCCGCAGATCCGCAAGTTTTACGTGTTCTTCGTTTTGCTGGTCGCCTACAGCACGTTCCGCAAGATTTCGGAGATTCGCGCCATAGTTCTGCTGTGGGCCGGCATCGCGACGCTCTCGGCCGCTCGCAGTTTCTTCCAATTCTGGCGAATCTACCAGCAGTCGCAGGCCCAGCACAGCAGCTTCTACCAATTCTACGTGGGATCGCGCATCACCGGCTTCATGAGCCATTGGATGACGTTCGGCGGCGAAGAGATGATCGTGCTCTTGCTATTGGCTTCGTTCTTATTTTTCTCCGGCGCGCGCCGCTGGAAGCTGGCAGGCTGGATCTCGGCCGCAATTCTGGCTTGCTCCATGGTGCTCGGATTCACCCGCAGCATCTTCCTGCTCGGCTTTCCGATCGGGCTGCTCTATTTGCTGTGGTTCTGGAAGAAATGGCTGGTGGCGGCGGTGCCCGCGGCGGCGCTGATCGTGCTCTTCCTGGGGCCGCACGCTCTGCGGGAGCGAATCGCTTCCGCCGTCGAACCGAACGCCGAAGTGGACTCGAACCGGCATCGCGCTATCCTACGCGAAACCGGAGTCCTGATCATCCGAGCGCATCCTTGGCTCGGCCTCGGCCCCGAACAAATCAAGTATCAATCGGATCGATGGATCCCCCAATCGGCGTATCCGTTGCCGTCCGGCGATTACCAGCACCTGCACAATGTCTACTTGCAATACGCCGCCGAGCGCGGCCTTCCGGCCCTGCTCATTTTCCTTTGGATGATCGCGAAAATACTATGGGACTTCGCGCGGGCGCTGTGGCGAAAACCTGGCAATCCGGAAGCCCGCTTCGTATTGCATGGATCGATTGCCGTGATTCTCGCAATCCTCGCCGAAGGCTTCGCCGAGTACAATCTCGGCGACAGCGAAGTGCTTACTCTGTTTCTGGCAGTGGTGGCCTTCGGCTACATCGCCACGCAACAGGACTACTGCATAGGCCCGTGAAGCTCCGGGGCGCGCTTCTTGCGCGTTCCGCCCCCACGCCGCGGCCGCTCGGTGGAGTTGCCGGAGGAAGGCTTCCGTGGCCGGCGCACAGGCTTGGGTTTCACCGGTGGAGGATTCGGCTCCAGCAGCGAAGGTTGTCCTTCCACGATCGGCTGCTTCTCGTCCTCTTCCTCTTCGTGGTGCTCTTCGACCGGTTTTTCCGGTTCGGCGGGCGGATAGAATTCCGCGCCCAGATAGACGATCAGCCCCTTTTCCTCGTCCGGCTCCACGCGCACCACCAGCTTGTCCTGCGCGTAGTTGAGAAACTCTCCGAATTCCTGGTACCCGAACGCCGCGGCCGAGAAGTTCGGTACTTCCGCTTGCACCCACGCCGCCAGATCGTCGGCCAAAACGCCGTTCTCCATCTCCAGACGATGGGTCTCGAGCACGTCGCGCAACGGTGGCAGAGCTTCTTCCGGCTTCGGCGTTGGACGCTCGGGCTGCGAGGCGCCCTTGCGCTCGATGATGTAGCGGCCACCCTGGCCGCTCACGTTCACATAATCGGCTTTCTTCAATTTCTCGACGAAATCGGAGAAGCTGTTCGCGCCATACGCTTTTTCGGTGAAGGCCGAGTCGAGCTGCAGCATCGTGGATTTCAACAATCCGAGCTGCGGCTGCACGGCGCGGCGCTCTAACACCTGCAGCGCGCGTTCCACCAGCGGCATGGCTTGAGCCAGATCGAGCGGAGCCGGGCGCTGGCGTTGTCCACCTTGCTGCTGCCGATCCCGGGGCTGCTGTTCGACACCTTGCTGGCGCGGCGGACGCTGCTGCTCGCGGGTTGACCCACGATCGGTGTCCGAGAGCAGCGATTCATAGCTAATGAACTCGAAGCAGTTCTGCTGCAGGATGGTGCTGGTGAAGGCCTTGCCGCCGACGATGAATACCGTCTTGCCGTATTCCTTCAGCTTGTTCACCAGCGGAATAAAGTCGCTGTCGCCGCTGACGATGGCGAACGCGTTCACGTGCGGATGGGTGAACGCCATCTCCAGCGCATCCAGCGCCAGGTTAATGTCGCCGCCGTTTTTGTCGCCGCGCGGCGATGGCAGTCGCTGCACCATTTGTACGGCGTTCTCCGCCATGGATCGGGCCGCGCCTTCCTGGCGACCCCAGTTGGCGTAGGCGAATTTCGCGACCAGGTCGCCGCGCTCCTTGAGCGCATCCAACGGCAGCGATACATCAAATTCGCGCCGCAATGTCGATTTCACGCCGATTTCAATGTTGTCGTAATCGACAAACACGGCGATGTTCAGTTTTTCTTGCATTTAGTTTTTGTTAGTACACGGCGCTCCGCGCCAATGTTTTGTTTTCAAATTATGCGGGTATCTTTCATCCCGCGGTTGCTTCACGCAGTCTGCTTTACAGAAGACCTTATGAAGTCGACGATCGTTTCGAGCGACGCTCCCGGCTGAAATACAGCCGCGACACCCAGTTTCTTGAGCTCGGCGGCGTCCTCGTCAGGAATTATACCGCCGACCAGGACCAGGACGTCGTCCATTCCTTTTTCGCGCAGCAAATCCATAATACGCGGAACAATCGCGTTGTGGGCGCCGGAGAGGATCGACAGGCCGATAACCTGCACGTCCTCCTGCAGAGCCGCACTCACGATCATTTCCGGAGTCTGGCGCAGGCCGGTGTAAACCACCTCCATGCCCGCGTCGCGCAACGCTCGCGCGATGACCTTCGCTCCCCGGTCGTGGCCGTCCAAACCTGGTTTGGCGACCAGCACCCGGATGCGAGGCTCCATATATATATTGATGGTAGCAGGATCGTGTTACAGCACGCTGGTTTCGGTGTAGCTACCGAACACTTCGCGGAACGCGTCGCAAATCTCGCCGACGGTGGCATACGCACGAACGGCGTCCAAGATGAACGGCATGGTGTTTTCATGGCCAACCGCCGCGCCCCGCAAGGCGTCCAGGCATCGCTCGACGGCCAGGTTATCGCGGCTCGCCTTTAGTTTCCCCAGCTTTTCCAGTTGATACGCTTGGGCCGACTCATCGATCTCCAGCACCTCAATCGGCTCCTCATTCTGTTCGACGAAAGCGTTCACGCCCACGATTTTCTGTTCGCCCGTCTCGATCGCATGCTGGTACTCAAAGCTCGCGTTCGCGATCTCTGTCTGCGGAAAACCGCGTTCGATGGCCGGAATCATGCCGCCCATTTCATCGATGCGCCGGATATACGCGCGCGCTTGCTTTTCCATCTCGGCCGTCAGACTTTCGACGAAATAGCTGCCGCCCAGCGGATCGGGCACGTCCGGCACGCCGCTCTCGTACGCGATCACCTGTTGCGTTCGTAGTGCGATGGTGACGGCATGCTCGCTCGGCAACGCGTACGCCTCATCGAGCGAATTGGTGTGCAGCGACTGTGTTCCACCCAGCACCGCCGCGAGCGCCTGCAGCGTGGTCCGCACGATGTTGTTGTACGGTTGCTGCCAGGTTAGCGAACAGCCGGCCGTTTGGGCGTGGGTTCGCAGTTTCCAGCTTCGTTCATCGCGGGCGCCATAGCGGTCGGTCATGGTCTCGGCCCAGATTTTGCGGGCGGCGCGAAACTTCGCGATTTCCTCGAAGAAGTCGTTATGCGAATTGAAAAAGAAGCTGAGGCGGGGCGCGAAGCTATCCACCGGAAGACCGCGCGCCATGGCCCACTCCACGTACTCCATGCCGTCGCGCAGCGTGAACGCAAGCTCCTGCACCGCCGTCGATCCGGCTTCGCGAATGTGATAACCGCTGATTGAAATCGGATTAAAGCGCGGCACGTGCTGCGTGGAATACTCGATCACGTCCGTCACCAGCCGCATGGACGGCTGCGGCGGATAAATGTACTCCTTCTGCGCGATGTACTCCTTCAAAATATCGTTCTGCAGCGTCCCCGAAAGCTGGCTCCAATCGACGCCCTGTTTTTCGGCCACCGCGAGATACATGGCCCAAATCACGGGCGCGGGCGAGTTGATGGTCATCGAAACCGTCACGTCGCCGAGCGGAATGCCGCGGAACAAAACCTCCATGTCCTCAAGCGAGCTGATGGACACACCGCACTTGCCTACTTCGCCTTCCGACGTCGCATCATCGGCGTCGTAGCCCATCAAGGTCGGAAGATCGAACGCCACCGACAGCCCGGTCTGGCCTTGGCTCAGCAAAAACAGGTAGCGCCGATTGGTTTCTTCGGGTGTCGCGAATCCCGAGAATTGGCGCATGGTCCAGAGCCTGCCGCGATACATACTCTCGTGGATGCCGCGCGTGTAGGGAAACTCGCCGGGGGGCGGGACCGTGAGGCCGGCGATATCGGTAGCGGTATACACCGGTTCCACCGGGATGCCGCTGAGGGTTTTGTGGCCCGGCGCGGTGGTGGTCCCCGTCAATTTCGCCATCAATTTCATTGTAGTTCCCGGAACGACGCCCAGTGCGAGCCTATGCCTTGACATGTGCTACACATGCAAGTATGTTTAAAACATGCCGAAGATGATTCAAGTGCGCAACGTTCCGGATAGCTTGCATCGGAAACTGAAATCGCGCGCGGCGCTAGAAGGGATGTCGCTTTCCGACTTCGTGCTGAAAGAAATGGAACATGTTGCCGAGCGTCCGACCATGAAGGAACTCGCTGCTCGCATCGCTAGCCGGACCCCGGTCAGGTACAAACTGTCACCTGCTGAAATCATTCGTGAGGAGCGAGATCGTCGTTGATCGTTGCTGACGCCTCAGCTGTTCTGGAGGTGCTGTTAAACACTCCGGCCGGGACCGAGATCGGTAGGCGCATCTTCGCGGAAGGAGAGACCATTCATGTTCCCCATCTGATCGATGTTGAGATTCTGCACGCACTACGCCGTCTTGACAGAGCAGACGAGATCCGCCCCACGCGGATCGGCGAAATTCTCCAGGATTACTTCGACATGCTGTTAACCCGTTATCCTCACAGCATTCTGATACCGCGAATTTGGGAGTTGCGCCATAACTGGACCAGCTACGATGCCACCTACATTGCACTCGCCGAAGAACTCGCAGCGCCACTGATCACGCGCGATCGCGCCATGGCGGCAAATTCCAGACATCGCGCGAGGGTCATCGTGATCTAGCGCCAAAATCGCTTGGCCGCCCGTGCCACACTGGTTCCTTAACCCATGAAAATCCGCATCAAAAAGCTGCACCCCGACGCCATCCTTCCCAGCTACGCCCACGGCCCCGATGAGGACGCCGCCATGGACCTGCGCGCGTTGGAGCGCACGGTGCTTACTCCCGGCACCGCGCAAGCCGTCCCGACGGGCATCGCGATCGAGCTGCCTCGCGGCCACGAAGCCCAAGTGCGCCCACGCAGCGGCCTGGCGCTCAAGCATTCCATCACCGTGAATTTCGGCACCATCGATCCGGGTTACCGGGGCGAAATTCGCGTGGTGATGTTCAACCTTGGCCGCGCCGATTACGTGGTGGAAAAAGGCGACCGCATCGCGCAACTCATCGTGGCCCCGTACGACGCCGTCGAATGGGAAGAAGGCGAGGATTTGGCCGATTCAGCGCGCGGCGCGGGCGGTTTTGGCTCCTCCGGAAGATAACAGCCGGCGGGTAACTCCACGGTCCGTGGAAGCGTTACCATTATCAGAGAAGCCTATGTTGATTCGAAAACCCGCCAATCTTCGTTATTCCGACGTTACGCCCAAGGAGACGTACGTGAACCGGCGCAGTTTCCTCGCGGGCTCCCTCGCATTGGGCGCTCTGGCGGGAGCCGCACGAACGGCTCGGGCGGGCATGAAGTTCACCGACGTGAAGAAGCTCGATTTCGACATCGGCGGCAACGACAAGCCAACCCCGCTCGAAATCATCACGCACTACAACAATTATTATGAGTTCGGTACCGGGAAGGAAGAGCCGGCCCAAAACGCCAAAAACTTCCGCACCTCGCCCTGGACGCTGAAGGTGGAGGGCGACGTGGCCAAGCCCATGACCTTCGACCAGGATAGCCTGTTAAAGATCGCCCCGCTCGAAGAGCGGATCTACCGGCATCGCTGCACGGAACGGTGGTCCATCGTTGTGCCCTGGATCGGTTTTCCCTTGGCGTCCCTGCTGAAACAAGTGGAGCCCACGCCCAAAGCGAAATACGTGGCTTTTGAAACCTATTACGATACCAAGCAGATGCTCAGCTCGCGCGCGGCCGGCATTGAGTTCCCCTACGTGGAAGGCCTGCGCCTGGATGAAGCCATGCATCCGCTGGCGCTGCTGGCCGTTGGTCTCTATGGCGACACGCTGCCCAACCAGGACGGCGCGCCCATCCGCCTGGTGGTGCCGTGGAAATACGGCTACAAGAGCGCGAAGTCGCTGGTAAAGATTCGCCTGGTGGAAAAGCAGCCGCCCACTACCTGGAACCTGTCGGCGCCAAACGAGTACGGCTTCTACTCCAACGTGAATCCGAAAGTGGATCACCCGCGCTGGAGCCAGGCCAAGGAACTGCGATTGCCCGAAATACACCCGCGCGACACCTTGATGTTCAATGGGTACCCGGAAGTGGCCAGCCTTTACGCCGGCATGGATCTCCGTAAGTACTACTAGATCGTCTTGACCAAGATCGTAGGAAAGATTCTCTCCAGCCGGTGGACCAAGGCAGTTGCGTTTCTACTGTGCCTATATCCGTTCCTACGATTCCTGTGGCCGTTTTATAAGCTGGTGACTGGTGGCGACGCTCCGGTCTTCGGCGCCAATCCGGTGGAATACATCACGCATTACACCGGCGATTGGACCATCCGCTTTCTGCTCATCACGCTGAGCGTCACCCCGCTGCGCAAAATCTTCAACCAGCCGAAACTGGCGCGCTATCGGCGCATGCTGGGCCTGTTTGCCTTCTTCTACGTGTGCCTGCATTTTTCGGTTTGGCTGGTGCTCGACAAGTTTTTCGACTGGCATGAGATGTGGGCCGATATCCTGAAGCGCCGCTACATCACCGTGGGCATGCTTGGTTTCGCGTTGCTCATTCCCCTGGCAGTGACGTCCACCGCGGGATGGGTGCGCCGCATGGGATTCGTCGAATGGCAGCGCCTGCACCGATTGATCTACTTCGCCGCGCTGGCCGGCGTAATTCATTACATGTGGCTGGTGAAATCCGACGAGCGCTTGCCCTTGATGTATGGAGCGATACTAGCGGTGCTGATGCTCTGCCGCGTTTTCATCTGGAAACAAGCGCCGCCCAAACGCGCGCCCGCGGCGAAGCCCGCCGTCACCACTCCGCGTACGGCGTCCCTTCGAGACTAGTGCCGTCCGATCCGCTCCGCACATCGAAGATTCCGGGCTCAGTCTGGTTCACGGTGTTGGTGGCGTCTTCCATGATCAGCTTCCAGGAATCCGCGTTGCCGGTCATCGGATCGACGGGCACCTGCCGCAGATAACCGTCGCTCACCAGGTCTTGCAGCGTTTGCGGCGCCTTCTGTTTGTCGTAGGTATACTCGTCGATCACCGTGCGCAGCGTGAACAGATTGTTCTTGAGCACGCTCTCCTTGGAGCGCTGGATGGACCGGGTATAGATCGGCACCGCGATCGCCATCAACACGGCGATCACCGCCATGACGACCATCAGTTCGATGAGCGTGAAGCCGAAGCGGCGGCGGCTGCAGTTCTTCGGATCGGCGAAGTAAAGCTGCCGCTGGTTCATGACTACCTCACCATTGGGCATAGGGTGTTCCATCGCGCGCTTTGTCCATGCTCTTGGTGTAAACATTGAAGACGTTCTGGCCGCCCCAGGACTGCGAATCGTTATCGTCGCGGTCGCTCCGCAGCCCCCAGTCGTAGGAGTTCGTCATGGGATCCTTGGGGATGCGCCGCAGGTATTTCATCTTCTTGTCCACCGCCCCGGTGGCTTTGATTCCGTCCACCAGTTGCTGCAAACTTTCCGGATAGTTGTCGGAATCGAGTTTGGCCGGCCCGATCTTCTGGGCGTCCATATCGTCCTTGAACTTATCGATGGCGTTGCGCATCTCGGTGAGCGCCCGCTCCAGGTCCCGCTCCTTGTCACGCTGCACTTTGTAGCGCGCCAGCGGTACCGCCATGGTGGTCAACACCATCATGATGGTGAACGCCACGATCAGCTCCACCAGCGTCAGACCGCCTTGTCTTTTGCGCCGCACCGCGCTTGCCTTTAGTCCCATTATCTTTTACTGAACGGCGACTGTAACCGACGGCGGCTGTACCACGATCGGCTGCTGGGCTGAGTTCTTCAGCGGGGCCTCCGTCACGCTCACGGTGGTGGTTCCTTTGCCCACGGCTGTAAATGTGAGCTGCAACAGCGGACCGTTCCCGTTTACGCCCGGGGCGCCGGCTAGGCGGATGACGTCGATGCTCGCGTCGCCCGTATCGTTACGAATATCCAGACTGGGCGCGATGATCTTGCCGTCCTCGGTCAGCAATGCGCCCGGGGAGATCATTTCCAGCCGCAGCACTTTCGGATCCCAGCGCACTTTCACCGGCACGTTCGCCAAGTCGGTCATGTTCTGAGCCTGCAGCACAATCTTCACCTGGCTGCTCAACGGCGCCTGCACGGTGGCCGGATTAAACACCAGGCTAGCCGCGCCGCCTGGAGTGGCCGGCGTCACCGCGGGCGTTGTTGCAGAAGGACTCCCTGGTGCCGCGGTCGCAGGCGTAGTGGCGGCAGGCGCTGCCGGCTCCTCGACGCGCGGGGCAAAATTGAGCTTCACCGTGGCGTCGGTTCCCGCCGCGATTTCCTTCATGTCCAGACCCGTGATCTCCGGCTTCCGCACGATATGGGGAATCAGGGCGATCATCAACTGTTCCTTCGAATGGTCTTTGGACACATTGCCGAACAGATATTTGCCAAGAATCGGGATGTTGACCAACCCTGGGATTCCACCAATCACGCTGGTGTCCTGGTCCTGCATCAACCCTCCGACCAAGCTCACTTCCCCGTCCTTCAAGCGGATATCGGCTTCGTTCTTCTTTTGTCCGATGACCGGCTGGCTCAGGCCGCCGAGATTGATCGTATTCGCGATGTCGGAGATATCCACGCTGATGTGCAAAGTTACCTCGTCGCTGCCATGCACGTGCGGCGTCAGCTCAACGTTCACGCCCACATCGACAAATTGGAACTGCGTACTCACCAGAGGACTGACGCCCACCGTTCCGACGCCAGGCTGGAAGCTGCCCGTGGCATACGGGTACTTCTCGCCGATCTTCAAACTCACCTTTTGGCCATCGGATACCCGCACTTCGGGCGACTCCTGGATTTTGGTTCTGGAATCCGACATCACAGCCTGCAGCATGGCGCCCGGAAGACTGGTGGAAAAGTCGCTGGTGCCAATGTGCCCGAGTTGCGAAAGGGCCACGAAGCTCGATCCGGTAGTGCCCGTACCGGTGACGCCTGTCGTACCTGTGACACCCGTCGTCCCGGTTGCTCCTGTACCGCCGGTCCCGTTCGCACCGGTTCCGTTATTGAGGTTGGTATTAATTGGATTGGTCGGCGAGAACTGGAACGGCACCGCCAACCCATTGGTTCCGTTGGACATCAGACCTGCCCCGATCTGGCGGCTGACGTCGCTCGATACATCCATTACAATTACGTCCACCACCACTTCCGCCTTCGGTTTGTCCAGGTCGTGCAGCAGCTTTTCAACCAGCGCGACCTTGTCCACGGTATCGCGAACCACCACCGCGTTCTCGGCATTGAACTGGAACATGCGGCGGACGTCGGTAACCGAACGCACGGCCGTCACGATTTCCTGAAACTCCTGTGTGGATGTGGGATTCTTCAGATAGAAGACCTTCACCACTTCGTCTTCATAGTCCCGGCGCTTGGTGACGTTGTCTTCGGTAACAAAAATGGCATTGCTGCTCACCGGCTTCCAATAGGTCTTCGTCAGCAGCGCGATGTAATCCAGCGCTTCCTGGAGAGTCACGTTGTTCAGATCCAGGTTCGCGTTCTTGCCGGGCTGCATCTGCGGATCGAACAGCACGTTGATCCCGGCCAGCTTACCCACCGTCTCATACAGCACTTTGGGCGGCTGGTTGTTCATTTTGAGAAGGCTGATCTGGTTGGTGACCGGCTTCAATCCCGGCACCGGCTGGAGCGATTCGATCATCTCCAGGCTCTCCTTCTGCGCTTTCTCGGCCGAGGTCAGCGGTTTTTCGCCCGGCTTGACCAGTCCTTTCTCCTTTTGCTCCAGCAGACCTTTGGTTTCTTGGATATCCTGGAACGCAATCATCGAGCCGGGATCGGCGGCAAACGCCTTCTGAAACTCGGCCAGCGCCTTTTCCAGATCCCCGGATTGCTGCAGCTTTTTCCCCGCCTGCACGTGCTGTTGGCCCGATTCGAACCGGGCCCGGCGCGCCGCCAGCTCATAAATGGTTTCCTGGGGATCCGTGGCGAGGGCCTTCTGGAAGTAGTCGAGCGCCTTGTCGTATTCCTTGTGCGCCTCGGCGTCCACTCCCAACTTGTACAGCTTGTCACCCTTGCGGTTACGAGCCTGAAGAGCATCGACGGGCAGGAACATCAGCGCTACACACAGGGGAGCTATGGCGCGTAACTGATTAAAAGAAAGCATCTTATTGTTTATAAAGGCCTTGTGCTACAATGACCCCGGAGCCGTCGCGAAACTTCCACATAAACGCTTGACGCGGCTAGCTTTCCTGGCGTTGATTAGAAACCAGACGTTGAGTCGAAAAACGTTGAGTTAAAAAGACCTCCCGTGGAACCTGGGATTAAGATTTTGAGCGACAACCGCCACGCCGGGCACGATTACCATCTGCTCGAACGACTGGAGGCCGGCCTCGCCCTCACTGGCACCGAGGTGAAGGCTGCCAAGGACGGGCGCGTCCAGCTTAAGGACAGCTTCGCCGAGGTCCAAGGCAATGAGGCTTGGCTCCTGAACGCCCACATCGGGCAATATTCGCATGGAAATCGCGAGAACCATGAACCCACGCGGCGGCGTAAGCTGCTGCTTCACAGGGAAGAGATCGACAAGTTGCTGGGGAAAACGCGCGAAAAAGGGCTCACGCTGATTCCCACCAAGATGTATTTGAAAAGCGGACATATTAAAGTGGAGCTTGCCATCGCTAAAGGCAAGAAACTGCACGACAAACGCGAAGCCGAACGCACGCGCGAGATGGAAGCCGAAGCCCGCGCGGCTATTGGAAAACGAAGGTAAAGGGGAGACATGGAGATCAGGCTGGAACCGAAGAAGCTGGGGGAAGTGGATTCGGACGCGTTGGTGGTGATTGCATTTGAGGGTGCGCCGCCCGAATCCGCCGCAGCCGATCAGTTGAAGGAGTTGTACGATTCTGGAGAATTCTCAGGAAAAGCGCTCGAAATCGCGATTCTGCATCGCCCGCCAGGCCTGAAGGCCAAGCGCTTAGTACTCGCGGGCGGCGGAAAGCGCGACCGCTTCGATGCCGCCGAGCTTCGCAAACTGACCGGGGCTATGGTCCGCGCGTTGAAATCCAAGGGAATTCACACCATCACGCTGGCGCTGGACGAGCCTTTTCGCTCCGACGACCAGGCCGCCGCCGCGGTGGAGGGCGCACTTCTGGGCGATGTGGAAAACGATCGTTACAAGACCGATCCGAAGAAGAACGAAAAACAGGTGGCTTCGTTTTCCGTTCTTGGTGGATCGCAGGCCGCCGTGGACCGCGGACGCATCCTGGCCGAGGCACAGAACTTCAGCCGCGATCTCGCCAACGAACCCGCCAATGTCCTGACGCCCACCCTGCTCGCCGATCGTGCCAAACAGATGGCGGCAAAGTACGGCCTGGAGTGCGAGGTTCTGGATCAGGATCGTATGCGCCAACTCGGCATGGGCGCTCTGCTGGGAGTGGCGCAAGGAAGTGCCGAACCTCCCGCGCTGATCGTGATCCGGTACAAGCCCGCCACCGCGCCCGCAACGAAGGACCACCTGGGTCTCATCGGAAAAGGCGTCACCTTCGATACCGGGGGGATCTCCATCAAGCCGTCCGAGGGCATGGAGAAGATGCGTTACGACATGTCCGGCGGCGCGGCCGTCCTCGGCGCCATGCGGGCAATTGCCCAATTGAAGCCCTCCATTCCAGTGACCGCACTGGTTCCGACCGTCGAAAATATGCCCGGCAGCAAGGCGCAGCGTCCGGGCGACATCGTCACATCGCTCGCGGGCAAAACCGTCGAAGTACTTAACACGGACGCCGAAGGCCGGCTCATCTTGATCGACGCCCTTACCTATGCCCAACAGCTCGGCTGTACGCACCTGGTGGACGCGGCAACGTTGACCGGCGCAATTGTCGTGGCGCTCGGGAACATCAATGTCGGGGCATTCACCAACAACGAAGATTTTTTGAATAAGCTTCTCGCCGCAGCAAAAGCGGAGGGCGAAAAGACCTGGCAGATGCCGATGGACGAAGAATACAAAGAGCTGTTGAAAAGCTCGTTCGCCGATCTGCATAATATCGGAGGCCGCTCGGGCGGCTCCATCACCGCGGCCTGGTTCATTCGCGATTTCGTCGGCGAGACGCCCTGGGTGCATTTGGATATCGCGGGGACTGCGTGGCTGGACGATGCCAAGCCGTACATGGCCAAAGGTGCGACGGGCGTGGGTTTGCGAACCTTCGTGCGCCTGGCCGAATCCTGGTAGCTGTTCGATTGCGGGACGCTTGTTCCCGGCGCTGGACAAGGCCATCAGCCATCTCCAGCCCAGATTTCCTTTAGTTGCTTCGCACGGCCACGTGGCAGCCCCCGTGCCATAGTGAAAGCACCAATGCAATCCCTGCTGCAGGACCTCCGTTACGGCTGGCGAATGCTGGCCAAGACGCCTGGATTAACCGCCGTCGTTGTGATCACCCTAGCGCTGGGCATCGGCGCCAATGCGCTGATCTTCAGCATCGTGAATGGATTCCTGCTCCGGCCGATGCCTGTTCCGCACCCTGAACAGATTGCTGTTCTGGCCGCCAATCAGAAGGGCAGCTCTCCTTTCGTGATCCAGTTCTCGTATCCGGACTTCGTCGATTTCCGCAAACAAGCGGAGTCCTTCGCCGATCTATTCGCCTACCGGATGGATCTGCCCGGCCTGAGCGCCGACGGCCGCGCGGATCAACTTGTGGTCAGCTTCGTCGCGGGAAACTACTTCTCCGTTCTGGGAGTAAAGCCCGCATTGGGCCGTTTAATTGAGCCGAACGAGGAAGATCAACCCGGCAAACAGCCGGTGCTGGTGCTGGGATACTCTTATTGGCAAAAGCGATTCGGCGGCAATCCTAACGTGATTGGGAAGCAGGTGCGGCTGAACGGACAGTCCGCGACCATCGTCGGAGTTGTGCCCAAGCAGTTCATGGGAACGTATTCAGTTCTGGAAATGGACGGCTATCTCCCGTTCAGCAGCAGCGCAGCTCTGGCGCAAATTTCAAGCAGCGTGGCCACCGATCGCAGTGCACGCGGACTTACCGTCCTGGGCCGCTTGAAACCGGGCGTCGGCTTCTCCGAAGCGCAGGCATCCATCAACGTAATCGCGGCGCGTTTGGCGAAACAATATCCGTCTACCGACGGGAACGTCACGGTGACCGTCTACCGCGAGCAGCTGGCTAGGCCGGTGCCCCTCGGAAGCAATATCGTGCCTGTCGTTGCGGCGTTCTTATTATGCCTCGCGGGCCTGCTCTTACTTCTAGCGTGTATGAACGTCGCCAATGTCCTGCTGGCGCGAGCCACCGTACGCCAGCGCGAAATGGGTTTGCGGGCGGCCTTGGGCGCCGGACGCGTCAGGCTGATTCGTCAGATGCTCACGGAAACAATTCTGCTGGGACTCCTGGGAGGCATGTTAGGCGTTATTCTCGGACTCTGGGCGAATCCCGGCGACGTCTCGAAATTTGCTTCCACCACCCTTCCCATCCGGGTCGACTTTGGCTTTGATTGGCACGTCTTCGCCTACTCGTTGGGCGCAGCCCTCTTCACCGGTGTTTTCGTGGGACTGTGGCCCGCTATCCGCATTTCGCGCGCGGACCTGAACAGTGTTTTGCAAGAAGGTGGACGCAGCGATACGGCTGGGACGCGACGTCAACGGATGCGTAGCGCCTTGGTCATCGCTCAAGTGGCCGGCTCGCTGATGCTGTTGGTGGTCGCCGGACTTTTCGTCCGCAGCCTGCAACATGGCGAAAGCATGTTCCTGGGCTTCGATCCCGATCATCTGCTCAATGTCAGCGTCGATCCGCATCAAATCGGTTATGACGAAGCGCGCACCAACGAGTTCTATCGCCGGCTGGAAGCGGGAGCGCGCGCGTTACCCGGCGTTCAGTCGGTGAGCATGGCGTACGGCGTCCCGATGGGAACCACCAACATCGTGAATGGAGGAACGGTTGCGGTCGAGGGCCAGACACTTCCTCCCGATCAGCCGCCGCCATCGGTGTTCTTCAACAATGTCGATCCGGATTACTTCAAAACGATGCGGGTTCCTTTGCTGCGTGGACGTGAGTTCACCGACTCCGACAACCAGACCGCTCCAGCCGTTGCGATCGTCAACCAGACGCTGGCCGACAAGTTTTGGCCTCATCAGGATCCCATCGGCAAACGCTTTATTCTGAAGACCGCCATCGCACCTCCCAAGACGCTCGAAATCGTTGGCATCGCGGCCACTGGCAAGTACGCGTTCATCGCCGAGGACCCCAGGCCGTTCTTCTACGTGCCGTTGGCGCAAAATTTCATTTCGACACGCGCGCTACAGGTGCGGACCTCGGTCGCTCCAGAGACGCTAATGAAACCGTTGGCCCAGCGCACGCGCGAGATCGGCATCCGTATGGCGCTCGGCGGCAGCGCGCGCGACGTGGTGCGGCTCATCCTGCGGCAAGGCGTTCGCATGGTGGTTATCGGTTTGGCGGTCGGTCTGGTTGCCACCCTAGGGATCACGCGCGTGATGACTCGCCTGCTGATCGGCGTCAGTCCCAGCGATCCAATCACCTACCTGGCAGTGGCACTACTGTTGGCCGCCATCGCACTAATCGCATGCTGGATTCCCGCGCGCCGCGCCACGCGCGTCGATCCCGGCATCGCCCTGAGGTATGAATAGGGGAACCCATGCAGACGCTATGGCAAGACATTCGATACGGCTGGCGAATGCTCGCGAAGGCCCCCCTGGCTACCTTTATCGTCGCGTTGACGCTCGCGCTCGGAATCGGCGCCAACACCTACGTCTTCAGTATCATCAACGGCTATCTGCTGCGCCCCTTGCCGGTACCCGAGCCCGGGCGAATCGCGGTCCTGGCCGCGCAGCAGGCCGGAAACTCGCCCTTCCTGTATTTGTTTTCCTACCCGGATTTCGTCGACTTCCGCAAGCAAGCCGTATCCTTCGCCGACCTGTTCGTCTACGGCATCGATTTGGGCGGACTCAGCGCCGATAACAAGGCGGATCAGTTCCTGTATAGCCGCGTGAGTGGCAACTACTTTTCTGGACTGGGCGTGAAGCCGTTGCTTGGCCGTCTCATACTGCCTGAGGAAGAGAATCAGCCCGGCAAGCAGCCTGTGCTGGTCCTTGGATATTCGTACTGGCAGAAGCGTTTCGCGGGCGATCCGCGGGTGCTCGGGAAACAAGTTTTGGTCAATGGACAGTCGGCCACTATCGTCGGCGTCGCACCCAAGGAATTCCACGGCACTTACTTCCCGATTGACATGGACGCCTACATGCCGCTCGGTAATGTGGATTTTGCCGGCGCGCGAAATGCGCTCACCGATCGCAACAACCGAAATTTTTTCGCCATCGGCAGGCTGAAACCTGGCGTGAGTTTCTCGCAGGCGCAAGCTTCCATCAACGTGATCGCCGCGCGGCTCGCCAACCAGTATCCATCCACCGACAAGAACGTCACCGTCCAGATCTATCGCGAACAGTTGGCGCGGCCACGGCCAATGGGGAGTAACCTGGTTCCGATCATCGCCGGATTCTTTCTGTTTCTAGCGGCTCTGCTCTTATTGCTGGCGTGCATGAATGTCGCCAATATCGTGTTGGCGCGCGCTACCGTGCGCCAGCGTGAAATGGGCTTGCGCGCCGCCCTGGGCGCCGGAAGTAGCCGCTTGATCCGCCAGACCTTGACGGAGACGCTTCTGCTGGGACTTCTCGGCGGCGCCGGCGGCGTCCTCCTTGGATTATGGGTCAATCCAGGCCAGGTTACTGCTATGCCCGGCCTGAGTCTGCCCATAAACGTAGATTTGCGCTTTGACTGGCATGTCTTCTCCTACGCTCTCGCCGGCGCCCTCTTCACCGGCATGTTCGTTGGACTCTGGCCGGCCATCCGCGCCTCTCGCGTGGATTTGAATGCCGTCTTGCAAGAGGGTGGCCGAGGCGATAGCGGCGCCGGACGTCATCGGGTCAGGAATTTCCTGGTGGCCGCTCAGGTGGCCGGATCGCTCACGCTGCTGGTGATCGCTGGGTTGTTCGTTCGTGCCGTCCAACATGCCGGAAAAGTGAATTTCGGGTTCGACCCCGATCACGTTCTGAACGTCACCGTGGATCCCCATCAAATCGGCTACGATCAGGCGCGTACCACCGAATTCTACCGTCAGTTGAAAGCGCGCGCCCTTGCAATTCCCGGCGTCCAGTCCGCCAGCGTTGCTTACGGAATACCGATGGGAAACGTTAACATTGTGAATTCCGCCTCGGTCACGATGGAAGGCCACCAGCTTCCCAACGGCCAGCCGCCCCCATCTATCTTCTACAACAATGTTGATTCCAGCTATTTTCAAACCATGCGTGTGCCTCTACTCCGCGGCCGCCTGTTCACCGATTTCGACAATGAATCGGCGCCGCTGGTAGCTATCGTGAATCAAACCATGGCTGGCCGGTTCTGGCCCAAGGAAGATCCCGTCGGCAAGCGTTTCACGGTGAGCAACATCGGCAAGCCGGCGCAGGTGGTGCAAGTGGTCGGGATGGCCGCGGATGGCAAATATGCTTTCATTGCGGAAGAGCCGACGCCGTTTTTCTACGTCCCGCTGGCGCAAAACTACACGTCGATGCGAGCTCTGCAGATCCGTTCTTCTATCCCGCCCGAAAAGCTGATCCCTCAAATGCGAAGTGTGATTCGTTCGCTCGCGCCCGATCTGCCTATCATTGATACCCGCAGCATGGATGACGTCATCGCGGGAATGAACGGTCTGCAACTATTTCGAATGGCGGCAAGCGTTGCGGCGATTTTGGGCGGGCTCGGCTTGATCCTGGCCAGCGTGGGTGTCTATGGCGTTGTTTCCTTCGCCGCGGTGCAGCGCACCCGCGAAATCGGGATCCGCATGGCGCTGGGCGGCACTACTCGCGACGTCATGCGACTGGTGCTGCGCCAAGGAGCTCGCATGGTGACGGCGGGTTTGGCCGTGGGTCTTCTTGCCGCATGGGCCCTGACGCGAGTGATGGGCCGCTTATTGTTCGGCGTGAGCTCCAGCGATCCGTTGACCTATGGCGCTGTAATCGTGCTGCTCTCGGCCGTTGCCTTCTTTGCCTGCTGGATTCCGGCGCGCCGCGCCACGCGCGTCGATCCCGGGGTTGCGCTAAGATACGAGTGATTCTGGAGGTCCCATGAAGTCCCTGCTGAAAATATGCATTCTTGTCGCGGCTTTGGCCAGCATCGCCTTGGCCGCGGATAAACCCAATTTTTCCGGCGATTGGAAACTAAACCCCGCCAAAAGCAACATGGGCCCGGTGCCAGCGCCGACTTCCTATACCCGCAAAGTGGCGCACGCCGAACCATCCATCACCATTGAAGACACGCAGACCGGCACCGCCCTGGGCGATCAGCACGATTCCCGAACCTACACCACCGATGGCAAAGAGATTGCCTACCAGGCCAATGGCGCCGACGTGAAGAGCGCGGCCACCTGGGACGGAAATGCGCTACAGATCGATTCCAAGGCTTCGGTGCAAGGCACGGACCTGGTGATCAAAGACAAAATCACCATGGGCGACGACGGCAAGACCCTGACCGACACCGTGCATATCGCGACACCGCAAGGCGACCTGGATCTCTCGTTGGTTTTCGAGAAGCAGTAGATTACTTCCGCGTTCCGTCAATCTGTACCAATTCACTCTCGCTGGCGTTTTTCTTTGGCGGCGTCAGTAATGAACGCGGCAATTTCGAGAAATACACCAGCCGTTCCACCCAAGGCAGCAGCTTTCGCACCGTGCGTCCATGGAGCAACAAACTTCCCGCTACCAGCGCGCCGCTTGGAATGGTAGTACAGCAGCGCGCGCAAACATCGATCTCGCCCGCTCGTCCCGACACGTGCAGCTCGCGCATGCGCCGCATCGCATCCGAATTCCAAATCTCGGGCAGGCTTTCGTTTGCGATATTGCCCACCGGGCCGCCGTCCAGCGTGTAGCTCTGGCAGCACGGATAGACGTCGCCATTCTGCTTCACGTACATCGGGCCGCGCCACAAGTAATGGCAGGGATGTTTCCAATCGTCGGCCGCGTGGCGGGCCTCCGGCTGCAGCACGTTGGTTTCGTCTTCCTTGATGCGCACCTGGTCCACGCCCGGCACGTCTTTCCAGAAACGCACGAAATCGTCCACTTCGCCCGCGTTGCGCTCCATCCGCACCATCTGGACCACTACTTGTACCTTGGCGCGGCGCTCGTGCTTCATGCGCGCGAATCGCAGGAAATTGTCGCGCACCTTCTCGAAATTGGCGCCCTTGCGGTAGTACTCGAAGGACTCTTTGGTGGCCCCGTCGAAACTCAGCGTGATGTGCTCGAGGGGCGTATCCAGCAGCCGCGCGCAGGTCTTCTCATCCAGAAACGTGCCATTGGTCGAAAGCAGCGTCGAAATGTTGTGGCGTTCGCAATATTCGATACGCTCGAAAATCTTTCGATCCATAAACGGTTCGCCGAGCCCGATCAGCATCATGTGTTCGGCGCTCGCGCCCGACTCGCGCACCAGCCGCTCGAAAATCTCGTCCGGCATGTCCGCCTTGGGCTGCTTATGCGTCTCGCGCGGGCACATGGGACAATACAGGTTGCATTTGGCCGTCGTCTCGACGATGTACTCCACCGGCAGGGCGTTGAGCGTGGACTTGCGCCGCAAGTAGCCCCATAGCAATTTGGCGCGATTTATCGCTCTCATTTAGGAGACGCCCTCATGACGGCAACCTTCATTATGGAGAATGCGGATTAGAATGTCTAAGTGAACGTCGCCATCACTGGCGCGAACGGGTTTATCGGTAAGCGGCTGCGGGAGCGGCTCGCATCGATGGGGCATACCACGCGCGGGATCTCTCGAGACGAGCTGAGGTTGGGGATGCTCGGTGAGCCGCTAGCCTCCGCCGACGCGGTGGTTCACTTGGCCGGCGAACCGGTGGCCCAACGGTGGACCGCCGCCGCGAAGAAACGCATCCTGGATAGCCGTGTGGAGGGAACTCGCAATGTAGTGAATGCGCTCGCGGCGCAATCCGGGCGCCCCCACGTGCTGGTGTGCGCCTCGGCGGTGGGATACTACGGTTCGCGCGGCGACCAGATCCTGACCGAAGCCTCCGCACCCGGGTCCGATTTTCTCGCTCACGTCACCATGGAGTGGGAAGCAACCGCTCAATCGGCGGACGCATTGGGAGTGCGAGTAGTTTGTCTCCGCTTCGGCATGATATTGGGACTGGGCGGCGCGCTGGCCAAGCTGCTTCCGGTCTTCCGATTCGGCCTGGGCGGCAGGCTCGGATCCGGCCACCAATGGATGGCGTGGATTCACCTGGAAGATGCCGTCAAGCTGATCTTATTCGCACTGGACTTCGCGGCCATCCGAGGCGCGGTAAATGCCACCGCTCCCCACCCGGTCACCAACGACGAATTTACCAGCCGGTTGGCGACCGCGCTGCATCGCCCGGCCATCCTTCCGATGCCTGCTTTCGCCTTGAAATTGGCTTTAGGGGAAATGTCCGGGATGTTGCTGGCCAGCCAGCGCGTGCTCCCGTCGGTAGCCAAATCCGCAGGTTTCCCGTTCCAATATCCCGATTTGCAGGCCGCGTTCGATAATCTTCTGGACGGCCGAACCTGAGAGACAATAGAACTAGCATGCGTTTCTTGCTGGTTCTAATTACCGCTGCTATCCTAACCGCCGCCGGCGAGATGAACTTGACAGTTGCGCAACTGGAAATGTTCATCCGCTCCGCGGTGGAGCTGAAACAACCCGATCGGCAAGTAGCCGAGTATTTGCGCAAAGTGAAACTCACCGACAAGCTGGACGACCGGACCATCGAGGATCTGCAAAGCCTGGGCGCCGGGCCTAAGACCGTCGCGGCGCTGCGCGAGTTAGGCGAAGCTTCCGCCAGTTTGCCGGTTGCTCCTCCGCCTCCGCCCAAGCCAGTCTACGTTCCGCCGCCTCCTCCCGATTCGGTCGAGCAGGCCAAGATCATCGACCAGGCGCGCGAGTATGCGCTCAACTACACCAAGCAATTGCCCAATTTCATTTGCGTCCAGGTGACGCGCCGCGACGTAGATCCCAGCGGAACCGGTAACAATTGGTATCACAACGACACCATTACCGCGCGCCTGAGTTACAACGGATTCGAAAATTACGAAGTGATTCTCCATAACAACCAGCCAGTGGCCAATGGCAAAGACATGCGGCAGTTCGGCGGTATGTCGTCCCAAGGCGAATTTGGCAGCATGATGAAGGAAATCTTCGAGCCGGAGACTCACGCCGAATTCTCCTGGGATCACTGGGGCAAACTGCGTGGCCGCAAGACTTACGTGTTCGCCTATGACGTCCAGCAGGAGTTTTCGAAATACCGCGTGGAGGCCGATGACGCCCCGGAGATCGTGCCGGCTTATCGCGGCTTGGTGTATATCGACGAGGACACCAAGATGGTGGT
This sequence comes from Bryobacteraceae bacterium, assembly GCA_052148835.1. GTDB lineage: Bacteria > Acidobacteriota > Terriglobia > Bryobacterales > Bryobacteraceae > Palsa-89. Next base: position 79,576 of record JBKQHJ010000091.1, read on the forward strand.
GAAGATCGTCATGACCCCGTATGACCTGCCTGGCACTTTTCCGATTCACGACATCACTTCATCGCTCGACTACGACCTGGAGACCATCGGCGACCAGCAATATATGTTGCCGCTGAAATCGGTTCTTCTATCCAAACGCGCTCGCCAGATGAGCAAGAACGACATCGAATTCCGGCTCTATCGCAAGTTCGGAACCGAATCGACCATCAAGTTCGAGACGCCGGATCCGCTGCCGGAGGATCAGACGAAAGAAGACAAGCCTCAAAAGTAGAGAGCAGCTCCGCCAGCGTCAGGTTTTCGGGGCGAATAATCTTGGTCCTGCCGGAGCCCGTTGGGCGCCAGCGCTCGTACATCCGTTGGCAGACGGCGCCGGCAAAGATGCTGATCATCGGGACTCCACAGGCTGCCGCGACGTGCCCGCCAGCGGAGTCATAGCCCACATAGAGACGGCCGCGCTGGATATGCGCGGCAAAACCCGCGAAGGATCCGTCCCACATCACGATGCCTTCTCCGCCGGCTCTCGTCACGGCGCGCTCTACTCGTTCGGCCTCTGCGCCGCCCACACCTTTGTCGATCAGGATGGGGCGCGGCAATCGCCGCAGCAGTTCCTCTTCGAAAGGATCGGCAACCCGCTTCGCTGGATTTTCGCCGACGCCGAAACTCACCGTGGTGGCAAATTCCGCCGCGTCCAAGCCGGTTGCGATGTAGGGGCGCGCGTCCGGAACGCCGAATGTCTTGTCGCACCAGTGGCGCGTGAGCGCAGTCAGCGGATGTTGCGTGTTGGCTCCGAACGAACGGCTGTGGAAAAAGTAGTAATCCTCCTCGCGACAGATGGGAAGCAGACCGAGTTGAGTAAGACGGGAGTCGGGATCGATGATGATACTGTTCGCGAGGCAAACGGCTTCGCGTAATTGCGGCCAAATGGAAAGGCGATCGTCGATGGAGCCGGAGCGGCCGTAGGCAACGGGAAGATGGCGCAAACGAGAGTCGGCGGCGAATAGCTCCCAGTTTTTGCCTGGGCCAACGAACCAGATCACTGCGTTGGGGAAGCGCTGTTTGGCGGCGTCGAGAAGTATGCTGGTCACCGCCACATCGGCGCCGAGGGTCACACGCGAAAGAACGAAAACGTTTTGGATGGTAGCGGGATCCCGGTCCAGTACCCGCATCAGCCGGACGCGCTCGTAACGGGCGAGCAGATGCTCGGCGTGCAGGCCCGTGCGGCGAGCGATCACATCGCAAAACATCTCGGCATAGACGCGGCACAAGCGCGGTTCAAACAGATCGGCCAGACGTTCGACGACCACGCGGAACAGCTCGCGATCGCCGCCCTGCGCGAGCAATTCATCGAGCAAGTGCTGCGGCCAGGGACGGCAATCCAGGCAGTGCGCTAAGAGTCGCTGAGCGAGTGTCTCAGAGGTATTTTCCAACCAATAGCTCCAGCTTCTTGCGCGTCGATGCCGGCACGGACTTCGGATCGGTGATCAAGGCGTGGGCCAGCGCCGAACCGCACTTGCATTCGCGACGCTCAGGCATGCTCGCCACCGCGGCCGCCACCACTTTGCAAGCGTGGTCGGCATTCTGCTTCAGGTTCGCCAAAATGTCGGTCACCGTGACGGCGTCGTGTTCCTCGTGCCAGCAATCGTAATCCGTCACCATCGCGATGGTGACGTAGCAAAGTTCGGCCTCGCGCGCCAGTTTAGCTTCTTGCAGATTGGTCATGCCGATGACGTCCATGCCCCAACTGCGATACACGTTCGATTCGGCTTTGGTCGAAAACGCCGGACCTTCCATGCAAAGATAGGTTCCGCCGCGCGCCACATCCACGCCACTCGCGACGCAAGCCTGATGGACTACTTCGGAAAGCTGCGGGCAGACCGGATCGGCAAAACTGACGTGCGCCACCAGGCCTTCGCCGAAGAACGTGGAGACGCGGCCGCGAGTACGATCGAAGAATTGATCGGGGATCACGAATTTCAGCGGGGCATGTTCTTTCTTCAGCGATCCGACGGCGCTGAGCGACAGGATACGATCGACTCCCAGCGATTTGAACCCGTAGATATTAGCGCGGAAGTTCAGCTCGGAAGGCGAATGGCGATGGCCGCGGCCGTGCCGCGAAAGGAACGCGACCTCTTTGCCAGCGAGCTGCCCGACCACGTAGGGATCGGACGGCATGCCCCACGGAGTTTCGATCGTTACTTCTTCGTGCGCGGTGAAACCCGGCATCGAGTAGAGGCCGCTTCCGCCGATGACACCAATGGTTGGTTTCTTCATGACTATTGTTGAATCAACTCCAGCAAAACGCCCCCTGTAGAAGATGGATGGACGAAGACATACAAATGCCCGCCGGCGCCGGCGCGAGGCTCGTTCAACAAGCGCGCCCCATGCGCTTTCAGGCGCTCTGCAGTGGCCGCCAGATCGGGAACCTTGATGGCCACGTGATGCAGACCTTCGCCGCGCTTTTCGATGAACTTCGCGATCACGGAATCGGGCTCCGACGCCTCCAGTAATTCAATGCGCGGACCACCGGCGGGCAGCATCGCGACGTTTACTTTTTCCTGCGCGACTGTCTCACGCAGGCTGACCGGAAAGCCGAGCTGCTTCTCGTAGAACGCGAGCGCGGCGTCCAGCGATCGCACAGCGATGCCCAAGTGATCAATTTCGAATTTGTTGTCTGATCCAGCCATCGATAATCGAATAAGGGTCGCACCGTCGGGCCGCTACTTCTTCCGCGGCAGCCTGAAAATCAATATTCGCAAATTGCTCCATCGCCCGTTCGCGCAGCATTTCGCGCAGGCGCAGCGTCCAATTTGCAACCGCGCGATTCTTGGCGCCGGAGCGAGCGAGAAACAAACGGATGGCAGCCAACGTTTCGACGATCCCTTGGCCCTCTGTAGCGACCGTTCGGACGATCGGAGGCACCCAACCGTCCGCTCTTGTCGATAGACCCTGCACAGCCAGAATCTCGCGCTCCAAACGATCCGCGTTCGGTTGATCGGCTTTGTTGACGACGAAGACGTCAGCGATCTCCATGATGCCGGCCTTGATGGCCTGCACGTCGTCGCCCATCCCGGGCACGAGAACGAGCACCGTGACATGGGCGAGCTTTGCCACTTCTACTTCGTCCTGACCGACGCCCACGGTTTCGATGAGCACGACTTCTTTACCCGCGGCATCCAGCAACAGCGCCATGTCGGTAGTTGCCGTGGCTAAACCACCCATGTGTCCGCGCGTGGCCATGGAACGGATGAAGACGTGCGGGTCGGCATGATGCTCCAGCATGCGGATGCGATCGCCCAAGATGGCGCCGCCGGTGTAGGGACTGGTGGGGTCCACCGCGAGAACGCCGACGGCTTTGCCCTCGCGTCGAAGTTCGTGAACCAATCGATCGGTCAGTGTGCTTTTTCCCGCGCCGGGCGCTCCCGTGACGCCGATCACAGTGGCGTGGCCGGTGTGCGGGAACAATTCCTTCAATAATGATTCGGCGGCGGGAGATCGATTTTCGATCGCCGTCGCGGCTCGGGCCAGCTCGCGCGTGTCGCCGCTCAGGATTTTTTCCGCGGCGGGACTCATTCGCTCTTTAAGAGCTGGCGCGCGATCACCAGGCGCTGGATTTCGCTGGTGCCTTCGCCGATGGTGCACAGCTTGACGTCGCGATAGAATTTCTCGACGGGATAGTCTTTGATAAACCCGTTGCCGCCGTGGATCTGCACGGCTTCGCTGGTTGCCCGCACGGCGATTTCGGACGCAAACAGCTTCGCCATGGACGATTCCTTGGTGACGCGCTGCCCATGGTCCTTCATCCAGCCCGCGCGATAGGTGAGCAAGCGAGCGGCATCGATCTCGGTGGCCATGTCGGCGAGCTTGTTCTGGATGGATTGAAACTCGGAAATCGGACGGCCGAATTGTTTGCGCTGCTTCGAATATTTCAAAGCCGCTTCGTATGCGCCCTGGGCCGTTCCCACCGAGAGTGCCGCGATGGAGATGCGGCCGCCATCCAGAATCCGAAGGCTGTCAACGAATCCCTCGCCGGGCTTGCCCAGCAATTGCGACTCGGGCACGCGGCAGTCGGTGAAGATCACCTCGCCGGTGGCGCTGGCGCGCATGCCGAGCTTGTTTTCCTTCTTGCCGAACTGAAACCCGGGGACGCCTTTTTCCAGGATGAAAGCGGAAACACCGTGTTGCGAAGCAGCGCGATCGGTGACCGCCATGGCGACGCAGACGTCGGCGTAACCGGCATTGGTAGTGAAAACTTTGCCGCCGTTCAGCACCCAGCAGGAGCCATCTCTCACGGCCTTGGTACGCATGCCCGCGGCGTCGGAACCGGATTCCGATTCGGTGAGCGACCAGGAGCCGATCCATTCGCCCGTGGCGAGCTTCGGAACATACTTGCGGCGCTGCTCGTCATTGCCGGCGATGAAGATATGATTCGTGCAAAGCGAATTGTGCGCCGCCACGATGAGGCCAACCGACGGGTCGATGCGCGCGAGTTCTTCGATAATGATGGAGTATTCGATGTAGCCGAGCCCGGCGCCGCCCAGTTCTTCCGGAAAAATAGCGCCCAGGAAACCCAACTCGCCGGCCTTCTTGATGACGTCGAGCGGAAAGATTCCCTCTTCGTCCCATTCGAGCACGTGCGGGCGGATTTCCTGCTCGGCAAACTGGCGGACGCTCTTGCGAAGCTGAATCTGCTCCGGAGTAAAGTCGAATTCCATGGGAGATAGGGAGAAGTCCCTGGTTTAATGGTAGCAAGCGCGGAAGAGGGGATTGGGGGCTTGGGATTAGCGGCAGAGTAGCTCTCGATTTATGAATACGACGTTCCAGGGACGAACTTCCCACGAAACGAACACGCCCTGTATGGCGAAGGGATCTTCGGCGATCAGTTTCTCCACTTCGGCGGCGGTGTCGGCTTCGTAGACCAGCAGGCCGCCGCGATCGTCGGAAAAGGGTCCTGATATGACGAGCTTTCCTTGTTGTTGCAGCCCGGTTAAATATTCGCGATGCGACGGGCGCGCTTTGGCGATGGTGGAGGAGTCGTGAGTATAAGCGACGATGGCGGCGTACTTCATCGATGCGATTATACTCGCTGCGGGTGCGGTTCCATGAGCCTCCTAGTACGAATTAGCCAAACGGCCTAGTGTGCTAACCTGAAAACTGATTTCATAATTGCTTTGTTGGGCTGGCTGCACACTGGAGGCCGCAGCCCTTAGGAAAATACTCGTGCAATTCGACTTATCCGACATCGTTTTTCTCGTAGTAGTGCTTTCCATCGCCGTTTTGCTGATTAACAGCAGCGGAGGCGGAGGCGGCCATCGGGTGCCCGTGCCGGTCGCCGGCTAATTCGTTGCCGAGTGAAAATCTCCGCTCCTAGCGCCGCATGCCATCGGTGATTGTGATCGGCGGAGGCTTGGCCGGCCTTGCCACGGCTGCCGCGCTGGGCCAATCCGGATTCCAGGTTGACGTTTTCGAGGCTCGGGCGTTCTTGGGCGGCCGCGCCACCTCTTATCCTGTTCCAGGCGACAACTCAGAAGTGATCGACAACTGCCAGCACGTGCTGCTGCGCTGTTGCGTGAATCTGATGGATTTCTACTCGCGCCTGGGCGTGGCGGATCGGATCCAGTTTCACAAGCAATTTTTCTTTATCGAACCGGGCGGGCGAACTTCGGTTCTGCAGGCTGGCGGACTGCCGGCGCCGCTGCACTTCACGGGCAGCTTTTGGGACCTGAAGTTTCTTGGGCCATCCGACAAAATCGGGATTGCGCGCGCTCTGTGGGCCATCCGCGGCGAGCACGGGAAACGCCAGGATCTGGATCGGATCACGATGCTCGATTGGTTGCGAGAGAAACACCAAACGGAGCGGGCGATCCAGCGTTTCTGGAATCAGGTGCTGGTGAGCGCGGTGAACGAAGATCTGGACCGCATGGCCGCGAGCCACGGATTTCAAGTCTTCTGGCTGGGGTTCCTGGCTCGCGCGGATGCTTATGAGATGGGAATCCCGGCGGTTCCATTGGGCGATCTATATGGACCGGACGGTTGGAAACGCATCCCTAATGTGCGGTTCCACCTACGCGCGCCCGTTGAGCGTGTGATGGCGGACCAAGGGACGATTTGCGGCGTAATGGCCGCGGGCGAGCGGCAGTCGGCCGATTACTATGTCTCCGCATTGCCTTTCGAGCGCTTGCCGGCTGTAATTCCAGAGCTGGATTTGGACCTGGCGGGCTTCGAGCATTCACCGATCACCGGGATCCATTTGTGGTTCGACCGCGGCATCACGGAGCTTCCCCATGCCACGCTGCTGGATCGCACCATGCAATGGATGTTCAACAAATCCGGCGGGCGCTATTTGCAGTTGGTGGTCAGCGCATCGCGGAGTTTGGTGGAAATGCCGCGTGCCGAGGTGATTGCCCTGGCGGTGCGGGAGCTAGCGGAGTTTTTCCCGCGCGCGAAAGACGCGAAGCTGGAAAAAGCGCACGTAGTGAAGGAAATTCGCGCGACATTTTCCGCGCGACCGGGTCTGGAACAGGCGCGTGCGCCGAGCGCCACCAAGTTCGAAAATCTGTTCCTGGCGGGCGATTGGACCCGATCCGGTTGGCCCCCGATTATGGAAGGCGCGGTGCGCAGCGGCTACCTGGCGGCTGAGGCAGTGACCCGCGCGGCGGGGAGCCAGCAAAGTTTCCTGCTGCCAGACATTGCCTAACTTATGATAGAAGTCATGCGCGCACTGATTTTGTCGATCGCCCTTTTGCTTCCGGTGACGTTTCCGCTGCTGGGAGCGGATATGACCACTCTGACGATTTCAGTGAAAAGCCCCGGCGGCAAGCCCGTGGAAAATGCCAGCGTGATCGTCAAGTTCGTGAAAGGCCGCTCCAAAACGAAGTTCGGCAAGAAAATCCGCACGGAATGGGAGCTGCGCAGCAATCAAGAAGGGTTAGCCAAGATTCCTCCCATCCCGCAAGGCACGATTCTGATACAGATCATCGCGAAGGACTACCAGACGTTCGGCCAGAACTTCGACGTGGATGAAGAGGCAAAGACGATCGAGATCAAGTTGAATCCGCCGCAGCCGCAGTATTCGGCGCATTAGGCACCACTCCCTCGCGGTCGCGGCTCAGTTACAGTCGTGGTTCAGTTACGGCGGCGATTACATCAATCTCGACGCCCACGTCGCGCGGTAGCTTGGCAGCCTGAACTGTCGACCGCGCGGGAGGATTCTTCCCCAAGTAACGCTCATAGACCTGGTTCATGGGCGCGAAATCCTCGATGTCCTTCAAGAACACGGTGGTTTTGAGCACCGAGTCGAGCGAAGCGCCGCAGGCTTCCAACACCGCCTTGATGTTTTCCAATACCTGCTCGGTCTGGGCCGAAATTCCGCCTTCGATGACCTTATTGCTGGCGGGATCGATCGCGATCTGCCCGCTCAAATAAGCCAGTCCACCGTACACCACCGCCTGCGAGTAAGGGCCGATGGCCTTGGGCGCTTTCGCGGTCAAAATGGTTTGTTTCATAGCTGCAAAGTCCCCACCAGTTGTCGAACGTTGTCGATGTGTTCTTTACTCAGATAATCGTCCAGCTCGCGCGCGATACGGCAGGGCGCTTCCGGATCCCAGAAGTTGGCCGTGCCTACTTGGACGGCGGTTGCGCCCGCCACCAGAAACTCGGCCGCATCTTCGCCGCTGCGGATTCCTCCCAGGCCGATCACGGGAATTCGAACCGACCGGGACGCTTCATATACCAGCCGCAGCGCAATCGGCTTGATGGCGGGTCCCGATAATCCGCCGAAGCCGGCGCCAATTCGGGGCCGCCGCGCGTGGGCATCAATCGCCAGCGAAACGAAGGTGTTTACCAGGCTGATGGCGTCGGCGCCAGCCTCTTCAGCGGCCTTGGCGAGCGGTTCGATGCGCGCCACGTTAGGCGATAATTTCACGATCAATGGACGCTTCGCCAACGGCCGGATCAGTGTCACTAGTTCGGTCAACAACACAGGGTCGCTCGAGAAATAGATTCCGCCGTGCTTGGTATTCGGGCACGAGACGTTCAGCTCATAACCGGCGATACCTTCGGCGTCTTCCAACACGCGGATCACTTCGGCATAATCTCCCGGCTGGTATCCGAAGACGTTAGCGAAGATGGCGGTTCGAAAACCACGCAAGGCCGGAAGCTTTTCCTTCACAAAAGCTCGCGCGCCGATGTTCTGCAGGCCGATGGAGTTGATCATGCCGCCTTCGGTCTCCCACAAGCGTGGCGGCGGATTCCCGGCGATCGGGGAGCACGAAAGCCCTTTGACAACCAGGCCGCCCATCGCGTTCAAGTCGGCAACCGTGGCGAACTCGACGCCGTAGCCATAAGTGCCCGATGCGGCGATGACCGGATTTTCCAGTTGGATTCCGCACAGGTTCGTCTGGAGGCGACCCATTTCGTCCAAGAATAGCATTGGCCGCCCTCACAGCCGCGAGAATCCATGCGCCAGCCGCCAGCGGCTTGCTCTTCTGAGGAACTCGCGCACAACGGACTCGCCTCTGGGGCGGCCGCTGCGGAAGTTCCTATTTTGTTTGGTGCCGCACTCGACGGCCTGTGCGCTTCTAAAGTAACAGCCCGCAAAACGGAGCGCGGCGGCCTCTTCGCTTGGATGTATTGAGGGTGCCGCCGCACCCTTTGCGGGCTAGCTAGGGAGATTCCCTTATACAGAACACCTTAGGAAAGCCGATGGACGAGCATGGCAGAGCCGTCGACCGGCAACCCTATTGTCGCGCGCCCGGGGCCGTTGCGCTCCCTCGCCTCGAAATTTTCTCTCTTTACGGCCGCCCTAGTCTTTTGGGTGGTTGTAACTATGCTGGCGTACGATCTTCGCCAGGACAGTTTCGACCTTGGCAAAGGTCTTCTATTATGCGTGATTGTGATCTTGGTCTCGGCGGCCATCTCGCGCTTCACCATTCGATTGCTGGCGCGGCCCCTCTCCAAGCTTCAAGTGGGCATCACGTCGGCCCGAAACGGCCGGTTGGAACCAATCCAGGTGAGCAAGACCGGCGATGAGGTCGAGTTTTTGGGAGAAAGCTTCAACGGCATGATTGAGGCGCTGGCGGCGTCCAAGAAGGCGCTGTTGGAGCAGCAGGGATTGCTCGAAAACAGGATCAAGGAACGAACCGATCAACTGGAAGAAGCCACGCGTAGCGCGCAGGCGGCCAGCCAAGCTAAGAGCGATTTCCTCGCCAACCTGTCGCATGAATTGCGGACGCCGATGAATGGCGTGGTTGGGATGCTCGATATCGCGCTCGATCGGGAACTGAGTCCGGACCTGGTGGAACAGCTCCAAACAGCGCAGCGTTGCGCCTACACTTTGCTCTCGCTGCTGAACGATATTCTAGATCTTTCGAAGATCGAGGCTGGAAAAATGACCCTGGAAAAGATCCCGTTCGACCCGCGCGTACTATTGGCCGATTGCATCCAGGCCCACCAGCCGAAAGCTAAGGAGAATTCCGTCTCGCTTCGCGCCGAGGTGTCGGCCGATGTGCCGCAGCAGATTAGCGGCGACCCGCTGCGTGTGCGCCAGATCGTGAGCAATTTGGTCAGCAATGCGGTGAAGTTCACGGAGCATGGAGCGGTGGAGGTGCAGGTTGGCGGAAAATTCATCCAGCCAGGCCAATTTCTGCTTCAAATCACCGTACAGGATAGCGGAACGGGCATTCCAGCGGATAAGCTGCTTCACATTTTTAACAAATTCGAGCAAGCCGACGAAAGTATCAGCCGCAAGTTCGGCGGAACCGGATTGGGCCTGGCGATCACCCGGAGTCTGGTGGAACTACACGGCGGCGAGGTGCGGGTTCAGAGCGAGCTAGGCCGTGGAAGCACCTTCACCGTCACGCTCCCATGCGAAGCCAGCGTGGCGGCGGGAGCGGCAGCCGGAGCTTTTGAAGAAACAACAAGCCTGGCAAGCCTTATTCCATCGGTAGCCGGTCCATCTTCGGCCGCGCCAGTGTCTAGCGCCGCGCGAATTCTGGTGGTGGAAGATAACCATGTAAATCAGAAAGTGGTTACCGCCGTATTGCGCAAGCGCGGCTTCTCGATCGAGCTCGCCAACGACGGGCAGGAGGCGCTCAACAAACTGGAAAAAGGCGGCAGCTTCGATCTGGTTCTGATGGACGTGCAAATGCCGGTGCTGGATGGCTTGGAAGCGACCCGGCTGATCCGCAAGCAGGCGAGATGGAACGGGCTGCCGATTATCGCGATGACGGCGCATGCCATGAATGGCGACAAGGAGCGGTGCCTGGAAGCCGGCATGAACGGCTACATCTCCAAACCGGTCCATCCGTCGCTCCTGCTCAGCACAGTGGACGAATTCATTCTGCAGAAGATCGGCTAGCCGCGGCCGTTTTCGCGCACTGGCGCAGCAGATTCCAGGTCTCTTCCAAATCCTCCCACTTGGTCGCGATGTTGCCGATGGCAAGCCGCAACACAAACCGGCCGTTCAGTACCGTGTGGGACAAGAAGGCCTTCCCAGACGCATTCACCGCTTCGAGCAGGGCGCGATTCTCATCGTCGGAGCCGCGGTAACGGAAACAGATCAGCGAGAAAGGCGTGGGCGCGGCGATCTCGAAATCGGGATGTTCACGAATCATACCAGCAAGACGTTGCGCATAATCCATGTGCGCGCGAATCACTCCGGCGATCCCTTCGCGGCCATAGTGCCGCATTATGAACCAGAGTTTCAGCGCGCGGAACCGGCGCCCGAGTTGCACCCCGTAGTCCATATAGTTGATCGCGCGCGGATCCTCGGCGGTTCGCAAGTATTCCGGCACCAACGAGAATGCCCGGCGCAGTATCTCGGGCTTGCGCGTGTAGAAGGCGCTGAGGTCAACGGGCGTGAACAGCCATTTGTGGGGATTCACCACCAGCGAATGCGCACGCTCGGCGCCATCCAGGATGGATTGCAACTCGGGGACCACCGCCGCAGCGCCACCATAAGCGGCGTCCACATGCAACCACGCACCGCACTCTTCGGCCACGTCGGCGATCGCATCCACCGGATCGATACTGGAAGTTGAAGTAGTGCCAACTGTCGGGACGATGCAGAATGGCCGCAGGCCCGCTTCCCGATCCCGCGCCACGGTTTCGCGCAGCAGATCGACGCGCATGCGGAAAGCGTCGTCCACGGGAATCTTGCGAATGTTGTCCTGGCCGATGCCAAGCGTGATGCCGGCTTTCTCCACCGACGAGTGCGCCTGTTCGGACGTGTACATCACCAGGCCGGGCGCGTTGCCACGCGTGCGGAACTCCGGATCGGCCATTTCGCGCGCGGCCGCGATCGCGTGCAAAGTGCTGACGGAAGCGGTGTCATAAATGATTCCGAAGAATTCCGCGGGCAGGCCCATCCACTGGCGCAGCCATCCCAACGTCACCTGCTCGAGCTCGGTCAGCGCGGGACAGCTCTTCCACAGCATGCCATTGACATTCAGCGCGCCGGCCAACATCTCGGCTAGGATGCCCGGATGCGAGGCCGAAACCGAGAAGTAGGCGTAAAAGCGCGGATGGTTCCAATGTGTGAGAGCGGGAACGATAGATCGCTGGAAATCCTCGAGAATGGCGTCCATCGGTTCACCGCGATCCGGCGCGTGTGCCGGCAGGCGATCCACTAAATCGCCCGGTTTCATATCCGGCAACACGGGATACTGCCGGATGTCTTCCAGATAGTCGGCAATCCAGTCCACCACCTGGTGTCCGTAGAGCCGGAATTCTTCATTGTCCATTGAGTTTAGATTAACGTGAACGCTGCCCGGCCTCTGCTAAAATCACGGTGCATGTTTGGTAAGGTTCTGGTCGCGAACCGGGGCGAGATCGCCGTGCGCATCGTTCGCGCGCTCCGCGACATGAACATCCGCAGCATCGCGGTCTTCTCGGATGCCGACCGTGGCGCGCTGCACGTTCGCCTGGCGGACGAAGCCGAACACATCGGCCCCGCGCCGTCGGTGGAGAGCTACCTGCTGGTGGATCGGATTCTGGAAGCGGCGAAGAAGCACGGCGCTGAAGCCATCCATCCCGGCTACGGGTTCTTGAGCGAAAACGCCGGATTCGCCACGGCGTGCGTGGACGCCGGCATCGTCTTCATTGGGCCGTCGGCCGAGTCCATTCGACTGTTAGGCTCCAAAACGGCCGCGCGTGTTCTGGCAAAGAAAGCGGGAGCGCCGGTCGTGCCCGGCAGCGAAGATCCGGCGACGAATATCAAACATGCCCGCGCACTGGCACGCGAGATCGGCTACCCGGTGCTGCTCAAAGCGGCCGCGGGCGGCGGCGGGAAGGGAGTACGTCGCGTCGACGCGGAGGGCGAGCTCGAATCGGCTATCCGGGATGCGTCGAGCGAGGCCGAACGGGCGTTTCACAACGGCGAGATCTACATCGAGAAGCTGATTCTAAAACCCCGCCACATCGAGATCCAGATCGCGGGCGATCACTACGGCAATCTGGTCCACTTAGGCGAGCGTGAATGCTCGTTGCAGCGGCGTTATCAAAAGATCGTGGAAGAATCTCCGTCGCCGTTCGTCGCCGAGCGCCCCCAAATGCGGGCAGCCATGGGAGAAGCCGCGTTGAAGGTGGCCCGGGCCGCCGGGTACGACAACTTGGGGACAGTAGAGTTCTTGACGGACCAACAAGGCAACTTTTATTTCCTGGAAGTGAACACACGGCTACAAGTGGAGCATCCAGTAACGGAACTCGTCACCGGGTACGATCTGGTTCAGTTGCAGCTGCGCATTGCGGCCGGCGAAGCCCTGCCCTTTACGCAGGCCGAAGTGGCATGGCGCGGATGGTCCATGGAGTGCCGCGTCTCGGCCGAGGATCCCGACCACAATTTCCTCCCTTCGCCCGGGAAGATCGAACAGTTACGCGAGCCAAGCGGGCCGGGCGTGCGGCTGGATTCCGGCGTGTATACAGGCTGGACGGTTCCCCTCGAGTACGACGCGCTGCTCGCGAAACTAGTGACGTGGGGGCCGGATCGAAACACGGCCATCCAGCGGCTGGAGCGGGCCCTCGCCGAATACAGCATCACCGGCCTCAAAACGAACGTGGCGTTCTGTCGCGAAATCCTAGCGGACGCGGAGTTCCGCGCGGGCCGTCTTTCCACGGAGTTCATCCCCGATTTCATGGCGAGACGAAAGCCTCCATCCGAGCCGCCGCCCGAAATGGATTTGGCCGTGGCGCTGGCCGCGTTAGCGCATTTTCAAACGGCACGTGTCCAGAGAACGGACATTGCGAGATCGGAAACCAGCCACTGGGTCACCGAAGGCAGGGGCCAGTTGCTGCGATGAAGTTTTACGTCGCGGTAGAAGGCCGCACGATCGAAATCGATTCGGAGCAATTGGGCGTCGCTCAGCAAGTGGAACCAGGCGTCTATTCCGTTCTCCTCAACGGCCTGAGTTACGAGATTCGGGTGTTCGGAACGCCGGAAGAGTTGCGTGCGGAGGCGCAAGGGCGGGTGTTCGCCGTGGAAGCTCGCGATCCTCGCGACACCAGCCGGGCTTCGCGAGCGTCCATCGGGTCGGGACGCCAGAACGTCCGGGCACCCATGCCCGGAAAAGTAATTCGCGTTCTCGTGAACGTCGGAGACCCGGTGGGGCCAGAGCAAGGGCTGGTTGTCGTCGAAGCGATGAAGATGCAAAACGAGATGAAGGCGGCGCGCGCGGGAAGCGTGATCGAGATTCGCGCCAGAGCGGGCGAGACCGTCAGCGCGGGCGATACGCTGCTCGTGATTGAATAAGCAGATTTTGGGAGAATGGGAATTGCTCCCTTTTCGAGGATCTCTACGTGAGCCGTAGCCGAAGCTGGCTCGCCATTCTTCTGGTGGGTGCGGCGGTGATTGTGGTCTGGGTCGCTACCAAGAAGGCGGCGCCGCCGGAAGTGGATTTCGTCAAAGTCACGCGCGAGACCCTGACCAGTTCGCTCAGCACCAATGGCAAAGTGGAGCCGATCCAGTGGATGCCGGTGCGCTCAGAGCGTTCCGGCGTCGTAACGCGCGTCTTGATCAGCCGCGGGCAGCAAGTGCAAAAAGATCAGCCGCTGGTGGAACTCGACACGCGAGTGGCCAGCGCGGACCTGGCGAAAGCACAAGCCGCCATCCAGGAAGCCAGAGCGCAGGAGCAGGTATTGACGCAAGGCGGCCGTATCGCCGAACGCCAGCAAATCGATTCCGATCTCGCACGCGCGCGTCTGGATCTGGAGGCCGCGCGAAAAACGTCTCAGGCGCTGGAGCGGTTGGCGGCGAAACAAGCCGCGACCCGTCAGGAACTGGATTCCGCGCGGCAGCTTGTCGATCAACTCCAGTTGAGAATCCAGTCACTCGAGAAGAGCAAGGGTACCCTTGTCACTGGTACGGATAAGGAGATCGCCAAGGCTCGGTTGCAGGAGGCGCAGTCCGCCGCTACGGTGGCACAGAACAATCTGGATCTCAGCACGATTCGCGCGCCGATGGACGGAACGGTATACGACTTCGATTTGAAGCAAGGCTCCTACGTCAATCCGGGCGATCCGATCGCCAAGGTGGGCAAGGTAGATCGGGTGCGCGTGACAGTTTATGTCGACGAGCCGGATCTCGGCAAGGTTCGCGAAGGAGAGCAGGTGATCATCACGTGGGACCCGCTGCCGGGGCATCAATGGAAGGGCAAGGTGGACAAGTTGCCCACGCAAATCGTGCCGCTCGGGACGCGGCAGGTGGGCGAGGTGGGATGCATCATCGAGAATCCGGATCGCGATCTGCTCCCGAACGCCAATATTAACGCGGACATTCAGGCCACCGTGGTGGAAAACGCCCTCGCTATTACGAAAGAGGCGATCCGGCGGCAGGGTTCCCAGACCGGCGTCCTGCTGCTACAAGGCGATCGCGTGGTGTGGCGCAAAGTAAATTTGGGTATTTCGAGCTACACGAAATCGCAAATACTGTCCGGATTGACGGATGGCGACGCCGCGGCGTTGCCGTCAGAGAAGGCGATCCAGAACGGCTCGCGGGTGCAGCCGGTGTTTCAATAGACCCGAATTCAGATTGGCGCGTCGCTTAAGCTGGATATAAATTTGAGTCCAGGGACGTTTCTCCGGCTTAACCGGCCGTCGTTGGTAATGAAGAGATCAATTTGGACGGCGGCCGCGCAGGCCAATTGAATAGCATCCGCGGGAGGAATGGTCCGATCATGTCGAATAGCGGCGTAGGCCTCAGCTGCATCCAGATCGAAAGCTGCTACGGTGATCTGGGGAGGGCAGAAGAACGCGCGATATCGCGAAGCTAGGGCCCTGTTTCCGGTGGAAAGCGGTTTTACCAGGATCTCGCCGATCGTCATCGTGCTGGTAAAGAGCCTGTCATTCCGCTGGAGCATTCTGCGGCGCAGATCCTTCACAGCCGGACCAAATGCTGGGCTCCCCTCGAGCAGATAGATAAACAGGTTCGTGTCCCAAAAGATGTTCGCCACTTGATTTCCTATCCAGGACCGTAGGCGGAGTCGAGTACCTCGGATGCCCTGACGTTACTTCGCGGCGCCCTTGGCTCCGTACCAATTGGACCGAAGGTCCCGAACATAGTCGTCGGCGTTAGTGTCGGCCCAGATTTCCTTCCCAACACCCCACATTTGAAGGATCGGATCGTCTTCCTCCCTCATAGTGCTTTGCTTCGAGCAATATTCGCGCTCATACCAATCGAGCAGGTGATGATATTTTTCCGGGAGTGCGTCACGCTCTGGAATCATCTTGCCTTTTCGAGCCGGATGGGCAGCGTCGGTCGGGCGAAAAAGCCGGTACGTGTCATCGGCGAGCTTATAAAACATCCGATACCTCGCCGAGTTCGGCTCGGCATTAGCAACATTATGCAGGTAGATGTGGGCTTGGACACCCGGCCGTAATTCGGGGGTAGCTTGTTCCTGCTTCACTCGATCGAGTATTTCCCTAGCGGAGAAAGAAGCACGTTCAGGGTGCTCATGCTGTAGCAGTGCTAACCCCAGCCAAGCTTCATCGGCGACACGGATTGACCTCTCTGAAGTTTCCATGTTGTCTACCTCCAACTTCACTTTTACCAGGTAAAGATGGTAATGTCAACCTGTGGAGAGCTTACTGGTACAACCGCCGCTCCCGGCGCATGAAGGCCGGAACCTCGATGTCGTCAGGCACGGACGCTGCCGCATGTTCCTCTACTTCAGGCTCTTCCATCGGCTCAGGCTCGGGCGGAATCTCGCGAAACAGCGACGATCCGGCGCTCAGTCCGCTGCTGAACAACGGCTCGGTGACAGGGGCGGGCATCGGGTCAGGCGGAGGCGAAGGCGGCAGGTTCTCAAACACAATGGGTTCGATGGACGACGATACCGACGCAGCCGCGCGACGGGCCAGTTGCGGCAGATTATCGCGCTGGAACCCGGTGGCGATCACCGTGATCTTCACCGTATCCTTCAGAGACTCGTTCATGACGACGCCGAAGTTGATCTGCGCGTCTTCGTTGGCGGTGGCGCCGCGAATCAGGGAGCAAGCTTCGTTGACATCGTGCAGGCTCAATTTGCTTGAACCAGTGATGTTAATCAGGACGCCGCGTGCGCCTTTCACGCCGCCCTCTTCCATCAGCGGCGAACTGATGGCCTGACGAGCGGCTTCGATGGACGCGTTCTCGCCCGAGGCCGAAGCGGTGCCCATCATCGCGTAGCCCATGCCGAGCATGATGGAGCGGATATCGGAGAAGTCGCGATTGATCAGGCCGGGCGTCGTGATGATATCGCTGATGCCTTGCACCGCCTGGCGCAGGATGTCGTCGGCGATGCGGAACGCCTCAAAGAAGCTGGTACCGCGGGGGACCAGTTCGAGCAAACGGTCGTTGGGCACCGTGATCACCGTGTCTACCGTTCCGCCGAGCTCGGAAAGTCCACGGTCGGCCTGCTTCATCCGGCGTGGCCCTTCAAAGGCGAAAGGCTTGGTGACTACGGCGACGGTGAGCGCGTTCAGCTCTTTGGCGAGCGAAGCCACCACTGGCGCGGCTCCGGTCCCCGTTCCGCCACCCAGGCCCGCCGTCACGAACACCATGTCGGCGCCTTCCAAAAGCTCGATGATGCGCTCGGTGTCTTCGAGCGCCGCCTGTCTTCCCAGCCCCGGATCGGAGCCCGCCCCGAGGCCATTGGTCACTTTGGAGCCGATGGCGAGCTTGTTGGGCACTTGCGACGCGTTCAGCGCCTGGACGTCGGTGTTGAGAATGTGAAACTCGACGCCCTGCAAGCCTTCGTTCATCATTCTGGCGACGGCATTCGAGCCACCTCCCCCAACTCCCACCACTTTGATTTTGGTGCCAGCCAGAGCTTCATCTTGTATGGCGAACTTCAATGCGTCCATCGAACGCCTCCTATGGTGATCCTCTTGGGATTCACCGGTTGTAAATCACCTGTAGCAAAATCAGCGAAACAACATCCCTATTAGTCCGGGAGCTCTGCGTTTGGTCTCCCGATTCGTTTTCAACCGCGCCGAGTAGCGCGCCAACCCCGAGGCCGTGGCCCATATTGGAGTGCAAAGATCGTCCGGCAAATCCTGGATGCCCTCGGGAATCGCGTTGCGCGCCGGACAATTCAACACCCGTTCAGCCATGTCGCACATGCCGTTCAGCATGGCTCCGCCGCCGGCCAAAATGACCCCTTCGAGGAGCCTTTGGTCCATACCGATGGTCACCAACTCCGATCCCACATGGATGAAAAGCTCTTCGGCGCGCGCTTCCAGAATTTCGTTCAATTGTTTGCGAGGAGCTTCGCGAGGCAGGCGGCCTTCGTTGGAGGGAACCTCGATGTAACTGTTGTCGGAGGTGAGGCCCAGCATCGCGCACCCATATTCCAGTTTGAGGCGCTCGGCGTCGTCGTACTGCACCGTGAGTCCCACGGCCACGTCGCGCGTGAAGTGGTCCGCTGAAATGGCGAGGCTGCGCGCCAGCAGCACCGCTTCGCCGTCGTACACCACCAGGTCTGTCGAATGCTTGCCGATGTCCACCACGGCAACGCCGCGATTCCGGTCGTCGCGATTGACCGAAGCATAAGCCGTCGCCACCGGCTCAAACATGGACTCCTCGATGGCATAAGAAGCTTGCTGGACGGCGTGCAGAATCGCGTGATGCTCCTGCTCGGAGCAAGTGATGATGTGAACGTTGGCTTCCAGGCGCGAGCAAATGGATCCGCGCGGATAGCGCTTACCGGCGCGGCCATCCAGCGTAAAATCCTGCGGGAACAAGTGCAGGATCATGCGATCTTCTTCCAGGCGCACGTGCTCGCTGCGCGCCACCGCGTATTCCATGTCGTCGATCGTGATGGGACGCGGCCGGCCGAATTCATAAATGCCCCGGCTATTGCAGCCTTCGATGCCGGAGCCGCCCACACCCACCACCATCGAATCCACCGAGACTTGGGCTTGTGTTTCGGCGTCACGCACTGCAGCGCGGACACACGTGGTCACAGCCTGTTGGTCGGCGAATCTGCCCTTGCTCCAGCCATCGGAGGGAACCTCGCTGTGCCCTATATATCGCAGGCGCCCCGCTTCGAGCAGCACGATGAGACAACGACAGGAAGAGCTTCCGAGATCCAGACCGACCGCGAGCTGCGGTTTATCGCGCATCGCGAGAGGTCTCCAAACCGGTAATGCGATCGTCGAGCCGCAAATCGAAGGACGTGGCCTGCGGCATCTTGCGGTGAATGTCGGGGTAATGGTCCTGAAAGTTCTTGAGCCTGGCCGAGAAGTTTCGATCGCCCAGCATGAGGAACACGGCGTCATGGCCGGCCTGCTCGGTGATTCTTAGGTCGTCCAGATCCGTGGCGTCTACTTCGGAAACCTTGTCGGCGAGCGGGCCTAGCTCCCGCATCAACCTTTTCATGCGCCGCACTCGGATACCGCGTTTTTCCTGGTTCTCGCTTCCCATCACTCCGGCCAGAACAGGCAGCTGGAACGTCGCCTTGGCGGGAGGATCCAGAATCACTCCTTCGTCGTCAATGAGCGCCCAGCGCACCATGCTCTCCGCGGGCAGCTTGATGAACGCCGCTGGTTTTCGCTCGCTGATCTGGACGATGATTCGGTTCGGCCAGATTCTCGCGATGGACGCATCATGCACCCAATGGACGCCGAGCAGCGACTTGCGTCGCGTGGCCAGCGGAAACAGGTACAGACTGCGGCCATAATCGGAATCGAAGAGCCGTAGAATCTGCTGCCGGGATGCGTATTTCACTCCGTGCAGTTCCAGGTTCGGGCTCTCGAGGCCGTAGTCGGCAGGGCCCGGCAAGAAGAAGCGCGGATCGCGAATCAAAAAGCGCTCGAAACTTTCCGAGGCATAGATGCAGCCGCTCAGCACCACTCCGGCCGCGACCGCGATGCCCCCGTAACGCAAAAGAACGCGCATGGCTGGCGTACGCCGGTTGGCTTTCGATTTCGCGCTAGATTCCGGCGGCACTTACGCGGCCTCCCGAAGCTTTTCCAAAATGCGATCGCCCGCCTGCCAGACGTTGCCCGCGCCGAGCGTAAGGACGGCATCTTGCTCGCGCACTTGTTCCAGAACGGCGTTGACGGCGGAGGGGATGGATCCCACGTAGTGCACGCAGCGATGCCCGAATTCGCGAATCCGATCCGCCAGCGCCTGCCCCGAAACTCCTTCGATGGGCGCTTCGGAGGCGGCGTAAATATCGAGTACGTAGAGCGCGTCAGCCTGATGAAAGCTCTTGGCAAACTCGTCCATCAGGTGCTGCGTGCGGGTGTAGCGATGCGGCTGGAATATGACGTGGACGCGCCGGAACTTGCAGAGCTGCGCGGCGGCGAGGGTAGCACGAATCTCGGTGGGATGATGGCCGTAATCGTCGATCACCGTGACACCGCGTGCCCGGCCGCGCACTTGAAAGCGGCGATCGACACCCGAGTAGCTGGCCAGGCCCGCGCGAATCGATTCCAGCTTTATCTCCAGCTCCAGGCCCACGGCAATGGCCGCTGTCGCATTCAGCACGTTGTGAACACCGGGCACCCGCAAGTGGAACGTTCCCAGGTTGTGCCCGCGCATCCGAACCGAGAAGCGGCTCTCAAAGGCGCCACAATCGACGTCGGCAATTTGCAGAGTAGCTTGCGGGCTGCGGCCGTAAGTAGTCACGCGACGATTCACCAAAGGAAGAAGCTGCTGGACGTTCTCGTCGTCCAGGCACAAGATGGCCGCGCCGTAGAACGGCACCTTTTGAATAAACTCGAGGAACGCGGCGCGGATCTCGACGATGGAGGGATAGTGATCCAGATGCTCGCGGTCGATGTTGGTCACCACCGCCAGGATGGGGCTGAGCTTCAGAAACGATCCGTCGCTCTCGTCCGATTCCACCACCAGAAAATCGCTATGTCCGACGCGAGCGTTGGAGCCGCCCATGGATGCGGCCTTCCCGCCCACCACCACCGTGGGATCGAGTCCGGCGACATTCAGCACCGTGGCTGTCATGGACGTGGTGGTCGTTTTGCCATGGCTTCCGGCGATTGCGATGCCATACTTCAGCCGCATCAGCTCGGCCAGCAGTTCCCCGCGCGGAATCACGGGAATGAGCATCCGCCGCGCTTCGGCGACCTCTGGATTGGCGGCGTCCACCGCGGAACTCACCACAATCGCCTTGGCGCCGGTAACGTTGGCGGCCGCGTGACCTTCATAAATGCGCGCGCCAAGCGAAGCCAGCCGCTCGGTAGTGGGGCTCAGCTTCAGGTCCGACCCGCTGATCTGATATCCCAAATTCAGCAACACCTCGGCGATGCCGCTCATGCCAATGCCGCCGATTCCGACGACGTGCAAGTGTTGCGGCTTAAAAAACATTTTAATCCTGTATTGTTTCGGCTTTCAAGTGCAATGTCAACCGGAAATCGCCTCTTCCAACACCGCGGCGGCCCGGCGAGCCGCGTCGGGATGCGCAGAACTCCGCGCGCGCTCCCCCATGCGGTGCAGCAATTCGGGGTGCGTGCGCAGTTTCTCCACTTCCTCAAATAACCGCCCGCCGTCCATTTCTTGATCGAGAACCAAGACCGAGGCGCCGGTCTTCCGGAACGCTTCCGCATTGCGGAGCTGATGCTGGTCGGCTGCGCCGGGCAACGGAACAAGGATGGAGGGCTTCCCAGCGGCGGCTAATTCCGCTACCGCGCCCGCTCCCGCCCGGCAAATCACCAGATCGGCGCGCGCAAAGGCAGCAGGCATGTCGTCGATAAATGGCGCGACTTCCCCCTCCATTCCGCTTTCCGCAAATTTTTGCGCGAGCGCGCCATGCGCCGCCGTGCCGGTCTGATGAATGAAACGCACCGGAGTCCGAGCTTCACGAAAATACTTCCAACCGCCGAGCGCGGCTTGGTTCAGCGTCCGCGATCCCTGGCTCCCGCCCGTGATGAGTACAGTCAGCTTCGCGTCGCGCTGCTTCGGTGCAATGTCGAAGAATTCGGCCCGGACCGGCAGTCCGGTAATCTCGGATTTTCCGGGAGGGAAATAGCGCGCGGCATCCGGGAAGCTCAAGAGCGCGCGGCGAACGAAGCGGCCGATCTTGCGGTTGGTCAGACCCGGCATAGCGTTGGGCTCCATGACTACCAACGGCGTCTTCTTCCACAGCGCAGCCAGCACCACGGGCCCGGCCGCGTAGCCACCGAGACTGAAGACCACCGAAGCTTGGTGCTTCTCGAGCAACCGCCTCGACCGCAGCACACTCAGCGGAAGCTGGGCGAGCGAGCGAATGGTTCGCATTATTCCGACGCGGTTCAAGCCGCCAATCTCGATGAACTCGAGCGGAAAGCCGGACGGCGGCACCAGCTTCGCCTCAAACCCATTGCGCGTGCCGATGAAGACCGATTGATGCCCGTCGGCCTGCAACTGGCGCGCTACCGCAAGTAGCGGCATAACGTGGCCGCCCGTCCCGCCGCCAGCCATCACGATTGTCGCCATCCTGTTTCCATACTCGATCGCCGATCGGCTCAGTAGCCAGAGTGCTCGCTTACGCTCAACAGCATGCCCAGGCAGATGAGCGTGCTCATCAGCGAGCTGCCTCCCGCGCTGATCATCGGAAGCGGAATGCCTTTGGTTGGGCCCATGCCGAGCACCACGCTCATATTGATCAGCGCTTGAATCACGATGGATGACGTGACGCCGAGCGCGAGATAGCGGCCGAAATCGTCGTTCGCTACCCAATACAGTTGCATGCCGCGCCACAGGATGACCAGAAATCCCGCAAGAAGCGCTCCGCAGCCCCACAGCCCGAGTTCTTCACCGACCACCGCATAAATAAAATCCGTGTGTGCCTCCGGCAGGTACAGAATTTTCTGTTTGCCCTGCATCAGGCCCAGACCGAGAACTCCACCGCTGCCGACAGCAATTTTCGATTGCCGTACCTGATAACTGGCGTCGCGCGTGGTGACGGATTGGCTGATGTACTTTTTGATTTTGCCGTCGGCGTCCAGCATGTCGATATATTTGTAATCGGGATCGAAGAACCCCACGATGCGCGCCATGCGGTAAGGTTTGGAGGCGACGAATCCGACGGCGACCAGTGCGCCGACCACGAGCGCCGCCAGTACGAACTTGCGCTCAAGTCCCGCGACGTAGAAGACCACCGCGGCGGGAACGATCAGAACCACCGCTGTGCCTAAGTCGCCCAGTCCGACCGTGGCCGCCAGCACCGCCAACGCAAGACAGGCTGCTGCAATGGTGCGGCGCGTGTTGATGGCTTCGCGCTTCTGGGTAACAAAGTAAGCGAAGAACACGATGAGGGCCGGTTTGGCGAATTCCGAAGGCTGCAGCGTTCCAACGCCTTGCAGGCGAAACCAGCGGTGCGTTTTGGTGTCGAGGAAGAAAACCAGAAGTTGCAGAAATAACACCATGCCGAGCGATCCAAACGCCCAAGCGGGATTCTGCAGCATGCGGTAATCGCGACGCTTGAAGAACATGAGCGCGAAGAAGGAAACCACCGCCCAGACCAGCTGACGCTCAGCGTAGTAAAAGCTCGAATGGAGGTGCGCGTTTAGTTCCGCCGTCACAGACGAGGCGCTGTAGACCATCACCAGTCCGGCGCCAACCATGGCGACCACAGTCCCAAACAAGAGCCAATCCGATTTCAACTGTTGCGCCATTAGAGGTCGCCTTTCGCCACATTTTTCGCCAGGGTGTTCACCAGATCCTTGAAGACGCGCCCGCGGTGCTCGAAATTGTCGAACTGATCGAAGCTCGCGCAGGCGGGAGCGAGCAGGACCGTGTCGCCCGGTGCGGCCGAGTGCGAGGCCTTGTCGATGGCTGCGGCGAGCGTTCCGCACGATATGAGAGGCGTCGCGTCGCCCAACTGCCGTTCGATCTTCTCAGCCGCGGCCCCGATCAAGAGCGCGGCGCGAGCTTTTGCGCGTAAAGGATCGCGGAGCACCGTGAAGTCGCTGTCCTTGTCCTTGCCGCCCAGGATGATCCAAAGTCGGCCGGGAAACGCATCGATGGCTTTGAGCGTCGCGTCCACGCTGGTGGCTTTGGAATCGTTGTAATAGGCGACGCCCGCGATGTCCCGGACAAATTCGAGGCGATGCTCGACAGGCGCGAACGTAGCGGCTGCACTGGCGATTTGCTCGTAACTCGCGCCCGCGCGTTGCGCCATAAGTGCCGCCGCCATCACGTTTTCGTAATTGTGCCGGCCACGCAATTGAAGATCGCGAACCTTCAGAAGCTCGGACTCGTCCATTAGAATCACGCCACCATCCAGCCAAGCTCCCCCCGCTGGACGGGTACCGCTGAACCAGGCGACGTTGGCGCGCGTGCGCTTAGAGAGCGCAACGGTAACGGGATCGTCGGCGTTGAGGACCGCCAGATCGCTCGGGTCTTGCATCTCGAACAGACGCGCCTTGGCGTTGACGTAATTCTCGAAGGTGTGATGCCGGTCCAAGTGATTCTGCGTCACGTTAAGACATGCGGCGATCCGCGCGTGGAAAGTCTCGATGGTCTCCAATTGAAAACTCGAAAGCTCCAGCACATTCCATTGATCGGGGTGCGAAGTGGCCACCAACTCGGCCGGCGCGGTTCCGATGTTGCCCCCAACCTGGCAGGCGATTCCCGACTCTCGAAGAATGTGTCCGGTCAAAGCTGTGGTCGTCGTCTTTCCGTTGGTGCCCGTGATTCCAATAACGGGACCCTCCAGAAACGGCGCGGCCAACTCCAGCTCACCGATCACCGGAACGCCGCGGGCCCGCACGGCGACAAGAACATCGAGATCCGCCGGAACGCCCGGGGAAATCACCACCAGTTCGGCGTCGCGAAACGCGGATTCCGTTTGAGGCTCCACTATCACGCCCTCGACTTCTCCCATCGTCTTTTCATCCACCGCTCGAACAATGGCCCCGTGCTGGCGCAACAGCTTGATCGCCGCCACGCCAGAACGGGCCATTCCCACCACAACAACTCGCGTACCCTGTAGCTGTCTCATCGCAGTTCATCTCAGCTTCAGGGTGGTCAACGCAAACAGCGCCATCACCAATCCCGCGATCCAAAATCGCGTGATGATTTTCGATTCTTCCCATCCCAGCGCTTCGAAATGATGATGAATGGGCGCCATTTTGAAGATCCGTTTCTTGCGGAGCTTGTAACTGCCCACCTGCAGGATCACCGACAATGCTTCGATCACATACACGCCGCCGATGAAGATCAACAGAACTTCCTGCTTGATCAAAACCGCCACGACGCCCAGCGCCCCGCCCAGCGCCAGCGACCCAACGTCGCCCATGAAAATCTCCGCCGGATGCGCGTTGTACCAAAGGAACCCGAGCGACGCTCCCACCATCGAGCTGCAGAAAATGGTCAATTCGGCCGCCCCCGGCAGACGCGCCAGATCGAGATATTCGGCGAACTGCGCGTGCCCGGTGACGTAGGTGAGTGCCGTCATGGCGAAGGATGCGATCAGCATCAGGCCGATCGCCAGGCCATCCAAGCCGTCGGTAAGATTCACCGCGTCGGACGAACCGACAATCACGAGAATCATGAAGGCGAAGAAAAAGACGAAAGCGAGCGGGTAGGTATACCAATTGCGCAGCATCGCATCGATCAGCAGGTCCGGCTTGAACGATTTGAAGAACGGGACATTCATGCTGGTGGAGTACGCCTTTTGCGCGTGCAGCGTCAGCAGCATGAAACCAACCAGCAGGGCGGCCAATACTTGCAGCGCGAATTTCTGCTTCACGGTCAGACCCTCGTTCTGTTTGCGGCGGACCTTGGCGTAGTCGTCCCAGAAACCGATCAGCCCAAAGCTGACCAGGCTGAACATCGCGATCCACACGTAGGGATTCCCAAGATTGGCCCACAGCAGCGTGGGAATCACAATCGAGATAATGATGAGAATCCCGCCCATGGTCGGCGTCCCGGCCTTCTTCATATGCGATTTCGGCCCTTCTTCGCGAATGTACTGGCCGATTTGAAACTCGCGCAGCTTGGCGATCAGCCAGGGCCCCAAGGCCAGGCACAGGAACAGCGCCGTGATCGCGGCGGCCGCGGTCCGAAAAGTGGTGTACTGGAACACGCGAAAGGGCGTGAAGTGGCGAAACAGCTTTTCGTAGAACAGCCAATAGAGCATCTAGTTAGGTAGCAACCCGCAAAACGGAGCGCGTCGGCATAGTCGTTTAGTGAATCGAGGGTGTCTCCGCACCCTTTGCGGGTTCATTGGGCCGCGCGAGAAACCTCTCTAGGGCATGCTCGACGTGGGTGCCTCGCGAACCCTTCAATAAAATCACGTCGCCCGGACGCGCGATCCGCCGCAGATGTTCACCGGCGGAAGCGGCGTCAGCGAAAAAAAACGCGGCGTCAACCGCCAGGCCTGATTGCCTCGCTGCGTCCACAAGGTGACAGGCCTCGCCGCGTATCCCTACAAGCACATCAATTCCACTCCTCGCGACGTAACTTCCGACGTCACGATGGAGGGACTCGGACCAGCGCCCGAGCTCGAGCATCTCCCCCAGCACGGCAATGCGCCGCTTGGCTGGCGTTTCCCGCAGCACGTCGATCATCACGCGTGCCGCATCGGGATTGGAGTTATAGCAATCGTTCAAAATAGTCACGCCGTTGTGCGTCAGGCGCTGCCCGCGCATCGAGGACGCCGCAAGTTCGGCCACCACGCCCGTGAGTTGCGAGGCACGAATACCATAAAGCGAGGCCACGGCGATGCCCGCGAGAATGTTCAGGACGCTGTGGCGGCCCAGGAGCGCGCTTTCAAACCGCACGCCGTCCACCAGGAAATTCACGCCACGATCGGTAAGCTCCACTTGCTCGGCGCGAATATCGGCCCCCGCGCTCAGACCAAAAGTAATGCTGCGGCCCGGATGCACGTCACCGAAGTGGCTGACTAGCGGATCGTCCGCATTAAGCACTGCCACACCATCGGCTGGAAGAGATTCGATCAGTTCGCGCTTGGCCGCGGCCACGCCTTCGATGGAATCGAAATTCTCGACGTGCGCATGGCCGACGTTGGTGACCACACCGATACGCGGCTTGGCGATCGCGCACAGGTCGCGAATTTCGCCCGCGTGATTCATTCCCATTTCGAGCACGGCGACGCGCGCGAGCCAAGGCAATCGCAGAATCGACAGCGGGACGCCGATGTTGTTATTGAAATTCCCGATAGTTTTGCCGACCGGCATCCCCGACGCCAGCAGGGATGCGATTACATCTTTTGTGGACGTTTTGCCCGCGCTGCCGGTGATACCGATCACTTCCCCGCCCCATTGCCCGAGCGCCCAAACGGCCGTATGCCGCAGCGCACTGAGCGTATCCGGGACAACCAGCACGGGCCCGGGCCTTGTTTGATTCATAGCGCTCTCGTTCGCCACAGCCGCCACAGCGCCCTTGCGTAAAACCTCTTCAATGTACGCGTTGCCGTCGTGATTCGGACCGCGCAGGGCAAAGAACAGGTCGCCGGGTACGATGGTCCGCGAATCAATACTCCAGCCCGTAACAAGCGCCTGACTCTCCCCCGTCACTCCCAGTACCTGCGCGACGTCCGTCAACTTAAACTCCATCGCCTGCGTAACCCAGCTCTCGAAGCACGTCCCGTGCCACCTCGCGATCGTCGAAATGAATCGTTCGATCTTTAAGCACTTGATACGTTTCGTGGCCTTTTCCGGCCAAAATCACGATATCGCCGGCCCGAGCCTCCTTCAGCGCGGCGCGAATGGCCTTGGTGCGATCGGGTTCCATGCTGTGCGGTGTGTCAAAACGGCGAAGCCCGACCAACGCGTCGTTCATGATCGCCAACGGATCTTCCGATCGCGGATTGTCGGAAGTGAGCACCACGTAATCGCTCAATTGGGCCGCCGCCTGCGCCATCAGCGGGCGCTTGGTACGATCGCGATCGCCGCCGCAACCAAATAGTGTGATGACTCGCTTCGGCCGAAGTTCGCGCGCGACCGATATGACGTTGCGCAGTGCATCGTCGGTATGGGCGTAATCCACGATCACCAGAAAAGGCTGGCCTTGCTGTACTCTTTCAAACCGCCCGGGCACGCGCGGCGAGTGGGCGATGGCGTGGGTGATCGTGCTCCAATCCAGGCCGTAGCTAAGGGCCGTTCCGCAGGCCGCCAGGATGTTATAGGCGTTAAATTTGCCTACTAACGGCGACGTTAGCTGGACGCGCTCACCGCCATATTGCACCGTAAGACGCAGACCATCGAAGTTCATTTCGAGTGACGATCCGCGCAGATCGGCGCCCTTGTCGAATCCGTAACGCAGGGTGTGCGCCGGGGTATCAGAAGTGGAGAGGATCTGGCGCCCGTATTCGTCGTCAAAGTTGATCACGGCCCACTCGGGCGCCGATGTGCCTGACGGCGTGAATAGCAGGCGTTTGGCGGTGAAATAGTCCTCCATGGTGCGGTGGAAATCCAGGTGATCGCGCGTGAGGTTCGTAAATACAGCGGTGTGAAACGTAATGCCGTAAACCCGTCCCAGCGCTAACGCGTGGGATGAGACTTCCATTGTGACATGGGTCCCACCGGCCTGTTCCAGTTCCTCAAACAAACGATACAAATCGAGCGATTCGGGCGTGGTGTTTACAGCCGGCCGCACCTGGTCCGCTAGCCGGTACTCGATGGTTCCCACCAGCGCGGTGGTCATGCCCGCGGCGCGCAACACGGCGTCGATCAGGAAGGTGGTGGTCGTTTTGCCGTTGGTCCCCGTTACGCCTGTCAGCTTCAGCCTCCGAGCCGGATCCCCGTAAAAATTCCGCGCGGCCAGCGCCAGCGCTTGCCTGCCATGCTCCACTTCGATCCAGCGCCCCAGAAATCCGTCCGGCGCCCGAAGCTCGCTCACCGTGGCTACGGCGCCCTTTTCGACAGCCTGCTGGGCGAACTGGCGGCCATCGGCGCGCGCTCCTGGAAAAGCGAAAAACAGGAATCCCGGCTCGACCCGCCGCGAATCGTACTCTAATCCCGTCACCCGCGCTTTCCCCAGATCGGGCGCCAATTCCTTCCGGAGCCGGACGCCCTGGAGGATCTCGTCGATTGTCATGGCGCTTCGCTAGGGTGTCATTGGATTTCGTTAGCGGCCAAATTGCACGCGAACCCAACGTCCCGAAGGCAAGATGGCGCCTGGCGCGGGGGCCTGTGCGCGCGCGATTCCGCTGCCGCTGAACTCCACCGGAATGCCCAGCGCGGCGGCCTGCTCAATCACGTTTCTAACGGTCTTCCCTTGAAAATTCGGCACACGCGGCCCGGCCAGATCCTGGGGAGAGCTTCCATCTGGTTTCGAAAAAATCCGCTGGTCCAGAGCGCTGTTTGCGGAAGCCACCGGTCGGTCGTCGGCGGCCACGGCATCTCCCGCTTGGACCAGCGGGGGAGGGATGGAAGAACCCAGATCGGCGATCGCAACGTCATTCTCGTCGGCAGGGCCGCTCTCCTCGGAAGGAACCATCTCGGGCAAATCTTTCGGCACGTCCATGACACGGAGCCCGGCGGCGGCTACTTCACGAAACACGGGGGCGGACGTCGGTCCGCCGTAGCCCACGGTACCTTCGGTGCCATTGATCGTCACCACAATCACGATCCGCGGATTCGTTACCGGCGCGAACCCCATGAAGGATGCGTTGTACATGTGCGTGTACTGATGAATCCGGTTGTCGTAAATCTGCGCGGTGCCTGTTTTGCCGGCCGACGTATAACCCACTAACCGTGCATATTTGTGCCCGGTTCCGTAGGGCTTGATCACCACGCCCTCCATCATCCCGCGCATGGTGATGGCGGTTTCAGGCTTGAGCACGCGAACGGGATCCACCTTGGGCGCATTCATGAGCAGCCGGGGTTTGAGCAGCAGCCCGCCGCTAGCGATCACGGTGCAGGCTTGGGCCAGCTGCAAAGCAGTGACGCCGATCTCGTGTCCCATGGCCACCGAACCGATGGAACTCTTCTGCCAAACGCGCAGAGGCCGCACCATGCCGGACGATTCTCCGGGAAGAGGCAGTCCCGTTTTCTTGCCGAAACCAAAGCGGCGAATATAGCTGTACAGATTCTTGTCGCCCACTTGAAGACCGACGTTAATGGCGCCGATGTTGCTCGAACGCGCCAGCACGTCGGCCATCGAAAGCGACGCATAACGGCTGTGATCGTGAATCACGCGGCCGAATAAGTTGATGCTTCCATTGCCGCAGTTGATCATCGACTCCGGGCGCAAATGCGTGGTCTCGAGTGCCGAGGAAAGCGTGATCACTTTGTAAACCGACCCCGGCTCAAACGGCGCGGAGACGGCCAGATTCTCGCGCGCGGATTCAGCGCCGGGCTTGGGCGGCTCATTCGGATCGAAGGTTGGCACGTTGGCCATCGCCAGGATGTCGCCGGTGCGGGGGTCCATCGCAACCAGGCTGCCGGACTTGGCATGATGCAGCGCCACCATCTTCGCCAGCTCCTGCTCGGCGACGAATTGAATGCGCGAGTCGATGGTAAGCCGGACGTCCTGGCCGGGTTCCGGAGCGTCTTCTACTTTCGACGCGAATCCATGCCTCTGCACATCCTCGGTAACCAGCAATTCGCCGGCGTGTCCGGCCAGTTGGTCGTTCTGGCTCTGCTCCACACCCCCGTTGCCGTCTTCTTGAAAATCGACGCTGCCGAGGACGTGCGCCGCGAGCGAACGGTTGGGGTAGAACCGCTGGCTTTCGGTGCGGAACTCGATCCACTCCAGGTTCAGGTCGCGCAGCCGCTTAGCTTCCTCGCGAGTGATCTTGCGCTTTACCCAAAGAAAGCCGCGACGATCGTCGACGGCCGTTTTCAGCCTCGCCAACAAATCCCTCGAGTCCAAGCTCAAAACCTTGGAAAGGACGTCGGCGGCAACCGACAAATCGGGCACCCGCAAAGGGTCGACGACCACCGATTCAGCGGGCAGGCTCATCGCCAGCCGCTGGCCATAGCGATCCAGGATCGCTCCGCGGGGAGCCTTGAGCTCCTCGGTTTTCTGCTGTTGTTCGCGCGCCATTTCGGCAAACTTCGGATGCTGGATCACTTGCAGCTGAATCAGGCGGACAGCGATCAGCGCGGCCCAAACAAAGGCCACTCGGACCAGGACGTGCACACGTTTTGTCGCCAGGGGATCCATCGTTTCAATCTCCGCGGTTGCTCCTACTGAGCCGCGCGCGTAAGCCAGCGTTTACTTCTTCGCCAAAATTTGATCGCTCTTGTTGCCTTCCAGATAGACCACCGCTTCCGGTGCCGGGTCCACGAAGCGCTGCATCCGCGCCAATTCTTCCAGCCGGGCCGGGCTCAGCAGTTTGGTCTCCTGGAGTTCAAGCGCGGCGCGGTCCAGCTCCAGACGCTGCCGCTCCTGGCGCAAAGCTTCCATTTTGTAGCCCGCCATCAGACGGTTCAGCGATGGAAGCAGCAATGCAATTACTATCACCGCGAAGGCGAACGATGAACCGATCAGCCGCCAGCAGATCTTACGCGCCGCCGGGTCCGCTTCGCGCAGGACGCGCGAATTGTCGATGTGCTTCACGAACAGGTACACATCTTCATTCGGAAACGCCGGAACCTGGTAGGGGTCCTCGTTAGCCAGAAGACGAGGCTGCGCATCCCGGCCATCCCGGGACGCAGCGAACCGATCCAATCTAGTTGCGAGAGTTGCCATTATAATTTGCTCTCAATCACTT
>JBKQHJ010000092.1:0-63837 GCA_052148835.1 Bryobacteraceae bacterium
GACGAAGTCCATATCGTCCCCTTGGACCACATCACGGTGCCTGAGACGGAGGACCTGAAGCCGACGCCGGAACTGGTGAACTTGGCGCTGGCCCAACGTCCCGAAATCGCCAAGGCCAAGATCAATATCGAGAGCAGCACTATCAACCTGGGCGGATCCAAGAACTACTTGCTGCCCACGCTGGTCGCCAATTTTGAATTGACCAATAACGCGCTCGCAGGCCCGGTCAATCCCGCGAGCGCCGCCTACGGCCTGGTGCCGCCGCCTGCTTATATTGGCGGCTATGGCAACATGTTGCGGCAAATCTTCGGCCGGGATTATCCCAACTACTCAGCGGGATTTTCCTTGAACATTCCGTTTCGTAATCGCGTGGCGCAAGCCGATTACGTGGCCGACCAGCTCAGCCTGCGGCAGAGCCAGCTTCAATATCAAAAGGCAGTCGCGCAGATCCGCGTGGATGTGAAGAACGCTGTCATTGGACTGCAACAGGCGCGCGCGCGATACGAAACCGCGGTGGCCACCCGGTCGCTGGCGCAGCAAACCCTCGAAGCCGAACAAAACCGCTTCCGCTTCGGCGAATCAACGATCGCAATCGTGGTGCAGGCGGAGCGCGATCTGGCGAACGATCAGAGCGCGGAGGTCCAAGCCATGGCGAATTATACGCACGCCAAGATCGCCTTTGATGAGGCAGTGGGGCAGACCTTGGATGTCAACAACATTTCGATGGAAGAAGCCGCGGCGGGCCGCGTCGCCAGGGAATCGGCTATCCCGGCGTCAGCTACCGAGCCGCGACCAACCGAGCCGCGACCGTAAGGGAGCAGGTATCCGATATGATTTACGACAAAACAATTTCCATCCTCGCCGTTCTTAGCCTTCTGGCTGCGCAAAGCCCCGCCCAAACCGTCCCTCAGGTGGAGAAACCGCAGGGGCCGCTGCTGATCCGGTCCTACCGGCCCGCTTCCACTTCGCCGATAAACCTCACCAACTCGGACCACCTGCACAGTCTGATCCGTGCCGGCCATCTGTACCTGACAGTGCAGGACGCGATCGCCCTGGCGATCGAAAACAATCTCGATCTGGAGGTGGATCGCTATGGACCTTTAAACGCCGAATGGAATCTCGAGCGAGCCCAGGGAGGCGGACCGTTGCGCGGCGTCACCAACGGGAACAGTTTGGTGAACCAAGCCACCAGCGGTCAGGGCGTTCTCGGCAGTGAGGTTGCAGCGGGCCTTGCGACAAACACTTCGAGTGGTGGCGGCAGCAGCGGCGGCGCCACCGTTTCACAGATCGGTCCGGTGACACAGAATCTGGATCCAGTCCTGCAGAACGGCACCAGCTTTTCCCATACCACCTATCCATACCCAATCACCCTGGTGAGCGGCACTTCCACGCTGATCAGCACGCAGCACGTGATCGATTCGTTCGTGCAAGAGGGCTTCCTGAGCGGCGGCTACGTCCAGGTGACTGCCAACGAATCGTATTTGAAACAGAATGCCCCCACCGACTACCTGAATCCATCGGTGGAACCCTCGGTGCAGATCTACATTCGCCACAACCTGCTGCAAGGGCTCGGCACCGGCGTTAACGGCCGGTTTATTAGCGTGGCTCAGAAGAACATCCAGGCGGCGCAGGAAGCATTTCGATCGCAACTTCTAAACGTTGTGGCCAACGTCTTGAACCTGTACTGGGATCTCGTGACCGATGACGACGATCTGGCCGTTCGACAACGTGCCGTGGATCAAGCGCAGAAATTCTACGATGACACCCACAAGCAGATCGAGCTCGGCGTCATTCCCAGATTCGAAGCGTCGCGGGCTCAGTCTGGCGTCAGCAATAGCCGGCAGCTGCTCTCCATCGCGCAAGCCACAGCGCAACAGCAAGAGAATTTGCTAAAGAATGCCATCAGCAGGAATGGCCTGGAAGACCCGCTCCTCGATGCCGCCCAGGTGGTTACGCTCGATCGCATCGAGGTTCCAGAACAAGACAGCCTGCCCTCTCTTCGCGATCTCGTGGCCAAAGCGATGGCCAACCGCCCGGACGTAGCCCTGGCCAAGATCAACGACGAAACGGCTGAGATCTCGGCTCAAGGAACCGCCAATGGAGTGCTGCCCAGTCTGCAAGTGTTCGGAGCTGTTAGCGCGACCGGACTCGCGGGCACATCGGCCCCATTCCAAGGCGTCGCGCCTGATTCATACTACTTGGGCGGATTGGGCAACGCGCTGGGCCAGGTATTTCGCGACAACTTTCCCAGCCGCCGAATCGGGGCGTTGTTTGCAGGCACTATACACAATCAGGTTGCGCAAGGCGACTACGGCATCGAGCAATTGCAGTTGCGGCAGGGTGATGTCGTCGAACGCCGGAATCAGAATCAATTAGTGGTCGACA
The DNA here is from genome assembly GCA_052148835.1 of Bryobacteraceae bacterium. Taxonomy (GTDB): domain Bacteria; phylum Acidobacteriota; class Terriglobia; order Bryobacterales; family Bryobacteraceae; genus Palsa-89. The sequence goes on from JBKQHJ010000092.1 coordinate 2,386, forward strand.
TCTCGAATCAGATGGTCGCCTTGCGCCAGGCTCGTGCGCGGTATTCGCAGGCTGTCGATTCGCGCAAGCTGCAAGAAGAACTACTCGAAAAATCGCAACAGTCGTTTTCGTTCGGCGCCGCGACCATCAGCGATGTCGAAGCCGCTCAAACCAGCTTAGTAGCGGCGCAGGAAACCGAAGTTGCCACAATGTCCGCATATAGCCATGCCCGCATCGCACTCGATCAAGTATTGGGACAAACATTAGACGTGAATCATGTTTCGGTGGAGCAGGCCCTGAATAACCCTAGGGCTTCGAAACCGTAGCTGCGACAAGCTTCTCAATCGAGGGCACGATGGCCAGCCGCACTTCGTTCCGCGGCTTCTTCAGAGTCTCGAGGAACACCCGCTGTTCAGCGAGCCAGGTATCGGGCGGATTCTGGTTGCGGTCCAAATAATCCACAGCCTGTAGACCGATTGAACCTAGACGACTCAGCGCTTGGGACGGCTCCACTCGCGCATCATTGTCGCGCCAGCGCGTGAGCCAGATTCGCATTTGCACCCGATCCATGCGATCGACCAGGGCCGCGAACTCTCGCGCGGTATCGCTTTCCGGCGGAACTATGTCCACCAAACCAGTCAACGGTGTTTGCTGATCGTATTTATGAGTTCGGATGCGCTGTCCAAACGTTGCCGGTTCGACGACGTCGGCGAGCGTCTTGAGGGGCTCCGGCACGGGAAGTCCCAAGGTCTTAAGCCCGCGTTGCTCGAGCGCCCGGTCCACCGCAGCCAAACGCCGATACATCGACGCCATATCCTTTACTTCTTGCGGCGACCACAGCCGTTCAGCAACGGCCGCCGTTCGCGGCCAGATGCGCGAGTCCACATTCGCCGGGCTTATGAACTCGCCCCACATCGCGACCTCCCCGCCCAAGATCCGATCCTTCTCTTCGACACTCAGCGAACCCGCGTCGCCATCCAGCGGGTCTCTCTCATAAAGCGTAGAAGCCGGTTCCATGTGATCGAGATAGTAGCCGGCCGAAAGAATGCTCGAAAATCCGTGCCGAGCGGCGTCGACGAGCGATTTCTGGCCGCGCCAGGATTGAATAACGATATCCTTCGGCAGATCCGGATCGAGAATCTCATCCCAACCCTCCATTCTTTTTCCGTGCTTCGCCACGATCTTCTGAAGCCGCCGATTGAAATAGGCTTGCAACTCCTCGGTGGTTTTCAATCGATTCTTGCGCATGAACGCACGAATGCGAGCACTGCCTTTCCATTGTTTGCCCGTCACCTCATCGCCGCCGATGTGGAAGAACGGATCGGGAAAAAGCGCTGCCATTTCGCCGATAAATGCGTCCAAGAATTGGTAGGTGGATTCCCGGGTCGGATCCATGCTGGGATCGAACACGCCCCAGTTCCGCTCTATTTGATACGGGCCCGGCGCACTGGCCAGTTGCGGATAGCCGACCAGCCAGCTTGTCGTGTGGCCCGGCACGTCGAACTCAGGAACCACGCGAATGCCTCGATCGCGCGCGTACTCGATCACTTCCCGAATTTGGTCCTGCGTGTAATAAAGCCCGTCGGAACCGAGTTGCTGTAACTTCGGGAAGCGCTTGCTCTCGACGCGGAAACCTTGATCGTCGGACAGGTGCCAATGGAATACGTTCAACTTCACGGCAGCCATGCCGTCGAGATTGCGCTTGACTACTTCTATGGGCATCCAATGCCGCGACACGTCCAGATGCAATCCGCGCCACGGAAAGCGCGGATGGTCTTGAATATCGACGACTGGCGCCTCCAGACCTTGCGGTATCGACACAAGAAGCTGCCGAAATGTTTCGAGGCCGCGCAACACACCCAGCGGATTCGGCGCGCTGAGATGCGCCTCGCGCGGCGTGATATCGAGGTGATAGCTCTCATCTTCACCGAGTTGCTGAACGGGCTGTGACGCATGCGCGCATTGGACCACCAGCAATCCATCGGCAGCGACTTGCCCGAGCCGTCCGACCGCGCGTTCGAGCCGTGGCTCAGAATAGCCCGTGATACTGATCCGGATGGTCGAGCCGAGCAGAAGAGTTCCCTGCCCCAGCTCGATTTGGGCCGGCCACGGCATCAGCGCTGGTTGCGCGCTCGCGAACGCGGCTGTAACCAAAATCAGCCCAACAAACTGCGTCATTACTTGCCTAAACTGGCCCCCGCGAAGAAACTGACCGGCTTCAGCGCAATAATTTTCCAGTGCTTTTGTTCCTTGCGCAGTTCACCATGCACTACCTCGCGCCGCCGCACGAGAGGCCCATCGCGCTCCAGACTCCGGATTTCGAGGACCCAATCCAGGTCTATTTTATAGGTGTCGCCTTCGATATCTTCTGTTAATGGCTCAATAGAGGAGGAAATCTCGGCATTATTCACCAGCGCGGTGACATTGTTTCTGAGCGTGTCGTAATCCGGCATGTCCTTGCTCACGGCGGACATGAACTCCGCCACGTTCCCGCTGATAGCGTGGCCATCCGCATTGACCTGCGTGAGCGCGGCCGCCATCTTCGTGAACACGTCCATAACGTCGTCGTGCGCGTCGGCGCAGGCGAATGCGGCTGCGATGCAAAGAAGCACGGCGCTACGTACGATAGCTGGCATTAATCTCAATGTACTTCTCGGTGAGATCGCACGTCCAGAAGCGCGCGCTGCCTTTGGCGCGGCCATTAATGGCGAATCGAATCAGGCAATCGGGTTCATCGAGCTTTTTCTTTAGTTCTTCTTCGGAGAAGTCGGCCGCCAGTCCGGCGCGGCATACGGCAACGCCCTGCAGATCGATGTCCACCTTAGAGGGGTCCAAAGGCACGCCCGCATTGCCCGCGGCGGAAATGATGCGACCCCAGTTGGGATCGGAGCCGGCGATGGCGGTCTTTACGAGCGGCGAATTCGCGATGCTGCGCGCGATGCGCGTGGCGGCGTCTTCGTTTGCGGCGCCGGTGACGTCGATGGTCACCAGTTTCCGAGCGCCCTCGCCATCCCGCACAATTTGTCGCGCCAGGTCCTCCATCACCTGGGCCAGCGCCTCTTCCACTTTCTTGCTTTCTTTCTGATTGGGCTGAATGCCCGACGCTCCATTCGCAAGCACCAGCATGGTATCGTTTGTCGACGTGTCGCCATCCACGCTGATGCGATTATAGCTGCGCTTCACCGCGACGCCGAGCATCTGAGCAAGCGAGGAAGGCGGCAGCGCCGCGTCCATCATCACGAACCCGAGCGTGGTCGCCATGTTCGGATGGATCATCCCGGAGCCCTTGGTCATTCCCGCAATCTGGATGGAGCCTTTCTTCAGCCGAACCTGTTGGTGCGCTGTTTTCATGACCAGGTCGGTAGTGAGAATGGCGCGCGCCGCGTCTTCGAACCGGTTCGGCGCGAGGCCGGCAATCAAGGCGGGCAGCGCATTTACGATCAAATGCGAATCCAGCTCCACGCCGATGACGCCCGTGGAGGCCGGAAACACCTGCGTCGGCGGCACGTGGAGTTGATTGGCGACAGCATCGCAGCACGCGAGGGCAACACGATCGCCCGTCCGCGTGGCGCAATTCGCGTTACCAGCGTTTATCAACACCGCGCTCACCAAGCCCCTCGATTTTGTCAGGTTCCAGCGCGCGATGCGCACCGGCGCGGCTTGCACCAGATTTTGCGTGAACACGGCGGCGGCGGATGCCGGCGCGTCGGGAACAATCAGCGCGAGATCGTCCTTCTTCACTTTGCGGATTCCGGCGTACACGGCCGAATATCGATAGCCCAGTGGTATTTTCACGCCACCTTCACCCCCAACATTTCGTCATCCCGTAAATGCTGCCCATTTAAGAATGCTTCCGCGGTCATCCTCTTGCGGCCTTCCACCTGAACTTCAATTGGTTCGAGCGCGGTGCCTTCGCCGCATGCGATGAACACGCGCTTCTTTTGCGGGACTATTTTCCCCGGTTCGCCACTCGGGCCGTCGCTCGCCACGCGCGCTCTCCAAATGTGAAACAGTTGCCCACGAAAGAAACTATACGCGCCTGGCCACGGCAAGAAACCACGCGATCGATTGAAGATTTTCGCTGCCGGCCAACGCCAATCGATCTCGCCGTCTTCCTTTTGGAGGATCGGCGCCTGGGTCGCGTCATCCGAATTTTGTTTTACTGGCGTGGGATTATCGCGCAGCGTCTCCACAAGAAGCTGTGCTCCGGCGGTCGCGAGACGAGCCCCCAGTTCCAGCGCGTCTTCTTCCGGCGCAATTTCCGTCTCCCACTTCAGCAACATGTCGCCGGTATCGAGACCCGCGTCGATCTGCATCGTGGTAACGCCGGTGCGAGTTTCTCCGTTCGCGATGGCCCACTGAATGGGCGCGGCGCCACGATACTTCGGCAATAACGACGCATGTACATTAATGATGCCGCGCGGCGGAATATCGATGATCGCCTGCGGGATGATTTGCCCGTAACCGACCACTACCATCGCGCCCGGTTGCATCTGCTTCAATTGTTCGACCACTTCCGGCCGTCGAATGCGCTCGGGTTGATGCACCGGCAATCCCAATCGCTCGGCGGCTTCCTTCACCGGCGAAGCACTCAATTGACCACCGCGGCCCTTCGGCCGATCGGGCTGCGTGAAGACCGCAAGCACGCGATGGCCCGCGTCGACAATCCGTTCGAGCGTGGGAACCGCAAACGTTGGGGTGCCCAGAAAAATCAGCTCCATTCTCCAGCTTTCGCGAGCTTGCGCACCTTGCGCCGGATCAAGTCACGCTTGAGTGCGCTGACATGGCTGATGTACAAGCGGCCATTCAGGTGGTCGATCTCATGACAAAACGCGCGCGCCAGCAGTTCCTCACCGCTCTTTTCGAACCATTCGCCTTTGGCGTTTTGCGCACGCACGGTGACGCTCTTGGGCCGAGTTACTTGTTCGCGAAATCCGGGCAGGCTCAGGCAGCCTTCTTCGCCGGTTTGAAACTCTTCCCTGCGAATGATCTCGGGATTGATCAGCACGATTTTCTGCTGGGGATCTTCGGCCACCGACAGATCGATCACGGCGATCCGTTTGGCAATGCCGATCTGCGGCGCGGCCAGGCCGACGCCCTTCGCGGCATACATGGATTCGAACATGTCCTCGATTAATTTGTCCAATTCCGGCGTATTAAAATCGGTGACCGCTTCGGCCTGCTTTTCGAGCACCGGTTCGCCATACAGCACGATCGAATACGTCATCAGAAGTTTCTAACCTGCTCCTTGTAGCCTTCGAAATTGCGACGGGTCTCAGGGAGGGAGTCGCCGCCGAACTTTTCCAAAAATGCCTGCGCCAGAACGATGGAAACCATGGCCTCGCCGATGACGCCGGCTGCCGGGACGACACACACGTCGCTGCGTTCGTAGGCGGCGAGGGCGGGCTCGCGCGTTGTGAGATCCACGGATTCGAGCGGACGCCGCAGAGTCGAAATCGGCTTGAGCATACCGCGCACCAGCACGTCCTGCCCATTGGTCATGCCGCCTTCCAGGCCGCCGGCGCGATTGGCTCCGCGAGTGAACTCGCGCTGCTCGCGATTGTAGTGAATGGTGTCCTGCACGCGCGATCCAAAGGAATGCGCCCCTTCGGCGGCGAACCCGATCTCAACGCCCTTGACGGCCTGCATGGATACGATGGCCTGCGCGAGGCGCCCATCGAGCCGCGAATCCCAGGTGACGTGCGAACCAAGGCCGGGCGGCACTCCATGCGCCACCACTTCAAAGACGCCGCCCACCGTGTCGCCGGTGCGATAGGCGTGGTCGACGACCTCCTTCATGCGGGCTTCGGCGGCAGGGTCGACGCAGCCGAGCAGGACCTCTTCCTTTTTACTGAGCGCGACCAACTCGTCCCATTCGGCGGATCGTCCCAAGCACGCTTCGCCGACGCCGATGACGTGGCTCAGGACGGTAATGCCAAATTGTCCGAGAAATGCTTTGGACAGCGCACCTACCGCAACGCGGGCCGTGGTTTCGCGCGCGCTGGCACGCTCCAGAACGTAGCGGGCGTCGGGGAAATTGTACTTGAGGCTCCCGGCGAGGTCGGCGTGACCCGGACGCGGCCGGGTGACGGGCTTGTGTTTTTGCGGGTCGTCGTCGGCGCCCTCCACGGGGAGGGCCTCGGTCCAATTCTTCCAATCTTTGTTTTGGATGAGGATGGCGATGGGCGCGCCGATGGTCTTGGAGTGGCGGACGCCGGCGACAATTTCAGCGCGATCTGTTTCGATCTTCATGCGACCGCCGCGGCCATAGCCTTGCTGGCGGCGCCAGAGTTCGTGATTCACGTCGTCCAGAGAGATCGGGATACCGGCGGGGAGTCCGGTGAGAGTGGCCACCAGGCATTCTCCATGCGATTCACCAGCTGTTTCGAAACGGAACATGTTGAGGGGAAAACTTCATGGTACCGGAAAGTTCGGCGATTCGTGGTCGGATGGGGGTGGTAGATAGGATGTGCGCGGTGGCGTAATTTTTTTTGCGTTTGAGGCGAAGTTGCGGCGAAGGGGCGGGGAGCGGCGGAAATCATGCGCTTCAAGTATAAAGGCGCGAGTCAAGGGAATTGGGGGATCGGAGGTGGAAGGGGTTGATTTGGTTGGGGGGATGGAGGTGTGGTCGCGATGATGGGATCGGACTTTACCGAACATTGTCAGATACGAGATAATCATTCTGTACCGATGGTTCACAGCGGATTAGTCGATCAAGGCAAGATCAAGGCCGGAGTCCAACGGGCGGAGCGCGCCCTGGCGCGAGACGTGGTTCGAATCGTATACAGCTACGCACCCGATTGGACAGGCGATGACGCGTTGTTCTTCCGAATTGTCCTTAGAGACGCGGCCAGCGCGCCCGACAAACTGCGGCAGACAACACACAGAATTGAAATGAGGATTCTTATCGAAATTAAAGCTCACGAACTTGGGTTGCAGACCTACTTCAATTACAGGAGCGAATCCGAGCAGGCAGAGTTGCGCGAGCCAGCATGGGAACGCTAGCCTATGCCGCTGGCGCAGGATTTGCTCGAGCAAGCTCGGCACCTTGCGAATCGCGAACCCAAGCGGCCTAGGCAGGTCAGCCTGCGGAGAGCAGTCTCGACAGCCTATTACGCGTTATTTCATCTGTTAACAACGGCCGCTGTTGCTAATTGGAGACAATCCAGACAGCGGAGCGAATTGGCCAGGGCGTTGTCGCACTCAGCCATGAAGGAGGCCTGCAAGAGAACCAACGATAAGAGCTTCCCGGATCCGAACAGCGCCAGTGTCCGACATCTGAAACGAATCGCAAATATCTTCGTGCAGCTTCAACAGCAGCGCGAAACAGCGGACTACAACAACGCCGCAAGCTGGAGTCGGACGGAAGTTATAAAGCAGATCGACATGGCCCAAGAAGCGTTCGATCTTTGGAGTGCCATTCGCCGGGATGTGATTGCCGAGGATTTCTTACTTCAGTTTTTGATCCAGAAGAGACGGGGGAACTAAGAAATACCGGGAAGTGCAGCGAGCCGTCGATCCCCGCGCCGTTCAGGCAGATTCACGGTGATACGGCGGGTGGGATAGGCAAGCACATAAGGCTGACCTATGGCCAGGGGTATGTTGGAACTGGAGTTAAAGTGATTCAAACTGATGAGCAAATGCTGCTCGCGCAGGAATGCGTCGCTAATTGGCGAAGAATTCTCCTGGAGGCACGCAAAGTTCATTCGCGGCAGGATTACGCGAGGATGGCGGAACCGATTCTCCTCGAAGTCCAGCAACGCGAGCAGGAGATCCTGGAGTATTTGAGCAGGGATCTGGAGCAGCCGGTAGCAAGCTAGCGCTCCATCCCCGCTCGCGCGGCACCACCTGGACGGTTTGAGCGTGGTGCGTCCCTATGTGTGTCATGCGGGGAGAGCATTGAAGGCCCGCTTCGGCAGCAAATCCCGTGGACGTCCGCTAGACGTGAAGGAGAGTCCAAACAAAGATAGCGTATCCACTGGCGAGACATATCAGCATGGAAAAGCCGAGCGACAGGATCAGTGCATACCAGGCCCGCGTATAACTTCCAGTGCGGTGGCAATATCGTTCATAGCGCCACACCAGCATCCCAATAAAAGCAACGCCGTATACGACGCTTGCGACGAAGAATGTTAGCGGCCAGGCAATGTGCCGCTGGGGTACCTGCGCAGAACTATCGTTCCGAAAGAAAAGAACCGCGATAGCGCCGATGGAGGCTGAGCCAAGGCCAATTATTAGCTTTGCCAAACTCCAAATAGTTCTTGTTGTGCGGTTCAAAGGTGCCACGCCCCTTATTCGCCCCAGATCCGGCATCCTGCGGATCAAGTGCATAGGCGCCTGGTTGTGTGGTCTTGAAAACGAGAAGGTAGAGTACGACGAAGATCAATAGAGGGACTATTACGGGCCAGCTCATGGCGGAGAAGGATGCCACGTCCTCGGTATCCTCAATCCGTTTGGCGTAAGCCGGAGTTCAAAGAACTGTGGGGTCCGCTAATATGAGACCGGCCCTTTCGCGATTAGGCGTCCGTTGCTATCGCAGAGATCGTATTCTTCCGCGCAGCGCTTACCGTGCTCCTGCTGAAACAGCTTCAATGCTGCAAGGAGCGCCTCGTGTGTTCCCTCGGCTTTCGTCGGGTACTCTTCGACATGCCCCATGCCCACTACGTGAACGTTGTAATCCACAAGATGAATCTCATCAGATCGTCCAAGTGTCGTCCTCCGGAGACTTAGCGGCGAACGAACTGCCGTTCGCCATTCACCGAAGCGATCGACATCCAGGCTGAAGCAAAGAGAAATTGCTCGGCCTTCCCGCACCACAAGGAAGAACCGTGCTCGCACCCGACACTACAAAATCGGCCATCACTAAAGAGGATGAACTGCACTGGCTGGCGCTGCACCTGGTTCCTGGCCTCGGGACGCGCAAGGCCGGGCAACTGATCTCGCACTTCCGGTCGCCGCAGGCTGTCTTTAGGGCATCGCGGTCGGAGCTGGAATCGCGGGGGCTGTCGGGCAGCGTGGCGCAAACCATCGCCAGCGGGTGTACGTTTGATGACGCCATCGAGCAGCAACAGAAGATGCTCGAAACGGGCACGGCGCTGGTGCCGATTTCCGACGCCGCCTATCCGGCGCGGCTGCGCGAGATTTTCGACCCGCCCATCGTTTTATTCGCGCGCGGAAGGATTGACTTGCTGCAGTCGATCTTGCTCGGCGTGGTGGGTACCAGGCGTCCTACCGCGTATGGAACGGCGGCGGCCGAACGCCTCTCCGCCGATCTGGCGCAAGCTGGACTGGCGATTGCAAGCGGCATGGCGCGCGGCATCGATACCTCGGCGCATCGGGCGGCGCTCGATGTGGGCGGCGACACGGTGGCGGTGTTTGGCTGCGGCGTGGATCTGGTTTACCCGGCGGAGAATCGGAAACTGGCGTCCGAGATCGCGGAAAAAGGGCTCCTGCTTTCGGAGTTTCCCATGGGATCGCCCGCCTATCCGCAAAACTTTCCGATCCGCAATCGCATCATAAGCGGTGTGAGCGTGGGGATTCTGGTAGTGGAAGGCGCGCAATACTCGGGGTCGGCGATTACGGCTAAAATGGCGCTCGATCAGCAGCGCGAGGTTTTTGCCGTGCCGGGGAATATTACCAACAAAATGAGCTGGGGGCCGAACCTCTTAATTAAGCAGGGGGCCAAGCTGGTGCAGGAGTGGAACGATGTGCTGGTGGAGTTGCCGACCGACACCCGGCGAGCCCTGATCGGGAAGGCGCAGGCCCGGCTGGGCGTTATGTCATTGGAAACAAAGGACGAACCGAATGCTCTACCACCTGAATTGGGCCTGGCCAGCCGCGTGCTTCTTAATAAGTTAAAAGCTGATGTCCCCATTCACATTGACCAATTACTTGAATCTTCTGATACCCTGACTTCATCGGAGATAACTGCCGCACTGTTTGAACTCGAACTTCTGGGCTTAGCCCGCCAACTCCCCGGCAGGAACTTTGTTAAAGTGTGGTAGAAATCAACCGACTGTAAACTGTAAGCATTCTTACGATTCAGGAAGACCATGGCAAAATCTCTCGTCATCGTCGAATCGCCCACGAAGGCGAAGACGATCGGCAAATATCTCGGTAAGCAATTTGTCGTGAAGGCTTCGCTTGGTCACGTCAAGGACTTGCCCAAGAAAAACCTCTCCGTAGACGTGGAGAAGAACTTCGAACCGCATTATGAGGTGATCGAAGGCAAAAAGAAGCTTATCGCGGAACTGAAGGCGGCCGCCAAGGACGTCGATTCCGTTTATCTCGCTGCTGACCCGGATCGCGAAGGCGAGGCGATCTGTTTCCACCTGCAAGAGGAACTGAACGGCTCGAAAAAAGGCCCGAAGTTCTTTCGGGTGATGTTCAACGAAATCACGGCCAACGCCGTTAAGAAGGCGTTCGAGAAGCCGGGATCGGTGAACCTGCACCTGGTGGACGCCCAACAGGCGCGCCGCGTTCTGGACCGGCTGGTGGGCTACAAGATTTCGCCGCTGCTGTGGGACAAGGTGCGGCGAGGGCTTTCCGCCGGGCGCGTGCAAACGGTGGCGCTGCGGCTGATTGTGGACCGCGAGCGCGAAATCCGCGCGTTCGTCAAACGCGAATACTGGACCATCGACGTCCAGCTCAACGCCAAGAAGCCGCCGGTGCTGACCGCGCGCTTTACCAAGAAAGACGACGCCGCGATCGAACTGCCGGACGAAGCGACAACCAAGGGACTGCTCGATCAGTTGGACGCGGCGAAGTATCTGGTCCATTCGGTCACCACCAAGGAGAAGAAGCGCAACCCGGTCCCGCCGTTTATTACGTCGACGCTGCAGCAGGAGTCGTCGCGCAAGCTGCGATTCAGCGTGAAGCGCACCATGATGCTGGCGCAGCGGCTCTATGAAGGCGTGGAGCTGGGGTCGGAGGGTTCGGTCGGTCTTATCACTTATATGCGTACCGATTCCACTCGCGTCTCGCAGGATGCGCTGGATGAAGTTCGCGGCTTGATCAAGGACCGCTACGGCGCTCCGTTCGTTCCGGCATCGCCGAACGTTTATAAGAGCAAGAAGGACGCGCAGGATGCGCACGAAGCCATCCGGCCATCGTCGGCGCGGCGCACTCCCGACGAAATGGCGCCCTATCTGCAAGAGGACGAGCTGAAGCTGTACCGGCTGATCTGGATGCGATTCGTGGCGTCGCAGATGACGCCGGCGATTTTCGATCAGACCACCATCGATGTCGCGGCCAAAGGCAAGGACGGCGCGACGTACATGTTCAGGGCCACGGGCAGCGTGCCAAAGTTCAACGGATTCCTGGATGTCTACAAAGAGAGCAAGGACGAGAAAGACTCCGACGACGAGGAAGAGAAGAACAAGCTGCCGCTGGTGACCGAGGGCGAAGAGTTGCGCTTCAAGTCGATCGAGCCGGAGCAGCATTTCACCGAGCCGCCGCCGCGCTTCAACGAAGCGACGCTGGTGAAGGAACTGGAATCGGATGGTGTGGGACGGCCGTCGACCTATGCGTCGATCTTGTCGACCATTCAGGAACGCGAATACGTCAAGAAAGAGGGCGGCAAGTTCGTACCCACCGAGCTCGGCATGGTGGTGACGGATCTGTTGCTCGAAAATTTCCAGAATCTCTTCGATATCACTTACACGGCTCGCATGGAAGAAGAGCTGGACGAGATCGAAGACGGCAAGATGGACTGGCGCGAGGCCATGTCGGAGTTCTACGAGCGGTTCCAGAAGGACCTGGCGCACGCCGAACGCCACATGACCGACATCAAGCGCATGGAGGAGCCCACCGGCGAAGCTTGCGAGAAATGCGGCAAGCCCCTGGTGATCAAGTGGGGCAAGTTCGGAAAGTTTATCGCTTGCACCGGGTATCCGGAGTGCTCCAATACGCGCGAGCTGGCGCCAGATCCGGCGTCGTCCGAGGGGTTGAGCGAACAGGATGCCCAGGAGTATTGTGAGAATTGCGGCCGCGAGATGGTGTTGAAGAAGGGCCGCTTCGGACAGTTTTACGCTTGCTCGGGATATCCGGATTGCAAGACGACCAAGCAAATCGGCGGGACGCAGAAGAAATCGGATGTGCCGCTGGAAGAAAAATGCCCGCAATGCGGGAATAATTTAGTCTTGAAAAACGGGCGATTCGGCGAATTCACGGCCTGCAGCACGTATCCGAAATGCAAATACGTGAAGCAGAAGACTATCGGTGTTCCCTGCCCCAACTGCTCGGAAGGCGAAGTGGTGGAGCGGCGGTCGAAGCGCGGGAAGACGTTCTACGGTTGCAATCGCTACCCGGAATGCTCCTTCGTCGCGTGGGGCAAGCCGATTCAGGAGAAGTGCCCCGATTGCGGGTCGAGCTACTTGATCGAGAAGTGGCTGAAGGCCGGACCGGTAGCACAGTGCCCGAACGGGGAATGCAAATTCAAGAAGCCGATGGAGCCGGTGCCGCAGACGGCATAATCGCTCGCTAACCTTCTGGTCCGAGCGCGGCAGTTTAGACCAGGTAGAGCTCTATCGCTTCCTTGATATTTGCGATTGCTTCCTCAAGAGTGTCGCCCTGCGACTGGCAACCTTTCAGTTCCGGGCACCAGGCGTAAAAGCCATGCTCGTCCTTCTCGATAACCACGCTTGCCTTTCGAGCCATACATCTAGTGTAGCTTTGGTGGAAGAAGCTATTCGCTGCGAAGCGCCGTCATCGGTGAAATAGAAGCCGCGACGCTGGCCGGAATTAGGGCCGCGATCAGGGAACAAATGGCCAGCGCGGTGGCAGCTAACGCCAACGCAAGCGGATCCCAGAAAGAGACATCGTACAACTGGCTCGAGATCAGGCGGCCGGCGCCGATCGCCAAGGGCAGGCCAAGCAGAAGCCCGACGGCGACGCGAACGAAAGCTCCACGCAGAACGTATCGAACCACGCTTGGGCGGTCCGCTCCCAGCGCCATGCGAATGCCGATTTCATTGGTTCTCTGCGCCACTGTGTAGGCCGTCACGCCGTAAAGTCCAACTGCGGCCAGGAGCAGAGCGACGGCTCCAAACAACTCGGCGAGGCTGGCGACAGAGCGCTCCTGCTCGAACGTCAGAGCGACTTGATCGTTCATGGTCCGCATATTGATGATCGTCAAATTGGGATCCACGCCCGCTAAGACGCGCCTCAACGTGGGCTCCAGTACGCTGGGCGGGAGGTTGGTCACGAGCATCATTCCGCTGATGAAATGAGACGCCAACTCGAGACTGTTCATGAATGGGCTTTTGTAGTCGACAGTTTGCGCCAGCGGCACGTAAAACATCGGCCGCGCAGGCCGGCTTAGACCCCAGCCTGCAAACTTCGCGTCAGGCACGATGCCGACGATGCGGAAGGCGCCGGCGTTCTCCGGCAGATCCATTCCGAAGTGCTGCCCGAGCGGATCTTCATCGCTTTTGAAGAATCGCTTGACGAACGCTTCATTGACGATCGCGACCGGCGCCGTGGTTTCGTTGTCCGCGCTGGTAAAGTTCCGCCCACGAATCGCGGTTATGCCGAGGTTTTGAAGATAATTCGCGCTGACGCGGTCCCAGGACGCAACATGCTCTTCGCTCATCTTGGGCTGAGGATGGCCGGATACCATGATCAGTTCGGCCCAATTGTCCGTCAGCGGGTTGTACAAGGCGAGGCCGGATCCGCGAACACCGGGCAAGCCGTTCACGGCATCTTCCATCTGACGATAGAGCGCTTCTAGCTTTGGCGGAGTGTAGGTAGCCGGCGGGTGGTCTAACCAAACCATTACCCGGCCGTCCGTCCGATAACCGAAGTTTTGGTGTTCCAGCTTGTTGAGACTTCGCGCCCAGCATGGTGGCTCCGGCAACCAGCACGACAGATAAAGCAGCTTGCACGATGAGCAGCACCTTGCGGGCGAGCCCGGAGTGGTCGGCTGTGCTGCGGCCAGAACCGCGCAAGGCCTCCACCGGATCGGTGCGGGTTGCGAACCAGGCCGGAGCGGCACCGAAGATGATGCCTGTCAAAAGAGCGACTCCGAAAGCAAACGCGAGAACGAGGGGCGATGGCAAAGCGCTGATGGGAAGAAAATGCGCGCTTCGAAATGCCAGGATCAGCAGCAGTCTTGCGGCGGCCACTGCGATCACGAGCCCGGCAAGTCCACCAGCGACGGCCAGCACGATGCTTTCGATGAGCGCTTGAGTAACAATCTGGCGGCGGCTGGCACCGACTGCGATCCGTAGCGCTGTTTGCGTTCGACGAGCCACGGCACGAGCCAGCAGCAGGTTGGCGACATTGGCGCAAGCAATCAAGAGCACCATCCCGCAAACGGCGAGCAGGATCTGGAGACTGCGGCCATATTCCTCCTTCATCTCGGCGACGCCGGCGCCCGCGGGAACCACGTTGATCACCTGTTTGGGAAGCAGACGGACGATGTCCGCCATCCAGTTGGGTGGATAGTCGGGATTATGCGCCATCCACTGTTGCAGGATGCCGGTGAGTCGCGGCGCGATACCGTCGATCGAAGCACCCGGCCGCAAGCGGCCGATGACACGCAGCCAGGCGCCCACGGACTGAGAAAGCCTCCCGCCGTTACCGGAGATGAGGGGCTCCTGATGCACCGGTACCCAGATATCGGGTGGATCGCCACGCAGTGTTTCACCGAAGAATCCAGGCGGCGTGACGCCGATGATGGTGAAGGGATGTCCCTCGATTACAAAAGTGGAACCAACCACGGAAGGATCGGCTCCATAATCCGTCTCCCAGGATTGATGGCTGAGCACGGCCGCGGGCGGCGAGGAAGGCTGGTCGTCCTGGGGCGTGAAGAGACGGCCGCCAAACGCCTTTATGCCGAGGGTGGAAAAATAGTTGCCTGTGACGTACTCGGAACGCAGAGGTTTCGCGGCGTCGGGAGCGCCTTGCCGGCGCACGCTTAAGCGGTACGGGCCCGCTTGAAAAGCGGCTACCTCTTCAAATTCCGGCGTGGCTGCTTTCAGGCGCTCGTACAAAGGGAAAGAATACATTCCCCAGCGATCTTGTGGGCCGCCCGTGTTACAGCAGTCATTCCCATCACCGATGCGATAGAGCCGGGCTGGATCCGTAACGGGCAGAGAGCGCAGCATTACCGCGTGGATCAGGGTGAAGATGGCGGTGGTCCCACCGATTCCCAAGGCCAGCGTCAGGATGGCGGCGGAAGTAAATACCGGCGACCGCCGGAATTGGCGCAAGGTATAGCGAAGCGTGCCAAGCAGATTCTGCATTCGAGCCTCTTAAGCCATACGAGACTCAGGACGGCGAAGGTCGCAAAAAGTATCGAACTCGGTCCCCGATTGTTCAGAAGCTATACCCAAACGAGAACTGAAACACGCGCGGACCGTTCAACTGGCCGATCGACTCGAGCGTCTGAAAAGCTCCTGGTCCCACATTGGGGATCAAATAGCAGGTCTGGTTCAGCGTGGCTCCATCGCCGCAGGTGGGCCCCACCGGATTGTATTGAGTTTGGTTGATGCCCGCGCCATTCTGTACGTAGAAGTTGACGTGATTGGCCAGGTTGAACACTTGCGCCTTCAGCGAGATCAGTTGATGCTCGGTGATGTGAAATTTGCGTTCAAGGCCCAAATCCACCTCGTCGATCCAAGGACCGTAAAACGAGTTCAAACCATAAACCGGGCTGGGGCCAACGCTGTTGATACCGTACCCGGAATTGCCAGTGGATTGATTGAAGGCCGAATCGTTCAGATTGTCGTTTGAGCCGTTACAGCTGCTCAGGTTCGGACCGGTGCAGGAGCTGTTTAATAGAGGCGAGTACGGGCGGCCGGAGTTGAAGGCTAGGACGGCGCTCAATGTCCAGTTAGAAAGCAGTGCTTTGGCGGCGGCCGAACTTAGCCCCGAGGTTTGCGGCTGCCACACTGCCGCAATCGATAGCCGATGGCGCTGATCGAGCAGCGAGGGCGAATGGGTATTGGAAAAATCGAACTGATTGTTGAAGTCGACGCCGTTGCTATCGATGTTCTTGGAGAACGTGTAGGACGTCAACATCTGAAAGCCGTGGCTGAGCCGGTGGCGGATTTGAACAAACAGCGAGTTGTAATTATTCAGGCCGGGACTAATGAGCGCATTGATCTGCCCGATGTTGGGATTGACGGCGCCTTCAGTGAGGAGTCCGGCGTCGAGATTCATTGCTGTGACGGAAGGCCCGGCGCAGGGCGTCGAGATGGTTCCGGCTGGACAGACGATGTATTGCGTGGTTCCGGCCGGGCGCTGCAAATTAAGATCATACGCGCTGGATGAAATCAGGTGAACTCCATGCGTCCACATGGTTCCAACGCTGAGCGTCACGGAGGGCAGGATCTCCTGCTCAATCTGAAAACTACTCTCCAAGATGTAGGGGATGTGGAAACCGGGGGAGACGATCGAAACGTTGGAAGAGGAATTGAACAGGCTGGCATCGCCGACGCGGTTGGGAAACACCGGAGACTGCTGATTGGGAGCGAGCGACGAATTGAACCCGACGAAGGCGCTGGATTGTTGCGATGCCAGGCCATTAGAAATAACCGAGTTTTCGTAATTGATGCCGTTGAAGATCTCATAGAACATCCCGAATCCGCCGCGGATCACGGTCTTGCTGGTTGCCTGATAGGCAAATCCAAAGCGGGGAGCCAAACGCTGATATTGGTTTGGAAATTGTCCGGTCAGCGGGACCACGGGATTCAGAGCTGGTTGTGGATAGATTTGGAAATCTTCGCGCAATCCGAAGGCAAGCGTCAGTTTCTTAGTGGCCTGAATTTTGTCGTCGGCGTAGAAACCGAGGTATGGAACGTTGAAGCGGAAAGTCGGATTGCCGCCGCTTTGCTCAAAAAACGCGTAATGGCCGAGAGCAAAGTCAGTCGGGTTGGAGTAAGCATAGGTGCCGCGGAAGTTCCCATACTCGAAGTCTTTCACCTGGTCGTAATTGAAATCCACGCCCATGTCGATGGTGTGACGTCCCACCACCCAAGTGAGGCGGTCGTTCAGCTCCCATTGATATTCGCGCGTATCGCCGAGCGCGTATCCGGGGTTGCCGAGCTCGAAAAACTGCGGCGAGAAAAGCTCCACTGTCGGGAAGTTGGGGTCTACCAGCCCGGTGGGCGTTTCGATCTGCTCGTCGCGCAGGTAACTGGCATGAACATCGTTTACCAGCGACGGGCTCAGGATGTGGATCCAATGCACGGTGGCGTGATGATCGCGAACGGCATTATTCGAAAGGGCCTCAATCCCATCGAACGAAACCGGATTATAGGTGATCTCACCACCCGGCGAATTGAAGGTGTTGTAGTTGTAGGCGAACGAAAGCTGGTCGGAATTGCCCAAATGCCAATCGACTTTCGGAAAGAAGGAAAGGTCGTCGCGGCGGCGCTTACGAAATCCGATGTTGCTCTCGATGGCGTTGAAGGCGTTGGATACCTGCTGTAGATAAGCGGGATTCGACGGATCGGGAGCGGTCACCGACGAAGGCAGGGGGAATGGTCCGTTGGGAGCGGGCAGAGCGGTCCCGGCAGGCAATCCGAAACTGGTTACGTCGAGACCAGATTGTCCCTGGTTGATGACGGAGATTGGATCTTTCTCGCGCTGCTGCTCGTAATCGAAATAGAAAAACAGCTTCTGCTTGACGAGCGGGCCGCCCAGATCGGCGCCGAACTGCTGCAAAACATCGAGAGGTTTGGGCTGGCCGGCGGCTTTGTCTACGGCATCGTTGGCCCCGGTTCCCGAATTGCGATTGTAGTAGAACGCGTCGCCGTGGAAATCGTTGGTCCCGGATTTGGTAACTGTGTTCACGAATCCCGAACCGCCACCACCATAAGCCGCCGAGTAGGGGTTGTCGGTGACCTGGAATTCCATGATCGATTGTTCTCCAAAAACGTAGGGCACGCGCGTACGGCCGCGCGCTTCGCCGAAGTATGAGCTAGTCGCATTGGCTCCATCGACGGTGAAAGAGTTGGACCCGTTGCCATTCGCATAGCCGGAATCAGCGCCGCCTTGCTGTCCGGCCATACTCACCAATCCAAACTCGCCGTCTGCTGTCACGTTCGGCGTAAGCAGAACGAAATCCGTGTAGCGACGGCCATTGAGCGGAAGATCGGAGATCAATTGTTGATCGACGACGGTGGACAGGCTGCTGTCGGTTGGATGGAGCATCGGCGCAGTGGCTTCCACCGTCACCTGTTGGTTCACGGAGCCAACCTGAAGATCCGGACTCACCGTCGTGGTGCCGCCGACCGAGAGTTCAACATCCCGAACTTCGGCGGTATCAAAACCGTCGTGCGAAAAGGTGACCTTGTACACACCGACCGGCAAGGGAGGAAAACGATAGAGGCCGTCGTCATTTGTCGTGGCCGAATACGTCACCTGAGTGGCGATGTTAACTGCAGTAATTTGCACATTCGGGACTACAGCGCCCGAGGAATCGTGGACCTGGCCCGAAAGAGTCGCACTCGATACCGCACTCTGCGACCACGAAGGAATTGTCGCGACACCGAGAAGCAAAAGTGCTGTTGACAGATGGAATAGCCGCATGCGGGCACCGTAGCATTCTTCGGTTGCAAATATATGACAGTGTCGTTGCAGTGCTGCGAACGGATTTTGTAACGTTACCGCGCTTGCTCGCAATTGATCTCCCAGGAGACGCCGAAGCGATCGAGCAGCACGCCGAAACGGACGGCCCAGAAGGTTTTCTGGAGCGGCATTTGCACGGTTCCGTTTTCCGACAGCTCGCGAAAGATACGTTCCGCTTCTTCCGGGTCCTGAATGCCAACCGTCAGGTGGAAACCTTTGGGGGGTTGATACTGGTCCGGAAGAACATCGGCGCCGTACAAGACGTTGTCGCCGACCGTGAGTGTGGCATGCAGGATCTTCCCGCGCCACTCGAGTGGCACTTGTTCCGCCATGGGCGAATCGAGGTACGTGAGCATGGTTTGGATTTTGCCGCCCAGGCACTGTTCGTAAAACTCAAAAGCTTCCTGGCACTGGCCACCAAAAGCAAGATGGGGATTCAGTTTCATCGTGGGCTCCGAGGGTCCGTCATCGCCGCAGCCTGGTAGTGGCCTATGGTTAAACTACGCGCCCAGGCTACTAGTGGTGAAGTAATACAGCGAGCCGTTATCGCATCCGGCCGCGATGGACGAGCCGTCGGTGGACAGGAACATCGGCCAACACATGGCGGGAGTTCCGAAAGATCCCAACAGCGTTCCCGTAGCGGCAGCGAACACATAGAAATCCCCGGGCCCGTTGTAGCCGTCGGCCGCGGTTACGTATTGTCCCAACGCGTCGATTGAAGTGGAGTTGGGCATCTGTTTCAAGCTTTGCTGCCAGAGGCTTTTCAGGTTCTCTCCGTTAAAACCTAAAGCCGCCACGGCACCGGCGGGCGTAAGGTTGAAAACGACCGTGATCAAGCTGGCATCGGCGGAACAAGCCACCCAGCGGATGATCGCGTTGGCGCTGACAGTGTACAGGGTGACGGGCCCCGGGTTCTGGATCATAGAAGTGGTTTCGAACACATACACGTTTCCGTCGTCGGCGCCCGCGACGAAATAATTGGCCTCGCCGGCGATAGCGACCGAGTGGATGGTGGTCTGGCTCGGAATCTGGCAATTGTAGACGGCTATGGGTCCGCCCAGATTCGTGACCAGATAAACATAGCCGCCACTGTCGCAAGCGGTCAGCCATTGGCCATCGGGATGAATCGCGATGGCTTCCGCGGTGCTGGATTGCAACGGGATCGTAGTGGGCGTAGTGCTATAAACGCCGTTTTGTTGCGAAAACACGTAAACGGTGTTTCCCGCCATCGCCACCGCGACTGAGCCGTTGCTGGATAGCGCCACTGCGCTGACGCGCGTCGTTATGCCAGTGTAGTTCAGCAGTACCGTGCCATTGGTGGCGTCGTAAATTTTTAGAAGACCCTGGGCCGGGGGCCCGTCCGAGAACCAGCCCGCGGCGGCGGCCACAAGACCGTTTCCGGAGAGCGCCACCCAATAGGCACCTTCGAACATCGCTTCGACGTCGCTCCAAAGCAAATTCCCGGAACCGTCGTAACAATAGATGCCAAAATTGCCGTTAGGGCTGATGCCGGACGGCTTCCGCGGCGGCTCCTTGGCGCGCAGGTCGGGCGCCGGGCTAGCGGAGGGACCCTGCGAATAATCGTGATAGAACGTTCCCGCGACCACGCGGGTTCCGTCATCGGAGATAGCCACCGAGTTGACGAAATATTGTGTGGAAAGTGATTGGGACCAAGCCGGCTGCATGGCGCCGGCCAGAGTGGGTTGACTCATGGAGTTGTTCCTTCCTTCCTGCTTTACATCTTTCTTACTGCGGCAATCCTAATTTTCGGACCAGGTCTTGAAAGCGAGGATCGCCTCGAATGCCGTTGAAATGCGGCTCGACATTCAGATATTGGAGCATCGGATCGCGCGCGCGGAAAGCCTCCTCGAGCTTCTGGATGGCGGTTCCAGTCCGGTCGAGACCGGCGTACGCAATGGCCAATCCGGTGGGTGGAACAAAAGTCTGAGAGGCGCGCAGGTCATCCAGAACCTTGAGTGCCTCGTCCGTGCGCCCGGCGCGGGCCAGCGAGTAGGCGTAATAACATTTGGTAGCGGACGTCGTGTCGCCGCGGGCAAAGGCGCTCTCATACTCGGGGATGGCCTGGGAGAAACGCCCGGTGGCGCCATACACGATGGCCATCCAGGTAGCAGTCATGGGAGTGGCCGGATCGATGTTCGCGGCCTGCTGGAGAGCGTCGAGCGCCTGCTGGTACCGGCGGGCGTTGTAGTACATCGCTCCCAGGTCGATGGCGGCGAGAATCGACAACGGGTCCAGTTCTTTCATGCGGTTGATCTCGGCAATGGCCTCGTTGTGCCTGGACAGAACGCTCAACAGAATGGCGTAGCCGTCGTGCGCCTCCGCGAGGGTGGGATTCAATTCCAGCGCGCGCCGATATTCGCGCTCCGAGCCTTTCCAATCCCATTTGTCGCGGAGAATATCGCCCAACGCGACATGGCCCTCCGCCACCGTATCGTCCAGCGCGATCGCCTTGCGTGCGGCGGCCTCGGCCCGGGGCTGCATCTCTTTGGGATCCACCAGCACGCCCCCGCTCTGCAGCCGGTAGGCAAACGCGAGTTCGGCTTCGGCTAGCGCGAATTGAGGGTCGACGGCAACCGCCTCCTCGAAAAAAGCGGCGGCCTTGCGGGTTCCGTCGGGCGTGTAGAGTCCGAGTTGATATTTTCCGCGGTAAAGCAAATCATACGCTTCGCCGTTGCCCGCGCGGAGCTTCGCCAGCTTCTCACGTTCGGACGACGTGAGGTCGCGCCGGACGCGTTCCGCAATGGCCGACGAAATTTCCGCTTGAAGATTCGGCAGGCCGGCGACTTCAGAGCTATATTGATTGCCCCAGATTTCGGTTCCGTCGGAGCCATCCACCAACTCGACGTTCACCCGCAGCCGCGCGCCGACCGAGGTGACGCGTCCGGTGACCAAGGTCTGCACGCCGAGCGATCTGGCCGCTTTGCGCACGTCGAGATCCGGGCCCTTGAATTTGAAGCTGGAAGTGCGCGCCACCACCTTCAGTCCCGGCACGGCGGCGAGCGCGTTGATAAGGCTCTCGCTAATGCCGTCGGAAAGATAATCGGAATCCGCCGAACCGGCCGCGTTCACGAAAGGAATTACGGCGACGGAGGGAGAAGTAGCGACGCGCATAAGTCGAAAGCGGGCCAGGAGAGCGCCGCCCGCGGCGAGGAGAATTACGACTGCGGCGATGGCCGCGGTGATGGTCCATCGTTTTCGCGATATGGGGCGGGAGGGCCGTGCAATGGGAGCGAACTGGGACGGCTCTTTCAGCTCGCGCGCGATTTCCGACATGGTGATGGAACGCTCGGAGGGGTCCTTCACCAGGCATCGATCGACGAGTCCTTGCAGGGACGCAGGCACCCCGGCGCGCGATTCCGGGATACGCGGCGCAGGCTCATACAGCAGGTTATGAAACGTCCGGATCACCGAGTCGCCCGCGAACGGCTGCTGGCCCGTGGCGATTTCCTGCAAGATGCAGCCGAATGAAAACACGTCGGAGCGTTCATCCACACCCGGCTTGCCTTCGGCCTGCTCGGGCGACATGTAGCCGATGGTTCCCAGCGGAACGCCGAGCGTGGAGAGAGGATGAATGGTCTGGGTTAGAGCGGGCGCCGGCTCGGGAGCGCCGGAAGGCTCCCGGCATTTTTCAATCAGCTTGGCCAGCCCGAAATCGAGCAGCTTGACGTAGCCATCGCGCCCAACCATGATGTTGTCGGGCTTGAGATCGCGATGCACCACTCCGCGCGAGTGAGCTTTGGCGATGGCTTCGGCGGCTTGTTGAAGATAGCCCAGCAATTCGGGAATAGGGCGCGGCGAATCTCCCATCATTTTGCGCAACGTTTCGCCATCCACGAATTCCATGGCGATGAAACAGGTGCCGGATTCCTCGCCAATTTCGTAGACATGAGCGATATTGGGGTGGTTCATGGAAGCCCCGGTTTTCGCTTCCTGGAGAAAGCGGCGGCGGAATTCGGGAGTGGCGAGCTTGTCTGGAAGGATCTTCAGCGCAACATCGCGGTCCAGACGAACGTCGCGAGCCCTATAGACCTCGCCCATACCTCCCGCGCCGAGGCGTTCCAGAATCGCATACGACCCGAATTGGGAGCCGCTGGATAAGGGCATGGCGCACGCGTAACTTACATACGTGAGAGGACTTCAGTATACAACGCCGGACAGGCCGGCCTGTGAATTTTGGGTTATGCGGAAGTGCGAGCGACGCGGCGGCGGCAAACCAAGCTAGATGTCGGCGAAGACTAGCGCGAAAAGACTACTCCGTGAGGTTCTCCCGTGCCTTGCCAACCATGCGGCCACTTGCGATTGGCAAAGTCGAAGCCAGGCTTCCCGTTCAGATCATGAAAAGCAGTGTCCATGGTGAGAGCGCCCGATGACTGGTCCAGTTTCACCAGATACAGGCGTGCCTGATTTCCTGTCACCACCAGGCGCCCGGTCTTCGCATCCCATCCAGTCCAGTGCGAAAAGTAGCCGTCATTGAGCTTCAGCCGCGAAACTTCAACGGGCTTATTCCCGTTCGTAAGGTCCAGCACAATCAGGCCGTGCATCAGCGGTACGCTCTGGACCAGATAGTGACCCACGATGGTGGGCACACCGCAATAGGAACCAGGAAAGGTATACACGAGCTTGGATGTCGGCTGGTTCTTGTCCACGTCGCTGATGCGCTCAATGCCGCAGCCGAGTGTTTGAACGTAAACTGCTCCATCCGGCCCAATACGAGGCTCTTCGGGACTGACATGGCCATAGAGATTCTTCTCCACATCTAAATTGGCGGTCTTCAGCAGCTTCAGGTCCGACAGGCGCCAGACCTGATACGTTACGCCGCTAAAAGCGTTCTCAGTATCCATGGAAGAGTTGGTGGAGACGACCCTGTCTAGTTCCGGGAGCACAGCCAAGCTGTACGGAGTCAATAGGGCGCCGGGGAACGACGGGTCCGCGGAACTCGCGGAGCGGACCAGCCGGCCCTGATTGTCGATCTCGACCAAGCCGCCGCTACCGCCCATCTGTCCTTCGTTCTCGCCATGGTGAACGTGCTGGAAAGTGACGAGCACGTTCCCGTTCGGAAGCCGCACGTAAGAATGTGGGTGCATATAGCCGCCCATGTCCGTAAACGAGGTTACCGTCTTCGGATGCAGCGGATCGCGCACGTCAAAGATGAACGTGCGGCCGGCGTCGTGATCATTGGCGAAAAGCATCCCGCTCACCGGCATCACGTACTCGGTGTGATGAATCCGAACCGATTGTTGGTCGGTTGCGAGGGTGGTCACCAGCGTTCCGTAGGATTTCGAAGCTGGGTCTGCATCGATCACCGCGAGAAAGTCCTTGCCCTGGTGCGCGGCATCCCCAGTCCACGCAAACAGGTAATGGCCGGGTGCTTTAGTCTGTTGCTCTTGAGATTGCAGCCGGGAATGAATGGCGAATGGTGTCAAGGCCAGCGCCAGCAGAAGACGTCGCATCAGGTTCGCTCCGATTGGTTAGAATCGCATCCACCAAAGCGTACCAGATAGGCCGGTTTACGTGGACCGACCTCCAGCGACGCTCGATCTAATTTTTAGCGTCATGCGGCTGATCCTTCTCGTTTTCGTTGCAGAAGAATTCGAGAATGTCCGAGTCGGCCAGGAGGCGGTAGGTGAACCTAATGGTGAACGCCCGGGTGTACATCGTGGGATCGTCAAAAGTCATCTCGACATCGAGGTGGCCGAAGTCGCGGCGGTGGTAGCGCTCCGTGATGTGCAGAGCTTCGCTGTGCGGGTGGCCCATGACATCGAGCCATGACTTGTTATTGAAGCCGCCGGTCTGGACTACCAGAGTGTCACCCTCCCACTTGCCGATCGAGTAGCCGAGCCAAGTCGGTTCGGGGTCCTGAGGAAGTGGCCGGCCGTCAGTGTAGATGCGGCGGTGGCTGTCGGCGGATTCAAAGAGTATGGCGATTAACCCAGGGCTTTGCACAATGTGTACAGGCTCTGACACCAAAGTGGCTGACGGAATTCCTAAGGGTAAGCAACTGTTGCCCGGGAAGGATTCGGGTTTACGGCTGCTCAGGATAGCGGCCGCTTCCGGGCGGAGGGGGGATTCGGCGGGCGTGAAGTCGACCAGAATGTTAATGGCGTACTTGGAGATGGTGTCGGCTTCCATGCCAGGAGGGCTGAGGGCGTCAACGTCGTTGCCGTAGAGGCGCTTCATTTCCTCCAGAGAGGTAGGCTCAACGTGCCAGGCTCCGGAAAGATCGGGTTTTCCGTTAATGCGGGGGGCGCGAGCGGTCAGGTCGGGTTTGCCGTTGCGGGTGCGAGGCACTCCGGGCACCGGGTAGTTCAGCCATTGGGCGGGCGCAGCCGCGGCGAAGAGCGACAAGGTCAGCACTAGCTTCATCATCGATCGCATCCGGAAGTTGGAAGGGACCAAGGGAAGGACGTCACTTGCCCTTAAGCCCGTCGCGCCAGGCGATTACTTCGAGTTCGGCCCGCACTGCGTCCTCGACGCGGACCACGGGGTGCACCTGGAACACAAATGCCGGCAGCATGGAGCAAACCTTGTGAATCGTTAGTGGATCGTCGCATTCCACCAACATGTGCCCACCCCACTCGCCCACACGCACCACGAAAAACTCGATCTTGAAATTGGCCGGCGCCTTCCACTGGCCAAACACCTCGAGGATTCGCTTCTGGGCATTCTCATACTCTATAGGCGAACCTTGCGGGCGTTCGAACCAGCTGATTACGTATTTCATGTTGTTCTCCTCTTTACCGATCACAGCGCTTTACTCTACTCCCTCGGCGATAGGTGCTGGGCGCCCGGAGAAAGCGACATGTTAAGCGATTTAACAAGTGTACGTGGTCAGGAAAGCCTTTGGTACTTTGCCAGTACTTCCGGCAGCCTGAAATCGTTACCGACCGCCCATTTCCATCTCGCGGGGCGAATGCGATAAACAAGGTAATGGAACCGACGGCTAAACGGCAACGGCGAAGAGGGCCCAGAAAACCGGCCGATTCGTCCGTGATTCACGTCGAAATGAAAGACGGCCTGGGCAATTCGCGCTACGTGATGGCCAACCTCGTCGATCTCATCGGCGGAGGATGCGGCCTGGCGTTGATGACCCCGCTCAAGCCAGGGTCCATTGTGGTCTTACGCGGCAAGTTTGGCCAGAACCGAGCCTTAAACTACCTGCGAGCCGGGGTGAAATGGTGCAACGCGGAGACCGACGGCACATTCCGCGCGGGCCTGGAATTTCTGGACCACTGTTCCACCTTTATATTGGATGAGGAACCCACGGACCGCACAAACCAGGCGCTGGACTGCTATGAAGTAATGCAACTGAGCCCCCATGCCGATGCGGAGACCATTT
This sequence comes from Bryobacteraceae bacterium, assembly GCA_052148835.1. GTDB lineage: Bacteria > Acidobacteriota > Terriglobia > Bryobacterales > Bryobacteraceae > Palsa-89. The sequence goes on from JBKQHJ010000092.1 coordinate 28,298, forward strand.
CTCGGGTCTTCCGGCTGCTCGCCTTTCGGTACCATCCAGACAACGCCGAAACAGGGAATAGCGAAATGTTTCTACGGCTCTCGGAGGCGCACCAGATCTTGAGCGACCCCCAGAAGCGCGCCAGCTATGATGCGGCCCATCGCGGCCCGAAGCGGCTTGGGGTGAAAACTTTCGGTGAGGCCTCGACGACCGCCCGCGGCGATCGGGAAAAGCCAACCAACTTTGAGGTGGTTACGGCCGCGTACCTGGAAGTTATGCCGCTCCAGTCCACCGTGTGTTGGGAGGGTTGATGGGAGGGTTGAGCGGTAAGGCAAGCTTCCCATAGCCTAATGATCTCCGAGCGAGCAGCCGAGTAAGTTACTGAGCCTCCACGTTATCCTGAAGGGACCGGAGTCCGCTTCTGACGCGCGCGGCCCAGACTTGAAATGCAAGCTGAACGAGATCGCCTGCTCCAAGCACGAAGCAGGTCGCGGCACTGGCAACGCTGGGGCCCCTATCTTTCGGAAAGATCCTGGGGCAATCCACGCGAAGACTACAGCGCCGACGGCACGGCCTGGGATTACTTCACGCACGATCACGCCCGCTCGCGAGCCTACCGCTGGACCGAAGATGGCATCGCCGGCATCTGCGACAATCACCAGCGTTTATGTTTCGCGTTCGCTTTTTGGAACGGGGTAGATCCCATCCTGAAAGAGCGACTTTTTGGAGTGTCGGGCCCGGAAGGCAATCATGGCGAGGACGTCAAGGAATACTACTACTATCTCGACTCCACGCCCACGCACTCCTACATGAAGGCGCTGTACAAGTATCCACAGTCGCCGTTTCCTTATTCGGACCTGGTGGCCACCAACCGCGCCCGGCGGCGAACGGAGGCCGAATACGAGCTGATCGACACAGGCATCTTCGACGAGAATCGGTATTTCGATATCTTCATCGAATACGCCAAGAACGATGTCGACGACATCCTGGTGCGGGTTACCGTGATTAACCGCGGACCGGATCCGGCGACGCTCCACCTGCTGCCTACGGTTTGGTTTCGCAATACCTGGAGTTGGGGCTACGGCACGCCGCGGCCGGAGCTGGCGCGCTTCGATACCCATACCGTCACCATCCAGGAACAGTCGCTCGGTGAGTTTCGCCTGTGGATGGAAGACGCGCCGCCGCAACTGTTCACTGAAAACGAAACCAATACTTTGCGCATGTGGGGCTGGCAGGGCGCCCAGCCTTATACCAAAGATGCGTTTCATCGCTATCTGATTCAAGGGGAGCAGGCTGCCGTCAATCCGGACGAGACGGGCACCAAGGCGTGCGGGGTGTATCGCATCGAGCTAGAGTCCGCTGGGTCGGAGTTCTCGTCGCAGGTGCTGCACTTTCGTTTGCATTCCGCTTCGGATGCAGTTGACACCCCGGCACCGGATTTCCATCAGGTTTTTCTCGATCGCATTGAGGAGGCGGACGATTTTTACAGCTTCTCGCCGCTCGGCCTTTCCGACGATGCGCGCATGGTGCAACGCCAGGCGTTCGCAGGGTTGCTGTGGAGCAAGCAGTTTTATCACTACGTGGTGGAACAGTGGCTGAAGGGCGATCCGGCGATGCCTCCACCGCCTCCCGAGCGGCTGTGGGGTCGGAACCGGACTTGGATCCACGTCTATAACGACGATGTGCTGTCGATGCCGGACAAATGGGAGTACCCCTGGTTCGCCGCGTGGGATTTGGCGTTTCATGCCATCCCGATGGCCATGGTGGATCCCGATTTCGCCAAACGCCAGCTTTCGTTGTTGTTGCGCGAATGGTATCAATCGCCCAACGGCCAGCTTCCCGCCTATGAATGGGAGTTCAGCGACGTCAACCCGCCCGTGCATCCGTGGGCCTGCTGGCGCGTCTTCAAGATCGACTGGAAATTAAGCGGCACGCCCGACGTCGAGTTTTTGGAATCGGCCTTTCACAAGCTGCTGATGAACTTCACCTGGTGGGTGAATCGCAAGGACTCGCAGGGCAACAACATCTTCGAAGGCGGGTTTCTCGGCCTGGACAACATCGGCGTATTCGATCGCAGCAAGCCGCTGCCGACCGGCGGCTTCATTGAGCAAGCTGACGGAACCGCCTGGATGGGCATGTACTGCCTGACCATGCTGCGCATCGCGATTGAGCTGACCACGCTGCAGGATCGCTCCTACGAGGATATCGCGAGCAAGTTCTTCGAACATTTCCTTTACATCGCGAGCGCCATGAACCGGCTGGGCGGCGGCGGACTTTGGGATGACGACGACGGCTTCTTCTACGACCGGCTGCAAATGGGGGATGGCCGCAAGATTCCGATGAAAGTGCGTTCGCTGGTGGGATTGATTCCGCTATTTGCAGTGACCACCTTGGCTGCCGAGGCGATCGACAAGATGCCGGGCTTCAAGCGGCGCATGAACTGGTTCATCAAGCATCGCCCCGATCTGTGCCTGAACATCGCGTCTATTACGCGGCCGGGCCAGGACGAGCGCATCTTGCTTTCGATGGTTCATTCCTCGCGCCTGGCGCGCGTGCTCCAGATCATGCTGGATGAAAGCGAGTTCTTGTCACCCTATGGCATCCGCGGGATCTCGCGTTGTCACCTGGACCAACCGTTCATATTGAGAGCGAACGGCGACCAATATAGTGTGAACTATGAACCGGCGGAATCCACCACCAACCTGTTCGGAGGAAATTCCAACTGGCGCGGGCCGGTTTGGTTTCCGGTGAATTACCTGATGATCGAGTCGCTGCAGCGCTTCCATCATTATTTTGGCGACCAATTGCTGGTGGAGTTTCCCACCGGGTCCGGGGTGAAAATGAACCTATCGGACGTGGCGTGCCAGTTGTCGCGGCGATTATCACGCCTGTTCCTGCGCGATGCGAATGGACGCCGGCCGGCATTCGGAGGCGCCGAGAAATTCCAAAGCGATCCTCATTTCCGCGATCACATCCTCTTTTACGAATACTTCCACGGCGACAACGGCGCTGGACTGGGCGCAAGCCATCAAACCGGCTGGACCGCGCTGGTGGCCAAGCTGTTGCAACAAAGCGGCGAGTAGCTGGGCTAGAATAAACTTCCGGATCGCGCGTCCCAAAACATTCTTTCAAAGGAGCAGGATCGATGTCTGCGCAAACACAACCGTCTGGGCAAGCTCTACCGATGGAATTGCCGCCTCCAGTGGCCATGCTCCAGATGGTCCAGGGACTCTGGGTATCGCGCGGGGTGTATGTAGCGGCCAAGCTCGGCATTGCGGACCTGCTCAAAGATGGTCCGAAAAGCAGCGCGGAACTGGCGAATGCCACAGGCACGGACGCGTCCGCTTTGTACCGGTTGCTGCGCGCGCTGGACAGCGTTGGCGTGTTCCTGGAAGAGAGCGACGGGCGTTTTGCCCTCACGCCGCTAGGCGCCACGTTGCGGACCGATGTACCCGGCTCGCTCCGCTACCTGGTGATCGAGGAGCTTGGCGAGAATCATTATCCCGCCTGGGAAAAAGTGCTGCATAGCGTGAAGACCGGTGCCATTGCCTTCGATCACGTGTATGGCGTGAGCAAATGGCAGTACATGACCGAGCACGCGGACGAAGCGAGAATCTTCGACCAGGCCATGGCAAGCTTCAGCTCCACGGTTGCTGGAGCGGTTGTCGCTTCATCAGTTTGACGAACGGGTGGCTTTCGCGGTTTTATAGAGCAATGGCCACAGCCCCTTCTTCATTCCAACCTCATGCGCTTGCGCTGCTGCGCATTGTCGCCGGTTTCACTTTTACCCTGCACGGAGCACAAAAGTTCGGCGCGCTGGGAGGACTGCAAGGACATGCGGCGGCCGTGTATACGATGCTCTGGTTCGGGGGAGTCCTCGAAATTATCGGCGGTCCGCTGATTATTCTGGGGCTGTTCACGCGGCCGGTCGCGTTTATTCTCTGCGGCGAGATGGCCGTCGCATATTTCACGGTGCATGTTCACATGGGGCCGTTGCTTTTTCCTCTGCTGAACGGAGGTGAAATCACGGTGCTGTATTGCTTCTTGTTTCTGTACCTGGTGACCGTCGGCGGGGGAGACTTCAGCTTGGACAGCTTGATTCGGAAGCGCTGACCTTTAGCCGCGGAACATGCGCATAGCGTCGGCCATCACATTGCCACCAGACGGACCACCCACGCGAACCGCGCCGTCGGCTGTAGCCTGATCGTCGCCTTCGCCAGGCGAGAGAAACAGATTCGCCTCGATACCGTGCTGTTTGGTGTACAGATCGTAGTAGCGCCCGCCGGCGGCGTAGAGTTCGGCGTGCGTGCCGCGTTCGACGATGCGGCCGGCTTCGACGACCAGAATTTGATCGGCGCGCCGGATGGTGGACAAGCGATGCGCGATGACAAACGTCGTGCGGCCCTGCATCAAAACTCGCAAGCCTTCCTGGATCATGCCCTCCGATTCGGAATCCAAGTTCGAGGTGGCTTCGTCGAGAATCAGAATTCGCGGATCGGCCAGCAACGCGCGTGCAATAGAGACTCGCTGGCGCTGGCCCCCGGAGAGCTTCACGCCGCGCTCGCCCACGATGGTGTCGTACTTCTTTTCGAAGCCTTCGGCGAACTCGTCGACACGTGCGATGCGGCAAGCTTCCAGAATTTGTTCGGTGGTGGCGTGCGGCCGGGCGAATGCGATGTTCTCCCAAATAGTGCCGTCAAATAGGAACGTCTCTTGGAGCACAACGCCCAGTTGTGTGCGATAAGAGTCCAGGCGAACGGTGGAAAGATCGACTCCATCCACTAGGACGGTCCCCGATTGCGGACCGTGAAACGCGGCGATCAAACCGATGATGGTGGATTTGCCGGAGCCCGACGGACCCACCAGCGCGGTCACGGTGCCGGGTTCGGAGCGGAATGAAATGTCGTGCAGCACTTCCTTGCCGGTGTCGTAGGAAAAGCTCACGCCATCGAAAATCACTTGACCGGTGATAGGCGGCAGCGAAACCGTGCGGCGTGGATCCTGATCTTCGGGACGCTCGCGCAACACTTCGCGCGTACGCTCCAGGCCGGCCAGCGCCTCGGTGAGCTGCGTTCCGATATTGACAATCTGGAACATCGGGGCGATCAAGAAGGCCAGCATCGCGGTGAAGGCAACGAAATCGCCGACCGTCATCACGTGTGCGGTGATCTGGCGCGCGCCAATATACATGATGACGGCGCCCACCGCACCCATCAGCACGGTGGCGGAGAGGCCCATCAGCGAAGTCGCGGTCAGGCTCTTCAAAATGTTATTCAGCAGCCGTTGCACCCCGGCTTCGAACACCGCCTCCTCGCGTGCTTCGGCATGGTAGCCCTTCACCACACGCACGCCGCCGAGCGATTCTGTGAGGCGCCCAGTGACCTCGGCATTGATTTTGCCGCGTTCCCGAAAGATCGGCCGAATGGTTTTGAAGGCTTTCGCCAGGACCGAGGCGAAAGCAATCATGATCGCAAGCGCGATCCCCGTCAGCAGCGCATTGAGGTATAGCAAATAGCCCAGCACGAGCAGCGATTGCAAGATTCCGCCCGCGAAATCGATCACGCCAGTGCCCAGCAGGTTGCGGATCCCATCCACGTCCGTCATGATGCGCGCCACCAGAGTGCCGGTCTTGTTGGCGTAGTAGTAGGCGACCGGCAACCGGCCCACGTGCGCCTGCACTTTCGCGCGCAGTTCGGCGATCAGACGCTGGCCGGTCTTGGATACCAGCTGGGTGATGGCGTACCCTGTTACTCCTTGAATGATGGTGGCTGTCAGAACCGCGAGCACCAAGGGCAACAACAACTGAAGTTGGTTTTTGTTGATAACACGGTCGATCAGGTACTTCGACGAAATGGGCAGCACCAGACTGCACACTTTGCTGATCAGCATCAGCGCGAAACCGCCGCCTAACACCTTGAGGCGCGGGCGCGCCATTTCGCGAATGTCGGGCCACAATTCGCGAAGCCGCTCGGACGAGCTTTTCTTAGGGGCCTTTTGCGGAATCACTGTTGTTTAAACTATTGTATGGGATGCGGCTCGCGTGCCGTGGGATGCCAGGATTTTTGATGCCAACTCTTTATTCAGGAACTTCCGGATTCGCTTATCCCAGTTGGAAACCCGAGTTTTATCCCGAGAAGCTAGCGGCCAAGAAATTTCTGTCCTATTACGCGACTCGGCTGAACGCGGTGGAGGTCAACTACACGTTCCGGCGGCTGCCGTCGGCGGCCACGCTCGAAAACTGGGCGAACGACACGCGCGCGGGCTTCGTGTTTCCGCTGAAGGCGCACATGCGGATCACACATATTTTGAGACTGAAGCCGTCGGAGTTCACCGAGGTCTTCTTTCGGGCCATCGATCCACTGCGGACCGCGCGCCGGCTGGGACCGGTGCTGTTTCAGCTTCCGCCCGCGCTCAAATGCGATGAAGCGCTGCTGGGCGATTTTCTCGCGACTTTGCCGCGCGATATCCGCTGCGCGTTCGAGTTCCGGCATCCTTCCTGGCTCACCGACTCGGTCTATGGGTTGCTCGAAAAGCATGGCGTAGCGCTGTGTCTGGCGGAATCGGAAAAGCTGGTAATTCCCAAAGTAATCACGTCGAGTTTTGTCTATTCTCGATTGCGGATGCCCGAGTATTCGCCGGAAGATCGCAAACAACTTGCCGAGCGCGTACAACAATTACTCGAATCGGGCCGCGATGTTTACGTCTTTTTCAAACATGAAGAGACGCCGGCGGGCGCACTGTATGCCGAAGAGTTGCTGCGCGCGTTCCCTGCCCCAGCGGCCGCCCGTCAGGCCTGAGCAGGTCGGGCTTGGTTCACCCAGTAAGCCCACGCGATCGCGAGAGCAAAGAAGATCAGGCTACCCAGTGCAGTCGCGACGGCACTACCTCCCGATGACAGCGGCACCGTGATGTTCTGGAGCCAAGCCAGGGTGAGCACGGCGGTTCCAATCCAAAAGGCATAAATGCCGGCGCGATTCCTCGCACGCGTGGCGAGAATATACAAAATAATCGCGAGCAGCCACATCCCGCCTTCTACCATCAATGTCGCGGGAAGCGAGTTCCAAAGCCCCAGCCCGAAGGCGCCCGGGATCCCTGGTCCGAGCCGCATGTCCGGCCGGTGGCTAATCACGTCCAGCACCCAATGGCTGACCACGGCCGCGAACAAAATCCAGGCCGCGCGGGCGTGACGCCGCCATAAATAATATCCCGCGGCGAGCAGTGCGCCCCACAAAACGTCCATCAGCAAACTGTGGCTCCAGACCAGGTTCTCGCCGATGAAGCGATTACGCTTGACATCGGTTGCGATGCGAAAATGCTCGATGCCCACGGCTACCAGGGTAAAGGCGAGCACATCGGCCAACACGGCCGCGAAGACCGTCGTGCCTAGAGACAGCGCGGGCGCCATGCGCTTGGCAGCGAAGCCGACGGCGAAGTGGCCTACGAGCACTGATAGTGTCCCGGATCGTTGCCGATTCCGTATTTGTCGCGCAGACTGGTCAGGTTCGCGCGTGCGACGCGTTCCTGATCGGACAGAAAGCGCGCTCTTTCGAACTGGTGATTGGCGATGGCTTGGACCATCGCGGCGATGTTCGCGTCGACACGCTGCTGGGCTTCTCTCAATTCCTGCGGCAGGTATAAGGAACTTGTGGCTGGAGAATCCGGCGCGGGCTTCGGGGCCGACACTTCTCGCACCCGCATCCAGGCCTCGGTGGCGCCCCCGATTAAGCCGGCGATTTCTGAAAATGCGAAACGAACGTACCAACTCCGCCCTTGCGCGCTGCGCTCGGCAGCCGCTTCTTCAAAGACCTCGGTCATTTCGTCGGCGAATTGATCGCGATGCGCGCGCGGATAGAGGAACAAGAAAACTTTGTAAGCTCGTCTCATATAGCCTCGCTGGCCCGCAGCCGAGCGAACCCGGCGCGGGTTAGCTGCCTCATGCGATCCAACTCCAACTGCAATTGCCTGCGTCCGGCCCTCGTGAGCCGATAGGCCTGCTTCTGGCGCGTGGTGTCATCCTGCTCAAAGCGCTCGATCCAGGCGTCCTCGAGCAAGCGCCGCAGAGCGCCAAACAGCGTGCCGGTGCTGATCCGGACGCGGCCGCCGCTCAGCAGCTCGATATCCTTGATCAACGCATAACCGTGGCGGGGATGAGCGGCCAGGCTAGTCAGGATCAACAGCACGGGCTCGGAGAGCGGCTTCGTTTCCATAGTTGCTTGCGGTACGACATGTCGCATAACGACATGTTACGCCCGGCGTTCCCAGTTGTCAAGAGTCCTCCGAAGCAGGCGATTTTTCGATGCCCGCCGAGGTCGGTATCCGTGCTCTCAACTTGCGATAGACTCGATAATTCCGAACCAATCTCGGAACAGTTCACAAGGAGAATCCCAATGACTCGATTCCGTTGCGCCCTTTCGCTCGCTCTGTTAGCAGTGCCAGTTTTTGCCGCATTGCCGGTTACGCCGGCGCCCGATCAGGCCGCGCTGCTTAAGAGCAAGGACCCGAAACTCGCCGCCAACAAGAAGCTCTGCTACGATTTTTTCCGCGTAGTGCTCCGCGCGCGCCATCTGGATGAGGCCGACAAATACATGAAGGACGATTACATCCAGCACAATCCCAACGCCGACACCGGGATCGCCGGCTTCAAGGCGTATTTCACGAAGCTCGGCGGACCACAACCTGTGGCGGATACAGTTCCAGGCCTGGTGGCGATCCAAGCCGAAGGCAACTTCGTGACGTTGTCGTTCGTGCGTGAGATGGACGATCCGGTGAACAAGGGACAAAAGTACACCACCACGTGGTTCGACATGTTCCGTATCGACAACGGAAAAATCGCCGAGCATTGGGATGTAGCGACCAAGGCAGCGCCGCCCGCCAAGTAAAGACGCGATCTAAGATCGGACCATTGACTACACACGAATAGTGTGTAAAGCTCAGCTAGTACGCTCGCTAATTCCCAACTTCGATGAGCAAACGCATCAACATCATGCTGCCGGACAGGACTCTGGCAGTGCTGGACCAGGTGGCACCCAAAGGCGACCGCAGCCGCTTCGTCTCCGCAGCCGTTCTCCATTACGTGGAAACCCAGGGCAAACGGAGCCTGCGTGAACAACTCAAGACCGGCTACCTGGCGAATGCCGACGAGAATCTGAGGATTGCCGCGGAGTGGTTTCCACTTGAGGAACAAGCATGGCAAAAGCCCCAGGCCGGCAAAAGGGCCAAAACCAGAAAGTAGCCGATCTTCGACGGAGTGCAATCTATCTCTGCTCGTTTGACCCCACCGTAGGCCACGAAATCAAGAAAACCCGCCCAGCACTGGTCATCCAGAACGACATCGGCAACCGATTCAGCTCCCTGACGATTGTCGCGGCCATCACATCCAACATTTCAGCCGTGTCCTACCCGATCGAGGTCGTCATTGATCCTACCCCCGGCAACGGTCTGGAGAATCGTTCCTCCATCCGGCTAGATCAGATCCGTACCGTGGATCGGCAACGGCTAGTCCGCCGTCTGGGCGTGGTTGATCCGGAAACCATGGCCAAAGTGGATGAAGCCTTGAAGATTAGCGTCGGGCTCATTCGTCTCTGAAGCGGGCCTTTCGGAAAAGATCATCAACGCCGGTGATAACACGGAGTTGCCTTCGCAGATAGAATGCGGGAAGATTTCTAAGTGAATCGAATTGTTCCTCCGCTTGCAACCGCGGCGTTTTTGGCTGCATTTTCACTGATTTCCGCATTGGCACAGGAAGCACCGGCTCCCGCACGGCCCAGTGGCGCGCCGGCAGCTACTGGACCGGTTGAGGGCGGCCGCGGTCCCAACGGATTCCGCGGACAGCCACCGGGTCCGCCTCCAGGCCCCGCTCCCAGGCTGCCCGATAATCCCTACTATGGGGTCAACGCCGGAAAGCCGGACTTTGGCGGATTGGCCAAGGGCATGTGGCAAGTGCCCTACATTATCGACATGCAGAAGCAGGGTCGTGGCCCCGACGGCGGGCCGGTGGTGGTTCCGTTTAACGATCTCGGCAAGAAGGTTTTCGACGAACGCACGGCCACTCACTCCAAGGACGATCCCGAGGGATTCTGCCTTCCGCCCGGCGTTCCCCGCATGATGTACACGCCCTATCCGACCGAGATCTTCCAAATGTCCGACCGCATCCTTTTCATCTATGAAGGCGGCGCGCACGTCTGGCGCATCATCTGGATGGACGGCCGCCAGCAGCCGGCGGACCCGAACCCGAATTATCTGGGATACTCGGTCGGCCACTGGGAAGGCGACACGCTAGTAGTGGATACCATCGGGATGAACGAACGAACATGGCTGGACGCCGCGGGCCATCCGCATGGCGAAAAGCTGCACGTCACCGAGAAGTACACGCGGCCGGATTCCAATACGCTGCGCCTGGAGGCTACCATGGAGGACCCCGATTACTACACCAAACCCTGGACCGTAGTTACCACCGCGCGCTGGGCGCCCAACCAGGAGCTGATGGAGTACATCTGCCAAGAGAACAACCGGGATCTCCAGCACCTGGTCGGCAAATAGCTACTGCACGGCAATATTCAGGGTCTGAGTGCCGCTCACCCCTCCGAGGGTAAAGGTCACTGGCACTGCGTTCCCTGCCGCGACTTGCGGAACGGTCACATCAAACTGATACAGGCCGACGAACGTCGGCGATAATCCCGCGTAAGCTAGCGAGGCCGGCACACCGCCAATGGAAATAGTGAAGTTGGCCAAGCTCGTGTCGCCTTGCGCGATCTGCCCGGGCGGAATGTTCGGCGTAACCGGCCCAAATCCGACGCCATAAAGCGTGATCAGGTCGCCGGGTTTGGCGGGCCTTGAGTCGAGACCGGTGATTGCACCCGTGGGAAGCGCGTAGGCGCCATCGCTGAAGAGCGCAGCCACATACTGGGTTCCGCCAACATTCAAGGAGGCGGGAGCATCGAATCCAGGCTCGACCTCATTGACCACAACCTCGTAAATCGGGCTGGTTCCTCCGGGAGACGTCACGGTCATGAGCTGGATGCCGGTTGAAACACCGGCAGGTACTTGCACGTCGATTTGGCCCGGACTGATGTAGTAGACGTAGGCCGGCTGTCCGTTAATCGAGACCTTGGTTCCATTAAGCGAAGTGGGAGCTTCGTTACCGTTGAAATCCGCCGTGCCCCACTGACGCGAAGCAGTGGCCAGGCTGGCTCCATAAATTTCGATCCAGGAGCCGGGCGAGACCGAGGTAAATTTGCCAAAGTCGCTGGCGCTGACCACGCCGCCGTTATCGATGGTGGGATTGTTTGCCGGAAGGTCCGGAGTCAGCAGACGGACCCTGTTATTGCCGAAGTCGCCGATGTAGATGTTTCCGTTGGGCGCCACCGAAACGCTGCGCGGCGCATTGATTTGAGCATCCAGAGCTGGGCCGCCGTCGCCGCCGTAGGTTTCGCCGCCATTGCCCGCCACGCTATAGATGTTCCCGTCGCTCCACACCACACGAATTCGATAGTTGTTAACGTCCGGGATGTAGAGATTCCCCATGGCATCCAGGCCAATGCTGGCCGGGTAGCCGAATGCGGCTTGCGTGGCTGGCCCGCCATCACCAAGGAAGGCGAACGCGCCGGTGCCGGCGTAGGTGGTGATGATGCCGTTGGTCACCTTGCGGATTACGTTGTTCAATTGATCGGAAATGAATAAATTGCCAGCCGCGTCGACGGCCACACCCACAGGAGCATTTAGTGTGGCGCTGGTGGCCGGCCCGTGGTCGCCAGTATAGGCTGCGACGCCCGTACCCACCGCTGTGGTTATCATTCCGTTGGTATCTACCTTGCGAACCACGTTGGCGGCCTCGTCGGCAACATAGTAGTTGCCAGCCGGATCAAAGGCGACGGCTTCCGGGAAATTCAGCGTGGCGTTAGTAGCCAGCCCCCCGTCACCCGCGTTGCCCGATTGGCCGTTCCCCACGACAGTGCTGATGATTCCGTCGGGCGAGACTTTGCGGACCCGGCTATTCCCGGAGTCGGGAATGTAAACATTGCCCGCCAGATCCACGGTCACGCGATAGGGTCCGTTCAATTCGGCGGCGGTTGCTGGTCCGCCGTCACCGTAATAGCCTGCAACGCCGGTGCCGGCCAAGGTCGTGATGATGCCTGCTGGAGTCACCTTGCGGACGCGCTGGCCAAAATATTCCGCGATGTACAGGTTTCCATATATATCTTCTGTAACGCCCCGCGGGCCATTCAACTCGGCATTGCCGGCCGGGCCTCCGTCGCCCGTATCGCCGCGTGTGCCGTTGCCGGCGACGGTGTTAATGGTAAATGTGGGCGGCTGGGCCCAGACTGTCTGGATAGCCCAGGCAGCCGTGACCAAAAGTATAAGTATGTATTTGAATGTGTTCATTGAAAAAGCCCTGTTCTCCGCTGGCCTTATATCCTCATCTCGGTAGGCGCAGAGAGTGCCCGAACACCCTCACGAAACTTTCGTCTTTGAGACAATAATATGAATTTATGTCGGATGTCACGCAGCCGACCGATATCACCACGCTGCTTCGACGCTGGCAGGCCGGAGATTCGCACGCTTACGATTTGGTGATCGGTTGGGCCTACCAGCGCATGCTGGCCATGGCCGCCGGGTTCGTGGCCCAGGAACGCGTGGCTACCGAGCCGGCCGCGCTAGTGAATGAGGCCTACCTGAGGCTGCGCAAGCTGGAACGCATCGAGTGGCAGGATCGTAATCATTTCTTCTCCATCGTGGCGGCGGAGCTGCGCCGGATTCTGATCGACCAGGCCCGTCTTCGCCTGGCACAGAAGCGCGAAGGTGGCCAGCGCCGCGTGCCGCTGGCGGAGGATCTGAGCTGGATCGACGTCCGCGGCCAGGACATGTTAGACCTGGACCGCGCCTTGGGCGAACTGGAGCAAATGGACGCCGATAAAGTCCGGCTGGTGGAACTGCGTTATCTGATGGGCTGTACAGTTCCTGAAATCTGCGAACTGCGCGGGGTGTCCGACGCCACCATTGAGCGGCATTTGCGCTTTGCCCGCGCCTGGCTATACGATAGGCTTCGTTCCGAATCCGAAGCGCCATGAACGAGCATTGGACGCAGCTCCAAGACCTCTTCGCGGAGGTTTGCGCGCTGGATGAAGAAAGCTGCCGGCTGATTCTGGACCAGCGTTTGAATGGAGACACCCGCCTGCGCGGTGAGGTGGAGCGGATGGTTCGCGCCTATCGGGAAGAGGCAGCGGCCAATGCGGAAGCTCGTACGGCCTCGGCCGGCAGGCGCTTTGGAGCCTGGCAAACCACAAGCCTGCTGGCGCGCGGCGGCATGGGTGAAGTTTGGCTCGCTCACCGTGCCGATGGCCAGCATCGGCAGCAGGCGGCGCTAAAGGTCCTGTCGCCGTATCTGGCCGCGCCGGACTCGGTGCATCGTTTTCGCCGCGAGCGCGAGTTGCTGGCACGGCTGGAACATCCCAATATCGCCCGTTTGCTGGATGGCGGCATGAGCGCGCTGGGCGAGCCGTACCTGGTGATGGAGTACGTGGAAGGCGTCCGCCTGGACCGGTATTGTGACGACCACCGGCTTTCGGTTCCCGAGCGCCTTCAATTATTTATCAAAGTTTGCGGCGCCGTTAACGCCGCTCATCAATATTTCGTCGTGCATCGCGATCTGAAGCCTGGCAACATTCTGGTAACGGCGGAGGGCGAGCCGAAGCTGCTCGATTTCGGTATCGCGAAGGTGATCGACGCTGAAGCCGGCCTGGAGCTAACGGCTACCGCGAACGTCTTTCTGACGCCGATGTATGCCAGCCCTGAGATTTTGCGCGGCCAGCCGGCGACGGTATCGAGCGACATCTATTCGCTGGGCGTAGTGCTTTATGAGCTGCTGGCGGGACGCCGGCCTTTCGATGCTTCCAAGCTCAGCCCGGCGGCCCTGATGGAAGCCGTCACCGAGAACGACGTTCCCCGCCCGAGTACAGTCGCTGCGCCGGTACAAGCGCAGGCATTGGCGGGCGACCTGGACGCCATCGCGCTCAAGGCGCTGGCCAAGAATCCTCAGGAGCGGTATGCCTCCGCCGCCGAACTGCGGGAAGATATTCGGCGCTACTTAGATGGCCAACCCGTCTTGGCGGTGCGCGCCACCTGGACGTACGTCGCTCGCAAGTTTGTCCGCAGGAATCGCCTGGCGGTTGGACTGGCCGCTTTAACGCTGCTCGGACTGGCCGCTGGAGGCGCCTCCACCATCGCTCAAAAGCGCGTCGCCCAACGGCGCTTCGACGAGGTCCGGCGTCTGGCGCACTATGTGCTGTTCGATCTTTACGACGATGTGAGCAACCTGAGCGCCTCAACCAGAGTGCGCGCGGAAATGGCCAATCGCGCCACTGAGTATCTGAACACTCTGGCCCGCGAGGCGAAGAGCGATCGCGGCTTGCGTCTGGAATTGGCCGAAGGATATTTGCGGCTGGGCGACATTCAGGGCAATATGTTTCGCAGCAACCTGGGCAATACGCGGGCGGCGCTCGGGACCTACCAGAAGGGTCTGGATCTTTTGGAGACGCTTGGTGACGATCCAGGCGCGGTTCGTCTGCGCACTTTAATCGAAGTGCATCGAGCGCAGGCCACGGATGCAAAATCGGACGGCAAGGATACTTTCGATCATCTCCACACCGCGGTGAAGAATTTCGAGAAGCTGGCGGGCAATCCCCCGTCCGTCGAAGACGATTATCAATTGGGCCAGGCCTACAGCATCTTGGGTGAGTTGGAACAACAACAGGGCGGCTGGGTGAAAATGTCGGGGACGGCCGGCTCCGAGTTCGATCGCGCGGAGGGCTTCTTGCGGCGCGCCGTCGAGCTTCAGCCTTCGAATCCCGACTATGCGTATTCGCTCGCCGAGTTGCTGGACCGGCGGGCGCAGCTCTCCGCGGCGCTTGAGCCGCAGCGCACCATTGACTACGAACGGCAGGCGGTACAGGTCTTGAATGGGGTCCGCGAACCCAATCGCGGGTATCCGTCCTTCCGCCTTTTGCTCGGCCGAGTTCACAGTGTTTTGCTGTTTGCCTACGGCCAGTTGAACCAACTCGATGCCGCTACCGAGCAGGGTAACCTGGCAGAGCAAATTTACTTGCCGCTCGCCGCCGCCAGTCCTGAAGATTACGATCTGCGTTATCGCCTGGCCGTACTGAGACGCCTGATGGGCATAAACGAGGCTTACGCTAAACGATGGAACGCCTCGGCCGACGATTTCGCCAAAGGCGTCGCCGACTACGATGCCCTGCTTCAGAGCGGCCCAAATTCGCAATATCAGGGCTACCGCGCCGAACTACGAATGCGCATGGCGGACGATTTATGGGAAGCCGGCCGCCATCCGGAGGCCGAAGCGGCTGCCAAGGCAGGCCTCGCGGAATTTCGCGAGCTCACTGCCTCACCCGACGCAATGTTTCCCATTCTGCGTCAAGCGGCCCGCTATTTGCTTTTTACCGAAGTGAAGGATTTGCGCAATCCGAAAGAGGCGCTGCAGTTGTCCGAGCGCGCGCGCTCGAGTTCCGGCGACCCGTTCCAGTTGTACGAACTTCTCGCGGCCGCCTACGCGGAGAACCACCGTTATCGCGAGGCCGTGGATTCCATTCGCAAGGCGATCGGCGCTCTTCCGCCCGTGAAGCCAGGTGAAGCCCCCAGCCGCGCCCGGCTGTCGAGTGAAGCCACGCTCGCCGAGTACGAGCGCGACGCAAAATCCGCCGGCCAGTAAGCGTCAGCCGCGCGCGCTTCTCTTTTTCCCGGCTGCCTTTTTCTCGGGTTCCTCGCTGAGCGTTTCCACCGACGCGGGTGGCTTCTTGGCCGCCGCCAGGCTCTGCTTGAGCGCCTGCATGATGTCGATGACTTTAGCCGGTTCGGCCGCCGGCGGAGTCACCACTTCCTGACCCTTGATCTTGGCATCGATCAGAGCTTGCAGATTATCCATATACGTGTCGTGATATTTCTGCGGCTCAAAAGGCGCGGCCAACGACTCGACTAGCATCTCGGCCAGCTTCAACTCCTGCTCCTTCACCAGACCGGTGTCGGTGCGGAATTCTTCCACGCGGCGCACTTCGTTGGCGTAATACATCGTGTGCATCAGCAGGCCGTGGGGTCCGGGCCGGAAAATGACGATGTGCTCGCGATTGTGCATGGCGATCTTCGCCACACCCACGTAGCCGGTGCGCTTCAGCGTGTCGTAGAGGAGCGCGTAGGGCTTTTGCCCCGCTTCGTCGGGCGCCATGTAGAAGGAGCTTTCGAAATAGATGGGGTCGACTTCCGTGGATTTGACGAACTCCAGGATCTCCATCACCTTGGCCGTCGAGGGCGCCATCTTCTTGATGTCTTCGTCTTCGATGACGACGTAGCGGTCCTTCTCGTACTCGTAGCCTTTGACGATCTCGCTGCGCGGAATGGGTTTGTCTTCCGCCTGGCAGTAGATCACCTGTTTGATCCGCGAGTTATCGGATTTGTGAAGTTGGTTAAAGCTGATGCCTTCGCTGCGGGCAGCGGTGAACAGCTTCACGGGAAACGAGACAAGGCCGAAAGTGAGATGCCCTTTCCAGACCGTTGTAGCCATGGCGACAACCTCCCACAATATGTAGAGATAGCACGGTCGTCAAACATTTTCAAGTCCTGACGTTTTTCGGGTAGCACGACCGGCCCGGCGCGCTCCACACGCGAGTATGATGGATGAAGATGCTGGCAAGGTCGCAGATCGGGGTGGAAGAACTCGACCTACTCCCCGATTTCGTGGACGGAGAAATCGTGCACGCCCACATCAAGGCGCTGCTGGCAGTCAAATTTGAGCCGTTCACCAAGAGGGCTCACTCGACTATGGTGTGCGGCTTCCGAGCTCAGATCGAGCCCGAAGTTTCTTGGATGGTCGATTTTGCTGTCTACTTGGGTGCGCGGCCTGAGGGCCGTTTCGCCACTGCACCCCCGTTTGTGGCACTCGAAATCGTTTCGCCCGAGGACCTCTTCAGCCCGCTGCTGCGTCGCCTGGAAGACTACCGCCAGTGGGGCGTCCCGCACATCTGGCTGGTGGACCCACAGTTGAGGCGGCTGAACGAATACTCCGAAGCCGGCCTGTTCCAATTCCCCGCGCTTCGCTTGCCTGGCTTCGATTTTGAAATCTCCGCGCAAGAGTTATTCAAAGACATTTAATTTCGCGGTCGCCGCAGTTTGCGAATTATTTCCCCTTCCGTTCGCGTGAGTTGAGCGCTCCCTCCCCCGCCGTCGTGCCGCACCAGCCCTACTCTTGCCTTGGGTGATGGCGGAAGCGCACGGGCCGCGGTTTGCTCTTGCGGGGATGACGGCCTCGCGCCGTGGTCCGTGCGCCTTCTATTGATCGAGACCATGGTCAAGAT
The DNA here is from genome assembly GCA_052148835.1 of Bryobacteraceae bacterium. Taxonomy (GTDB): domain Bacteria; phylum Acidobacteriota; class Terriglobia; order Bryobacterales; family Bryobacteraceae; genus Palsa-89. The sequence continues at coordinate 45,634 of JBKQHJ010000092.1, forward strand.
CCTGTCCATCGACGGCGGCGGCATTCGAGGGATCATCCCCGCCATGGTGCTCGCTGAAATGGAACGGCGAACCGGACGTCCCACCGCGCATCTTTTCGATCTGGTCGCTGGAACATCCACCGGCGGTATCCTCGCTCTTGGTCTGACCATCCCAAAGACAACCGGGGCGCCTCTATACACGGCACGGAGCCTTGCCGAAATGTATGAGCGCGAGGGCTCCAGAATTTTTTCCCGGCCATTTCTGCGGAGCCTTTTTGCATGCGACAACCTCACATGGACGAAGTACCCATCGACAGGCATTGAGAAAGTTCTCCGAGACTATTTCGGAGATTCCAGGCTCAGCCAGGCAGCGACCGATGTTCTCGTAACAAGCTATGAGGTGGAGCGGCGTTTCCCATTTTTTTTCAAGAGTGCGAGTGCGCGCCAGCGTCCGGATTATGATTTCCCGGCGCGCGAAGTGGCCCGTGCAACCTCCGCTGCTCCCAGCTATTTCCAACCTATGAAACTCCTATCCGGCACAATTGCACACCATTACACGCTCATCGATGGCGGCGTATTCGCCAATAATCCGGCCGCGTGCGCGCTCGTCGAAGCCCGCACAACGTTTCCCGGCTCCGGTCCCTATCTGATCGTCTCCTTGGGAACCGGTTCGTTGATGCGAACCATTCCACTAGGCATCGCGAAATACTGGGGCTCGGTGCTATGGGCGAAGCCGCTTCTCGATATCGTATTCGACGGTGTGAGCAGCACAGTGGATTACCAACTGTGTCAACTGGTGACAGAAACGCCCGATCACCCCAAGCTCTACTATCGCTTTCAGGTTGAGCTGAACGGCCACAATCACGCGCTGGATAACGCCAATCCAAGCAACATCACCGCTCTCAAGGGACTGGCCGGCGATCTCATCGAGCGCGAATCCGAGGAACTTGACAAGCTGTGCGAGCAGCTGATCGCGAAGGACTAGATTTCCGTCGCAAAGGGCGTGAAGCGTGTGTGGTAGTCGAACGTGTCGATGCCTTCGGTGCTTTTCAGAAAGCCCACGATAGCGTAGGTCACAGGCGTCGCAATCACTTCGTACACAACTTTGAAAAGATACGCCGAGAGAATTAGCCACCAAATGCCGGAGTTGCTCAGTTCGCCCGTGAATGCGATCAGTACCAGAATCACGGTGTCCACGGCTTGCCCCACCACGGTGGATCCGACAGTGCGGGTCCATAGATAGCGCCCCTTCGTGATCAGCTTCATCTTGGCGAGCGTGAATGAATTGGCGAACTCGCCGCACCAGTATGCGATCAGACTCGCCAACACCAGCCGCGGCACCTGGTGAAACACGGTGGCGAACGCCTCCTGATTTTTCCAGTCGGGCGCGGCCGGCAACGCGACGATCAAATTGCCCAGGCCGGCCATCAGCGCATTCGCCAAAAACCCGATCCAGATGATCCGGCGCGACCCGCCATAGCCGTACACTTCCGTAAATATGTCGCCGAAGATATACGTGATCGGAAACAGCAGTTGTGCTCCGCTCACTCGGAAAGGGCCGAACGCGCAAATCTTCTGCCCCACCAGATTGGAGATCAACAGCACCACGATGAAGATGCTGGCCAGTAGATCATAATATTTGAAGACGCGTGTCTTTTCAGTCAAGCCCCAATTATAGAGGACCAGGGGTGGCCGGCTTAAAACTGAACCACGGCCATCGCGCCATCTGTCTTAAGCGCGTCGCCCGTCGCGTTAAACATATCTTGCGGCAACCCGCCGCGCTCCACCAGCGAAAGTCCGCGCACCAGCGCCGTGAGCAATAGATCGTTCACCACTTTGGCGCGCTCCAAATCGATCTGAGGATCTATGGTGTGAACGAATGTGCGATTCTCGTCGGAAAAACTGATCCCCGTGTCGTGCGTGGCGGAGCAAACCCAAATATCTTGCCCATCGAACTGCCCTGGCCGCTGCCAGATGCGCAAGTGATGGCGGGCCGCGAAGGTGTCGTTGAGTTTTTCAAAAACCAGGTCGGGAGCGCGCCCGTCCAACAGCAGCACGGAAACCGGCGCCTCCTGATAGCCGCGCATTTCCGCCATCGCGCGGAAGGTTTCGAGCTTGGATTGATCGTTCAGCTTCGCCGCGGGCGTCCAGCCGGCCTTTTTGAAGGCCTCCTCCAGCTGCTGCCGGCTCCCCAGAAACATCAGGCTTGTGATGTCGGACGGCCTCTGATCCTTTTGCGTGGTGGTTCGAAACGGCTCGCTGTTCACCAGGCGAAAAAGCTCCTCTTGCGGTTGAATTGCGGCGACGTCGGGCATTCTTACGGCGCCCATCCAATCCAGCGGCTTGGTGAGCGCGATCGTCATTTCCACGCCGGCTTTATAATCGATGTTGGCATCGGCCTCCTTTAATACGGCCTGTTTCACCGTGCCCAACAGTTCCCCGAACGATGGATATTTTTCGGAGATTTTGTCGATCCCTTGATCCAGCCTGCCGGAGCCGGTCTTGGACGCCACGATGCCCTGAATGCGCCCGCTCGAATCCACCGATTCGCGCGCGTCGTCGATACTAGAAAGCTTGGCCGCGATACTCGACTTCTTGCCGGCAGTGTCGCGAATCTCGTCGAAGGACAGCGCCAGCACCGCTTGATCGTCCGGATTGACGGCCGCGGTCACTTCTTTGACGTGCCCGGTCAGCGCCGCTCCCGCCGACATCGCCACCCGGCCATCCACCACCACAGGCGCGATTACCAGCGCTTGAAACGCATCGCCCACTTTGGCAGTGGCTGTGTTGATCTCCGTAGTCAGCCGGATGGAAATTTGAGTCCCGGTTGGAATTCGCGCGGCGTTGGACAAGCCAGGTACGGCGAGAAAGAACGCGACCCATGTGAGCGTCGATTTCACATCCACATGCTAGCGCGCCTACGGCAATACCGTCACCGCCCAGCTAGGTGAAATCCCTACAAGCGCGCGTCCCTTTGGCAGTGATACAGTAATTAACCAAGTACGGACGGGAAAGGAATTCACCCTCCATGAAAGTCCCTGTAGCGGCCATCGTTTCTTTTTTTGGGGTTTGTATTGGTATTGGGCTGGGCGCCGACGATTTTGCGGCCCGCGCCTGGCAAATGGAAAGTAAGGGCGACGCCGTTGAAGCGCGCGATTATCTGCAGCGCGAGGCGCAAACCGGCGGGGTGGACGCCAAACTGGCCTACGCGCAATTTCTGGACCGGCATCGCGACCCGGCGGCGCGCGAGGCCTACGAAAAAGTGGGGCAGGCAGCGCGGGGCGAGCAGCGCGAGTTGGTGGCGCGACGTCTGGTGCTGCTCGATTTAATCGCCGGCGATCGAGATGCCGCGCAACGCCACTTGGAGCAATACCGTAGCGCCGGCGGCCGCGACTTCAGTCTGCCGGCAGCCGCCATTTCGCAGGACAAGCATGCCACCGTTGCCATCCCCGGACCGCTGCGTTCCTTTTCGCGCATGGCCGCTCTAGCGCCTGAAACCAGTCCCGACGAGGTGCTGCCCGCCTTGGCGCGCAATATCGTCACCAATGGTTATCAGGCCTCCCGAAGCAACGAAGTGCTCGAACAGACCGAGTACTTGAAGTTGGTGATCCGCTATCTCGCGCAGGCTCGAGAGCTCGAAAAACTGGCCGACGCGAGCGGCGTTCTCAAGATCGAGACGTGCGATTCCACACAAACCGGCGAGCTGCTGCGCGTGCTTGGCTATCGCATGCGCGGCGGCTGCGGCAGCGAGGTGGTGCTCGAAACCGTCAATGCCTCGCGCGCCTTCCTGACCATCGATTCCGGCTTTCCGCTCGCCGAGCTCGAACAGGACCTGCGCACCAACCGTCCCTTCGCATACGATTTCAAGCCCACTCAAGTTCCGATCCTCTACTCGCAGGATTACTGGCTCTCTTCGAAAGATCGCCAAGGCGCCGAGTTCATCGATTCTTTTCTCGGCGATCCTACGCTTTGCCGCCTGTATCTGGCGTTGTCGAAGCTCGATCCCGGCGCGTCGGAAGAGCTGCGCAAAGGAACGACGGTTCAAAAGATTCGCGCGTATGCGCACGTTCTGGATTTCTATGGCGGCATGTTTGAAGTCCGCAATGGCAGAGCTGTGGTCCCTGGTGGCGCTCGCTCGGAGAAGGCCTGGGCGGATCTGGTGGGAGCATCGCCCGACAAGCCGGGTGCGTTCTTCGAGCATTTGATCATGCGTGACGACGGCTGGCTGGCCAGCTATTTCGACGCGCTTTCACGTATCGGCAACAACGCCGTAAACGGTCCGGTTCAGAATTATCTGACGGAACCGGAGCGCATGAAGCGCTTCTACGCGGCGATCCGCGGCAAGGTGACCAGCCCTGGCCCGGCCCGCCCGGTGTTCCGCTCCAACACGGACATGATGTTGCTCACCGCGCGGCTGCGCCTGGATGCAAACGGCAAGCCTCACGTTCCCGGAAGCCTGGACGTGTGGCGGCATTTGTTCACCGAACATCCTACCGGAGGCGGCAAGTACGACCTCAAGCTCAGCCGCGACGCGGTGAATTGGAAGGATGCCGACGACGTAATCGAGGCTCTGTTCGGCCTGTGCCGCAAGGCCGCGGAGAACGAGCCGTTGAAGATCTTCATGGCGCTGAGCGACGTAGACCGCCACCGCCAAACGCCGCTCGATTCCAAGACCGCCGATCGCCTGGCGCGAAGTTACCATTCCCTGGGCGCGCAATATGCGATCTTCGCCGAAGCGTCCGATGTTTCCAATGGAACCATCGATCAATTCCTGGATACCGCGGACTCCATCGACGACATTCACGATCTCGGCCTCCGATCCGACGCAGCCGGCACGCTGCAGGCTCTCATTGGGCTTTGGCAGATATTCTGCCGGCAAGGCTCCATTACTCCCGCCGATCAGGATCGAACTCTGGCGGCCATTCTTACGCGCTTCGCTAAAGTGAAAACGGAGGGCGACATTTTTGACGGAGGCCGCGCCGGCGTCCAGACGCTGCTCACCGCAACCCAATCGCCCGCCGGAGTCTCCGCGCAGGATCGAATGCTGGACCTGTTAGCAGGCACTTCGCTGCCGGACACGTCGGACACCCATAACCAATTGGTCGAAGATATGATCCGGATCTTCGAGGCGCAGCGGCTGATCTCGCTTTCTTCGATTTTCGATCTAGTCGATCAATTAGAGAGTCTGGCGAAAGGCGAAAAAACCAGCAGCGCGCTCCTCACTAAGACCGCGGCGCGCATTTCCGAGATCCAGCTTCCGCGCACCTCGTTGAGCGGGAGCGAGAGAAATACTCTCAGCTTCGGATACTGGCCGGAGAAACACATTGAAAACGAGAGAAAGCTGACTCTGCGCGCGTTCATCGAGCGAGCGGGTAACGATCCTAAAAAGCTGGATGAGATCCGGTCGTTGATGGCTCCCTTCCTGCGCGATACCTTAATCGGATTCAATTACGTGCACTATGCGCCGCCGGGCGCGCAGGTTCTCTATACTAACCCGCTCTTCGTGCGGAGTCACGATTTCATCGGCGTGCAGGGAACGCACAACACCTGGACCAATACCGAAGTGGCGGGAACCGGTTGGCCGACCAGCGCCGGCGGAAGACTGGTCGGATCGCTCGCCAGCCTACCTTATGCGCTGGCCGAAGCCGAACAAAATTTCTTGATTCCATCTCGCGAGCAGGCGCTCATTTGGGGCGACCTGGTGCCGCAGCTCCTCCTCACCGCCACCGTTCCACGCTGGTGGAACGTCACGCCCGCGCAATTGCACTGGGTGGCGCTTCACATGGATTACGGCGAAACACTGCTGGCCGAAGCCGCCGTCAACGCGGAGCGCAGGCAGATGGTTCTGGACGCGCTCAGCCAATACGCCATGCCCGCACGTGTGGCGCAGGTGCGCGGGTTATTGCAGCAGGCCCAGGTGAGCGCCGCGCTCACTAGCGTAATGCCATCGGAATTGTTTGGGATCGCCCGGGACGTTGCTTCCGGCGACAAAAGCGACTCGCCGCTGGCGGTTGAAATTCGGCGCGAAGCCGCCGAGTCGCCCCGCCAGTTAAACTACGAAACCGTCTCCAGCATTTTCGGCACGCCTAAGCCCACGCTGGCGAATTCTTATTCACCCCAGTTGCTCGGATTGCGAACGTTTCCGACCTTGATGGGTTATTCCAGCCGGATTCTGGCCGAAAGCTGGGAATCGAATTTGCTGTACTACGGCGCCTTGGCGGACCAGTTATATCTTTCGCCGGCGGAGTTGAATGTTTTGGTCCCGGATTGGACGCGCCAGACAGTGGAGCGGATTTTTGCGACCAACTTGGAAGACTGGCCGGCGCTGCTGCGTTCTCTCCGTTGGGTGGGCGAAGAGGTACGCGAGAAATCCCGCAAGAGTGTAACGGCATCGAGAGGATTGTAGTCGTAAGTTTTTCGGAGGGCAGTCTTGAAGGTCTATCATCGAATATTCTTAGGCGTTTCAGCGGTGGGCCTGCTGGCAGCATCGTGCGCCGTCTTCGCACAAAAGTTGGAAGCGCAAGAACAGAAAGCCCAGGATCAGAGGCCGACCTTTCGGGTCAAAGTGGACATGGTGGTCCTCAGTTTCACGGTCACCGATAGCAAAGGTCATTACATCAACGGACTCAAGCCCAGCGATTTCCATCTGTCGGAAGACGGCATCGCGCAAAAGATCAATACGTTTGGCGAAGGCAACAAGCCGCCGGTCCAGGTGCTGGACAACGGAACGGTGCGTCCGCTGATGGCGTCGGTGGATGGCGCGGTGACGCCGGCGGAAGGTACGGTAACCGAAGTCCGATCGGATTCCTTCGTGGGCACCAACGTGTTCGTGTTGTTCGATACCAGCAACTACATGTATCGCGGATTTGTTTACGCTTCCGATGCGATCGCCGATTTTGTCCGGGGCCTGGACAAATCGGATTCCGTGGCGGTCTATACTTTCAGCCGCAATCTCTCGCGCCCCGCGCCGCTTACGCACGACCGCAATGACGCCATCTTCGGTCTGCGGAAAGCCGTGGCCGGCGACGACTCCGCGCTCTACAATGGGCTGCTCCTGACGTTGCGCGACGCGGCGAAGGTACCCGGCCGCAAGGTAATCATCGTGTTTTCCAACGGTCCCGACAACGCTAGCCTGATCGCCCCGGACGATGTTCGCGCCGTGGCCGAAGACGATGGCATTCCTATCTACGTGATCTCAACCAACGATGTCGCCAAGGACCCCGTGTCGAGTAACGTCTTCAAGCGGATCTCCACCCGCACCGGCGGTAAAGCCTATTTCGCGAAGACCTGGCAGAAGCAGGTGGAAGCGTTCGAGTCCATTCGCGAAGATCTTGGCAACAGCTACACGATTACGTATTATCCGCAGCCGAACCCTAATGACGGCTTTCGCAAGATCGATGTCGAAATCGTGAGCGACGTCGGCAAAAAGTACCGCGTGCGCGCGCGCCCCGGCTATCGACCGCAAGGCGGATTCTGACGGAACCGCGTAGCTGGCAAGTTACAGACCTTTCTAACCTGAAACCCGGGCGTGACTGGTACGTCTAGTGGGCATATGTCAATCGCTAAATGGTGTTTCACAGGGGCAGCCCTTTTCTTGTCTGGAGCGTCATTGGTTAACGCTCAGACCTCGTTTGACGTCAACCTCGGATTTGGCAGTGCGTGGGACAGCGCCAACACCGGAGGAATTGATGGCGTCAACTCGGCGAACGCCTTTGGCTCGTGCGGTTTGAGCTCCGGAGACCCCAACTGCCAGTCTCTGCCGCGCATGAATGGATTCTTCTTGGGTTTTGGCGGCGACCTGATGCTGTTCAAACATTTCGGGGCCGGTTTCAACGCAACTTTACAGCCCACCCAGCAGAATTATGGGCCGCTGCAATACCGGCAAGTATTCTACGATGTCGATGGAATCTACGCGCCCATCAACACGAAGCGCGTCTCATTGCGGTTCCAAGGCGGCATCGGTGGCGCCCACACAGGCTTCTCGTTTTCACAGAGCGGCTGCGTAGGGACGGCCGTTTGCAACAGCTCGAGCGAACCTGTTGGCTCTGCCAACCATTTTGACGTGAACGTGGGAGTAGGTGTTCAACTTTACTTGACGGACCACATTTTCGTTCGTCCTGAGTTCGATTATCACTATGTACCTAATCTCACCAACCAATTCGGCGGCAATTCGGTGCCGGAGGCGATGCTCTGGGTGGGCTATAGCTTCGGCGAGCGCTAATACGCGCCGTCACATCTCGTGAAACTGAATCTGCACGCTGACGCGGACGGCGATCGGTTTCTCGTTCTTTTGCGCAGGTGCAAAGCGCCATTCTTTGACGGCCTCCACGGCGCTGTCGTCTAGTTCTTGGTCGAGCCCTTTTACCACGTGCGGGTCCTTCGGAAGACCCTTGGAGCTGACCACCAAGGCGATGATTACCGAACCGACGGCCCGCACGCCATGGCCGGTCGAGTAATGCGGATTCACCTGCTTGATGACTCGCGGCGGAGTGACGCCAGGCCCGAGATCGTAAACCGGTTCATCATCATTTTGATTTTGCGACGGGTTCTGCGCGGGGGTTGGCGTGGGTGTCTGCGCAGGCAAGAACCATGCCATGCAGCAACCAACGAGCAGTACTCGCCACCACGTCAAAATTGCGCCTCGCTCCCAACCGCCCCAGTCCGCAAAGATTGGTAACAGACGCAGCCCGGGTCGACGCGGTTACATCGTTCTAGAGCTCATAATGTTCTAAGCTAAATATCAGCCCTTTTTTGGGAACTTTGGACGGCCCCCGAGTGAATCAAGAATAGAGGTGCTGTCCGGGTGCACTGCGGGAACGAGAAAAACTACAAAATGCCGAGGTCGATGCGTGTTGCACTACTGAGCGCGGTTCTGCCGGCGCTCCTGGCGGCGCAGTATTATCCGCAACCGCGCCGCATTGCTCCCGCTACGCCTAAGCCGGGGGCATACAAAGGTGTGGCCGGCTCGTTCCATGGGAAGCTCAAGGAACTAACCAACAAAGAGATCACGATTCAAACCGAGGACGATCAAATTGTTTCGATCCACCGCTCGCGCAAAACCAAGTTCCTGAAGGGAACTCAGACCATCAAACCGTCGGACATTGACTTGGAGACCATGGTTACCGTGGACGCGAGCGAAGAAGTGGATCTGTCGCTCAGCGCGGTGAGTGTGACGGTGGACACGCCGAAGAAGCGCGGCGACGCTAGCAAGTAGCCGAGACTCACAAAATGCGTTGGCGTGTTCCCGTACTTGTCGTCCCCTTGCATGGCCTTGCTAGACTGGTGTTTTGACACACGCTACAAAACCTCGCGTCTCGGTGGTCAGTTATCTCAACACGGTTCCACTCGTTTGGGGCATGCTGCACGGCCAGCAGCGCGGACTCTTCGATCTTTCGTTCGCCATCCCGGCCGAATGCGCCGATCGCCTGGCATCCGGACTCGCCGACATCGGAATTGTGCCGGCCGTCGAACTGAACCGCCAGAAGCTCGATATCATTCGCGGCGCCGGAATCGCGTGCCATGGCCCAGTGCGCAGCATTTTGCTGATCTCGAAAGTGCCTTATGGCGAAATCCGAAGGCTGGCTACCGATTCTACTTCGCGTACTTCCGTCGCGCTTAGCCGCGTGATTCTAGCGCGGAAGTACGGCGTGGAGCCCGAAGTCCGGTCGCATGCTCCGCACCTCGCCGCGATGCTCGAGAACGCCGATGCCGCGCTCATCATTGGCGACGCAGCGCTGGTGCTCGACCCCGCCGATCTTCCGTTCCACGTGCTCGACCTGGGCGCCGAATGGGTCCAAATGACCGGCCTGCCGATGGTGTTCGCGGTCTGGGCCGCTCGCGGCGAGTTTCCAACGCAAAACTCCGAGCCGTTCCTCGACTCGATGCGCTTCGGACGCGACCACATCGACGACATCGCGCGTTCCGAGCACGCCAAGGTCGGAGTTTCCGAAGAGCTGGCGCGAACTTATTTGAGAGATAACATCGTCTTCGAGCTGGGCGAACGCGAGTACGCAGGCCTCCAGACTTTCCTACAATATGCTTCAGAGCTGGGCGCCTCAAAGCAAGGGGAGCCGGTGGAGGGGAGAAAAGTTTCGGCATGATGACGCGCCAGGAAGCGATCGACTTATATAACAGCGACGATCTGATCGGCATCGGCATGGCGGCCGACGCCGTTCGCCGCAAACTGCACCCCCACGGTGTTGTCAGCTACATCATCGACCGCAACATCAACTACACCAATTTCTGCACCGAATATTGCAGCTTCTGCGCTTTCTATCGGCCAATGGGCCATCAGGAAGGCTATGTGCATTCCAAGGACGTGATCTTCGACAAGATTCAGGAGACCATCGATCTGGGAGGCACCGGCATCCTGATGCAAGGCGGCCTGCATCCCGATCTCAAGATCGAATGGTATGAGGATCTGCTGCGATCGATCAAGGATCGCTTTGGCGACAAAATCTGGAACCATTGTTTTTCCGCTCCCGAGATCGTCAATATCGCCGAAGTAAGCGGGTTGAGCTTGCGCGATACCATTGCGCGCCTGCGCGACGCGGGTCTGGAATCGATCCCCGGTGGGGGCGCCGAGATTCTGGACGACGACGTGCGGCGCAGGATCAGCCGGCTAAAATCGTCGGCGCAGGATTGGATCGACGTGCATCGCATCGCACATTCGCTCGGCATGCGCACGACGGCCACAATGATGTTCGGCACCGGCGAGACCATCGAACAGCGCATGAATCATTTCGACATCGTGCGCCAGATTCAGGAAGACACGGGCGGATTCACAGCGTTCATCCCGTGGTCCTTCCAGCGCGAGTACACATCGCTCGGCAAATTCGTGAAGCAGGAAGCGACAGCCGTCGAGTACCTGAAAATGCTGGCGCTCTCGCGGCTGTATTTCGAGAACATCGAGAACATTCAATCATCGTGGGTGACGCCTGGCTTGAAGACGTGCCAGTTGGGCTTGCGATTTGGCGGCAACGACGTCGGCAGCATCATGATTGAAGAGAACGTGGTGTCGGCGGCGGGCACGCACAATCGCGCCAGTGAGGAAGAGCTGCGGCGGCTGATCCGCGATGCCGGATTTATTCCCAAACAGCGCGATACGTTGTACCGCACGTATTTTCTGAACTAGCGCCGGAACCAGTCGCCAGAGGCAATCAGGCGACCCGTCTCAGCACCGACGTACCAGTAAATCCAGCAGTCGAAGACGCGACCGTCGTCTATTTGGGCGGACACAATTGCGCGCTCGAATTCAGGGCCTTCGTAGTCGTCGAGGACCGCGAGCAGCGACTCGTCGATATGGAAAATTTCCCCCACGACGGAGTCATTCGCCGGCCGGGCGCCGGGATAGCGGCCAAAGTCATACAGACGACCCGAAATGCGAGCTACGGCTATGAACTGCGATTGTTCGTCAAGCAATCGCGCGAATTGGTTATTCGAACCCTTTCGAAGAGTCCCGTAGACGAAGAGATGGTCGGGGGACAACTATTTCTTCGCGGCCAGCGATTCTTCGAGCTCCCTGGCGTACTCGGTGAGCTCCTCGGGCAGCGGCGTCACCAGCGTCTTCTCCATGTCCTCACCGGTCCGGAGCATGTGCCTCAGATGTAACGCCGCAAGTTTCAAACACCATGTATCGGTGAGCGGGTGGCCAAATTTTTCGCTTAGAGCCAGCAGCACCGGATGCGGCAACGCGACCACGCGTTCTTCAAACGGCTCGCCGCTGGTGCCGATTCCGAACTTCACGTCGACGGTGTCGGCATGGCGGATGGAAATGCCGGTCTGGAGCCACCGAAAGTACACCTGCCACGTGCGGCCGAAAGGGTCGGGCCCGGCTTCGAAGTCGCGGAAATTCTTAATCATTCAAGTTGATTGTAGCCGAAGAGGGTTCGTAGAAGCGCACAGGCGAGTCCGTTGTGGGCGAGTCCTCGTTGTGCGCGAGTGCTCAAGGTAGCGCACAGGCCGCCGAGTGGCGGCGCGAAACAAAGCAGGAACTTCCGCAAAAGCCGCCCCCGAGGCGAGTCCGTTGTGCGCGAATCCTAATGGAACGGGTAATTGCGAGCCGAGACCAGCGAGAGAAACTCGTCGCGCGTTTCCTTGCGCTCGCGAAAACCGCCCAGCATGGCGCTCGTCACCGTTCCCGAATGCTGCTTTTCCACGCCGCGCATCATCATGCAGAAATGGCGAGCTTCACAGATCACGCCGACGCCCTTGGGCCGTAGTACGTCTTGCAACGTCTCGGCCACCTGGTGGGTCAACCGCTCCTGCAATTGCAGGCGGCGCGCAAACATGTCCACGATGCGCGGGATTTTGCTCAGCCCGATCACCTTGTTGTTCGGCAAATAAGCCACATGCATGGTGCCGAAGAATGGCAGCAGGTGGTGTTCGCACATGCTGTAAAACTCGATGTCTTTCACCACCACCATCTCGTCGCACTTTTCGTCGAACAGCGCTCCATTGACGATGCTGTTGAGGTCGGTATCGTAGCCGCTGGTGAGAAAACGCAGCGCCTTGTCGGCGCGCTGCGGCGTACGGACCAATCCCTGACGCTGGGGGTCTTCGCCGATCTTCAGTAGCAGTTTCTGCATCAGGTCTGCAATCGACTCGTCCTCATGCGGGGGCGGCATCATTTTCACTGCGGATGTCTTATTCTTCATACCTATTCTTCATCCCTGGCTCGTCTTCATGATTTTAGTTCGAATACATTTCGCTTGGTCTCACGCAGCCGGATGCCTTCAAGGCGCGGCCATTCGCCGGGAAATGCATCGCTCCACCGCGCCGATAGCCGGTCCTCAATGGCTCGGATGATGTTCTCCGACGTGGGGACCGCCGCGGTGAACTCGGCGACGTCCACGTTCAAATAGCGATGGTCGAAATCCGTGAGCACTTGTTCGGACACCAACCGATCCAGCGTCGGGACGTGGACCACGTGACCTGTGGAGGCATCTACCGGTCCCGTCGCCGTCACGTCCAGTACGTAGTCGTGCCCATGGCCATAAGGGTTGCTGCACTTGCCATACAACTCGCGATTTTCTTGCTCGCTGAACGCCGCCGAGTGGAGGCGATGAGAAGCGGCGAAGCGATAGCGCCGGGTAACACGCATTAGAGGCGCTCCCCCCCATAATCGACAAACAGGTCTTCGGTCTCGTACAACCGGACGTTGTTCAAACTAGTGCGGCCCGCTTCAAAATGCGGTTCCAGCCGGCGCCAAATCTCCGCGGCAACATTTTCCGTGGTTGGAACGATCTGGTCGAAGGGCGGCACCTCGTGATTCAAGAACCGATGATCCATCGGCTCGATCACCGTCTGCTGGATCAGATCCTTCAGCTTCTTCAAATCAAAAACCATCCCGGTCACTGGATCGGGCTCGCCTTCCAGAGTCACTTCCAACACGTAGTTGTGGCCATGGCCGCTAGGATTGGCGGCGGCTCCGTAGATCTCTCTATTTTGCTCCGGCGACAGCGTGCGTTGCGCGCACACGTGCGACGCGGAAAATTCTGCCCGGCGGGTGATCAGCATGATCCCTTTATCTGATGCCACATTTCGTTGGCTGGATACACTAATATTATAGAAGAAGAGCCTGGGATCGCTTTTTCAAATGAGTCATTCTAAAGCAGATCAGGCCAAAGTAGATTTGGCCATCAAGGGGACCATTGCCGCGCTTCTTGTAGCGCTCGGCTTTGTTGTTGTGTGGTCCATGCAGGAGCACATTGTCGGCGTCGGCGATACGGCTCCGAACTTCAACATCACTACCACCGCGGGCGACCAGATGACGCCGCGCAACTTCGGCGGCAAGGTTCTGGTGCTGAATTTTTGGGCGAGCTGGTGCGCGCCGTGCGTCGAAGAGGCGCCCTCGCTCGAAGAGTTCGCCAGAACATTCAAGGACTCCGGTGTCGTGGTGTTGGGCGTGAGCGTCGACCGGAATGAGCAAATGTATCAGAATTTCGTCAAGCGCTTTGGCGTGTCGTACCCGCAGGCGCGGGATCCTCAAGAGAACCTCAGCTATCGCTACGGCACCTACAAGATTCCCGAGAGCTACATCATCGACCGCAACGGCAAAGTGGTGCGGAAATATGCGGGCCTTCCCGAACGCGATGGCCAGGCGATCTCGTGGATGGACCCGGAGCTGGTGGGCTTCGTGAAGTCGCTGCTGTAATGCCGATACCGGCGCCCGCGCTAGAATCTATCGACAAGCTCGTCGGACCGCGCGGGTACCTGGACCGGCCGGAAGACCTGAAACTTTACGAGTACGACGGCAGTGTCGACAAAGCTCAGCCCGAACTGGTCGTTTTTCCTCAAACGCCCGACCAAGTAGTTTCGCTCGTTCGAATCGCCCGCGAACACCGCATCCCCATCGTCGGACGAGGCGCGGGCACCGGATTGAGCGGCGGCGTGATCGCGCGCGCGGGCGGCATTGTGATCTCGTTCGCCCGGATGAATCGCATCGTCGAGGTCGATCTAGCGAACGAACGCGCCGTGCTCGAACCGGGTGTGGTGAATCTTGAGATCACACAGGCCGTCGAGCGTGACGGATATTTCTACGCTCCCGATCCTTCCAGCCAGAAGGCCTGCACCATCGGCGGGAACGTGTCGGAGAACGCCGGCGGCCCGCACACCTTGGCGTACGGCGTCACTAGCAATCATGTGCTCGGGATCGAAACCGTTCTGCCCGATGGAACGCCGATGACCGTGGGCGGCAAAGAGTTGGACCTGCCCGGTTACGATCTCACCGGCCTGCTGACGGGCTCGGAAGGCACCATGGCGCTGGTCACCAGAATCACGGTGCGCCTGATGCGCCAGCCGGAGCTGGTGAAGACGCTGCTGGCCATCTACGACACCGCCGACGATTGCGCGGATTCGGTGGCCGAGATCACCGCGCGGGCCATTACTCCAGCCGCGGTAGAAATGCTGGACGGCGTGATGTTACGGATGGTGGAAGAGGCGACGCATGCCGGTTATCCGATGGACGCGGCCGCGGTTTTACTAATCGAATTGGAAGGCTTGAAGGAAGCAGTGGAAGAGCAGGTGCAGCAAATCGAAGATGCCTGCCGGTGCTGCCGTGCGCGGGAGGTGCGCGTGGCGCGGTCCGCGATGGAGCGCGAGTTGCTATGGAAAGGGCGCAAGAATGCTTTCGGAGCGGTGGGCCGCGTGAGCCCAGCCTATTATGTGCAGGACGGCGTGGTGCCGCGCACGAAAGTGGCGCCGACGCTGCGCGCGATTCACAGGATCTCCGAGAAATACGGCCTCACCATCAGCAATATTTTTCACGCGGGCGATGGCAACATGCATCCCATCATTCTTTTCAATCACCATAAACCTGGCGAACTGGAACGCGCCAAGGCCGCCGGTGACGAGATCCTGCGATTCTGTATCGCACAAGGCGGGTCGATTACCGGCGAACACGGCGTCGGCATGGAGAAGATGGAACTGATCGGCGAGCAATTCTCGGGCGAAACGCTGGATATGATCGCGCGGTTCAAGAAGCTGTTCGATCCCGAGTGCCGTCTCAATCCCGGCAAAATGCTGCCCACCGGCAAGGGCTGCATGGAAATCCGCCAACCCGCGACGATGCAGATCTAACGCCCTTATTGGACGGCGAGGGTTGCGGTGTTGCTAATTCGATCGCCGGAGGAAATCACCACCGGCGCGGAAGCGCTGGAGGCTAGTCCCGCTGGAATCGTGCAATTGATCTGATCGAGACCCATGTAGTTCGGCGCGGCGCCCGCGAACGTTACTGGGCAAGCGATGCCACCGACGGTAACTGTCGGCTGCTCGGTGGCGATATCGAGCCCGTTGCTGGGGGTCGTCAGACCAAGACCGGTGGCATATAGTTCCACCGTGTCGCCAGGCTGCAGCGGATTGCTAGCTGTCACCAAGCTCTGGTCGCTGGCCTTTCGGGCCGACGCTGGGCCGGTACCCGACGAATCTTGCGTGAAGATCGCGGGGGCGGCGACGTCGAGATAAACGTTCACGGTGTTTTGGCCGGTGCTGTTTTGAACGGTGAGTGCGGTCAGACCGGAAGCGCTGGTTGGAAGCACCGCATCAATCTGAGTTGCGGAAACGTAGTAGAGAAAGAGCGGCGATCCACTGACCGACACAGTGGCGGATGCGAGATTCGCGCCGTAAATTGCGATCGCCATTCGTGGGGCCAGTTCCAGTGGGAAGTCAGCCGCGGCCGCCGGAAAGACGCGCGCAACCAAAGGCCCCGGCTTGACGAGAAATGGTTCGGTCCCGCCCGCCGGCAGAGTAACGAACGCTGAGATGTCCGTCGTTCCCGAAGTGACGGCCAGGGATATGATACCGGCCGTGAGCATATCGGTGAAGGCGAGATGATCGGACGTGTCGAGTTTGTGCGACCATTCGGACGCTGAATCAATGGCCAGGTTCGAATCGTCCGCGGCGTGCGCCGCAATAATCAATCCGCCATCCACCGATAAAAACGGATCGTTCTCCGCCGCCGTGCCGACGCTTTGCCAGGCATCGGTTCCGTTCAAGAATGAAACAATAATCTGCGCTGAATCGTGCGTTGGCGAGTCGATGTCCGCTATACCCTTGGCATCGCCCGGGCACAAGCCGAAGTCGCTGATTAAGCCGCCGCCCGAAACGTGACAGTAAGGCAGCACGCGCGTCCGGCCGGCCAAGTAAAACCTCAATGACCCGCTGGTAAGAGGGACGACGCCGTCGTCGAATCCGGAAGTAGTCAGCAGGCCAGTGCCCGCGTTGCCGGCGGCTGCGATGGCATCCACCCCACGCAGGTCGTCGGTGGTATCGTTCCAGGTGCCGAGATCGAACAGAAACTGGCTTCCACTGGACATCTCATTCAATTGATTGCTGGAAATGGGCAGCAGGGATGGGACCGGCGTGCCGAAATGGGGCGTAGCAAGAAAGACCGCCTTGCGAACATGCGTGGCCGCCGGTGGTTGAAACATGCCAGCGGCATTTTGTTTGCCGCTCAGATAACAGCGCAGCACCAACCCACCCATGCTGTGCGCCACAACGTCCACTTGACCGACAGAGGTTCCGTCGGTGTATTGCAAACCGCTCAGAAAAGTGGCGAAGGCCCCCGCGAGATCTTCGATGGTGGCGTCAGAAGACAGGCTGCACGTGCTGAAGAACAGGCTCACCTCGCCATTACTCTGCAGCACCTGGTCGGCGATGCCGAACGTGTCGGCAAACGTCGATGGGCAGCCGTCAAACTGGTAGCCGTTCAGGAAGACTACCGGCGGCAGCGTGGTGTGCGGAATCGGCGCTCCGGCGGGAATCATTTGGGCCTGCGCCGCAAGCGCCCCAAATATCCCGGATAGCAGGCCGGCGCGCGTCAACGAGTTGGAACCGGTTGTAACGCGCGGCTTTCGATAATACGGTCGATAATGCCGTATTCGAGGGCCGAATCGGGCTCCAGGATGTAATCGCGATCCACGTCGCGGGCGATGCGCTCCACTCCCTGGCCGGTGGCGGTTGCGAGAATCTGATTCAACGATTCACGCATGCGCAGGATCTCGCGCGCGTAAATGTCGATGTCGGTGGCCTGCCCACCCAGCCCGCTCATGGAAGGCTGATGGATCAAGATACGCGAATGCGGCAGGCTATACCGTTTGCCTTTCGTCCCGCAGGCCAGCAGCACCGCGGCCATGGACGCCGCTTGTCCCACGCAATAGGTCACGATATCCGGCTCCACCAGATTCATGGTGTCCAGAATGGCCAAGCCCGCCGTGATGGAACCTCCCGGCGAGTTGATGTACAGCGAAATGTCCTTCTCCGGATCTTCGGCGGCCAGAAATAGCATGTCAGCGGGCACACGGCTCCCGCCGAAACAATCCACATGGAATGTCACTTTGAAAGTGTCACGCGTTTATCAGCTTGCGGGGGAAGTGCGCGAAGGCCTTGCTTGCAGCGCTAGAGGCTAGGTCTGACCGCGCGGCGGCCGGTCAATTCGATTTCGTGATCCGGCCACCGCGCAGCTTTTATTTCTGGTCACTTCTTATGCTCTTCTTCTCTCTTGTTTCCTTGCCGCGCGGCCTCGCGTTCGCGTGGTGTCTGCGGATGCAGCGCATGTGCATCCGGGTGTGGCCGCCCTACAGCGTAACGGTGGACCGCCGGGTAGGGGTGGACGTAAACGCCGCGATTGACCCAGGTGCGTCCCAAGTGAGCATTATTGATGAACACCCCATGCCCGCCCCAATCGAAGCGAGCGAAAACGCCTGGGCCCC
The DNA here is from genome assembly GCA_052148835.1 of Bryobacteraceae bacterium. Classification (GTDB taxonomy): domain Bacteria; phylum Acidobacteriota; class Terriglobia; order Bryobacterales; family Bryobacteraceae; genus Palsa-89. The sequence continues at coordinate 63,822 of JBKQHJ010000092.1, forward strand.
AGCCCCATGCCGCGAA
>JBKQHJ010000093.1:0-10581 GCA_052148835.1 Bryobacteraceae bacterium
CATGGAAATGCCCGCGAACCTGGAAAACGCCCGCGTAAGCATCGCGGCGCGCGAAGGCTTGTTGCTGGTGAGGATGGTCACGGAAGGAAATGAAAATGTCTGAACAACCTGTTGTCTACACACTGCCGGTGCTGCCCTTGAAAAGCGCAGTACTGTTCCCTTACCTGCTGATGCCCCTATCGGCCGGACGCTCATCGTCCGTCGCCGCGGTGGAGGCCGCGCTCGCAACCGAGTCCAAAGAAATTCTGATTTTTACCCAACGCGATCCTGAGGTCGATTCGCCCGGAACGGACGAGCTTTATTCCGTCGGGACCAAAGCTGTTATCCGCAAAATGAACCGTTCCGCCGAAGGCCATCTCGAACTGATGGTACTCGGAATGGAGCGTGTGGCGCTGTTAAAGCTGGATAGCTCGGAGCCGTTCCTGCAGGGCCGGGCGACGCCGCTGCCTTTGCCTGAAGACAAAGGTCCGGAGATTGAGGCGCTGCAGGGCGCCCTGGTGGAACTGGCCGGCGAAGCTATGACGCTGTCCCAGCCCGGCGCTCCACAGGAACTGCGCGGATTACTGGCATCCAATGACGATCCGCTCCGGCTGACGTACGTTCTCTCGGCCATGTTCAGTTTGGACGCCGAGAAATCGCAGTCGCTGCTCGAAGCGCCCACGCGGGCCGAAGCTCTGCGCATGATGCATCGCTACCTGATGCACGAAGTGCAAGTGCTCGAACTGCGCAACAAGATTACCAACGAAGCTCGCAATGAAATGACCAAGGAGCAGCGGGATTACATGCTGCGCCAGCAAATGCGAGCCATCCAACAGGAGCTGGGCGAAAAAGGCGGCGAACAGGCCGAAGCGCAACAGCTGCGCGAACGTCTGGAAAAGGCCAACCTGCCCGAAGACATCCTGAAGGAAGCCACGCGCGAGCTGGATCGGCTGGAAAAATTGCCTCCCGGCGCGCCGGATTACAACGTAATTCGCACCTACCTGGATTACGTGCTGGAATTGCCGTGGAAGACCAGCACCGCAGATTCGCTCGATATCGCGAAGGCTCGCCAGGTTCTGGACGAAGATCACTTCGGCTTGAAAGACGTGAAGGAGCGCATCCTCGAACATTTGGGCGTGCTGAAGCTCAACCCCAACGCCAAAGCGCCGATCCTTTGCTTCGTCGGCCCTCCTGGAGTCGGCAAAACTTCGCTCGGCCAATCCATCGCGCGTGCCTTGAACCGCAAGTTCGAGCGCATGAGCCTGGGTGGTTTGCACGACGAAGCTGAATTGCGCGGCCATCGCCGGACTTACATCGGAGCTTTACCGGGCCGGGTGATTCAAGCCATGCGGCGCGCGGGCGCGAACAATCCGGTGCTGATGCTCGACGAAGTGGACAAGCTGGGTCACGATTTCCGCGGCGATCCGGCGCACGCTTTGCTCGAGATCCTGGATCCGGAGCAGAACAAGACGTTCCGCGATAATTATCTCGACCTGCCGTTCGATTTGTCGAAGGTTCTGTTCGTGACGACGGCGAACGCGCTGGATACCATTCCTCGCCCGCTGCTCGACCGCATGGAGATCCTGCGGCTGGCCGGCTACAGCGAAGAAGAGAAGCTCGAGATCGCCAAGCGCTACCTGATTCCGAAACAGCTCAAAGAGACCGGGCTCAGCGCCGAGCAGTGCGTGCTTCCGGACGAGACGGTGCGCAAGATCATTTCGGGCTACACCCGTGAAGCCGGTCTGCGAAGGCTGGAACGGGCCATCGGCAGCGTGACGCGTAAAGTCGCGCTGAAGTTCGCCGAGGGAGCCTCTGGCTCTTTCACGGTAAGTGTGGACGAGCTGGTCGAAATGCTCGGACCGGAACCGTTCAATCAGGAAGAAGCGCGGCGCGATCTGCCACCCGGCGTGGCGACTGGTTTAGCCTGGACCGAAACCGGTGGCGACGTGCTGTACATCGAAGGCACGCTGCTTCCGGACGGCAAGGGCCTGACGCTCACCGGCCAGCTCGGCGAAGTGATGCAGGAATCGGCCAAAACGGCTCAGAGCTACATCTGGTCGCACTCCGCCGATTTCGATATCGACCCGGTGTTGTTTAAGAACTCCGGCGTGCACGTGCACGTTCCGGCGGGCGCGATCCCCAAGGACGGACCGTCGGCCGGCGTCACCATGGCCACCGCATTGACCTCGCTTTATACCAAGTTGCCGGCCCGCAGCGATGTCGCGATGACCGGTGAAGTTACGCTCACCGGTTTGGTGCTGCCGATCGGCGGCATCAAAGAGAAAGTGCTGGCCGCCCGCCGGGCTGGAATCCACACCGTGATCATGCCCAAGGCGAACCAGAAGGATCTGCGTGATCTTCCCGAGGAAGTTCGCAAAGAGATGGAGTTCATTTTCGCCAGCCGGGTGGAAGACGTTCTTCGAACGGCCATCCCACAGTTGAGCGAGCGGATGGACGCCTCCAGGACCCGGCCCATCAACTACGCGGCATAACGTCCGCAGCCGGGCAGTAGACGACAGAGCGCGGGGACTTTTCAGACGAGTCTCCGCGCTTTTTTTGTATCTCGGTTCCTATAATGAGACGATATGCGCGCGGCGGAACGTGCTCGACCGTGGATGGCAGCCGTCTTCATTGCGCTCTGTGCGATCTGGTATTTCCAACAGAACGTGCTGAACGTCCTCCCCACCCCGGGGCTCAGTGACTTTCGCTTCTATTACTACGCCGCGCAACACATCCTGCATGGCGAATCACCGTACCTTACGGCGGACTACATTTATCCGCCGCTGCTGGCTTGCGCCATGGTTCCGTTAGCGTTCTTCGACTATTACACCGCCCGTTGGATTTGGTTCCTGTTCTCTCACGCGTGTTTTCTCACGGCCGCTTATCTGCTGTGGCGGCGCATGGGACGCGGGTGGCTGGCGGCGTCGGTGGTCGCGCTGGTATGGTCCACCGGGTGGGCGGCGCAGGACGGGTTCCCGACGGGTCAGCCGGATGCGCTTCTCACTCTGCTGATTGTCGTGGCTTGCGTCGGCTCGGGCTGGGTTCAAGGCGCATCTGCCGGCGCGGGCCTCGCGGTGAAGCTGATCCCCGGCATACTCGGCCTGCTGGCTCCGCTCGAACGGAATTGGCGCGCGCTGGTGAGCTTTCTCGGCGGTACCGTATTACTGATGGCGGCACCGTGGGCGATTGTTTGGTTCTTGGATGGTCCCCTGAAGCCGGCGGATACCGACTACTTGTTCGGCACTCCCTGCGTACTGAGCTGGTCTTTGCCATCCGTCGCGCTGCGGGTGTTGGAACCACCCGGCCCGGACGGCAAGCTCCCCGGCGACTGGGTGAACGGTTGGGATCTGCCACGGCTGCATTTGTCGACCGAACAAAAGCTGGGATCGCTCACAGTCGCCATGGCGGTCTTCGCTGCCGGCCTTGCGCTTCTGGTATTCAAGACCCGCGGCAGATTGAACGCGCAACAAGTTCCGATGGCCGGAACAGCGCTGGTCGCGCTCGCACTGGCCGCTTCGCCGATCGCGTGGTGGCACTATCAGGCCATGCAATATCCCGGTGTGGCGTTGCTGTTGTTTTACGCAGTTCGAAATCGCGACTGGCGGCGTTTATGCTGGTCGCTGGTTTGCGCGGTGTTACTTTTTCCGCTGCCTGCCTGGGTGCTGCGCTACTACTATCATCAACAGGAGCGCTGGCCCGATGCGCCCGGGCTGATGTACTTCTGGACGTCGGTAACGCCGGTGGCATCGCTGATCTTGTTCGCACTGCTGCTGAGCACCATGGGTCCGAGGACGGCGCCTAAAATCGCGGATCAGCCGCGAGTCTTCAGCAAAACTTTGTCGGAGTAGATGAGCACCAGCTCATACTTCTGATTGAGCACCGACGTTTAGAACGTCACCAGGCCTCGCCCCGGTTCCTTCAGCTCTTTCGAAATCACCTTCTTCACCACATGGATCGTATCGCCGATAAAGACCGGCCGGGTGAAGCGCAGCCGATCCACGCCATAAAACGCAATCACGGTGTCTTGTATCTGGTTCATCTGCACGCCCAATCCAACCGCGATGCTGAACACCAGCGTGCCGTGTGCGATCCGCCGCCCAAATGGGCCGCTAGCGGCGTAGGTCTCGCTCATGTGCAGCTCCACAAAGTCGCCCGAAAGACCGGCGAAGTTGACGATGTCGGTCTCGGTGATGGTGCGCGTGCGCGAAGTACTCACGCTTTCGAGCGCGAAATCCTCAAAATACAGGCTCACCGATCATACTCCGGGCGGCTGGCTTGGCTTGACAGAACCACACGTGTAATCCTACCTTGAAACTTCATGCGCAAAAAAGTCACTGTAGTGGGAGCTGGGAACGTGGGCGCCAATTGCGCGCTCCGTATCGCCGGCAAAGAATTAGCGGACGTCGTGCTGGTGGACGTCGTGGAGGGCGTGCCGCAAGGCAAGGGACTCGATCTGCTCGAATCCGGCCCCGTGGAAGGATACGACGTCAGCATCACCGGAGCCAATGATTACGGCCCTACGGCGAATTCCGACATCGTGGTCATCACGGCCGGTTTTCCCCGCAAGCCGGGAATGAGCCGCGACGATTTGCTGATCGCCAATTACGAAGTGGTAAAGTCCGCCACCGAGCAGGTGGTGAAAGTTTCGCCGAATGCCATCTTGATTCTGGTAACGAATCCTCTGGACGCGATGTGCTGGACCGCGTTCCATGTCTCGAAATTTCCCAAGACACGCGTCATCGGAATGGCCGGCGTTCTGGACACCGCGCGCTTCCGCACGTTCATCGCGGACGAGCTGAAAGTGTCGGTCACCAACGTGACGGCGCTGGTGCTCGGCGGCCACGGCGACACCATGGTTCCGATCGCGCGCCTGACCAATGTCTCCGGCATTCCGTTGAGCGAACTGCTGGATCAAGCGACTATCGATCGTTTGGTGCAGCGGGCCCGCGATGGCGGCGCCGAGATCGTGAAATATCTCAAGACCGGAAGCGCCTATTATGCGCCTTCAGCGGCAGCGGTTGAAATGGTGGAGTCCATCTTAAAGGACAAGAAGAAGGTGCTGCCCTGCGCCGCGTACCTGGAGGGCGAGTACGGAATCAGCGGGCTGTATGTAGGTGTCCCGGTAAAATTAGGCGCCAAAGGCATCGAGAAGATCTACGAGATCAAGCTCGAACCAGGCGAACAAGCCGCGCTTGAAAAGAGCGCAGCCGCGGTGAAGGAACTCGTGGATGTGATCAAAACCAAAATGTAGTCTCTACTGCCGGCCGGCAGTGGAACAAGGACGGGACTGGGCGAGAGCCGTGCTATGATCGTGCTTCTCGCCGCGTCACGCGGGAAAGCGCCCTTCGGAGGGGCTGCAATGGCGGGGCAAGCAACAAAATCTACCCAGAACAAATCACGCAATTCGGCGAGCGGAGAACATTACCTTCCCGAGCATTTGGCGTTCGAGCTGGCGCGCGTGGTGGAAGAAGCCGCCATCGCGGCCGCGCGCACCATGGGGCAAGGCGACCGGCCGGGCTCCGATCTCGCCGCGGTGCAAGCCATGCGGCGGGCCTTCGAGGAAGTGCCGATCGCGGGCAACATCGTCATCGGTGAAGGCGAGCGCGACGAAGCGCCCATGTTGTACATCGGCGAGCGGGTGGGCGCGACACCTCCCGCGGGCCTGGACTATCCGGCCGTCGACATTGCCGTTGATCCATTGGAGGGCACGAATCTCTGTGCTACCGGCGCTGCCAATTCCATCGCCGTGCTGGCGGCTTCGGAAGCCGGCGGTTTGCTGCACGCGCCGGATTGCTACATGGAGAAGATTATCGCGGGGCCCGGTTGTCAGGGCGCACTGGACCTGGATGCCCCTCCCGAAGATAATCTCAAGGCTATCGCAAAGCGTCTGGATCGCGACGTGGACGATCTGGTGGTCATGGTTCTGGACCGCCCGCGTCACGAGAAATTGATCGCGCAAATTCGCAAGGCGGGGGCGCGCATTTGTTTGATCGGCGATGGCGATTTGTCGGCCGGAATTGCCGCGGCCGTGCGCGGCGCGGGCGTCCACGCGGTGATGGGCATTGGCGGCGCGCCGGAAGGAGTAATAACCGCTGCGGCGATGCGCTGTCTGCACGGCGCAATGCTCGGGCGGCTGGTGGTCCCCGACAAACAGATGGAGCAGCGGATGGAAGAAATGGGAATCAGCGATCCGCACAAAATCTATCAGGCCGAGGACTTGGCACCCGGCAAGAAGATTATCTTCACGGCGTGCGGCGTCACCCCGGGGAATCTGCTCGAGGGAGTCCGATTCTTCGGCGATGGTCATCGGACGCACTCCCTGGTCATGACCTCGCAACCGAACACGGTGAGTTTTCGGGACACCGTGCATTTGATGGGGAAGCCGGATCGCAGGGGAGTACGATTATTCTAGAATTCAGAATTCTGAATTCAGAATTCTTAGTTTAATCGTCCCAGCCAGCGGTGAATCGCCCCGAGCTGTTCGGCGATTTGCGCCCGGTCCTGAGCGTCGGGTGAGTATTTCAAATACAGCTCCAAATCTTCATGAGCGCTTCGAAATTGGCGCATCCTCAAGCGGGCCACGCCGCGTGCCTTGTAGTACTCGGCGTTTTGAGGGAAGGCTTCGATGAGTAAATCAGTGACAGCCACCATCTTGTCGAATTGCTTGCCGCGAAGGTAAGACGTGCGCAGATTATTCAATATCCGGACCACGATATAGCGGGTGCCGACGGGCGCGAGAGCTGTCGCATCGGGATCGGCTCCAGTGCGGTCGCGCGCGAGTTGCAAGCAGTCCTCGATGCTGAGAACGCGGCCGGAGTGAAACGGATCGATGTAGGCTGAAAACTCTCCATCGTCGTATTGGACGATGAAGTGCCCGGGCAACCCGATTCCCGCAACCGGCCGCCCGAGCCGGCGCGCCACTTCGATAAAAACCACCGAGAGCGAGATCGGGATGCCGGTGCGGCGATCCAAAACATAATTGAGGCAACTGTTGCGCGGATCGTTGTAGTCGATTTCGTTGCCGCGAAAGGCGAGATCGCCGAACAAATAGTCGTTCGTCACCCGAACAAACTCGCGGCCATCGGCGGAAGCGGGCAAGCGGTCGGCGATTTCGGATGCGAGTCGATCGAGAATTGCCAGGCAGGGAGCGGGATCCAGATCGGGAGTTTCGATGGAGGCGATTTCGAGGGCCGCGACATCGAGTCTGCTGTCCGGCTGATCCTGAATAGCCGCGCGCAGCGCTTCCATCTACTTCTTGAATCCCTTCCGGTCTTTCCCGATTGTGACACCCCCGGCCCGAATTGTGACACCGCGGGCGGCCACTTGCACGGGCAGTATTCGAGCGCCCGCATTTGCGATGACCTGCGCGACGCGTTGCCGCGCACCGTGCTGGACCAGAAAAAAGACACAGCCGCCCCCGCCGGCACCGCAGACTTTAGCGCCTAGCGATCCGGCGCGACGGGCGAGCGTGATCAGCCGGTCGATCGCAGGAGTAGAGATGCCCGGTACATTGCCGCGCCGATGCGACCAGTCTTCCCGCAGCAAGCGGCCGGCCTCGCTCCAATCGGCTTTTTCGACGGCGGCGCGCATGCTGGACGCGATGGACGCGATATGTCCGAAGTTGCGTTGCACTTTGCGGTCGCCATTGATGTAGGCTTTGGTCACTTCCCAATTATTGATGCCGGAATTGCGCGGCGCCCCGGTATAGCAGAGGACGATGCGCTGGTTGAAATCGTCCAGATCCACGGAAATCGCAACGCGCCGCACGCCGGCCGCTCCCAGTTCGATAGCGCTGACGCCACCATAGAGCGCTGGATAATAATCTTGGACGCCGGTAGGCACGCGAATGATTTGCGCTTCGACGTTTTGCGCGATCTCGCGGATTTTCTCACGGTGGTAGCCAGCGCCGGTGAATCGGTTGAGCGCGCTCGCGGCCGCGATCATCAGCGCCGACGATCCGGCGATGCCTGCACCAGCCGGCGATTCGGAATCGGTTTGGACAGCCAGTCCTGAGGAAGGACGGAAAAAGCGGAGCAAGCAGGCCGCCAGGGGCAGGCGCGGGCGGCGGGCGGCGTCGAGATCGGCCAGCGAGCGGTAGCTTTCTGTCGCCTTCAGGTCGCTTGAGTGCAAGCGGATCTCCGGCGAGTCGAGAGTTTCGATCGCGCAGCGCGTAAGAAGGTTGATCGCAAAATTGACGGTGACAGCGCCGGGATGGAATAGATATAAAGGCCAGATATCGAGCGTGCCGCCAGCCAGGTCAACGCGGCAGGGGGCTTCAGCGATGATTCTCATGCAGAAGCTTTACTATACCGCTGGTAGTATCGAGAATCCGGCAATTCCAGCCGATAAGGATATGGATGAAGTACGTTCTGTTCCTTGGGGTATTGGTGGGGACCATGGCATGGGCGCAGACCAAACCAGCCGAGCCCGCGCCAGTTCAGCCGCCGCCCGGAGAGCAAACGGTTCAACAACCGCCGGCCCCGCAGCAGCAGGCTGCGACACAAACCCCAACCGAGGCTCCGGCAGACGCAAAGACCCAGCAGATGGACCAAAAGGTGGTCCAATCCGCGATGGCTGAGTCCATTGCCAAACAGCGCGCGGCGGTGATCAAGCAGGTCGCATCGGTAATGGGCAGAGCGCCCACTCCCGCGGCGTCGTTCTTTACGGTGCCGTGGGTGGAAACGCCAGTGCCGTTCAATACACCGCCCTGCGATCCCATGCCGGCGGCCGAATTGGACAAGCTGGTGCTTGAGAACTCGCAGCAGCAGGGGGTTAAGGAGGATTTGATCCGCGGGGTGATCTCTGAGGAGTCGGGCGCACGGCCCTGCGCGGTGTCGTGGAAAGGTGCTCAGGGGTTGATGCAGCTCATGCCGGCGACCGCCGAGCAATTCGGCGTCAAGGACCCATTCGATCCCCGCCAGAACGTCGAGGCCGGCACGAAGTTGTTGAAGCAATTGTTAACCAAGTACAACAACGACGTGAGTCTGGCTCTGGCAGCCTATAACGCGGGCGCGGGGCGAGTGGACAAGGACGGCGGCGTTCCCCAAATTATGGAGACAAAGAACTACGTGAGCGACATTCAAGCCAAGCTGCCTAAGAATTAAACCTGAGATCGCGCTGTATTATCAATATCTTATAAAGACCCGACCCGGTCTTTCCCCTTAAACTTTTCGCCCGTCCTGGACGATAGCTCCATTTGGAGCTGGTTGTTTCCGCCGACTCCCCCATGTCCACCAAGAACGCTCTTAGTAACGCGGATTCCGCAACTTCAACCTCGATTGTCGCGCCCATTCCGTTCTTTGAAGCGGACGACAACCTCCAATTTCCCGCCACCATCCTGGCAGTTGATAGCGAGGAGATCAACCGCCGGTTGTTGAAGGCCATTTTCAAAACCACGCCTTACAAAATCCTGGAGGCGCATCGTGCGTCGGAGGCGACGGCGCTGCTGGAATCGGAAAAGATCGACCTGGTAATCGTGGATCTGATGTTGCCGGAGATGAGCGGTCCGGAGCTATGCCGCTGGATGAAAGCGCGGCGCGCGACGCAACTAATCCCGGTGCTGATGATCACTAATATCCAGGGGGTGGAGAACGAGATCGTCGGAATCTCCTCGGGCGCCGACGAATTTCTGATCAAGCCGCTGCATCCGGCGGTAGTGCGGACGCGAGTGCGCGCGATGTTGCGCAACAAGGCGCTTATCGATTCGCTGGAAGAGGCCGAGACCATCCTGCTGGCCTTGGCGCAGACGGTGGAGCATCGCGACAAGTACACCGGAAAGCATTGCCAGCGTCTGGCGGTGGCCGCGGTGATGCTGGGCGAGGCACTGGGGCTTGGGAGCCAGGATCTGACGGCGCTCTATCGTGGCGGCTATCTTCACGACATCGGCAAAATTGCCATTCCGGACGCGATTCTCTTCAAACAGGGACGGCTTACAAGCGAGGAATGGGAGGTAATGCGAAGCCATCCGGTACGCGGCGAAGAGATCTGCCGCCCGATGCGGAGTCTGGCGCCGGTGCTGCCGATTATTCGCAGCCATCACGAGCGCTGGGATGGATCGGGCTATCCGGACGGATTGGCGGGCGAAGACGTGCCGTTGCTGGCGCGCATTCTGCAAGTGGCCGATATCTACGATGCGCTCACTACCGAGCGCCCCTACAAACCGGCTCTGACGCCCGAGGAAGCGTTCGCGGTGATGGAAGAAGAGGTTCGGCGCGGATGGCGAGATCCGGAATTGGTCCCGCTGTTTGCCAACACCATTCAAACCAATCCCAGCGCGGACCTGACATCGCTCGAAGCGTCGCTCGAGAACATGCGGACCGCGGTTTCGAAGTAGGCCCGATTCCGCTTGCTCACGCGCGCGGTTCTTTCGCGGCGGTATCCTCTTAGGTTGAACGCACTCGAGATTTTGCAGCGCGAGATTATCGGGTGCGAGCTGTGCCCGCGGCTGGTGGCCTATCGCGCCGAAGTGGGACGCACGAAACGCCGCGCTTATCGGGACTGGGATTATTGGGCCAAGCCGGTTCCGGGCTTCGGCGATCCCCAGGCCCGGCTGCTGCTGATTGGCCTGGCGCCCGGAGCCCACGGCGCCAATCGCACCGGACG
>JBKQHJ010000094.1:0-5011 GCA_052148835.1 Bryobacteraceae bacterium
CAAGCCGACGCTTCGCTCCAAGCCAAGATCTTCCAGTGTTAGGATCGGATTCGCTGTGAGCGTCGGCGATATTCGTATGTGCATGTTGAACCTCCTGGTGTTCAATGGGTTACGTCCTGAGACCCCCGAGCGCAGTGAGTCTGTTCGGATCTCCATGCAGGTGGGTCTTAGGACGGGAGTTGCGGGTTGGCCGATCAGTGAGAGTTGGCCGGGATGAGGGCTAAGCGGGTGTAGCGCTATATATAAGGTGTTGTAACCTGACTGGACCTTGTACGGGTTGCCCGGCCCGGCTAGGGGGAAATAGACGCGTGGATGAGGAGCCAGAGTTGCGTCCGTTACCGCCGCCGCCGCGGTGTCGAGGCATCCCCCTGGGCGACGGCAATTATACGGGCTGTGCGTACGGCTATGGTGACTTTGCTCCGTTCACCGGGCCGCGCGATTGCCCTGTCTGTAACGGGTCGGGGTTCGAAGGCCCCATCGAAACAACCTTGCCGCATTCAGATTTTGGCGACCCGGACTGCTGCGGCTGCTTGAACGGCGTCATTCGCGGGGATGAGGCTGATATTGTCTGCAATGAATGCGGTACCGTGCTCCGCACTGTTCCCGTCGCGAATGTTGAGCGGGCGCTGACAGAACTGGAACTCACGCTCGAGGTTGCCAGCGAATTGTGCCCGCATTGCGGGTCGGTGAATCTGTTCCCAGGCTTTTCCAGAATGCTAGCATTCACATGTCGGCGGTGCGGAAAGGCCGTTCTGCGCCCGGGTTAGTTTGTTCAGGCGACCATGCAGCCGCAGGGCGCGGCTACGACAAGGCCGGCCTAGCGACTTCTCGCTCATGTGGATTCCTTCCTGTTTTACCGACGATCCAGGGACTGAGCGGAAGCAAGCGCGTTTTTGAAGACCTATGCTGTTCATCGGGTATGACGGCTTTATCATGCCGTTCCTTGTGGGGAAGTTCCGCGCCTAGAAGCTTTAGCTACCGGGCCATCGATGACGCACTATGCATCTCTCCTGCACATCCGGCGCGGTGTTGTACCATTCCATCACGAACGTTTCCGCTTTCTTCATGTGGATCAAGGCGGCCTCCCGCGCCTCGGCGGAATAGTCCGGCGTGCCGCTCTGCTCGAAACCGATAATCCCAGCCAGATTGCCATGGGCGAGTCTGTTCCGAAGATCGATGAACTCGATGGATGCCTCCTTTAAGGATTCTCCCGGCGCAAGCAAACGGTCGACGGGCAGCCCCTTATCGGAGGCCTCCCTTAGCAGTTTCATATTGAGCGTGCGCCAGCCGCCGCCTGGACGATGCATCCGCCTGTCCTTGTTCAGGATGATCTCTATTTCCGCCGTCGACAGTATGATCGTCGCCAGGTAGCGCCGCTCATCAAAGCAATTCGGCGCTTCCCGGCCATAAGCAAAGACGTCGCTTGGCATGCGCGTGGCGTGGGTGAAGTAAAGCACGTCACCATGGCCGTTTCTCACATACTCCGGCTTGACCTTCCTGAGGCTGGCCCGCGGAGGCTGAACTTCACCCTGATTCATATTTGGAAATTCTGTTGCCATGCTTCCGCCATCACATCCCAAGCTTATCCAGCGCCGCCCTATCCACCTGCAACTCTCTGCGGAGTTGCCCTATATATGTCGGCAGTTGGCGGCCATCTTCGTTCACTTCCCACCAGGCGTCCATCTCGCCTCGAAAAAGGTCCTTCGGCAGCTTCCTCGACGCGACCGCGTTCTCCCAAACGGTCACACCTGGGAGCCTTGCATCTATATCCGGCAGATCGGCCTCTCCATTGTGAATGTCGAGGTAGCGTTCGTGCCGCGTTCGCCCATCCTCCGTATTCATATACTTCCGCGTTGCGTAATTCCAGATATGGTGATCGATTAGGACGATCAGGGCCGCGATTCGCGTATTTTGGATTTCCCTCTTCCGAATCATCTTGCCTTTGCCTGGGATATAAATCGGCTCAAGGGTATCAGGATCAGCGGTTCCCGTCTCGGTGTTGACGGACATCTGATAGCCAAAATCGCCGTACATGGCGCCCATCATCGTCACGGGATCATCGAGCATCGTGAAGCTTGTTGGAGGTGCGGCCAGCACCAGCCCGCACAGGTACTCGGCGCTGTTCCTGAATTTCCGTTTACCAGCGTCGATATGCGTCCGGATCACCCGGTACGGGTCAAAGAAGCCGAGCCCTGGCCCTGGCGGCGGGTTTTCGATATCCTTCACGTCCAGGAGAATCTTGCCACAGCTCGCGTGATCCAAGACGAAATCCACACGCTCGGGGATTCCCGGTATGTCCGGCTCCCGCTCGAACCGGATCGAGCGCGCGTTCAGGTAGCGCTCAAAAAGCTGCTCGCCGTATGTCGGTACGCTTATGTGCTTCTCCCTGTCGCTTGTGTCGCTGTACTCTTATCGTACCCCCGGGCTCGCCCTTATCGCCGCATTTGAATGGAACAGGACTTTCGGCGGACGCGAGTGCGTTTGTCCAACCGAGCGTAACCAACGTCGAGATGTCCTCGAAAAACCTGCTTTCGTGGGTCGGCAAGCCGCTCAGCGGTCGCGGAAAGGAAGCAGGACCTGATTAAGCGGCCACCGGCCACGCCCCAATAATTAGTTTGGACGACCGTGGGGCCGCTGGTGACCCGTTTCTTCCAGAACAGCTAATAGCGCTCCGCAACCGGAGGGCAGACAATCCTTCCCCACATGTCAAACTGGGAGAAGGAGTATCCGTACGTGGGCAACATCGCAAAGGGGCACCATTTTGTCACTCGTGGCTACCTCCAAGGTTTCACGGACACCGGGGACAGAAATGGCAAGCTCTGGGTATTTGATTTCCGGGTGAACAGACTGTTCAACCCGAATCCGCGTGGCGTAGCGCTGGAAACGAACTTTAACAAGATCGACCTTCCCGGCTTCGCTCCGGACTACCTGGAGAAAATATTCGCCGACAAGCTGGAGGGAAAGGCTGTATCGGTGTTGCGCTGGATCTGCGCTAATAATGACATTCCTCCCGACGAGGACTTCAGCTACGTCCTGAATCTGCTAACGCTTTTTGCCGTCCGCAATCCGGCGATGCGACGGTCGATGGCGGCTTCCAAGAAACATGCCTACCGAGTGATCGGTGATCTCCTCGCCTCCGACCGGCGGTTATACGAGCACCATATGGCAAAGGCCCGCGAGGATGGGTTCGTCACCGGAGCAGACGTTCCCTTTGAACGGATGCAGGAAACGCTTCGTGCCGACTTTGAGCTTCAGATCAGCCCGCAGGAGCATCTGTCGACGGAGCTCGAGGTATTCAAGAGCATTCTGGAAGAGGTATCCGCCCGCCATTGGTCGCTACTGATAGCCACTCCGGATGCGCCGGATTTCATCACCTGCGATCATCCCGTTAGCGTTGTCTACAAACAGTGCGTGTTCCCAATCGGCCCAAGGCACGCCTTGATGGGCGACCGGGAAAATCCCGCACCGGCCCGGATCAAGCTGCCAACCGCTGGCATTGCAGAAGTGAATGCAAGAATCGCTGATCTCGCTGACCGACAGATCTACGCGCGATCCTCGGAGGTAGGGCACCTCCTTTTTTTCGGCCTCACCCGATCAACCCGGAGCAGCGTCTCGCTTCGCCGAACGCGCAGCCGTCACTGCCAATGTGTCACACCGTTCGTGATTCGGTTGCCCGGAATGTCCTCGGACGTGTATCCACGTCACCTCGTGGAAGCCGGCCAACTCCTCGAGCTCCTCCCACAAATCCCGATTCACCACTGGCTTTCCAGTGGAGGCTCGCCAGCCGTTGGCCTTCCACCTCGGAAGGAACTCGGTGATTCCCCGGCGTACATACTCGGAGTCGGTCAGCACGGTGACCTGGCTGGCACGCTTCAAAGCCCGCAGCCCCTCAATGGCCGCGACCAGTTCCATCCGATTGTTGGTCGTGTCTGCCACACCACCTTGCAGGACCCGCTCATGCTGACCGCACCGAAGGATGCACGCCCAGCCTCCGGGACCGGGGTTCCCGAGGCACGAACCGTCAGTTGTGATCTCAACTTCGCTCATATTCGACCTCCGTTCCGACGCATCTCAGTTGCGACGCGCGCCGATCCTTCCGGCTCGCATTTGGCAACGAACTCGAAATCGTGCTCACCGGCCCAGGCCAGGACTGCACCAAACGAGTTAAATCGGGCGCCATCGTCTGCCAGAGCTAACGCTCCTTCATCGAGGTAGAACCCGAACCAACGCGCGCCCGCGTTGGCGTAGTACAGCGTTCTCATCAAACCTCCTCTTCGAGACAGCGCTCTCCGCTCTCAGTTCGAACACTCCATGACTCGGCGTATCCCGCTCGAACCGGACACCGATCTTCACCTTCAACAGCCCAGCCGGCACGGAATCGGAGGCTGTGCTAAGAATCGAATCGCGCGGTGCGTTTTGGATGAACCGCGGCGTTATGCGCGGGCAACCCAGATCTGCGCAGTAACGTACGCAGGCTGCGCGGAGTTTCCCAAACGCGCCCGCGTTTCGGGATGGGGGTAAGGCGCACGCCTTCCGCGCGGCGGTATTATTCGTTAAAGGGAATTCGGATGAATTTGCGGACGCTGGGACTTCGAAAGTCGTCGCCGCTCCGAGCCGACCATCCTGGGATCGGCCAACGGTGCGTTCTATGTAAGCGCGCGATCCGCGCCGGCGATAGGACCGGGCTCGTTCCACCACTCGATTCCGAAGAACCAGCGCTGGATGACGGCCTCATCTGTCACTGGACCTGCATCGAGAGTGGGCTATCTCGGCTACGACAAGGCGAGACCGCAGCGGGCACCACCCGCCAATTCCTCGAATCCTGGGCGGACGCTTTCAGCCGCCAAGCCGTGGCCGGCGAGCGCTGCGATGCGTACACCAGCGAAGCCGACTTCATCCTCAAGAATGGCCGTTCATTCGAATACGCTGCATTGCCACGCGGAGTCCGGATGGGGCGACCGCGCGAATGCTTCCGCAACGCCGCGGCACTTGCGCTTCGGAAGCCCGACAT
>JBKQHJ010000095.1:0-17276 GCA_052148835.1 Bryobacteraceae bacterium
TTCCGCCACCCGCGCCTGTATCTGCTCCGAGGTGGCGCCCGCAGGGGCGCCCATGCACTCCGCCGTCAAAATCCTTCGTACAGATGAAAAATCGGACTCGCCTATCATCAGGCCGATATTTGGGGCCAGACGCAGGACGGCGGTGAGGACTTCCAGGGGATCGACGGCCCTGGCAACTACCCAGTCTCCCTTTTCGGAGACGTCCTCGATTCGCTTGGCCAGAACCGATATATTCCCGAGATGCCGACTGGATTCTCTAAGGAAGACGGCCTTCCTTTGATTAGATTCGACGAGCGTCACATGCCACGCGGGCCTCAGGACGGCCATGGGAACGCCCGGAAATCCAGCGCCGGATCCCAAGTCCAGTACAGAGGCCGTATCTCGTTCGGCAGGAAGGTGGGCCGCGAAGAAGAGCGATTCGCAATAGTGACGGATCACGGTGTCTGGCCCAGGCTCAACGGTGGTCAGATTCATCTTCTGATTCCAACGCAAGAGTAGCTCGTAGTGCTGGAACAGCTGGTCGACCTGCCCCTGAGTCAGCTGACTATCGAGAAGCTGGGAGAACCAGTCAGGCGCGGGCACCGAGGCTCAAATAAACGTCGAGTACCGCGAGCGCGGCGGGTGTGATGCCAGGGATGCGGCCCGCTTGACCGAGCGTTTGCGGCCGGACTCGTTCTAATTTCTGCCTGGCTTCGGTGGAAAGCCCTGGAATCCCGTCGAATTGGAATCCCGAAGGAATACGCCGAAGCTCCGATTCTCGCAGCCGATCAATTTGCCGCTGCTGCTGTGAAATGTAGCCTGCGTACTTGATCTCGGTCTCGATCGTTGCCAGGAGTCCATGGACCGGCTCTTCACCCAGCGCCGAAGTGATCGATGGATGGAGAGCTGCGATCGTATTCTCAGGTCGGCGGAGCCACTGAGCCAAACGCTTTGATTCGAGATACGAAATCAGCCTCGTTTTTTGGTCTTGCTTGCGGACGTAGAGAGACCAGCGATTTTCGTCCACCAGCCCGACCTCCCGGCCAATGGGTGTGAGCCGCTCGTCGGCATTGTCGATACGCAGGTGCAGCCGGAACTCAGCGCGCGACGTGAACATGCGATACGGCTCGTCGGCGCCCTTGCTGATCAGATCGTCGATCAGAATTCCGGTGTACCCCTGCGTTCGTCCGATGATGACTGGCTCTTGGTTGCCGATCCGGCGCGCGGCGTTGATCCCGGCGATCAGGCCCTGGCAGCCCGCCTCTTCGTAGCCCGACGTGCCGTTGATCTGGCCAGCCAGGAACAAGGCTGCAATCGATTTCACTTCCAAGCTATGCTTGAGCTCGCGCGGATCGATGGCGTCGTATTCGATGGCGTAGCCGGGGCGAATCATCTCTGCGTCTTCGAGCCCTGGAATCGACGCAACCATAGCCGATTGCACATCGATGGGCATGCTCGTCGACATACCGTTGACGTAAACTTCGTGGGTATCGACGCCCTCCGGCTCCAGAAAAATCTGATGGCGGTCTTTGTCAGGAAACTTGACCACCTTGTCCTCGATGGAGGGACAATAGCGTGGTCCAATTCCTTCGATTTGGCCGCTATAAAGCGGCGAGCGAGCAATGCTATCTCTCAGAATCTGAAGCGTTTGTTCTGAAGTGTAGGATATATAACATTTGATCTGCTCGCGGTCAATCCTCTCGGTTAGGAAGGAGAATGGCGTCGGCTCGGCATCGCCACTTTGCGCTTCAAAGCGCGACCAATCGATGGTCCGGCCGTCCAGGCGCGGCGGCGTGCCCGTCTTCAGGCGTGTCCAAGCCAACCCGAGCGCGCGTAACTGATCGCCTAGCAGATTCGATGGCGCTTCGCCGTTGCGGCCGCAACTGTACTTCATTTCGCCGACGTGCGCAAGGCCGTTCAAGAATGTGCCCGTGGTAACGACAACACAATCGCTCGAAATTGTTCTACCGTCGCGGAGCAGAACGCCCGTGGCTCTGGCGTTCTCGATCACAAGCTGGGCGACCTCGGCCTGCAGGATCCGGAGATTCGGCTCGCGCTCCAAGACTTCGCGCATCTTGTTTGTGTTTTGCTTCTTGTCGCACTGCGCGCGGGGCGACCAAACCGCGGGACCGCGGCTAGTGTTCAACAAACGGAACTGGATGCCTACCGCGTCGGTCACTTCGCCCATTACGCCGCCGAGAGCATCAATCTCGCGAACCAGATGACCTTTCGCGATGCCGCCAATTGCTGGGTTGCACGACATCTGCGCGATCAAATCGATGTTCATCGTGATCATTGCGGTGCGCAGGCCCATGCGAGCGCATGCACGCGCGGCCTCACAGCCAGCGTGGCCGGCGCCTACGACTACGACGTCATATCGCGAGGACTTCATCGGGATTCATTTTCAGTGTGGCATACTTCGATTTACCGCAATGAAAATCCTGGTGGTAGGAGCTGGCGGGCGCGAACATGCGCTTTGCTGGAAGCTGGCGCAAAGCTCGAAGACATCCGCGTTGTTCTCTGCCCCGGGTAATCCGGGCATCGCGCAGATGGCGACTTGTCTTGCGACGACGGATTATCTTGCAGCCGCCGAATCGATCGATGCCGATCTGACCGTGGTTGGACCGGAGACGCCGCTCGCGGCCGGTGTCGTGGATCAGTTTCGTGCCAAGGGGCGACGGATCGTGGGTCCCACGGCTGCGGCGGCGCGCCTGGAATCGAGCAAGGCGTTCGCCAAGGAGTTGATGCTGCGCGCGGGGATCCCGACGGCGCGATTTGCCACCGTGGCCAGCGCGGAAGAGGCCCACGACGCGCTGCTCGAGTTCGATCTCCCGGTTGTGGTGAAAGCAGACGGCCTGGCAGCGGGTAAGGGCGTTATCATCGCCCGCACACTGGAAGAAGCCAACCGCGCCATCGATCAACTGATGACCATTGGATCCAGTTTGGTAATCGAAGAATTCCTGGTGGGCGAAGAAGTCAGTTTTATTGTGTTGAGCGATGGCGTCAACGTACTCGCGCTCGAACCGACGCAGGATCACAAGACCGTGAACGACGGCGACCAGGGTCCGAATACCGGAGGAATGGGCGCATATTGCGATGGCCGCATTCTCAGCGAATTTCAGCAGGCGCTGGTGATGGCGCAAGTGATCCGGCCCGCGATCGCGCAGATGCGCGCCGAGGGTACCCCGTTCACCGGATTTTTGTACGCCGGCCTGATGATGACCGCGCAAGGACCGAAAGTGGTGGAATTCAACGCGCGTTTAGGAGATCCAGAGACGCAGGCGCTAATGCACCGCATGGCATCCGATTTCGTGGAGCCGTTATACGCCGCGGCGCATGGAACGCTGGAGGAAACACCGTTGGATTGGAAAGCTGATCCGTCGGTATGCGTGGTGCTGGCGGCGGCAGGATATCCGGGCGCGGTGCGAACGGGCGATGCGATTAAAGGCCTGGATCAGGTTCACAATGCAACAGTGTTTCATGCTGGAACAAAACTTGACAAGAATGTGCTGCTGACTTCGGGCGGGCGAGTTTTTGGCGTTACCGCAAGTGGAGTAACGCTCGAGGCGGCGATTGCTAACACCTATCAAGACGTTCGCAAGGTTCACTTCGATGGCATGCACTATCGCAAGGACATCGGGCAAAAGGGCCTCAAGCGCTGGTAAGATCGAGCATGAAGAAACTCCGCCTGGCCGTTTTCCTTGCCCTAGGCTCTCTCGCGGCCGCGCCGCTCGATGAAGCAACGCGCAAATTGGCGCATGACATCTTTCAGCAGCTCATCGAGATCAATACCACCGATTCGGTTGGAAGCACCACGGTCGCCGCCGCTGCGATGGCCAAGCGTTTGCTCGATGCAGGGTTCCCCGCTGAGGACGTCAAAGTTCTCGGTCCCAACGATCGCAAGGGCAATCTCGTCGCGCGATATCGAGGATCTGGCGCCGCGGGGCTGAAGCCAATCCTGATCATCGCTCACCTGGATGTCGTGGAGGCCAGGCGCGAGGACTGGACCACCGATCCAT
This sequence comes from Bryobacteraceae bacterium, assembly GCA_052148835.1. Taxonomy (GTDB): domain Bacteria; phylum Acidobacteriota; class Terriglobia; order Bryobacterales; family Bryobacteraceae; genus Palsa-89. Next base: position 3,999 of record JBKQHJ010000095.1, read on the forward strand.
TCCAATTCGTCGAGAAGGATGGCTATTTCTATGGGCGCGGCACCCAGGATATGAAGGTTAGCGACGCTATCCTGGTCACCGATTTCATTCGTCTCAAACGCGAAGGTTACGTGCCGGATCGAGACATCATCCTGGCGCTGACGGCCGACGAGGAGGGCGGCAAGTCAAACGGTGTCGACTGGCTGTTGAAGAACCATCGGGAGCTGGTGGATGCCGCATTCGCGTTGAATCCGGATTCGGGCGGCGTCACCACCGTGAAGGGCAAGCCTCTGAATGTGGATGTGGAGGCGAACGAGAAGCTGTACGCCGATTTCGAATTGGATGCCACGAATCCCGGCGGCCACAGTTCGCTGCCGGTGCCGGACAACGCGATTTATCATATTACCGACGCGCTCTCGCGCCTGGAGCACTTCACGTTTCCGTTCGAACTAAATCCCATTACGCGTGACTATTTCGAGAAGCGCGCCGCTCTGGAATCGGGCGAGATTGCAGCGGACATGAAAGCGATCCTCAAGACTCCGCCAGATCCGCAAGCGATCGCGCGGCTTTCCAGGGACGCACGCTTCAATTCGCTCCTGCGGACTACTTGCGTCGCTACGCGCCTGAAGGCCGGCCATGCCAACAACGCACTCCCGCAGCAAGCGCAAGCGAACGTGAACTGCCGCATTCTGCCGGGGCATGCGATGGAGGAGGTGCGGCAGGAGTTAATCCGGATTTTTGCCGACCCGAAAATTATCGTGAAGTATGTAGACAATGCAGGCGGGGTTTTCGATCGCGCTCCGGATACCAAAGCCTTTGCAGCGGTACTTCCGCCACCGGCAGTGATGCAACCGCTGGAGCGGGTGACGGACGTGATGTGGCCCAGTGCACCGGTGATCCCGGAAATGGAGACGGGCGCATCGGACAGCGTCTATACGATTGGGGCGGGCATACCTAGCTACGGGATTTCCGGCGTCGCGCTAGACCAGGATGATGTGCGGGCGCATGGCAAAGATGAGCGCGTGCGCATCAGTTCGTTCTACGACGGAGTGGAATTTTACTACCGGTATCTGAAAGCGCTGACCGGCGCACAGTAGCACCTGTTGATAGAATCGAAATGCGGGGACGTAGCTCAGATGGATAGAGCGGTCGCCTCCTAAGCGACAGGTCGGCAGTTCGAATCTGCCCGTCCCTACCACGGCTTGCTATTGGTCTTTTAGCAATTGGCCCTTAGCGACTGCAATTCCGCCCGGTTCGGCCAATCGCGGCATCAACAGCATCCATGCTCCCCCGCAAAATGCATGCGCGAGATCGCGCGTGCACTAGAATTGAGGCATGCCAAACTCGCGCTGATTTACGGCATGCGGCTGCTTCCGGCGGACGAACTCGAAAAAGTCGGCGACGCCGAAGTCACCCTGAAGAACGGCAACAAAGCGCACGTGACGATGCATCTGCTGGAAGGCGGCGAGGACGAGATTCGCAAGCAACTGATGCAGTCGCTCGACGCGTTCTTCGAATTCTATCCAGAGATTTAACTCAGAGCCGGCGCTACTTGCCGACCAGGTGCTGGACGTCGCGGTTATTTTCGGTGCAGATGAACTCGAGGATCTCTTCATTCGCCAGGTCGGCGACGCGTTTCTGAGTCCAAGGCTTGGCCAGGACGCCGGGGTCGTCCACCGTGATTTCGATTTCGAGATGGCCGAGATCGGGACGCCGATAGCGCTCGATGATGTGGAGTTTGTCCGAGTGCGGATGTGAGTCCAGATCGAGCCACACGCGCGGATCGAAGGCCACGCGATCCACCACCAGCGTGTCGCCATCCCAGCGGCCAATGGAATGCCCGTACCAGGCGGGATTCGGATCGGCGGGATGGCCGCGGCCGTCAAGATAGATCTGATGGAAACCGGGGCTTTCGTCGTCGGAAATATACACCAGAAAATCCTTGCTCTGGACGAACTGCCATAACGGGCCATTGCGCAGCGGGCCAGATGGCAAGCAGTGCGCCTGAGGGCTATCCACGTTGTTGGTCTCGTGGCGCTGGTTGGTGATCGCAACCGCAGCGGGCAGCCACTCAGGTTTGCCAGGATCGACGGTGCGGGCACGCCACCAAACGCCCGAGAGATCCGGCTTGCCGTCGAAGGTTCGCGGGGCGGGTCCGGCGGGCGCGTGGACGCGTTTGTTGTCAGCCAGGACGTGCGTGCGATCTTCACCTAGCGTGTTGAGCTGCGTAGTGTCGCCGAGGCGAAGGTCGAGCGACGCCACTTGGGATGCTTCCACCGCAATCTTCTTGGTAATGGCAGTTAAGCCCGGAGCCGCGGCTGAAACATCGTAAGAGCCGGCAGGTAGATCGGCCAGCGTGTACTTGCCGGTGGAGGATGTAGTGGCTTTGAAAACAGCGCCGGACTCGGTGTTCTTGGCTTGGACCAAGTTGTTATCGATGGGGTCGCCAATCGAGTCGTAGAGAGTGCCACTTATGGAGCCGGTGGGCGTCGTGCCTTGCGCCAAGGCGAAGGCCGCCAGGCCGAAGCTAAGGATGACTGAGCGCATGCAGCGATTGTATACGGTTTTAGTGCCCTTCGGCTTCTAGAAACCGCTCGGCTTCGATGGCGGCCATGCATCCGGCGCCCGAAGCTGTAATGGCCTGCCGATATGTGCGATCCTGGACGTCGCCCGCGTGAAAGACGCCCGTCACGTTGGTCCGCGCGCCGCCGTGCGAGACGATGTAGCCGTCGGGATCGAGATCGATCTGTCCGGCGAAGGGCGCGGTGTTCGGAATATGGCCGATGGCGACGAAGAAGCCGTCGACGTCACGCTCCCAGATTTCATCCGTTAGCGTGTTGCGCAGCTTGACGCCGGTAACCAGGTGCTCGTTCGCGTCGTAGACATCCTCGACCACCGTATTATTGAAAAACTTGATCTTGGGATTACTGCGGGCGCGCTCCAGCATGATCTTCGAAGCGCGGAAATTTTCGCGCCGATGCACCAGCGCGACCTCTTCGCCGAAGCGTGTGAGGAAATTGGCTTCCTCCATGGCGGAGTCGCCGCCGCCCACCACCATGATCTTCTTGCCGCGATAAAAAAATCCGTCGCAGGTGGCGCAACTCGAGACGCCGTGGCCGATGAGCTTCTGCTCGTTGGGCAAATTGAGCCAGCGCGCCGACGCGCCTGAGGCGATAATCAGCGTGCGGGTCTCGAGCCACTCGTCATCCACTTTGAGGCGGAAAGGACGCTTGGAGAGATCGGCTTCGATCACCGTTCCGTGCAGGTATTCGGCGCCGAAATGCTCGGCCTGCTTTTTGATGTTTTCAACCAGCACCGGGCCGTCGATGCCCTCGGGAAAGCCGGGAAAATTTTCGACCAGCGTGGTGAGCGAGAGCTGGCCGCCCGGTTCGTGTCCGGCGACGACCAGCGGTTTCAGATTGGCTCGCGCGGTATAGATGGCGGCGGTGTTTCCAGCACAGCCAGAGCCGACGATGATGACGTTATGCATTGTCTTGTGGATAAGCGAAATCCCATGCTATCAGACGATCGAAGGAGGGTTTAGGATCTAGGAAAGAATGCCGGAGCGGACCACTTGATTGGTAATCAGCGCGCACACGTACGCTAAAAACGTCATATAGGCGAATTGCACGGCGGGCCATTTCCATCCGCCGGTTTCGCGGCGGACTACGGCGAGCGTGGACATGCATTGCATGGCGAAGGCGAAAAAGACTAGCAGTGCGATGGCGCCACCAGGGGTCAAGTCGCTCCGCAGCGCTTGCCGAAGGCCCACCGATTCCTCGGTGCCCTCCTTGCCGTAGATGGTGCCGAGCGTTCCGACGATCACTTCGCGCGCGGCGAGCGAGCTGATTAGTCCGATGCCGATCTTCCAGTTGAACCCGAGCGGTTTGATCGCCGGCTCGACAGCGTGGCCGATCATCCCGGCGAAGCTTTCCTCAATTGGTGGGACCTGCCCGTTCTTCAACGGCAAGTTTTCGAGAACCCACAGCACGACGATCACGAGCAGGATCACGGTGCCGGCGCGGCGCAAGAAGACCTTGGAACGGTCTACTAGTCGCAGGCCGAGAGATCGCAGAGTGGGCCAGCGGTAGGGCGGCATCTCGAGAACGAAAGGTACGCGCTCGCTTTTCAATATGGACGATTTCAATAAACGCGCGGTGGTGATGGCGGCGACGAAACCAAGGACATAGAGCCCGAGCAGCGCCCCAGCCTGCATCCCGAAGAAATGTCCGAGCAGCGGGCGATCGGCAATGAAGGCCGCGATGATCAAGGTGTAGACGGGAAGGCGCGCCGAACAGGTCATGAACGGGGCAATCAATATGGTGGCCAGGCGGTCGCGCTTGTTTTCGATGGTGCGGGTAGCCATGATAGCGGGCACCGCGCACGCATAGGCCGAAATGAGCGGGATGAACGATTTTCCTTGCAGGCCGAACTTGGCCATGGTGCGGTCGGCAATGAGAGCGGCGCGGGCCAGGTAACCGGAGTCTTCGAGGATTCCGATGAAAAGAAACAGAAGCAGGATTTGGGGCAGGAAAACGATCACCGCGCCTACGCCGCTCAAAATGCCATCGATTAAAAGCGACCGGAAGATGGAGGGCGGCAGGAAATGCTCGATCCCGTGTCCGAACTGTTGAATGAGATCTTGCAGGCCGTCCATTAACGGTTTGGCGCCGGTGAAGATAGTCTGAAACACGCCCGCGACGACGATCAGGAAGATCAGCGGGCCGGCGATGGGGTGCAAGAAAACGGCATCCAGGCGCCGCGTCCAGATGGGTGGTGCGGGAGCGCGATAGGCCGCGCCGGACCCGACGTCGTGCGCCCACTGGCGGCAGCGCGGTATGTCCTGCAGAACCGGAAGCTCCACGCGCGGAGCAGCTTGCGATGTGGTGCCGGCCGAAGTTCCTTCCATGAACTGGAAGACTTTCTCGATCCCTTGGCCTTTGGAGGCGCTGATAAGAGCGACGGGCGCGCCGAGTTCGCTAGCAAGTTCGGCTGTGTTCACATGGCCGCCGCGGCTTTGAAGATCGTCGGCCATATTAAGGATGACCAGCGTCGGCAGCTTCAAGCTGAGAATCGGCGCGGCGAGCACCAGGTGGCGGCCGAGATTGGTGCAGTCCAGGATTAATAAAAGCGCATCGGGCTTCGGGATGCCGGGCATGGTTCCGGCCAAGACGTCGCGCGTGACTTGCTCGTCTTCCGAGCGCGGACTGAGGCTGTAGACGCCGGGCAGATCCACCAGGACGACGTCGCGATGGTGGTTCTGCATGCGAGCCTTGCCGACGCGCTGTTCCACTGTGACGCCGGGAAAATTCGCAACTTTTTGCCGCAGGCCAGTGAGGCGATTGAAAAGCGTCGATTTGCCGGAGTTGGGTGGTCCGATGATGGCCACCACGTGCGCGCGCGCATTTTTCGAAAGCGAGAGCGGCGGCTCGGCCACCGCACATCCGGCGCAGTCGTGGCAATCGCTCATAAAGTGGAAGCCTTTCCTGCAGGCTTGGATGGACGAAGGATGAGGTGCGATGCAGTTTCGCGGCGCAGTGCTACTTCGGAGCCATCGACGCGATAGACACGCGGATCGCCAGTGGGGGCACTGCGAGCTGGAACAATGGTGTGCCCTGGCAGGAAGCCGAGCTCCATCAAACGGCGGGCGATATCGTCGGGGAGATCCAAGCGATCCAGCACGCCGGCTTCTCCCTCAGCAAGTTGAGCGAGCGTGCGCAGCGTTGCGGGGCTGGGCGGGCAATTTGGCGCAGACCCATGGCCGTTATTGACACTCATTTGCAGCATCATCAGTATCTGCCTCTTCGGCTTAGCACGTCAAGGACCCAGCGTTGTCGACGGAACAACAACTACGTTCAGTATACCGGACCTTTTCAGTCGTAGATACAGAAGAAGCAAAGAAAATTTGTTCATAAAGTATATTGACAATGAAGCGCTAAGATTTTATAATCGAAGTGTACGGAGGTTATTAACTATGTCACTTGTAAGGTACGCACCTTTTGCAGACACTGAAGAGTTTCCGGCTGGTCTGAGGCTCTTCCAGGACAGCATCAATCGTTTGTTTAGCGACGACGGCGTCAAAACGCGCCCTTGGGCTCCGGCGGTAGATATTATGGAGACCGAGAATGAGCTAGTTCTGAAGGCCGACGTTCCCGGCGTTGCGCTGAAGGACATCGACATCCAGCTCGAGAATGGCACCCTGACAGTGAAGGGCGAGCGGAAATACGAAAAAGAAGAGAAGAACAAGGGCTATCACAGAATGGAGCGGAGCTACGGGACGTTTGTTCGCTATTTCACCGTGCCCGACACGGTGGATGCAGAGCATGTGCATGCGGCCTACGAAGCCGGCGTGCTGACGATCACCCTTCCGAAGAAGGAAGTCGCAAAGCCCAAGACAATCAAAGTGCAAATCAGTAACAACTAAGGATTGGCGATTAGCTATTGGCTATTGGCGATGGGGCGGCAAGTGACCGCCCCATTATTCTTTATAGAGGTAGGTTGAAATCATGAATGGCTTGAAGACGCTGTTGTTGCTGGGAATATTGAGCGGTCTGCTGCTAGCTGGTGGCGAGTTGTTTGGAGGAAGGAATGGTCTATACATCGCGCTCGCCATCGCCGTGGCATTGAACTTCTTCAGCTATTTCTTTTCCGACAAGATGGCGCTGGCGATGTATTCGGCCCAGCCAGTAACGCCGCAGCAGAATCCTGAGGTCTACGCGCGCGTTGCGCCGATTGTGCAGAGCCTGGTGCAGCGCATGGGTTTACCGATGCCTAAGCTGTGGCTCATTGAGGATCCATCGCCGAACGCGTTTGCGACCGGGCGCAATCCCGAACACGCTTCCGTGGCCTTTACGGCGGGCGTTGTGCAGTTGATGAACAATCAGGAGTTGGAAGGCGTGGTGGCGCACGAGCTGGGTCACGTGAAGAATCGCGATATTCTGACCAGCTCGGTGGCCGCGACCATCGCGGCTGCAATTACGGTGCTGGCGCGCATGGCTTTCTGGTTTGGCGGAAGCAGAGACGATCGGGATCGGAGCCCGTGGGGGGCGCTAGCCATGCTGATCCTGGCGCCGATCGCGGCGATGCTCATCCAGATGGCCATTTCGCGGACGCGCGAGTACGCGGCCGATGAAACTTCGGCGCATGTGACGCACAATCCCGACGAGCTGATTTCAGCGCTCGGGAAGTTGGAAACCTATTCCAAACGGATCCCGATGCAGGACGTGAATCCCGCAACGGCGCACCTGTTTATCATCAAGCCGTTTTCTGGGCAGAGCATGATGCGGCTTTTTTCCACGCATCCGGCGACTGCGGATCGCATCGCACGGCTCGAAGCCATGCGGCGCGGCGCTTAGTTCGTTACCGCGAGGTACGCAGTGGCGGATGTTGCAACGCCGTCGATGGTTAAGACCAGCGGCTGATTTCCAGCGGTCAATCCCGAAGGTACCGCGAAGTCGATCTGATACAGCCCCGCAAAGGTCGGGGAAAGCCCCGCATACGTTATGGCGCTGGACGAAATTGGGACGCCTCGGAGCGTTAGCGAATAAGGGCTGGTGAGAGTCGCCGTGGCCAAAGCAACTGTGCCCGGGGAGGCGGTGGACGTGGTTGGCCCCCAGCCCACTCCAAAGGCGGTCACAACATCTCCCGCTTTCGCCGGCGCGAAGCTTGCGCCGGAAATCAACCCTGGTGTCCCAATATAAGCGCCATTCGGCTCGATTGCGGCCACAGGATTCTGTCCATTCGAATTCTCGAGGAAGTAAAGAAACTCGGGTGCCACAGTGGCTACCGGAACATTCACGGTCGCAGTGGGGACTTCATCCGCCGTGCCGCAGTTTGTGACCACCGTTACCGGGGCCGTTCCCGTGGCCGGAAGCTGGCCTGCGAGCACATTGACTTGGCCCGGGCCAACAAAGAACAAGCCCCATTTCGTTGTTCCGCTCTCCACGCAAGTTCCGCCCAAATTGGTGGGCAGTTGATTGTCGACGATGTCGGAAGAGGTGAGATATGCATTCGCGGTGGCAAACCCGCTCCCAAAAATCGTGAATACACCATTGGTGGAAATGCTGGTAACCGCCGGAGTGCTGAAGCCGGCGCCGACAATATTGTTGATGCTGGGGCCAGGAGCGGGGGTTAGCAGAAAGGCGTGTTGTACGGTGGTTCCGTCGGAACCGCTGAACAGTCCAGTGCCGACGATTTGCCCGGCATCGTTGATCTGCGTGGCGAACGAAAGGAGCCAGCCGGCGCCACCGACAAGCTGTTTGTTCAGATCGTACATCTGGCCGCCAGTGTAGATGAAGGCGTGGTATTTGCTGGATGGAGGATCAACCGTAGCGGCCAACTGCAAGGTGGCATCGGGCGGCCCAGCGCTGCTAAAGCCCACGATGCTTCCCGAGGCGTTGATTCCGGTGCCCAGGCTATTCGGAAAACCTGGGAGCGCGCCGAGATCAGTGACCGATCCGTTGTTAAATAGCACCGCATGGGAGGTAGCGGTGGGATCGATTAAGGTCCGAAGATTCAAGTTAAACGCGATGCCCGCGGCAGCTCCGGAGTCGTTGATCGACGTGGCCACTCCTTGCACGAATCCGGCGAGAAACGGTAATGTTTGAGGCATCTGATTTTGCCACAACAGCGGCGTGACAGTGGTGCCATCGCTGCTGACGGAGGCGCCGGCAATCGACCCGTTCGGACTGATAGCGAAAGCCGCGGCAGTGCCACCGCCGGGAGCCGTGAGCGACGTTATCGCGCCTCCCGCCAGAGGATACAGGAAGGCGCCGCTCTCGATGAAAAAAGTGCGAAGCTGCGCGTTCACCTGGATGGAAGTGATGGGCATCTGCCCGGTGTTGTTCAAACCAAATGGCAGCGCGGTTTCGAGCTGCCCCGGTATGCCTTGGAACGCGCCTTTTTCATAGACAAACGGACTGGCGGAGGCAGTCGCGGCCGCATAGTTCAGGTTCAGCGCGCCGCCCACGACAGTATTCGAATCGTTCACCCCAATCGGGATCGGCGTGGTCATACTGGGCACATTGAGATCGGTCATGGCCCCTTTTGTGTACAAGAATGCGTGCGTCGAGGGGCTATTCAACAGCAGATCCTGTCCGGCGGTGCCGCTGCAGTATCCCACCACGTTCCCGGATTGACTCAGAGCAGTGCCGTTGCAGGCTGGTAGATTCGGCAACGTTCCCAGGTCTTGAATGGTGAACAGCGGCGGCTGCGCGGCCAGATAGACGGGCGCAATCAATAAGAGGACCAATTTGATCATAGACATGACTCTATCGCGAATCCGCGCGACTCGGTAGCTGGTGGGGGATGGAGTGCTCAGGGCTCCGGCGCCGATTGCGCCGTGAAGCAAAAAGTGGATCCCTTGCCAAGCTCGGATTCCACCCAGAGACGTCCGCCCATGCCGTCGACGATCTTCTTGCAAATCGCGAGACCAATCCCGGTGCCCGGGACGGATCGCTGCAGGCGCTTGAACAGTCCGAAGATCTGTTCGTGATAAGCGGGTGCGATTCCGATGCCATTGTCGGCCACCTTTACCAGCCATCGGTTTCCTAGCGGTTCCGCTGTAACCGCAATGCATATCGGTTGCGGCCCGCGGTACTTGATGGCGTTGCCCAGCAGGTTTTGCATGAGTCCCGTCAATTGGCTTTCGTTGCCGAGCACACACGGCAGCGCGCCGATAGCGATGATGGCGCCACTTTCCTGAATGGACTGCTCCAGGCAATTGATGGCCTGATCGACGGCTAAGCGAAGATCGACGAGCTGCGGAGTGTCTTGTGAGTTGAGACTGGTGAGCGCCAGCAAATCGTCCAACATGGCCGACATGTGGGCCACGCTGTCGAGAATGAACTTGGAGTATTTTTCGCTCGCCGCATCGGAGCCGGAGCGCGCCACCAGAAGCGCGGTAAACGCACTCACCGTGCGCAGCGGCTCCCGGAGATCGTGCGTGGCCGCATAAGCGAAGGATTCGAGCTCGGCATTGTAGCGCGCCAGCTCTTCGGCGTCCTTCTTTTGTTTCTCCTCGGCGGCTTTTTGCTTGGTGATGTCGCGATAGTTGGCGACGAGAGCGCCTACGTCCGGGTCATCGACGAGATTGGTGAAGGTCCCTTCCACCCAGCGCCACTGCAGATTCTCCGCCGAAAATCGCGCGCGCACCGGCACTGGACCGCGGGGACTGGTCCGGGCCTCTTCGAGTGTGTTCCGCACAGCTTCCAGGTCGTCCGGCTGGACCAGCGCGAAAACGCTGCGCCCCAGCAACTCATGCGGCTGAAGCCCAAGCACGCGCGCGGTGGAAGCGCTGGCGTAGCTAATATCGCCCTCCGGATTGAACAGCGCGATGGCATCGGAGCAATTCTCGATCAGAGCCCGAAAGCGTTTCTCGCTCTGATAATAGCGGTGAGCTTTGCCAAGAATATCGTGAGCCTGGCCGGGCAGGGCGCTCCGCAACCCGAAAATTGCCGCTTCCACCGGAGGCACCTGCGTGTTGGGATGCCGGGAGGGTTGGATCAATCGGTCCAGGTGGATGGTGTATGTTCCCGCGACCTCGTGAAGCGCCCGCGTGACGGCCTCCCGCAGATCGCCGTTCTCACCGGTGGGGACCACGTGGGTGTGGGCGCAGACCACGGCGTTGATGTCGGAGTGGTTGAAATCGTGGGTGAAGACGTTGATCGGATAACCGCAGAACAGCTTGAAGCTCGTGGATGCCAGCAAACGGTTCCAATACTCTTCTAGTTGAATGGCGGCTGAGAATTGCCTCGCGCTCCACAAGACACCGACCATCTCGCCATAGGCCCGAAAACCGCCGTTCCAGGACGAGGAGAGAAGCTTCTGCACCTCGCCTCCCACCGTACGCTGAAATAGATCCCAATCGGGTTCGCCCCCGAGCATGAACTTGGCCAGTGTTTGAGCGGCGTCGCGAAATGCCAGCCTGCCATCGGATTCTAGAGGGGCGGGGTCGCAGCCCAAAAGCTGGAGGTGCCGAGCGATCGTTTTGGTGTGTTCGGGGGTGGCAATAACCAGGGCGGCCTCGCCGTGCTTTAATCCATCCGACAGGAACCTAGTGACGCTTTTGGCCCACGCGGCCGGATCGGCATCGTAAAACTGAACCAGATGTTGTGACGGCTCAATGGATTGCGCGAGTTTTGCGGCGGCTTGCATGGGTGCTTCTCATTTAGCACACAACGTTTCCACCTGGGAGACTCGGAAACCGCCGTTTTGTTTCACCAGCTAGACTGAAACTTGCATACCGTCCGGGTCAACCGAAAGGGGGCGAACCGAATCGTGTCGGGGCACCCCTGGATCTTCTCCAGCGACATACTGGATCGTGGCCAAGCTGTCGCCGGTGAAGCTGTCGTGGTGACAGATCCAAAGGGAACGGCGCTCGGGACGGCGCATTACAGCGACTCCTCTCAAATATCGCTGCGGCTGTTGTCGGAGCGAGTGGAGCCGATCGAGCGGGCCTTTTATCTCAGCCGGATCGTCACGGCGGAAGCTCATCGGAAGCGCGTGGTGGCGGACTCCGAGGCTTATCGCCTGGTTCACGGAGAGGCCGATCAGTTGCCGGGGCTGGTGATCGACCGGTATGGCGACTATTTCACCCTTCAAACTCTGGATCAGGGCATGGACCGCGCCAAGGATGAGATCGTGAGCTCGGTCGAGGAGTTGTTTGCGCCACTCGGAATCGCCGAACGCAACGATGTGGCGGTTCGCAAGCGAGAAGCGCTGCCATTGCAATCGGGAGTAGTGGCCGGCGAAATTCCCGAGACGATCGCGGTGCGCATGAACGGCCTCAAAATGCACGCCGATCTGTTGCATGGACAGAAGACTGGTATTTTCCTGGATCAGCGGGAAAACTATGTCGCCGCAGCCAAGTACGGGACGGGGCGGGCTTTGGACTGCTTCACGTCGACGGGTGGTTTCGCTCTGCATCTGGCGGCGCGGTGCCAAAGTGTTGAGGCGGTGGACAGTGCGGAAGCGGCCTTGCGGGTGGCGCGGATGAATTGCAATGCCAACGGGATCGGCAATGTGGAGCTTCGCGAGGCGAATGTGTTCGAGGCACTGGCTGGGCATGTAGCGGCGCGGCATCGCTTCGATGTGGTGGTACTGGACCCGCCAGCCTTCGCGAAATCGCGCCAAAGCCTGGAGGCAGCCGTTCGCGGCTATGGCGAGATTAACCGGCGTGGGCTCGAACTGCTGGGTTCGGGGGGCATTTTGGTAACGTGCTCTTGCTCGCATCACCTGAGCGAGGCGGCGTTATTGGAAATTGTGGCCAAAGCGTCGCTCGATACAGGAAGAAAATTGCGGGTGCTCGAAAGGCGAATGCAGGCGCAGGATCATCCGGTTTTGCTCACGGTGCCGGAGACGCTGTATCTTAAGTGTCTGATTTTGGAGGTCATTTGATCGCATTGTGGGTCCTGGAAGGCGCCTTCGCGCGGCCGTGATATAGGTGGCGCGCGGTTGCACCGTCGGCCCTAGTGCGGTATGGTGATCGGAGGTATTTAAGTTATTTGTAATACCCGTCTGCTCGTCTCCCTTGCAGGGAGGCTTCCGAAATTCATGGAGGATTGATCGAATGCTGAATGTCAGCGTGCCCGCTCGCCGGTGCGCCAAGTTAATTATGTTGCCGCTGCTGCTAGTGGCAATAATTTTGATGAGCTTACCGGCTCCGGCGTTCGCCCAACCCGCGGCTCCGGGGGGCGAAGTGAGCTTGGTATTGCCCGACTTGGCGCAGGCGACTTTTCTCGGCGGCACGAATGGCCGCACGTTATTGATGTGGGGACTGCTGGTGTGCGCGCTAGGATTGCTGTTCGGCTTGGCCACCTACACACAACTGCGGAATTTGCCGGTGCATAAGTCGATGCTCGAGATTTCCGAGCTGATCTATGAAACCTGCAAGACCTACCTGATCACCCAAGGCAAGTTTCTGCTGCTGCTCTGGGTATTCATCGCGGTTATCATCAGCGCGTATTTCGGTTGGCTGGCGCCGGCGCCGGGCAAATCTGTGGCCGTAACGCTACCCATCATCCTGTTGTTCAGCCTGGTCGGCATCGCGGGCAGCTACGGCGTGGCCTGGTTCGGCATTCGCGTGAACACTTTCGCCAACTCCCGCACCGCCTTCGCGTCCCTGCCCGGCAAACCGTTCCCGGTTTACCAGATTCCTCTGGAGGCCGGCATGAGCATCGGCATGATGCTGATCAGCGTCGAACTCCTCATCATGTTGATCATTCTTCTCTTCGTTCCCGGCGACTACGCCGGCCCTTGCTTCATCGGCTTCGCCATAGGCGAATCCCTGGGCGCGGCCGC
>JBKQHJ010000096.1:0-36614 GCA_052148835.1 Bryobacteraceae bacterium
CTGCCATTGCTTTTTCCTTTCGTTTCGGTGAGAACTGAGCACGTTGCAGGTGTCCCGGTGATACCTGGCATGCACGCACCTCAGATCCTGTAGGTTGCAAACGTAGGACCTATGCCGAAAGGGCCAACACGAACTATTTGTCGTCGGTCGGTCTGGCAGGTTTACTTTCGCCTCCTCAATTCTGCGTGAATAGGCTCAGGGTGGGTGGCACACCACAGCCCAAGCCTTGCGACGGTCGGTTTCGCCTCATGATTCTTGGCGCCTTCTGGCAGATTGGCGGGAATGCTTGATCGGTCGAGGGAACTCGGCGTGCACTCTGCGAGCCGCAGGGAGGATCAAATGCCAGCGACAACCAAAATAAAACATGCCGGGCGGTTGGACGACGATATCGCGCGGGACATTCGACAAGCCCTAAAGCTTGATAGCGATGTTCCCGACGAACGAATCAGCGTTCAGGTACACAGCGGAATAGCGACGCTCGAAGGGAATGTTGAATCGAATCTTCAGAAGGAAGCTGCTGCAGCGGACGCCAAAAAGGTGAATGGTGTTCGCACTGTTATGAACCAGATTAAGTTCTAAATCGGCAGCACTCGGTAAACACAGAGAATACAGCGCCCCGGATCAGAAGCCGTTAGACCGATCAACGGGCCGGGGCGCTCACAAGCCGGGACTCGGCTCGCGCGATCGAGAATGCGGTCTTGATAGCCGTATCTGGATTTAGAGAAATGGAATCAATTTCCTGTCCCGTAAGCCACTCGGCGAATTCCGGGAAGTCGGACGGCGCCTGGCCGCAAATACCGATCGGTTTTCTAGCACGATGTGCAGCTGTGATGGCATCTGCGATCAAACTGCGAACAGCAGGATTGTTCTCATCGAACAGGCGCGCGACTGTGCCCGAGTCGCGGTCCAAGCCGAGCGTGAGCTGGGTTAAATCGTTGGAGCCGATCGAATAGCCATCGAAGACTTCGAGGAATTCCCGGGCCAGCACCACGTTGGACGGCAACTCGCACATCGCATACACTTGCAGCCCGTTTTCGCCTTGGATAAGGCCATTGATGCGCATGGCTTCGATCACTTTCTTGCCTTCCTCCACTGTGCGGCAAAACGGAATCATCACCACCACGTTGGTGAGTCCCATCTGCTTCCTGACGCGCGCTAGCGCCGCGCATTCCAAAGCGAACCCTTCCGCATAGCCGGGATGATAGTATCGCGATGCGCCTCGGAATCCGAGCATCGGATTCTCTTCGGTTGGTTCGAATTCCTTTCCTCCGATCAGGCGGGCGTATTCGTTGGTCTTGAAGTCGCTGGTTCTCACGATCACCGGCTTCGGATAGAATGCCGCTGCAATCTGCCCTACGCCCTCACTGAACCTCCGGATAAAAAACTCTATGGCGTCTTCATTCCCGATTCGCTTCCGAATCTCTTCGATCGCGCCCGGATCCTGGAGCTTTGGGAAGCGGCAAAGGGCCATTGGATGGATACCAATATGGTTCGTGATGATGAACTCCGTGCGAGCCAGTCCTACGCCTCCATTGGGAATGACAGCGAACTTGAAAGCCTGGCTGGGATCGCCAACGGTGAGCATGATCTTGGTGTGGGTCTGGGGAACCGACGCGGCATCAATTGGTTCGACAGCAAATGGAACACGGCCGGAATAGACATGCCCCTCCGAACCCTCCGCGCAGGAAATGGTCACCTCCTGGCCCGTTGTGAGAGCGGATGTCGCATTTCCTGTGCCGACGATGCAGGGGATTCCGAACTCTCGTGAAACGATTGCCGCGTGCGCAGTGCGTCCTCCTTCGTCGGTGATGATTGCCGCCACCCGCCGCATCGCCGGCTCCCAATCAGGATCGGTGTTGTGTGCCACCAGAACCTCGCCGTCCCGAACAGTTCCCAGATTGGCGACGTCGCGCACCACACGAACCGGTCCTGCACCAATCTTCTCGCCGACCGCCTGCCCGACCACCAAAGGAGTGCCGCCGCTTCCTTTGAGCCGGTAGACATGAGCGGTTGCCGTTCGTGGCTTAGCTGAGTGGACGGTCTCAGGACGGGCCTGCAGGACAAATAGTTCACCCGTGATCCCGTCTTTAGCCCACTCAATATCCATCGGCAGGGCACGTCCGGCGAGTTGTGAATAATGCTTCTCGATCAGGCACGCCCAACGGGCTAGTGTCAGCACCTCGCTGTCCAGCAAGGAGAAACGTTGACGGTCTTCTGAGGGAGTGGCTTCACTCTGGGTTGTGCGCGTGCCTTGTGCGTACACCAGCCGCACCTCCTTCGATCCCAGGCGGCGGCTTACAATGGCGTCATAGCCTTGCGTCAACGTCGGCTTGAATACAAGCCATTCGTCGGGCGTCACAACCCCTTGCACTACGAATTCACCGAGGCCATAAGAAGCGGTCACGGTGACCACATCGCGGAAACCGGACTCGGTGTCGAGTGTAAAGATCACGCCCGAGCTTGCCCGGTCGGAGCGGACCATTGGCATGACGCCGACTGATAGCGCCACTTTGAGCTGAGGGAACCCGAGTCGTGCACGGTAACTGATGGCTCGATCCGTGAATAGCGAAGCGAAGCATTGATGAACGGCGTGCAACAGATTCTCCGGTCCGCGCACGTTCAGAAACGTCTCAGCAGCTCCTGCAAAGGATGCTTCGGGGAGATCCTCAGCAGTTGCCGACGACCGGACGGCAAGCTCGCAGTCCCGACCGATTCTGTTTGTGAGATGGCGGTACGCGTCAATGATCGATTGATTCAAGTCCTCCGGAATGGGGGTTTGGAGAATCGCTGCGCGAGCTGCGTGCCCCCGCTCGGCGAGTTGCTCAACATTCTCTGGGTCGAACTTCTCAAAGAGCGCCTCGAGCTTGCTTCGCAGTCCCGCTTGGTCCAAGAGGTGCCAATAGGCGTCCGAGGTGATGGCAAATCCGTCTACAACGCCGACGCCCTGAGGCTTGAGGGCCCTAAAGAGTTCCCCGAGCGATGCGTTCTTGCCGCCAACACGTGCTATGTCCGCCATCCCGATGTTTCCGAAATCCTCTGTGAAGGTTCCCACTGCCGTCTCCTTTTGTGCCGTGCTCACTTTTCCTGAAGTGATTCGATGTACTCCGTGAGATTATGAACTCGCAGTTTGACCACCGATTCATCGCGCCTGAGACTACGAAACGCATCTCCCCACATTGGCATCTCCTTGGATCCGTGGGCGGTAATCTCCCCGTCGCCTTGAATGATATTGGAGACGCGGAATGATGGAAACTCGCCCCCGCTCTTCCTGCTGAGCAGCGTGAGGTCTGGCAGCGCCTGTTTGAGCGCCGGTGCGGCCGGACCGTTGCCCTTCCCAGCAATCCCATGGCAGACGGCGCAGTAAGTGCGATACATCTCAACCCCGGATGTTGGGTCCGTGTATTGAGGCGATGTTGGTTTGATCGTCGGTTTCTGTAGCTGATTTCCATCGCCGGCGGTTGGCGCCTGCGCAAAAACCGGTGAAAGAGCAAAACAGCTCAGTGAAAACAAAACTAGGCGATTCATAAACTCCTCGCGTTCTATCACCCGAGGTGCACCTGCTCGGCCACTCGGTCCCATAATTCTGCGTTGGCAGCGCTGGAGTTGCCGCTATCTTGAGTGGCTCCTCCGCAAGCGATGAGTCAAATCACGCAAGTTCGGGTAAAGGTTTTTCTGGCGATCGCCTCGCAGGACGCTGGCATCACGATTGCTCCCTCACCCGCGATGAAGTGGACGACCGCCATCGTGTCTGCGTTGCTCCTGGGGTTCTCGGCCCTCGCGGCGGATCACACCGCCCGGCTGCGCGTTCCAATCCTCGTTTACCATCGTTTTGGTTCTGGGCCGGCAGGACCGACGACGATTAGAACAACAAACTTCCAGTCCCATTTGAACTTCTTGGCCGAGAACGGCTATCGTGTGATTCGCTTGCGGGAACTCGTCGACTTCCTGCTCGGTCACGCTCCGGCTCCTCCGCCCCGCTCGGTCGTGATCACTGTAGATGATGGCCACCGGTCTGTTTATACGGAACTGTTTCCTCTGGTGAAAAATCGCAGAATTCCCGTTACGTTATTTATCTACCCCTCGGCGATTTCTCATGCCAGTTACGCGTTGACCTGGCCTGAACTTCGGGAATTGACTGCCAGCGGGCTGTTTGACGCCCAGTCGCACACGTACTGGCACCCCAATTTCAAGATCGAACGGCGGCGCCTCGAACGCCAAAAATATCAGGAATTCGCCGCGTTTCAATTGACGCAATCCAAACTGACACTGGAGAGAATGCTGGGCTGCCGGGTGGACCTGCTCGCCTGGCCCTTTGGCATTTATGACGATGAATTGATCCAGATGGCCGCCCAATCAGGTTACGTAGCAGCCTTCTCCATCGAGCGCCGGGCAGTTCAAGAATCGGATTCTATTATGGCTTTGCCTCGCTTCTCGATCGAGGATTCCATGGACAGGAGGGCGTTCGAGCACATGTTGCAGGATGCCGAAAAACCATGATGCTGCGGCGTAGTTTTCTCCTTGCAATGGCTGGACTCGCACGGGGATCCGCGACCCGACCCACGCTGTTTTCTCCCAAGGCACTGTATCTGTCCTCTTTCGGGCTAGGAGCCCGCTCTATACGAGAGCCCGTGATTTGTCTGTTGCAGCAAACCGAATTGAATGCTCTGGTAATCGACGTCAAGGGCGACCGAGGCTGGATCGCTTATCCGAGTACCGTCGCGCTCGCCCAAGAAATCGGCGCACAGAAAATCATCCCAGCTAAGAATGGCGACGAAATCATACGATCGCTAAAATCAATGGGTGTCTACCTAATCGCGCGCATTGTAGTGTTCAAGGACAATCCGCTGGCGCTGGCGAGGCCTTCCCTAGCGGTCAAGAACAGTGGCGGGAGCATCTGGCATGACCGGGAGCACCTGGCTTGGGTCGATCCGTTCCAGCCGGCGGTCTGGAGCTACAACCTCGACATCGCTGAGGAGGCTGCCCGCAAAGGTTTCAATGAAATTCAATTCGACTATGTCCGGTTCCCCGATGCCCGCGGCTTGGTCTTCTCGCGGCCCAATAATCGGGAGAATCGCGTCCAGGCGATTAGCAGCTTTTTTCGCGAGGCGAGAAAGCGGCTGGCTCCTCACAAGGTCTTCCTCGCCGGAGACATCTTCGGATACGTTTGCTGGAACCAGGGGGATACCGACATTGGGCAGCAAATCGAAACCATCGTAAGCGATGTCGACTATGTGTGTCCAATGCTTTATCCTTCCGGCTTTAAATTTGGAATCCCTGGTTATCGGAAGGCAGCGGCGTACCCCTACGAAATCGTGAGGTTCTCGCTTGACAAGGCGTTTGCGCGAACCCAGGTGGATAAGAAGCATTTCCGGCCGTGGCTGCAGGCCTTCCGGGATTACGCCTTTGATCGGCGTGTATATGGACCGGAGGAAATTCGCATCCAAATTCGAGCCGCCGAGGAGTTCGGCTCCGAGGGCTGGATGGTGTGGAACCCTCACAACGTATATCCAAGCGCTGGCTTTCGCCCTAAACAGCCCTTGGAGTATTCGAGAGGAAGCGGCGGATAGAGCCGCTCGAATCGAGTTCCAGCGCTGCTTGGGCGATCGCTTCGGCTTCAGGTAGCGTCCAGTGGGCTATGGCCTGCTTGAGTTCGGGAATCAGCTTGGCGCTGACGCTGAATTCTTCGAGCCCCATGCCGATCAGTACCGGCGTAGCAAGTGTGTCGGCGGCGAACTCGCCGCAAAGGCACACGCCAATTCCCGCGTGCCGGCCGGCTTGGATGGTCTCGCGAAGCATGCGCAGGACCGCCGGTTGGAAGGGGTCCGCCAGCGGCGCGACGCGGGAGTTGGTCCGGTCAGCGGCCATGACGTATTGAATGAGATCGTTGCTGCCGATGCTGAAGAAGCTTGCCTCGCGAGCCAGTTGATCGGCGACGGCCACGGCCGAGGGAACTTCGATCATGATCCCGACTTTTCTGTCCTTCTGGAAGGGAATGCCGTCGCGGTCCAGTTCGTTCTCCACCTCGCTCAGGACCGCTTTCGCTTCGCGTAGTTCAGCGACCGAGGAGATCATTGGGAACATGATATTGATGGAGTGCTCGCAACCGGCGCGGAGCATGGCTCGGAGTTGCGTTCGGAACAAGTCTCGCCGGCCCAGCATTACTCGGATGCCGCGCCAGCCGAGCTCCGGATTGGCTTCTTCGCCGATTTCAATGTACGGGACAGGCTTGTCGCCGCCGATGTCCAACGTGCGGATGACGAGCGGGCGCGAACCAAGCACCCCGGCTACTGTGCGATAGGCGATGAATTGTTCTTCCTCGCTTGGTCCAACTTCGCGCCCCAGAAACAAGAACTCGGTGCGCAGCAGGCCGACGCCCTCGGCTCCGCAGTCCAATGCTTCCGACACTTCGTCTACGCTCTTGAGGTTGGCCAGAACATGAATGCGATGACCATCGCGTGTCGCCGCCGGTTTGCGCCGCTCCTGTTGCGCCACGCGGCGGCCTCGAAGCCAAGCTTCGCGGCGACTCTCGATTCCTCGCGCTTCGCCAGCATCGGGTGATACCCAAACTCGTCCCTGTTCCCCGTCTACCGCAACCGTAGTCCCGTCTTCGATGGCTGAGAGGCCGGGCCCCAGGCCCACCACCACGGGGATGGCCATCGCGCGCATCAGAATTACGCTGTGCGCGGTCGCGCTGCCCGTCTCTAAGCACACAGCCAGCACCACATTTGGATCTAATTGCTTGACCTCCGAAGGCACTAGATCGTGCGCGGCGAGGACGGAGGGTTGGCGCAGACCGGCCGACGCGTTGCTGAGTCCGGTGAGTCTCCCAAGCACGCGCGCCGTTACGTCCGCGACATCGGCCGCCCGAGCGCGCAGATAGGGATCTTCCAGCGCTCGGAGGCGCTCAGCGAGCATTCCGGCCGCCGATTGCCAGGCGAATTCGGCGTTTAATCGGTCCGCGAGAATGCTATGCGAGGCGTTGCCGACCAATGCGGGATCTTCCAGGAAGAGCAGTTGCGCGTCGAAGATCCCGGCCTCATATTGGCCGGCGTGAGTTTTGGCCCACTCGTAAAGCGCGCGGGTCTCCTCCAGTGCCGCTCGGATGGCTGTCTGCAAGCGTTGCCACTCAGCTTCAGGGTTGTCCACAGTTCGAGCGGTGGCCTGGAAAGCCGTAGGGCGAAGCTTTACGAGCGCTCCGATCGCGATACCAGCGGACGCCGCGATGCCGATGAGCGTGCCGGGCGCGGGCTGTGCGGGCGCGGGCTGTGCGGGCGCGGGCGCAACTGGGGCCGGTGTAACTTCCGCGTTCTCGCTCTCGCCGCAGCCGGATGCAATAAAATTCGTCAGCTCCGTCAGCGCCTGCCGCGCTTCGGTGCCTTGCGCGCGGATCCGGAGCTGATGTCGTTGGCGCGCACCCAAGCTGAGAACACCGTTGATGCTGGCGGCGTCGAACGGACCCGCGGGAGCGGACAGGTTCTCGACTGTGACTTTGGCGCGGAAACGGCGCGCCAGCCGGATGAGATGCGCCGCCGGACGAGCGTGCAACCCGAGCCGATTAGTCAGTGTGACCAACGCCTCTTGCCAGGGTTCGGAGCTTTCTGGTTCAGCAGCAGGCTTTGGCTCGGCGTGACCCGTACTGAGCTGCGCCACCTTGGCTTCCAAAGCGATCTGCGCCTCGCGAAGTACTTCCTCCAAGCCAGCGCCCGCTGCGGCCTGGCTCACCGCCGCAACCGCTCCCTCCACCAGCGGTGCGGAGCACAAATGCACGCGGCTTCGTTTGTCTTGAGGCAAAAGATCCAGTGCAGTTTCGGCGCTTAATACGGCGCTCCCGAGATCCATCAGGACCAGCACTCCGTCTTCGCTGTAGACCGACTCAATCGCCTGGAGCACTTTGAATGCGTCGGTGCCGATTGGATTGGTTGGGTCAGCAGTGCCTCCGGCCGCCGCCAGCCAGACCTTGCCCTGCGCCGCCTGCCCCGCAAGCTCACAGACACCTTCGGCCAGCTTCGCGCTATGGCATACGATGACGAATCCGATCATGAGTTGTTCGGATGACCCCAAACGGTGGCGGCCGTCTTGAGCAGGAGATACGAAGAGGTGGCGCCAGGATCCTGGTGGCCGATGCTGCGCTCCCCCAAATAGCTAGCCCGGCCTTTGCGCGCCTGCATGGGAATCGTCGCTCGCATACCCACCTCGGCCGCTGCTGCGCCTTCGTCAAGGATCTTCGCCAGACCGGCGCCGCCTTCCAGGCTCGCTCGCATGGCCGCCAGCGCGGGGAGCAGGGCATCGACCATGGTTTTGTCGCCTGCGACGGCCCGGCCACGTTGCTGGACACCCTGGATGCCCGCCTGGAACATCGCTACCACGTCGGCCACATCGAGCTCTGTCTTTCCGCTCGTCGCCATGCTGGCCCGAAGGAAGAAAGTGCCATACAAGGGTCCGGCCGCGCCCCCGACCGTTCGGATGAGCACGGTGGCCGCTGCTTGGAGAATCGACTGGAGATCGCCAGGAACATTTGTGCGCAGTTCTGCTTTGACCGCGGTGAAGCCACGGTCCATGTTGATTCCGTGGTCGGCATCGCCGATAGCCGCGTCCAGGTCCGTCAGCAGTTGCCTGTTTTCCGCGTAAACTTGCTGCAACGCCTCCAACCACGCCAGCACATCCTCCTTGCGTACGGCCACGTAGTCAGATCCCCCATCGCAGCGCCGGCGTCAGCACGGGATCGTCCCACAACGACAGCAATTCGTCGTCGGCCTTCAGAAGCGTAATCGAGCAGCCGGCCATCTCCAGGCTTGTGATGTAATTGCCCACCAACCGGCGCGCGATCACGATTCCGTAGCCTCGCGAAATCCGCTCTAATTCCTGATAAACGAGATACAGCTCCATCAGAGGCGTACCGCCCATGCCGTTCACCATGGCGATGACCCGGTCGTTGTTTTGAAATGGAAGGTCCGCGAGGACGGTCCGGGCCAGGCGCTCGGTGATCTTGCGTGCTTCGAGGAGTGCAGTTCGTTCGCGGCCGGGCTCGCCATGGATGCCGATACCCATCTCCATTTCGTTCTCGCCTAACTCGAAGGTCGGCTTGCCGGCCGCAGGCACGGTGCAGGATGTGAGGGCCACGCCCATGGAACGCCCGCTTTCGTTCACCCTCCGGCAGAGCGCCGCCAGCCGCGCGAGATCATAACCACGTTCCGCGGCAGCGCCGCAGATCTTCTCGGCGAGCACCGTGGTTCCGACGCCGCGACGGCCAGCGGTGAAAAGGCTATTCTCCACGGCCACGTCGTCGTTGATGATCACCGCCTTCACCTTGACGCCGTTCCCTTGGCAAAGCTCCCCGACCATCTCGAAGTTCATAACATCGCCAGTGTAGTTCTTGACGATGTGCAGAACGCCGGCTCCACTGTCAGCGGCGCGGGTAGCAGCTTCGATCTGGTCCGGCGTTGGGGAAGTGAACACCTGCCCCGGGCAGGCGGCATCCAGCATTCCTTTCCCAACAAACCCTACGTGCATGGGTTCATGACCGCTGCCGCCTCCCGACAGGATGGCGACTTTGCCCGCAACGGGCGCGTCTGTCCGAATTACGTAGGTTGGGTCGAAGCAGACTTTGAGAATATCCGGATGCGCCAGGGCCAGGCCGGACAGCGACTCGCGCACGACGTTCTGCGGGTCGTTAATTAGTTTCTTCATTCCGCGATCAGTTTCTTCATCCCGGCACACGTCCCGCCGAGTAAAGAATAGCCTAGAGTCGCTCCTCACGTCTGACTGGCGCGTCGCCCGCGGGCGTGTCCCGCCAAAGTGGCGTAAGCGCCAAACCGGCGCCGGCGACCATTACGCTGCGAAGCCGTCGCGCCACGGCAAGAGCGAAGCCGGCGGATGCAGGTAAGCCAACCGTTTTGAAGATCAGTGCGTAAGTGCCCTCGGCTGCGCCTACTTGGCCTGGAATAAAGAAGAAGGCCAGGCTGATGAACTTACTGGCCCCTTCGATCAGGAACGGCTTCAAGATCGAAAAAGGCTCTCCCGCCGCCCTCAGGAGTATGAACAGCTCTAGAACGAGAAACGCTTGTGCAGCGAGCTCGGCTGACAGAATTGAGAGCAACCGAAGCGGGCGGTCGCGCAGGACGATGAACAATAGGTCTTCGGTGTCGCGCACATCCTGATCCTCGAAATGCACATGCTCTCCAATCCACGGCAGGCTCTTGCAGAACTTGATTATGAAGCCGACCAAATAGATCCGGCAAACGATCGCGCAAACCGCCGCGAAGAGAAATGCGCTCATCGCGTAGACAATTATCTTTGCTGCGACTGCCACCACTCTGGAGAGCTCAAAACTATCGAGTAAGTAAATCAGAGCGGCGATTGCAAACGCAGCCGAAGTCAAGGAATAGATCAGATACTCTGCAACAGTCGCTGCTACCGCGTGTTTCGGGCTCAAGCCCCGTTTCTGGAGAAGCCACATCTTGGCCGGTTCCGCCAGAAATGGCCCAGTGAAGGTTAAGAACTGGATCGCTTCTCCGGAAAGCCGGATTCTTAATATGTCCCAATATGAGGAATGTCCGTTCGCTGTCGCGCATTTCCAGTAAGCAGCGGCCCGAAGTAACTGGTGACCAGCATACATCGCAGCGATTAGACCGAAGTACCAGCCGATGCCAAGGAGGAGGGAAAGGATTTTGGCAGCGCCCAAATGAAAAAGAAGATAAGCAAACAGGATGCAGCCGAAGCCGAGCAAGACGGCACGATAGCGAAGTTTGGGTCCTGTCCGAGTCATGGCGCGGTGGCCGTGGTGTCCATCTCCTACCTTCGCGCAACTCGGATCAACGCGCGTGCTAATGCTCGATTCGATCTGCGTAGGGATAATCCGCGCAGGAAGCTTCCAGCTTGCGGACGACGTCGGCCAGATTCTTTCGCATTCCATCTCGCAACCGGCCGCGCAAAATGGCGCGCCGCAGGCCTCCGAAGAACCCGCTGAGCAGGTCAATGCGCGAGCGATTCAAATATACAAGGTACATGCCCGGGTTTGAAGCGTCGCCGGAATCGTCCAACGCCGCCGTCAAACCCAACGAAGCGTCAAAGTAATGGCTGGCGTAGATTTGTTGGGAGGCGATCGCCGCTCGTCCCGGCTGAACATAAACGTAGACGTGTGTGATGCTGGCCACTGGCTTCAGGCCAAAGCTTTCCGTGGACCAATAGAAAAACTCACTGACGCCCGGCAACGGCTGGCTCGGATACCGCGCCAGGTACTCACGAAACTCCGGAACGAATTCCTCCAAGCCAGGCCGGGCATCAAGCACGCCGCGGAATTCGCGCGCCAATCGAACTGAGTTCTGCTTGTCATGGTATTCGATCAGCCCCGAGTTGCCCTGATCCAAGTACGCATCGACGTAGCTCAGCAACTCCTCGCGGACGACGGCTTGAGCCCGAGCGTCATGATCGGATCGGGACCAGTCCACATCGCGGTTAAGCCGTTCAATCGCTCCGGCCGGAAGCTTGACGTTGCAGTTTCCGATCCGGCAATTTGCCAGATCAGCGAGATCGCGGGTCTCGAGATGGAATCCTTCTAAATCCTGCGGACCTACCGGTTGCGTAAACTTTCGAATCCTCAGAACAGCGGGATTCTTCTTAAAAGTTTCGATGTCCTGGAACTTCGTGACGAAGCACGCCGTCGTCGCACGCAGGTGTGCCACTCCGACTACCGCCACCTCGCGCTTTTCATGCGTATCCAGAACTCTCGCCTGCACCTCACCGCGGTTCACGGCTTTCCACTGATCTGCCGTCAGGCTGGCGAAGACGCGCAACGCGGCAAGATCCCACGCCTCGGCGCCGGCGGACGCGACGAGCGGTACCAATAACGCAAAAGCGAGCGTGCCGCCCGCTGGAAATCGCATCTTGCTCTCTACGCACTGATCGCGAGGCTGTTTCACCAGATTCCTACAGCAACCCGCTGACCACGCCCTCCAAAGGATTGCTGATCATGGCTACTTGAGTGCTACAGCCAGTCTGAAGGAAACCCGAGCCATGGCTGAAGATCATAAGTGCGAGCATCCGGCATGTAACTGCAATACACCAAAAGACAGTAAATACTGCAGCCAGTACTGCCACGACGCTGCCGGAACGTTGGAGTTGTCCTGTAATTGCGGGCATCCTGGGTGCGCGGAAGAACTTACTCACCGCGGATAAATGCTAGGGCAGGTGTCTCTATTTCATCTTGGAAGGCAGCTTGATCGTCCTCCCTGCGACCATGAACACGCCTTTCCCCCAAGTGATGGATCGTTCGCGGCTGCTTGCGTGAGGGGTCGATCCAGGCTCGGATGACTTTCAAGATGAAAAAGTTGTATTTCGCGGCCATCCCGGCATCGACGACTCGGCACTCGAGGTTGGCGTAGCACTCGTTGATGAGCGGTGCGTTGACCTTGGAAGCCGCAGGCGTCGTTAGCCGAAACATCTCGAACTTATCAATCTCCCGGCCCGAAGTATTCCCACATCCCACAACCTTGCCGGCCAGTTCCACGGTGGGAATATTGATCACGCACTCCTTGGTGGCCTTCAAAATGTTGAACGTGAAGTTGCGGTCGCTGACGACGCAGCCTACGATGGGCGGCTCGAAGTCCATCATCGTGTGCCATGACATGGTAATGACGTTGGCCTTACCGTTTCGAGCTGTGGTGAGTAGCACGACCAGCCCCGGTTCAAGCAGGCGATAGACTTCGGCGAGAGGAAGCGTCCTTCGTGGCAAGGCAGGAATGCTCCAGTTTATTCATCCTTCCTACGTCGAATGCTGCGCCAAATCGCGATCATGCCGATTCTCATGGTCCAAGCAATACGCGGTCCACGGGACGGCGTTCAATCGATGATCGTCAATCTGGCGACCACAGTCTATGCATTTTCCAAAAGTGCCGAGCCTGATGCGCTGCAAAGCGTCGCGGACCTGAGTGAAAAGATTCCACTCCGAGGTCGTTTCCTGTAGCAGGCTTTCTTTGCTCTCAGCCGCAACCCCGCCGTTCTGGGTTTCGGTGATTGCGGTGGCGCGTGCATCTGCTTCCGTTCGCGCTATATCCGCTAACAGCTCGCGCTCTTTCTCGCGCAATTTCTTCTCCCATTCACTGATTGTCATTGGGTTTGCCTCCTTCGCAGGCTCACGCGTCATTTGGCTGGGTGTCCAACCGGGATAACAACGATCACTTGTTCGCCGGCAGTGAATTTCACGGCGTCCTTGACCGCTCCGGCGTCGATACCGCCAGTCACTACGGACCCCAACCCCAGAGCTACCGCCTCGAGCATCAAATTCTCGCTGGCGAGCCCAGCCTCGTAATCCGTCCAAGTGTGGTTCTTGGCTCCTGACCCCATCCGTTCGTACACTGCGGCAATCACGAACACTGCCGGAGCGCTATGAACTTGCGCTTGCGAGGTCGCACCCGCCAGCAGTTGCCCGCCTGGTTTTGTAGATGTGAGCACTTCGAGTGAATGCGTCGCGGGCAAATAATGATAGGCGCCGTTCGGAAGGCCCTCCACATTTTGCACTACCACGGCGATTTCAAGAGGGTATCGATGCATCGCCGAAGGCGCAGTGCGCTTACCGTCTGGAGAGGTAACACCCTGCGCCGACCACAACAGTTGGCCGACGTCGGCCATGGTCAGCGGCTGTTTGGTGTAGGCCCGTATGGAGCGCCGCCCAGCCAATGCCGTTTCCACGCTCACGCCGCCCGTCTTCTTCGGGCTGGGCAATGAGATCGTCGCCGGTTCGACCGGAAGGCAGCTAGGAGCCAAAAGCGCGGCGAGAAAAGCGAGAATCGAGAGTCGGCTGTTCATATTTCGCACCTTAGGAAAAGGGAATTCGGATCACTGATCACGGAAATTTATGTGGGACGGGTGCCACTCGTACACACCACATCAGAATCACTAGCAATATGAGGAGGATGGTCATTGCAACAGCCTGCAACGGTTCGAAGTGGCTTGCCTTTTTGCTCATCGGACGTTCCTCCAATCATGGCTCGCAAGGTCCACTAGTCTACTTAGATGGCAATCCGACAGCCATTCATCCGTGGCCTAATTGCGCTCTTCCATTAAGGCGAGCGTCAAAATCCACAGGCATTGCGTGTTAGCGCCCATCCATGCTTCGCCATCGAGTGGTCTGCGGGCTAACCCTCGGCACGCAGGAGCTCCTCGATCTCACATTGGAATGGCGCTTGCGAACACAAATGCGCTACCAGATATTCAGGAGCTTGCGCCATGCCTTATTCGACTAACGACGATCTGCCGATCTCGATCCGGCACCACCTCCCCGAGCACGGACAGGACATCTTCAGGCAAGCTTTCAACCACGCGTGGCAGGAATATGCCGACGACCCGCGCCACGAGGAGATCGCGCACCGCGTCGCCTGGGCGGCGGTTAAGCGAGTCTATACAAAACTAGGTACTGAATGGGTGCCGCGCTGAACCCACGCACTCGCCTTTGCTCCGCGATCTGTGAAACTCGCTGAACAGAGTTTCGCTAGCAGGCCCTTGTTTGCTTTTGAAACAGTCGCTGAAAGATGAAGAGCTGAACACCGACTGCTAAAAGACCATTCAGCAGGAACGCCAGATGAAGGCTCGAAAGGCTTATAAACGTGCCCGTCGCTAAGTTGCCGAGCGATAAGCCGCCTCGCGTGGCTAACATGAAAAGACTCGCCATCTGGCCTCGGTTCTGATCATTTGCCTCCGATTGCAGGAATGTGTTGGCCGAAGTGTTTGCAATCGTGAGAAGAAAGCCGCTGCCGACAAGCAGAACTGCAAGTTGCCAAACGGCTCCAACGGTCGGCACGGCCATCATGAAGAATCCATAGCAGAGGGCCGCAGTGAGGGACATTTTCATGGTGTCGAGGCGCTGCATCGTCAGGAGTATCAGCAGAGGCCCCAGCATGCCTCCGATGCCAAAAGCCGTCATCACGCCTCCGAACTGCCCAACATCGGCGTGCAGCACGTCTTTCACGATTACCGGGCTAAAGGTAACAAGCGGACCGCAAAAGAAACCCGTGCAGAGGATCGAGAGCAAGGCCCAGCCGGTTTTCTGGCTTCTGATAATCGCTCGGATTCCCTCGATGATGGAACGGAGATTCTGATGATTGAATGTTTCCTGTCCCAGGCTTCTTGCGGGCGGGCGCAACCAGTAAATGGAGAGAAAGAACGGGATATATGAAACGGCATTGGCGCCGAAACACCAAAGAAATCCGTATTTCAGCATGATCAGACCGGCGATGGCCGGCCCCAGAACGCGGGATAAATTGAACTGAATCGAGTTCAAAGCCAGCGCAGGCTTCAGATCCTCACGGATGACAATCGACGGAATGAGAGATGAAAAGGCAGGCGCGGAAAGAGCGTCTGTAATGCCGACGACCCCAGACACGGCAATGATCATCCAAACCTTGACCCATCCCATGGCGACCAGCGCGACGATCAGCACGGGACAAAGCATCTGGATACCCTGAAAAACATAGATGATCAGCCTCCGGTCTTCTCGATCGGCGAGGACGCCGCCCAGAAGCGCCAATATCCAGAAAGGCGCATTCATCGCGAAAGCGTCCAGACCGAGAAGAAACGAAGAGCCGCCAATACTCAGCACCAGCCAGGGCTCAGCCACCGACTGCATCCAGGTCCCAATATTGGAAAGAAGACTGGCCGACCAGAAAACGCCGTATCGCTTGGTCCGCAAGAGTCTTGCGGAGTCGGAACTCGCCGCCATTACTGCATGATAGTGATAAACCCTTCAGCGCGTGAGGAAACTTCTTGGCGCTGATGGATCGGCGAGCACATGTCCAGCTAACCCGCCGCGTGAACGATGCTGAACATTCGCCTTGCTTCGTCGTAGCTGAAAATCTCCGCGTATCGGCCCCAGGCAATCACCGTGAGCAATGTCTTTTCCGCGTCGCTCTCGCTCAGATGATCTTCAAGTTCAGACTCGAATCTGACTCGCGGAGCCGATTGACCCTCTCGTTCCTCCAGAACGTGCCGGATGTGCGCGGCGGTGGCAAGCTTTCTTCAAGTGATCAGAAAACTCGTTGATCGCATCGTCAAGCTCCTCATGAGGTCCCTTCAAAGAATTGAGGCGACTCTGGCCCCTGAGACTTTTAATTCAGCGGCACTCAACAGCGGAACCGTGCCTCGAGTTCCGCGGTGGGCCGTGAGCTGCGGTGCAAAACGACCCAGCCAGATCGCCCAGCCACAAATGCATGTGTGGTATCTAAATTGAAATTTCTTACAAAACTATCGCTTGTGTATTCAAGGAGTTAGTAAACAAGGCCTGCTTCACACGCAGGACGTCAAAGGGCACGTAAAAACACGGAGCAATTGCTCGCGGGATAGCGCCTTGGTGTTCCGTTGTATGAGAAGGCGCGACCCTCGACGTGGTCGCGAGCCTTCTTCGCCCCGCCTTTGCTCGGAGATAAGGTGAGCGGAAATCTAGAATACAGCCTGCCGCGGCCGAAGCCGGCTCGCTCGTCTACTTTTTCGCCTCAGATGACGGCACGCTGGCCTGATCGGCCACGTTCTCCGGCATCACCAAATCGGTGCACATGAGCCGCAACACCTGAGCCGCGTCGAGCGGCAGCCCGACAATCCTGGCATCGCGGCCCGCGCCAAGGACCTCCGTGAGCAGGTCCTTCTTGAGGGCTATCCATCCGCCTGGCGTTTCGTAACTGACAAGGAAATGCCCTTCCCGCCGCCCCGCCAGCAGTTGCGCCCGGTCATATGGCTCAGCCTTGTGCGCCGCCACAATTTGCCTGTCCGAAGAGCCGAAATACCGGGCCGGCAGTTCCGGAATCGCCGACGCCTTCGAATCAGTCTCAGGCTCGTCCGCGGACACGATATACAGGCGCCCGGTTCTTGAACCATCGCATGCCTCGGCATTTGAATCGCGCCGCCTGAGTTCGCTCTCGATGCGGTGGTAAACGTCTTCTGCGAACTGTTGCGGATAGTCGTACAACCGTTGTACTTCGCGGTCGATGTGAGGCAATTTCCGCCAGCCGTTCACCCAGGCGAGCTTGGCCGCGCTAGTGTCCCCATCGTCCCAGATATCATCCAGAAAGACATCCTCCAGGCTGAATCGCGTTTCGGCGTCGTGCTGCAAGGCTTTGAGCGCCATGTGCTCGATGAGATGGGATGGCAACCCGAATATAACTCCGTATGGAGAACAGCCGCCGTCAACCGGCCTGAAACGCGGGAAATCGTCGCGCAACGACTTGATCAATCGGTCAATTAGTGCACCGTACTCTTTTAATAGCTGCACATGCCGCTGTCCCGGGGGCGAATAAACGACGTGGCCCTCGCCGGCTTCCTGTTTTGCCTCTGTGGCGATGAAAACGTGCTCGATCATGCTGTAAGCGCTCAACAGGTCGACGCGATTCAGAAACAGCTCGGGATCGGCGGATATGCCCTGACAGATGGCTCCTGCCATCTCGAGCCGCATTCGCTTATCGCCGCTCTGCAAAGCGCGGTCATAGGCTTTGAGCAGCTCCACGAGACCTTGCACCAGCAGTGCGAAATCGAGCGCATTGGAGGTGCGCGTGCGAAGAACGACGCTATGCTCGTTGATAGACACGCCTTCCTTCGTGCAGTGGTAACGAATCTGTGAGGTCAGATGCCCGCCCAGCATTCGAACATGGGCCTTCTGGATTTCGAGCACGTCCGCTTCCTGAAGCGTCTCTGTGACCTGCCGGGCGACCTCGAAATAGGGCGCCAACTCATCGGTAATGAGGCTCTGCGCCAATGGAATCAGCCAGCGCGCATCGCGCACGATCACGGGCTGATCGGCTGGTGAACTGCTCCAGAGCTCATCGAGCACGCCTTGAATTTCCGCGAGCCGCCCGCCGGCGTTGCTCGGGCCCTCATCCCAGAGGCGCATGCTCAGAAACTGGAGACACCGGAGTACATACAAGTTGAACAGCGTGTGCGCGTAGCGCATGCGGCCGTTGCGACCCGGCCAGCGCGTCTGCTGCCAGCAATAAAAGCCGCGAATCATCATCTCCGCCGGATGGATCAGGTCGTTATACAGATTTTGAACCTGACGAGGTCTGAATCCCCCGGCCCAATGCGCTTCTTCCAGTTGGCCTCTTTGTTCTTTGACGCGCACAACGGACCCTTCGGCCGGTGCGCTTGTTCGACGAGTTTGGCTGGCGGTGGCCGCAGTGCGTGCAAAGAAGCAATCCTCGAAATGGCGGGACAAAAGAGACTGATCCTGCAGGTACTGGATCGGCTTTCGCTGGGCGTTCAGAACGGCCTCTATGCTCTCGACGATATCTTCGCGATGCGTCAGAAACAGTCGCAGCAGCTCAACGTTTGACTGAAACGGCACCGGATCAAACGGCTTCCCCGTCACGATGCGCCCCCACGGTGAATCTGCACCATTCGAGAGAGAGTATAACGAGGGATTGAGCGGGATGGGGGCGTGGGGAAGGGCCGGCGTACTGGTTTTGTATCGGCTCCAATAAGGCACCTTTCATTCATCACCAGCGATCCCAAGAACCACAGCACACTGTGATATACCGATAAGATCGCGGTTTGGATGCCACGCAGGCCGATGCGATGAGCCAAATTGACCGACCTGGAAGGAGACAGCATGAAGAAAGTGATTTATCTTGCCTTGTTGCTGGCCTTGTTGATGGCTACTGCAGGCATCCTATTGGCCGCGGGCCCGGAAGGCTTCGTGGGCTTATGGAAGAGCGATCCCGGAACCCCCACCATGACCCGTGATCTGGCACTGGATGGCAAAGTGATCGTGATGACCGAGCATATACCCGGACGCAACGGCGGGCCTGAAATGATCATGATTCGCAAGTACCCTACTGACGGCAGCACCGCGACGATGGACCAAGGTTTTTGGGCTGGCGCCAAGGCGACCGGAAAGATGGAGGGCAACGTCCTCACCGTGGACACCACCCAGGCGAATGGCACGATATGGCACGATGTCTGGACCCTGTCGGAGGACGGCAAGCGCTACACCGATGAAATGTCGAGCACTCCTCCCCCGGGCGGCGCACCAGGCGGCCAGGACGGAAAAGGTGGCCGTGGCCGCGGGCCCAACAAGTTCAGCTACACAAAGGAGTAGCGAATTTTCGGCGCTGAGCGAGAATCCGAACGGGTTCCCATTTCACGCAGCTTTCGGGGCGCCGCTGGAGCTTACGAAGGCAGAGCTTATCAATGGTGCAAAAAACTCAATGTTGCAAAAAACGTCGCAAAAAAAGATTTCTAGCGGTGTGGTGCACGAAGTGCCCGCAGATCTAAAAAAAGCACTTACATCCGACCGGCAAGCGTTAACAGCGTGGGAGGATATTACACCACTCGCACGCAACGAGTGGATATGTTGGATTGAGTCAGCTAAAAAAGCAGAAACTAGAAGCCGCCGGATCGAGTGGGGCTGTTCAAGCCTGAAGGATGGAAAACGACGCCCCTGTTGTTGGCCCGGATGCTCCCACCGCTAATTCCGAGATGGTCGAACTGGACACGTCAGCCTCGCCGCGCTGCCTCGATGGCGGCGATGTCGATCTTCTTCATCGTCATCATGGCCTCGAAGGCACGCTTGGCCTCACCGCCGCCAGCCGCAAGCGCATCGGTTAGCGCGCGCGGTGTGATCTGCCAACAGAGGCCCCAGCGGTCCTTGCACCAACCGCACGCGTTTTCCGTGCCGCCATTGCCGACAATCGCGTTCCAATAACAATCCGTCTCTTCCTGATTCTCCGTCGCGATCTGGAAGGAAAAGGCCTCGGTGTGCCTGAACGCCGGGCCGCCGTTGAGACCGAGACAGGGAATGCCTAGCACGGTGAATTCCACCGTCAGCACATCGCCCTTCTTGCCGCCCGGATAGTCACCGGGCGCCTCGTGAACAGCGGTTACTTTACTATCCGGAAAGGTGACGGCGTAGAAGCGGGCCGCCTCATGCGCGTCCTTGTCGAACCAGAGACAGATAGTATTCTTTGGCTTCATGTTCGTGTGCTCCTTTTTCTCGATCAGGGCGAGCGCCGCGGACTTTGCGTCGGTCCGTATCAGCGACCGCCAGTTCATCCGCCGAACTGCCACGGCCGACGTCTCAAATTGATCGCCGCCCCCCGTGCCCTTCTGAATCATATCGCTGGCAGGGATCGACTTCGATGTTGACGAGGCTCGCCCTTCGCGCCAGCAGGCAATGACAGCCTGGGACCTCCCGACTCATAGGCAGCCGTCAGTTTCGCGGCGAAGAGGCAGCGCCAGGTGAGTGTCGAAAACTCGTCCTCTGAGAGGGAAGGACCGCCGGGTGCTCAAATGCGCACGAGTGGCTCTATACTCCGGGCCTATCGGTCTACCACGAAGATTCCGATAGAGAATCGTAGCGATCTAATATACGCCAAAGCGTGTATCAAGGCGCGAAGGCCTGGCTGATCCTCGATATGTGGACCCACATCTTGCCCGCTCTCGTGGCGACAACGCCGTTTGCGGCTGGTATCTTATCAGGCCGCCGCAAGCGGGGATCGACCGAGGATCCCCTACGACCGAACCTGGGCCGGATAGAGCACGAGCGGCACGTTCTGGAACTCATTGCCAGGGGAGTGCCTTTCAAGCAGGTGCTGGACATAATGAGCGAGGGAATCGAACGGCTAACCGGCAACTGCTACAGCGTCATCTTCTTCGTCGACAAGGAAGAGAAGTGCCTGGTGGAGGGTTCACGCGGCCGGCTTCCTACTGGCCCAAAATTCAGCGACACTCGCCTCCCATTGCAGCCCGGCAGTTGCCTCTCAAGCTGGTCCGCCACCTCGAATGAGGTCGTCATTGTTTCTGACATGCTCGCCACTACATTGTCTGACGAGGTCCGGGAGTTCGCGACTCTCTATGGCGTACGGTCTTGCTGGTGCCTGCCAATTTCCGATACGTCGGGAGCCGTGGTCGGTGTTTTGGCCGTCTATCATCGCTTGGCCGGCGGACCTTCCCAGCAGCAACTGGAGATCGCCGAATCAGGAGCGCGCGTCGCCGCGATCGCCATCGAACGAATGATCTCCGAGCAACAACTGCAGCGCTATCTCCACACCGTCAAATTAGCCGAGCGGGCGGCGACGTTCGGGATTTGGGAGATGGACCTCCTCACTGGAATCGTGAAAGGCTCAGAGGCATGGGCCGCCTTGGAACGGGTTGAGGATGCCAGCGTCGGCACGCACGTCGATTTGGTGCGGCAGGTTGTGCATCCCGACGACCGCGCTTTGCTCGCCGAGGGATCCGACCGGGCATTCGCCACTGGCGAGCCTTACTGCGTTGATTTCCGTATTGTGCCTGAACCGGGAGTGGTTCGATGGCGGCGCAGCACCGCGCAGGTGGAATTCATCGAAGGCAAACCCCGGCGGCTTATCGGCGCCTCTCTCGATATCACCAACGAGAAGGAGATGGTGGCCGCCGCCGAAGCTGCGAATCGCGCCAAATCAGAGTTTCTGGCCAATATGAGCCACGAGATTCGAACCCCTATGAACGGCATCCTGGGGATGACGGAACTGGCGCTCGACACCGAGCTCGATTCCGCCCAGCGAGAGTACTTGAACGCGGTCAAGTATTCGGCCGAGTGCCTTCTGACGCTTCTCAACGAAGTCCTCGACTTCTCAAAGATCGAAGTCGGGAAACTCAGCCTCGATCCGATTGAGTTTAATCTAAGGGACCATTTGGGGCAGGCGATGAAGACGCTAGCCGCGCGGGCTTACGAAACGAACCTGGAGTTAGCGTACTTCGTGCCTCAAGGCATACCAGAATACGTTGTCGGCGATCCCGTTCGTTTGCGGCAGGTGATCCTCAACCTGGTCGGAAACGCGATCAAGTTTACCCCGCAGGGCGAGGTCGTACTGCGAGTGGAACACGAGAGCCAGGACGCGGAGGGTTTCACCCTGCACTTCTCGGTCCGAGATACCGGCATCGGCATCCCCGCGGATAAGCAGAAGCTCATCTTTGAACCGTTCAGTCAGGCTGACGGTTCCACAACTCGAAAGTACGGAGGCACGGGTTTGGGACTGACCATTGCCGTTCGGCTCATCGAAATGATGGGCGGAAGAATTTGGGTTGAAAGCGAGCCCGGCCATGGATCCACGTTCCACTTTACGGCTCGGTTCGGAAACGCAGCCGCGCTGAATCCCACTGCTGCCGCCATCGATCCGGCGATCCTCGATAAACTGCGGGTTCTTGTGGTGGACGACAACGCGACTAATTGCCAAATTCTCGAAACCATCCTTACTTTCTGGCGAATGAATCCGACCGTTGTTCCATCCGCGGAGGCTGCTCTTCAGTCCGTCCAACAGGCTCGTGATGGAGGCGACCCGTTCCGCCTCATTATCGTCGACTGCCATATGCCCGGCATGGACGGCTTCATGCTGATTGAAGAGCTCCAAAAAACGCCCCATCTCGAAATGCCCGCGACCGTTATGTTGACATCCGGCGGTCAACGGGGAGATGGGTCGCGATGCAAGCAATTAGGTATAGCCGCCTATTTGATCAAGCCTGTGTCGCAATCGGATCTGCTCGAGTCGCTGCTTAGAGTCATGGCCCCCCCCATCAGCGCCGAGAGCCCGGCCCAGCCAATTACCGGCCATATGATGCGTGACGGTCGTCAGTCCTTGCGCGTACTACTTGCTGAGGACAATGCCGTGAATCAGCGGCTGGCAACGCGGTTGTTGGAAAGAGAAGGGCACACCGTGGTTGTGGTATCTGACGGGATGAAAGCAGTTGAGACCCTGGAAACCAACAGGTTCGACTTAGTCTTAATGGACGTGCAGATGCCGACCATGGACGGCGTTGAAGCCACCGCTCTGATTCGCCGCAGAGAAATGAACACCGGTCTTCACATTCCCATTATTGCCATGACCGCGCACGCCATGGCTGGCGACAAGCAACGTTTCCTGGCAGGTGGCATGGACGGCTATGTCTCCAAACCCATTCACTCGCGTGAATTGTTCGATGCCATTCAGACTGTGCTTTCGTCCGCCCCTGGCACCGTTCGTACCTAAAACCCGATAAGCTCTGACGGCTGTATCCGACCCCACGCAACATCCCTCGTAGGTGGGCCTTCTGTGACGCCCGCATCTCCCTTTGCTCAGGTTTTTCATGAACGATTTGATTGTGGTAAAGAAGAATGCGCAGCGGCAGCGGTTGAAGGCGCTGCTGCTCGACAGCGTGTCGTCGCCCATTACGAAGTGGGTATACAGCGTGGCGAGCAACTCATCGAGCCAAGCCGGCATGGGTCAGTCGGGTTCGCCGCGTCAGGACATATATCGCAACCAGGGCAGCGGCAAACCCCGATGACGCGCCCAGGGACCGAAACGGTTTGCCACCCAACCCACGATGGGAGCTCCTATCGGCGTACCTCCAAGGGCGACAGCGAGGCGAAGGGCCATGACTCGGCCTCGCATGGCAGGCTCCGTCGAGAGCTGCATCATACTGTTGGTTGCGTTGGTAAATGTCAAGGCCGCAACACCAATGACCACGAGAGCAGCGGCGAACCACCAGTAACCGGGGGGCCAGCGCGGCGATAGTGCATCCGATCCCGAAGACCGCTGAGCCGACGAATAACGAGCCGAACTTCGGCTTGTCGCGACCCGCAGCGATCAGCGCTCCCGAGATGGTGCCAAGCGCCATGATGGAGGACAGCAGTCCGAAGCCGCGCGCATCGGTGTGGAAGACGTTGACAGCCATGGTCGAAGTAAAGATTGGGAAGTTGAGTCCGAAGGTCCCAATTAGAAACAGCATGGCCAGAATTGCCCGGAGATCCTGGCAACCCCAGACGTAGCGGAACCCTTCCAGATATCCTCCGGCGCTACGTCGAGCTCTCGTGCTTGGATAGAGTTTGGACACGCGGAACAGTGACCTCGAAATTCAAAACCGCGGCGAATGATAGGCCGTTGATCGCAAACGCCCAACCAGTTCCCACCTTCGCAATGACGAGACCGGCAACTGCAGGACCGACCATACGGCCGGTATTGAACGATGTCGAATTGAGCGCGACTGCATTATGCAAGTGTTCGTCACCCACCAACTGGGCCACGAAAGTCTGGCGCACGGGAGCATCCAATGCGGCCGCCGAGCCAAACAAAAACGCAAATACATAGGTTCTTCTCCTCGACGGGGATCTGAATAAGAGTTGCGTGGTGGTACACGAAGGCATCAGTCTTCAATGAGGCGCGCGAGCAGGTTGACGGCGGAAGCAAGCCTTTCCTGTTCCTGGGAGGAGAGCTTCTTCTGAATTGTTGTCGTGAGCCAATCCTGCCTTGCCGCGCGACCGTCCCGGATCAATTTCTGGCATTTCCGTGAGAGTGACATCATGGTCTGCCGTCTGTCGTTCGGGTCCGGCGAGCCGCTCACCAATCCGGCTTCCAGCAACGACGTGATGATGGCGCTCATCGACTGAGGACGCATTCCTTCAGCTCGATCCAAACTCGATACGGCCGCAGGACCGTCTTTCTCGAGACGAAGCACGACGGAGACTTGCGAAGATTGCATAGATGAAGCACGAGCATTGTTGCCGTGCCTGAGGCCGACAGGTTGTCCGCCTCCGAGAGAGTTCCGTTGATCGACTTCAGAAGACTGAGCGGGTCTTTGCCCGGCGAACTGGTCCTAGATCGCGTGTCATTCGCGGCATTCGAAGTTGCTCGCATTTTCAGGGTCGCCTTGGCCCGTGTAATGCGCGTATTTCGGATAGGCGCACAAGGGCCGGCTCCGGCCTGGGAAAGCCTTGCCTGTCGCGACCACCGAATCTGGAGCCGCGCCTTTCTCCA
This sequence comes from Bryobacteraceae bacterium, assembly GCA_052148835.1. Taxonomy (GTDB): domain Bacteria; phylum Acidobacteriota; class Terriglobia; order Bryobacterales; family Bryobacteraceae; genus Palsa-89. The sequence continues at coordinate 24,738 of JBKQHJ010000096.1, forward strand.
CCCAATTAACGACGGCCGTTAATAAGTCGAAATTGTCGAGTGCGAACTCCCCGCCTCGGCAGTGATACATGCCCGGTACAAGAAACATGCGGCTCCAGCTCTGTACTTTGTCCATGCCGCCGTTGGCCTTGGCCATCCGCTGGTAGTAATCGAGCGTATCCATTGCCGAGAAGGCCTGGTCACTCATCCCGTGATAAAACAGCAGCTTCCCCCCACGCGCCGAGAAGGTGCCGAGGTTGGTCCAGGTGGTATCGGTCAGCGCCTCCAGCGGATTTCCCAGCAGAGAAAAGAGGCGTTCATCGACGTCGATGTTTACGGGCGGCGCCGGAGCCCCGCTCGCGGGCCGATTAGGAGCAGGTTTGGGACTCGGCAGCAGATTGGCGATGCCCGCATCGTAGGCGTTCATGGGATAAACGAGCTCACCCCTGGAATTGTGCGGCCCGGCAAAGGCTTTTTTGATCGCCGCTGTCTGCTGCGGCGTCAAGCAGGAATCATTCTTGCCGGCCTTGCACGCCAAAACATCTGGATCGAACTTGCAGGCCCGAGTGTTGAACACCATTCCATCCTTTAGTCCGTCGTTGGCGTCGCAGGTGTCCAGTACTCCCTTAACGATCAGCTTGATATCGCTTTCGGAAAAAACTTTGCTCGGCTGCGCCCTTCCGGAGTCATCTTTGGGAGCAATTTGGTTGAAGGCGACGGCGGACCAGATGTTTCCGATCTGAGAAAAGCCTGTGCGCATGGCGGGATCCCCGGAGATGACGCCGTCGAACTCGGAGGGATAACGTTGCGTCATCAGCATGGCTTCACGACCGCCCGTGGAGCAACCCGCAAAGTAGGAATGTTGAGCAGGAGCCCCGTAGTAGTGCGCGATGATCTGCTTGGCCAGTTCCGCCACGCGACCAACCGCAACCTGGGCAAAATCGAGACTGGCCTGTTGATCCGCATCATAGCTTCTGTCGAATGTGGCGCCTTTGTGGCCCGTATCCGTGGAGACGACGGCAAATCCCCGCGCCAATGCAGGGTCGCCCCCGGCGGCCGCGCCACCCACCGGCGGCCGGACGCTACCGTTATATCCGCCCCCGCCCTGGAACAGGAAGCGGTTATTCCAGTTATCGGGTAGCGCGAGAGAAAATCCGATGCCATAGGTTTTTCCATCCGCGCCGACGCGCTCATTGATCATGCCGTCGGCCTGGCAGTGCGACGGGATGGTAGCTGATGTGGCCGAGGTTTCGGCAGTGGACGTTCCGGGGCCAGAAGATGCGGGAATCATTGCCGCCTTGGTGATCACCATCGGAACGCCGGAAATTTTGAATCCGCTCAGGTCCGCGCACTTGTTCGAAGTTTGCGCGTAAGCAATCGGGATCAGCATGAATACCAAACAGTATGCTTTCATCTACTCGCCCTCCAGCGAGCGGATTATATCAGCTGTGCCGGACCATGACGGAACGGCCTACTCGCACATCTGTAACTATAGGGGTGATGCTCAAATGGGCCGATGTCCTGAACCTCGCGAAGAACGGCAACCCGGCGCCGGATCGCAAGGTGGTCAAAACGGACGCCGTATGGCGCGAACAGCTAAGTGCCGAGGAATATCGCGTCACACGGCAGGCCGGAACGGAGCGCGCCTTCAGCTCGGAAATGTGCAGCCTCTTCGAGCCGGGAATCTATTCCTGCCTTTGCTGCGACACGGTGCTGTTCGATGCGTCCGAGAAATTCGAGTCCAATACGGGCTGGCCCTCTTTCACACAGCCGATGAAAGACAATGTCATCGCTTACCGATTCGACGGGCCTGCGTTCTTGAAGCGCGTCGAAACCATTTGCAACACCTGCGACGCCCACCTGGGTCATGTCTTCCCTGACGGCCCCGCTCCGAGCGGTCTGCGTTATTGCATGAATGCAGTGGCGCTGCGGAAGGCCGAGGTCTGAGGCCCGGACCTGGGCGAATACGAGGGTTCTCGGCTCGCTCGAAAACCGATGCCGCAATTCTGGCGCAAGATCATGATTGCTTGACGCCCGGCAGTTCCAGGCCGCAAAACTGGAGGAAATCACGCAAGCCCCGATCGATGTATTTCCTGCGATGAATCAGTAGCGTGATCTGTCGCCGCAGGTCGAGCCAGGGCGCGGTTACCAAGCGAAGATGCCCGGCTCTCAGCTCCAGCTCAACGGCCGAACGAGAGATGCAGCCCAATCCGGCCCCGGCCATTACAGCTCGTTTCACGGCGCCGATTCCGGCTAATTCCAGTGGGACCTGGAGCAGGCGGAATCGGGCTTCGATCGCGTCTTCGAAAACGGCCCGCGTGCCCGACCCTTCTTCCCGCAAGACCCACCGTTGATTCGCCAGCACGGCCGCGGAGGCCCTGCGCCCCGCCAGCGGGTGGCCGGGAGCGGCAATGATCACCAGCTTGTCTTCTCGCCACGGAAACGCTTCCAGGTCAGGATGGCGGGTGAAGCCTTCAACCCAACCCGCGTCGCTTTCAAACTGCCGTACCGATCCGACCACATGTTCCGTGTTTCCGATAGCCAAGTGGAAGCGAGCATCCTTATGGCGGCGTGCGAACCGCGCGATCAGGGAAGGCAGCATGTAGTTGCCCACCGTGAGGCTGGCGCAGAGCTTGATATTCAGCGGCTGGTGCCCCGCGCCGGCTTCTATATCGCGAACCCTGTCCAGCACCTGGATGGTAGCCGGCAGCAGTTCACGGCCAGCCGCGTTCCCTACGATCCGGCGGCCATTCCGGTCAAAAAGCCGCCGTTGCAATTGGTTTTCTAGCTCCGCCAAAGCCTGGCTGGTGGCGGCCTGAGACAGCCCTATGCGGTGCGCCGCCCGAGTGATCGAGCCTTCTTGATAGATGGCGGTGAAGATCTCCAGTTGCCGAAGCGTGATCTGCATACCTCCTATTCTAAATCGGCTTAACCGAACAGGATTATTGAAATTATCCGTTTTACTTATGTTGGACTCCCGGCTAATCTGAGGTCAGCTTACAAAATGCCTTTCCCGAAGATATCCCGAGAATTTGCCGCGGGGACGGCGTTATGTCTGTTGGCGTCAATGCTGGCATGGGCGGCAGCCACGCTTCCGTGGAATCATAAGCTGCAACTGAGTCCGCTGACACTGGCGATCGTGGCCGGCATGCTGGCGGGCAATACACTTCCGAAGCGTCTACTGGGACGGTTGCAGCCCGGTCTGCGGTTCTGCCAACAGACGCTGCTGCGGCTCGGCATCGTCCTCTATGGCGTTAGGCTGACGGTGCACGACCTCGCGAACCTCGGCCCACGCGCAATGGTGCTCGATGTGACGGTCATTGGCGGTGTTTTGCTGATCGGGTATTGGCTAGGCACCCGCGTATTCGGACTGGATGCGGATACGGCGCTGCTGGTGAGCGCTGGCAGTGGAATTTGCGGAGCCGCGGCCGTGTTGGCCACTGAACGTGTAATCGATACCGAATCGCACAAGGTCAGTGTGGCCGTGGCCACCGTGGTGGTGTTTGGAACCATCGCCATGTTCCTTTATCCCGCGATCTATCCTCTGACTGGCTTTACGGAACGTCAGTTCGGGATCTACACAGGCGCTACTGTGCACGAGGTGGCCCAAGCGCTCGCGGCCGGTCGCGCGGTTAGCCAAGCGGCCAGCGACACGGCAGTGATCACGAAGATGTTGCGCGTGCTGCTGCTCGCCCCAGTGTTGGTCATCATCAGTCGCTTGCGACGCAACGGAGGCGCCAGCGTATCGCGGAACATCAAGTTTCAATGGTTCGTGGTCTGGTTCGGCGCCGTCATCGTTGCGCAGTCTCTGGTGACACTGCCCCCGGCCGTTCGGACGCGCCTCATCGATTTCGATACCGTACTGTTGTCTAGCGCCATGTTTGCGCTCGGTATGGCAACCCGCTGGCAACAATTGAAACAGGCTGGGACACGGCCGCTATTGCTGGCCGCCGCGATCTTCGCCGGTCTCGTTTCTGGCGGCTGGGTGATGACGCGCCTACTGGTGTGACCGGCCAGGCTCGCTCCCGTTTGTCTGCAACGAAGTCGCCATGCCGTGGGCCAAGAGGCCCGGCCCGAAACCGATATCCTCATTCCGCTTTTCTGACCAGCTCGACATCAATGGTGATTTCCACATCGTCTCCCACCAGAAACCCGCCACTTTCGAGCACGGCATTCCAGGTGAGTCCAAAGTCTCTGCGATCGATGAGAGCCTTCGCGGTCGCGCCCCGCCTCCACAATCCGCTAGGATCCTTGATTTCCGGTGTAACCGAGTCCACTTGAAGTGCCACGTTATGTGTCACGCCGTGGATCGTAAGGTCGCCGAAAACCTGGTAGCTATCTTTCCCGGCAGATGCAATGTTCGTCGACCGGAAGGTGATGGCCGGATATCTAGCGACGTTAAGAAAGTCGGAGCTTCTCAGGTGCCGATCCCGATCAGGCTCGCGTGTGCCGATGCTCGTGGCGTCGATGGTTGCCTCGATGCGAGAGGCAGCCGTGTTCGAAGGATCGAACTCAACGCAGCCCTCGACGCGGCTGAACTCGCCCTTCACATTTGAAATCATCATGTGCCGGACTTTGAAATGCGCACCGGTATGCTGAGGATCGATTTGATAACTGGCCATGGCGCAATCTTACGCTAGCAAACATTCCTTCACGATACTCTGCTCTGCGCCACAGCGTGCTCCGTTCATGGTGTCTTGCTTACCGAATTGGGGTTGGCCAAGTCAGTTACGAGACCAAATATCTTCGAAGATGGCGGATCCGCGGCCGTTACTACGCTTTTGACGAATTGCCAAGGAATCATCAACTCCAGTCCAGGAACGTTTACCGGGCAGATCCAAATGCCAGCGCCATGAGTAGCCTCCACCAGCCTACCGGTGAGGGCAAAGCCCCCAGCATCTTCCGCGGCATGGAAGTATTCATCCAATTGATCCAGTGGAGGTAAAACAATACCGGCCTCTATAAAAATCTGGATCATTCCTGGGGACTTTAAGAACTCTGGCGCCACCCAAATCAGGACATGCCGCCGCACTTCACTCATTCGGCCTCCTCAGCTAGACCGCGCCGTCCGCGCCCATGGGCTCAGGGACCTGACATTGCATGTTCACTTCGACCGCCATCGCCCTCTGCCAAAACAGCATTCTCCCACACTGCTCGCACCATCTTAAGATGCTCAACTTGTCGATGCGTCTTGATCGCTGATCGGACGGGTTAGTCCTTCGCTGTTATGACGAGGACGCGGCACGGCGCGCGCTGCATTGCGTGGCGCCCATTGCGGCTATACTGCAATTCAAGAAGAATGAATAATGACCGCCTGGCAACAATGGCTTCAACACCCCGAGAGGTCGCGCGTGCGCAATGCCTTCTTCCAGATTCATCTGTGGATGGGAGGCGGAGCCGCTGCGTATATTCTCTTAGTGAGCATTTCCGGCAGCGTGATTGTTTATCGCAACGAGCTGTCGAAGACTTTCTTCATCGAGTGGCTCGTGAAGCTTCACGAGAACCTATTAGCCGGATCGACCGGTCGTCTCCTCAACGGCGTTGGCGGAATTTGTGTAACGTCGCTTTGTTTGACGGGAGCCGTTATATGGTGGCCGGGAGTGAAGAATTGGCGTCGTAGCCTGACCGTTAGCTGGAGAGCGCACTTTGCGCGGATCAACTGGGACCTGCACAGCGCACTCGGATTTTGGTGTTTTCTCTTTATTCTGCTGTGGGGAATCTCCGGGATCTATTTTTCGTTCCCACACCTTTTTGATGCCCTGTTCATCCTCGATCCCGCTGACCATTTTACCGACCAAGGGCTGTTTTGGCTCTCCGAGTTGCATTTTGGCCGGTTCGGGTGGTTTACGGAGGCCCTTTGGAGTCTCGTGGGACTTGTACCGGCGGTTCTAGCGTTCACCGGTGTTTTCATTTGCTGCCGCCGGATGATCTACAAAAAGCCCTCCAACCCGAATACGCAATCGGACTAGATCCGACATCACGAAATCGTACACTCTCCAGACACCTCGTCTGCGTGATGAGCGGGTGTTGATTCTACGTGAACCCCTTTCCAGAATGCCACGCGATCTCGAATTTCCTGCGCCGCAGGCTTTGGATTCGCGTAGTACCATGCAGCACCTGGATTCGGCTTACCATCGACTTCGACATCGTAGTAATTGGCGGTGCCCTTCCAGCCACAGATCGTTGTCTGAGAGCTGGGTTTCAAATGCTGCCAGTGGATGTCTTCACGACGGAAATAGCAATTTCCCTCTACGAAGACCACGTCATCGCCTTCCGCCAGCACGGTATCCTCCCACACTGCTCGCGCCATTTTCAGCTCCTCAAATTATTCATGCATCTCTATTGTCGATCGATCGGACGGGTTACTCCTTCGCTCGTATGACCAGGACCGGGCACGGCGCGTGTCGCATGACTTCCTCAGCGACGCTTCCTAACAGCGCGCGCTGGATTCCGTGGCGTCCATGGCTGCCGATCACAATGACGTCCGCTGGCCATTCCTTCGCAGTCCTGACGATTTCTGAAGCCGGTTTGCCGAGGTGGATGAACTCCAGTGGTGAGCTGGTTTGCGGCAAAAGCTGGCAGAACCCGGCGATCAATCGCCTGCCCTCACGATCGGCCTCGGCAATCAATTCGCTGGGCGGGATGCCCGGAGCCTGCGACAAACCGGGCTCGATCGCGTGCACAAACGCGATTTCGGCCCTCAGCGAAGAGGCCAGCTCAATGCCGAGTTCGGCGGCGTAGACTGCGAGAGGCGTGGAATCGACAGCGATCAGTATTCTTCGGAAGCTCACAAAAATCTCCTACTCCGAACCTTTGGAGCAGCATCCGCCACCGGCATGGGTGCATACCTTTGCGCGCGGCCGAAGCAACAACCCGAGCAAACCGGCCACAACTAAAACTAGAATGATCAATACTGCCCAGCCAGGCCAATGGAGTTGTGGCGCGAGCGAAGCGCGATAGAAACTGATCACCCCGACCAGCGCGAGAAAACAGGATAGCACCAGTCGAAGCGTAGTTTGCGGCATGCGGCCAGCCACGCTGGACGCGATCTGCCCACCAATCAGAACCGCGGGTGCGGTTGCCGCAAGTATGTTCCAGGGGATGGTTGCCCCCGTTGTCGCGTCGACGGTCAGGTGCGTGATCGCGGCCGAAATCGAAGCGGCGGCGATGATCAGGTGGGCGTTTCCCGCCGCCAGGCGCACGGGAATTCCGCGCAACACCTGTTCTACCGTGCTCATTTCTCCCGCTGAGAATCCGACCAGCCCCTGAAACACGCCGCCGACCGCGGCCGTACCCGCGCGCCAAGCGTCATTCTGCCGTTGATAGTGGTAGATTCGTCCCCGGCTGTCCGTGTGCTCCTCAGGCTGTCTGCCTTCTTCCCCGGCCGTGCGACTCTGTCCGGTGTCGACTGTCTCACGAATCAGGAGAAACGCAAATAGTATCAGTCCAACACCAACGATCACTAGCAGCCAGTGCCCCGGCAGGAGGTGGGCAGCGTATCCGCCGAGCACGGCTGTCGGGACGGCGAACGCGAGTGCAAATCCGGAGATTTTGAAGTCGATCAGGCCTGCCCGCCAAAAGGCAGACGTCGAGCTCATGAAGCCGACGATCTCCGTCAGCAGCCCAACCTCCACGGCTTGCACCGGCTCAAGACGGTGTCCGAGAAGGGGAAAAACGATCGTGAAAAAGGGGACAAAAATCACGGCCCCCGATACTCCGATGGTTCAAACCGAGATGCAGACGCAGAGCGCGATCGGGAACATCCACCAGAATTGAAACCAGTATCCAAAATGCATTGGCGCACCTCCTTATCGAAATTGCCGATCTGCCCCGCTAAGGCCCTTTCCTGGTATTTCGCTCGCTGGGGATCGTAAGTTACGCATACTACGGCCTTTTTATTAACGCACGATCGAAAATCAGCGGGTCCGCGTAACTTCCAATGAGGCTGCGGCGAACTATCCAAAGGAAGTAGGCATTCGAATCGAATGAAGCAGTCGAATTCGGCAACCCAACCCGCGCGGCAGACTTGGGCAGCGGGAGATTTCCCCAAGATGGGCGTGGAGCTTGCAATTGTCGGCGAACGGCTCTGCGAGTCCATACCCGTGCATGCGGGCGATCGCGTGCTCGACGTGGGCACCGCCTCCGGCAATACCGCGATTTCAGCCGCTAGGCGCCGCGCGGTCGTGACCGGGGTGGATCTGGTTCCCGCGCTTCTGGAACACGCGCGCAAGAGGGCGCAAACCGAGGGGCTCGAGATCGATTTTCGGGAGGGCAATGCAATGGCGTTGTCATTCGCTCACGCCTCGTTCGACGTGGTGCTCAGCACTTTCGGCGCGATCTTCGCGCCAGACCCCCACAAGACCGCAGCCGAGATGGCGCGTGTCTGCCGGCCCGGCGGAAAAATTGCCATGGCGAACTGGCCTCCCGATTCGATGCTCGGGAAGCTGTTCCGGCTCCTGGCGCGCTACTCAGCTCCCGGATCGCGCGTCGACGCTCCAGTAGAGTGGGGAGACGAAGCGACGCTCAAGGATCGGCTCGGCCCCTACGTCCAGGATTTGCGCGTGCAACGCCGTTCTGTGCGCTTGCGCGCTCTGTCGGCCGAGCATTGGGTCGAGTTCATGCGGACTAACTTCGGTCCGGCCATCGAGGCCTTCCAGCACTCGAACACCCCGGCCTCGCAAAAGGCGCTTGCGGACGAAATGGCGGCACTCATGCGAGAGCACAATTGCGCTCAGAACGGCACCGTTCTGGGGGACAGCGAGTACCTGGAGGTCGTCGCGACGCGGCGCAAATGATGCTGCCAGGCCTCACAGCTCTTATGAGGCCGTGCTCCTGGCGGCGAGCATCTTCTGATATGCTTCCAACAGCTGCTCCCGGGCTTGCTTTCCGATGGGTTCGGGCAATTCAGCGGGGCGGTAACGGCGGCACAACTCCACCGTCTTGCGAAGACTTTCGGCAAATTCGATGCAGGGCGGGCAGCCCGCGAGGTGAGTCTCTATCTCGGCGCAGGCATCCGGAGGCAACTCCAGATTCAAATAGTCCGAAAGTAGCGCAAAGACCTCTTTGCATTTGTCGTTGTGTACGTGTGCTGCCATCTCAACCTCCTCGAACCGCGGGTCCTGGCGCTAATGGATGATCCGCGCGAAGGTGCTCATCCAACGTTTTGCGCAACGCGAGCCGGGCGCGATGCAAACGCTGTTTCACCGTGTCTTCGGTGACATCCAAAATCTGCGCGGTCTCCTCGGTCGACAACTCCTCGAGATCGCGCAGCAAAATTACAGCGCGATAGATCTCGGGAAGGTCCCCGATGGCACGATCGAGCACCTGTTTCATCTCCGATTGCCAAAGCTGGTCATCCGGCAAGTGGGACCAGTCGGCGATCTCGATCTTCACGTCTCCATCGGTCCCGTTCCTCGCCGGCAGGAATTGTTCGAGCGAAAGCTCATGCGCTGGAGCGAAGACGCTCTTGCGCCGCTTCATCAAGCAAGCGTTCTTGGCAATACGGAAAACCCACGGCCGGACCCGCTCCGGCTCTCGCAACTGATCGAAGCTTTCAAACACTTTGAGCAAGGTTTCTTGCGCCACTTCTTCGGCATCCTCGCGATCACCGCACATCAGCCAACTGTACTGGAAAATCTTTGCGCGGAAGTGTTCAACAAAGCAATCAAACGCCTCCGGCTTCCCCGTGAGCAACTGGCGCGCAAGCTCCACTTCCGATTCCCGATCCAATGGTTGGTTCCCGCTCCTGATTGTAGACGACCTCGATACGCGGCTGGCCCAGCAGAGTATTGTGAATCAAGCACGCCTTCGTGGCTCGCAGGATGCCGGCTTGATGACGTTCGTCGAGCCCGGGCGCTGTCACCTCAATACGGAACGAGTTCAGCCGGGCGGGCTGTTGCGCCTTCTCCGCGCTGACTCGTACTCTCAAGTCTCCCGCGGGTAGCTGGCGAACCTTCAAGTATTGAGCTGCATAGTAGGCCGCGCAGGTAGCGAGAGATGCCAACAGGAATTCGGGGGGCGTCATGCCTGTATCCGAGCCCCCATTGTCGGCCGGTTGATCGCAAATTACCCGGTGGCGCCGGGCCTGCACTTCGAATCTCGAATCACCAAGGAATTCTGCTGTGACTTCCATATTTTTGTCGATCCTACTCGTGCAGATGCAGGTCACGCGCCAAAGGTGACGCGTGTTGAAAGATTGCATCATCACCAGCAGCACCGATCAGAACAGACGACCTATGACGCTAACTTTCATGTACTTAGCGGCCTCGCGCGAGGCTTCGTGTCGCGCCAGTCAACCCAAGGTGGGTGAGAACGCGCAGCTTGCCGTGGCGCTTGTTATTTTCCTCATGCTCTTTGTTTTGCCGGCCTGGCGACAAGATGAGGATGCTTTGAGTATCGCGGCGATCCACGTTGAGGGGTGGCGACCCATTGTTCAGCCCATGCATCCGTGACATCATCTTTATTGACCAGCGAAGGAATCAGGAGGTCGCTGATGAAAAAGTTGACGTTGTGGGTGATGGCTCTCGCGGCGTTGCTGGGAAGCGCGTTGCAAGCCCAGAATATAACCGGCAACTGGCAGGGCACATTGCAGCCCGGCCAGCAAAAAGTGCGCCTCGTGTTTCAGATCGCGCTGGAAAATGACAAGCTGCAGGCGACGCTACGCACCGTTGACCAACCATCGCCGCCTATCGCGACCACGATCACACGGGACGGTTCGACCGTAAAAATCACGGTTCCTTCCCTAGCCGGCAACTATGAAGGAAAGCTGAGCGGGGACGGAAACTCGATCGCGGGGACGTGGATCCAAGGCGCGCCGCTGCCCTTGAACCTGGCACGCGCCACTCCCGAGACCGCCTGGGCGATTCCGGAACCTCCGCCTCCGCCAGTACGGATGGCGGCAAATGCGAATCCCGCATTCGAAGTGGCCACGATCAGGCCGAGCGATCCTGCCAGCCAGGGCCAGATAGTTACGTTGAGAGGCGTCGAGGTGATCACAACGAACACGACGGTGCACGATCTGATCAACCTGGCTTACTGGCTCCATCCCAAGCAGCTTACCGGCGGACCGGCCTGGACGGAATCAGAGAAGTACGACATGGCGGGCAAGCCCGATGCGCCGGGCCAGCCAAGCGTCGACCAGATGAAGATGATGATCCAGAAACTGCTGGCCGATCGCTTTCAGCTCAAATTCCATTTCGAGAAGAGAGATCTCCCGGCATACGCGGTCACGATCACCAAAGCCGGAGCGAAAATTATCAGGAGCCAGGACGATCCGAAGGGTTATCCCGGATGGTATTTCGGAAGAACTGCATCGGGAACGACGCTCACCTTCAGGAACTCGCCAATGTCGCAAGTCACCGCCATATTGCAAAACTTCTTGGATAAACCTGTGGTGGACCAGTCAGGCCTTTCCGAAAGGTACGACTTCACGGTGACGTTCACACTCGATGCGGCTCAGGCGGTGCGTCTTGGCGGCGCTCCACCTCCCGCGGCCGACAATCCCGATGCTGCTCCAGATCTGTTCGCCGCTTTCCAGCAGCTGTGGAAAATTCGTCCTTCAGCCCCGCGAAGAACGGATGCTCCCTGACGATACGTTCGAGCCCCTCGATTTGCATGGATGCCTCCTCACTGCGGCTCGCTGGCGCGGATCGCGCGCACCTCTTCGGTGATGTCGATGCCGACCGGGCACCAGGTGATGAAGCGCCCGCAGCCGACGCAACCCGACGTCCCGAACTGGTCCACCCATGTGGCGAGCTTGTGGGTCATCCATTGACGGTAGCGCGCGCGTGAGCCGGGGCGCACGTTGCCGCCATGGATGTAGGAGAAATCCATGGTGAAACAGGAGTCCCAGCGGCGTGTGCGCGCGGTTTTGTCACCCGTGAGATCGCTCGAATCGTC
>JBKQHJ010000097.1:0-27056 GCA_052148835.1 Bryobacteraceae bacterium
CTCCGTCGCCTTTCAATTCTCCGTGATGGAGATTGTGCTGATGGGCCGCGCTCCGCATCTCGGCCCCTTCCACCTCGAATCGCCGCACGATCTCGCGATCGCGGAGGCGGCGCTGAGGCGCTTTGATCTCATCGAACTGGCGGGCCGCCCGATCGATGAGCTCTCTGGCGGTGAACGCAAGCGGGTCTTTCTCGCCCGGGCGCTCGCGCAGGAGCCGCGCGTTATCCTGCTCGACGAACCGACCGCGTTCCTCGATATGCGTCATGCGGCCGAGATCTTTGCCTGCTTCCGTAGCCTGCGCGACGAGGACGGCCTGAGCGTGGTCGCCACGCTGCACGACCTCAATGCCGCGGCGCTCTACGCCGATCGGATCCTGATACTATCTGGTCGGTGCTGGGCTTTTCGCTGGACGACATGAACTGCGCTTGATATTGCTTGTCCAGGTCCGCGAAGGTGATGATCCGTCCGTTCACGGTGGCCGCGACGTTCTCGGATACGGCGTGCTTGCACCCGCACACGCACAGTGCGAGCAGAACGCTGGAAATGGCGGGGAGAACACGGCTCATTCGGTAGATGACTCCATTCTACAGGCTCTTGCTACAATCGCGCGCATGGGAGAGGCACGGCTGGCGCGACGTTGGTTCCTAGGGGCGCTGGCGGCAGTAGCGCTGTTTGCCGCCGATGCTCCCTCCAATGATTTCCGCTTTTCGATCCTCGGCGACCGTACCGGCGACGCCCAGCCTGGAGTCTACGAGCGCGTCTGGAGCGAACTGGATGCCCTGCATCCCGATTTCGTCATCAACGTCGGCGATACCATTCAAGGCGGTAACGACCGGACGGCGGCGTCGGAGTGGCGCGCGCTTCGCCCGCTCTGGGACCGCTATCGCTACCCGATTTATTTCACGCCCGGCAATCACGACATCTGGTCGGCCGCGTCACGCCTGGTCTATGAAAATCAAACTGGTCATCCGGCGTTTTATAGTTTCAACTATCAGAACGCGCATTTCACCGTCCTGGACAATAGCCAGGCTCCGGATTTAAGCGCGGAGCTGAGCGACGGCCAAATGCAATTCCTGGCGCGCGATCTGGCCGAGAACCGCGATCGCAATCCCAAGTTTGTTTTCTTCCACAAACCGTTGTGGCTGGTTCCGGTGAAATTTCAGAACAGCCATTTCGCCTTCCACCAGCTGATCGCCAAGTATGGCGTGCGTTACGTGGTGAGCGGCCACGGACATCAGTACGTGCGCGAGACGCTGGATGGCGTGACGTATCTGGAAGCCCCTAGCTCAGGCGGTAAGCTCAAGGGACAAGGCTTCGCGCAGGGATGGTTTTACGGGCACGTGTCGGTCAGGGTGCAAGGATCGAACGCGGAGATCACGGTGCACGAGATCGGTTCGCCTCTGGGCCAAGGCCGGGTGATTAAGGCCGATCGCTCGACGGTGGCACCAGCCCCTTGATCCGCAGAAACGCGCCGATAATCCCGTACATTTCGTTATCGTGCGAGATGTTCCAATTCAGCAGGCCGAGTTTGGTCATCTTCCAGCGGAACCACGTCACCGGCGCGGTGCCTGCTGCGTCGGTCATGGAAGCGTACACTGGGTCGCAATAATCGAACGATGCCTTGAGCGACGCCACCAGCTCGGCCTTGTCGGTCTTGGGAGGCTTGAACTGCGCCTTGTCGGTGGTCTTTTCGCCGGTGACCACCTGACACATCAGCAACTGCCCATCGGCGACGTGCGCGATCATTTCGCCGAACGTGCGCACCTTCGGCGTGGTCCGGAACGAATAATCCTCCGCCGGCATGCGGTCCGCGGCTTTGAGCAGACTGTCCTTCACCAACGCGTAGGCTTGCCGGGCGTCGGCGCTGATGGGATTGGTTTGTGCCTGCACCGCAGCGACGCTGAGAATCGCGGCGGATATAAGAAGGTAAATTCGCTTCATTTAATCTATTTCCTCACCCGGATTTTATTTCCCCACCAAATGCTGGAGGTCTTTATTGTTCTCGCCACAAACGTATTCGAGCAAATCGGTATCGGGGAGCAGCTTGAGCGGCAAAGTGGCATTCCACGGTTTGGTGTAGGCCTTCGGGTCGTCGATGGTGATCGCAATATCCATATTTCCGAAATCCTTGCGGTGGAAGCGCTCGGTGACGTGCAGGGCGTCGGTGGCGGGACGGCCATCGTTATCCAGCCAGCCATGGTCGTTGAACCCGGCGGTCTCGGCCACAAAATCGTCGCCTTCCCAATGCCCGATCGAGTAGCCCTGCCAAGTTGGATTGGGATCTTTCGGCAGCTCACGGCCATCGGTGAAGATCTGGCGATAGCTGTGGACTGCCTCATACAGAATGATCACCATTTTGTCGCCGTAGACGATCTTGAAAGGGTACGGAACCGCGTCGGATCGCGGAACGCCGCCCGGAATGCAGTTGCCGGTCGGGTCGTCCTTGCTCTCGGTGGCGCGCCGCTGCTGGAACAGGGCTAGGGCCCAGGGTTGGAATGGAGCATCGCCGGGTTTCAGGTCGGTCGCGATGTTGCCGATGTAGGGCGGCGAAGGCTTCCAGATGCCCGAGATGTCGATCCTGCCATCCTGAGTTTTCGGGGTGGGTGCCGACAGGTTGGGCTTGCCATCCGGCAGTCTCGGAATCCCCGGAGTTCGAACCTCCAACCATTGCGCGGGTGCAAGAATGCACGCCGCGAAAACAAGGACCGCTAACGTAGCGTGTCTGCTCGTCATAGACATCCCGCGAACCGATCACTCGCGGTCCGTTCCAGTATACATGCGAGCCATCGAACCTCTAGTTCGGGTCCGGCTTCTCCGCTTGATCGATCACAATCGCCTGGATCGAAACTTGCGCGGATTCCAACTTCAGGCCAAGCTGCTCGTCCATGGTGGTGAACATCACTGACGGACGGATCATGTTCAGGTTGCCATTAGTAGTGATGCGCTCGCGCCGACCGTAAAGTCGATCCTCCGCAATTGCTCGACAAACAGATCGATCGCGGCTGGCTCGACCCGGATGCGAAGAGCAACAGACTCCAAATCCCCCAAGGCTTCGCAGCCATCTCCTCGAAGTTTAATTTCAACGGCCGAATGGCCTACAGCGTCCCGGCAACGGAAGGTCATTAGCACGCCACCGTCTGCATGTTTCGGATTAAACGTGCCAAGTTGAAACTCGCGGAAATCGCTAGCGTCTCTGGGAAAGCCGCTCAGTCGGTTAGCTAGCTTTGACAGTTCATCGTGGCTCAGGTAGATTTCCGTCTGACCGGAGAAGTATCCGTTTGAGCAGCAAAGACGATTTCGATTACCTCCTGGTCAAACCAGATGACTTTGATACTGATTCCCTGCTCCACAGTCGGGTTGCTGGCCCCTCGGCGATTAGAGCATGGCGTAGGGGACCTGGGCAACCACGAGCGGGCGAGGAGGCTCCTCCACATATGATAAAATTCAGTCGCAAGCCGAGTACGCGGAACAAGCCTCGGTGTCGCTGGAAAGCACAGGTAAATTACTCAGCATGAGCAACATGCAAGCCTGGGATACGGACCGGGCCCAAGCCCGGATTCGGGAATTGGAGCACCTGCCCGGGGCCCTGCTCCCCATCCTGCATGCGCTGCAAGAAGAGTTCGGATATATCCATCCCGATGCGACGCCGCTCATCGCCAGCGCTCTGAATCTCTCGCGCGCCGAAGTACACGGCGTCATCAGTTTCTATCACGACTTTCGCCACGCGCCGCCGGGAAGGCATGTCCTGCGGATTTGCCGCGCGGAATCCTGCCAGTCGATGGGTTGCGATTCTCTCATCCATCATGTGGAGAAGAAAGCCGGCGTCAAGCTGGGCGAGACCACTTCCGATGGCAGCCTGACCGTCGAACAGGTGTTCTGTCTTGGAAATTGCGCGCTGTCGCCGGCCGTAATGCTGGATGGCCAGCCGTATGGCCGGGTGTCGGCAAGCGTCGCTGATTTTTTAATTGATAGCGCCCGGAGGGCGCAATGAGCAAAGACGGGAGGGCGCAATGAGCGTGCGTGTCTACGTTCCGCGCGACTCCGCGGCCCTTTCGGTCGGCGCTGAAGGCGTAGCGCGCGCCATCGCGAGTGAAGCTTCCTCCCGGGGGATCGAAATTACGCTGGTCCGCAATGGTTCGCGAGGGATGTTCTGGCTGGAACCGCTGGTGGAGGTGGAGACCCCAGAAGGCCGCATCGCCTACGGGCCGGTTTCGCGCGAGTCAGTCGCGGGGTTGTTCGACGCCGGCTTTCTACAAGGCAAGCCGCACGTTACTTGTCTCGGGCCCACCGGCGAGATTCCCTTTCTGAAGCAGCAGGAGCGGCTGACCTTCGCGCGTTGCGGCATCGTGGATCCACTGTCGATGGACGATTACTTGGCCCACGGCGGATATCGCGGACTCCGGCAGGCACTCACGCTAGAACCTCAAGCTATCGTTGACACGGTCCAAGCCTCCGGCCTGCGCGGCCGTGGTGGCGCCGGATTCCCGACCGGCATCAAGTGGAACACCGTCCTCTACGCCAAAGCCGATCAAAAATACATCTGCTGCAACGCCGACGAAGGCGATAGCGGCACCTACGCCGACCGCATGATCATGGAAGGCGACCCCTTCGTCCTAATCGAAGGCATGACCATCGCCGCCTTCGCGGTGGGCGCAACGAAAGGCTACATTTACAGCCGGTCCGAATATCCACACGCGTTTCGCGTGATGCAGCAAGCGATCGCGGTTGCCTATGAGCGCGGCTACCTGGGCGCGAACGTCGCCGGGAGCGGCAAGCAGTTCGACCTGGAAGTACGATTAGGCGCGGGCGCTTATATCTGCGGCGAAGAAACCTCGATGCTCGAAAGCTTGGAAGGCCGTCGCGGCCAGATCCGGCCGAAGCCCCCACTGCCGGCGCTCGAAGGCCTGTTTGGTAAGCCGACCGTCGTCAACAACCTGATCACCCTGGCCACAGTGCCGATCATATTAGACAAAGGCGCGGAATATTATCGCGACTTCGGCATGGGCAAGTCGCGCGGGACTTTGACAATTCAATTGGCTGGAAATATCAAGCACGGCGGCTTGGTGGAAAAGGCCTTCGGCATCACGCTGCGCGACGCGATTTATGGCTTCGGCGGCGGCACGGCAACGGGACGCCCTCTACGCGCTGTCCAAGTGGGAGGACCGCTCGGTGCGTATTTTCCCGAATTATTCCTCGACACGCCGCTCGATTATGAAGCGTTCACCGCGCGCAAAGGCATGCTCGGCCACGGCGGCATCGTCGTTTTTGACGACACCGTGGATCTTGCCAAACAAGCCCGTTTCGCGATGGAATTTTGCGCTATCGAAAGCTGCGGCAAGTGCACGCCCTGCCGCATCGGATCCACGCGCGGCGTGGAAGTGATCGACCGTATCATCGCGAATGAAAATCGTAGTAAGAACCTCGAATTGCTCGATGATTTATGTGAGCTGATGATCGACGGATCGTTGTGCGCGCTGGGGGGCCTTATCCCGCTGCCGGTGCAGAGCGCGATCCGCCATTTTCCTGAAGATTTTGACAAGCGGGCGCCCGCACCGCCGGCGCTCGTCAGTGCAGACCGAGAGACACATCCATGGCGCTAATACAAGAAATCGATTACGGCACTCCGCAACGGATCGCCGAAACGCTGGTGACGCTCGAAATCGACGGCCAACCGGTAACGGTCCCGCGCGGGACGTCGGTCATGCGCGCCGCCGTGGAAGCGGGCATCCCAGTGCCCAAGCTCTGCGCGACGGACAACATGCAGGCGTTCGGCTCCTGCCGTCTCTGCCTGGTGGAGATCGAAGGCCGCCGGGGCACGCCCGCCTCATGCACCACATTGGCTGAGCCTGCCATGAAGGTGCGGACACAATCGCCCAAGCTCGCCAAACTCCGTCGCGGCGTCATGGAGCTGTACATCTCCGATCATCCGCTGGATTGCCTCACCTGCGCCGCCAACGGCGATTGCGAACTGCAGGACATGGCGGGCGTGGTCGGCCTGCGCGAAGTCCGCTACGGTTACGAAGGCCAGAATCACCTGAAGGCGCCTAAGGACGAATCGGCGCCGTACTTCACGTTCGAAGCGTCCAAGTGTATCGTGTGCTCGCGCTGCGTCCGCGCCTGCGAAGAAGTGCAGGGAACCTTCGCGCTCACCATCGAAGGCCGCGGCTTTGAGTCCAAAGTCGCATCAGGCCCGACGAATTTCCTCGAATCCGAATGTGTTTCCTGCGGCGCATGCGTACAAGCCTGCCCCACCGCGACGCTGATGGACAAAACCGTCATCGCCAAAGGCCAACCCGAGCACAGCGTCGTCACCACCTGCGCTTACTGCGGCGTTGGCTGCGCGTTCAAAGCCGAAATGCAGGGGGCTGAAGTGGTCCGCATGATGCCGTACAAGGACGGCAAAGCGAATCACGGACACTCCTGCGTGAAAGGCCGATTCGCCTGGGGCTACGCCACGCACAAGGATCGCATCCTGAAGCCCATGGTCCGCGCCAATATTACGGATCCGTGGCGCGAAGTCACCTGGGAAGAAGCCATCAACCACACCGCTAGCGAGTTCAAGCGCATCCAGGCCAAGTATGGGCGCGATTCCATCGGCGGCATCACGTCCTCGCGCTGCACCAACGAAGAAACGTATCTCGTCCAGAAGATGATTCGCGCGGCGTTCGGCAACAACAATGTCGATACCTGCGCGCGAGTCTGCCACTCGCCAACCGGCTATGGCCTGAAGTCGACATTCGGCACTTCGGCCGGCACGCAGGACTTCGACTCAGTGGATGACTCCGACGTCATCATTGTGATCGGTGCCAATCCCACCGACGCGCATCCAGTTTTCGCCTCACATATGAAGCGAAGGCTACGCGAAGGCGCGCGGCTGATCGTCGTCGACCCTCGCCGCATCGATTTGGTTAAGAGCCCGCACATCACGGCCGATTATCATTTGCCGCTGCAGCCCGGGACCAACGTCGCGGTGATCAACGCGATGGCGCACGTGATCGTCACCGAAGGCCTGGTCAACGAGCCCTTCGTTCAAGAGCGTTGCGACCTGGAAGCTTTCAATCAATGGCGCGCCTTCGTCTCAGAGAAGCGCAATTCACCCGAAGCAACCGAGGCCGCGAGCGGTGTTCCGGCCGCGGACCTTCGCGCCGCCGCTCGGCTTTATGCTACCGGCGGAAACGCAGCCATCTACTACGGGCTGGGCGTTACCGAGCACAGCCAGGGATCTACCATGGTGATCGGCATGGCCAATCTCGCAATGGCCACCGGAAACATCGGCAAGCGCGGCGTGGGTGTGAATCCGCTGCGCGGCCAGAACAACGTACAAGGTTCGTGCGATATGGGTTCATTTCCGCACGAATTCTCCGGATACCGGCATGTGTCCGACGACAGCACGCGCCAATTGTTCGAAGAAGCCTGGCACGTGCCGCTGCAAAACGAACCCGGGCTTCGCATTTCGAACATGCTGGACGCGGCGTGCGAAGGCACCTTCAGAGGGATATACATTCAGGGCGAGGACATTCTTCAATCGGATCCCAACACCAAACACGTGACGGCCGGATTGGCCGCCATGGAATGCGTGGTGGTCCAGGATCTGTTCCTGAATGAGACCGCCAGCTACGCGCACGTCTTCTTCCCCGGTTCCTCGTTCCTCGAGAAAGACGGGACGTTCACCAACGCCGAGCGCCGCATCAGCCGCGTGCGCAAAGCCATTCCTCCCACCGCCGGCATGGCGGACTGGGAGATCACCCAAGCGCTTTCGAACGCTCTCGGCTATCCGATGAACTACAATCATCCGTCGGAAATCATGGACGAGATCGCGCGCTTGACGCCCACTTTCGCCGGCGTCAGTTTCGACAAGATCGACGAACTCGGCAGTATTCAGTGGCCGTGCAACGCCAAAGCGCCGGAAGGAACGCCCGTGATGCACATCGGTGGATTCGTGCGCGGCAAGGGTCGTTTCATGATCACTGAATTTGTTCCCACCGACGAGCGCACTACCGGCCGCTTCCCGCTGATCCTGACCACCGGCCGCATCCTCACCCAATACAACGTCGGTGCGCAGACCGCGCGCACGCAAAATAACGTTTGGCACCCCGAAGATATCCTCGAGATTCATGCGCTCGACGCGGAA
Organism: Bryobacteraceae bacterium; assembly: GCA_052148835.1. GTDB lineage: Bacteria > Acidobacteriota > Terriglobia > Bryobacterales > Bryobacteraceae > Palsa-89. The sequence continues at coordinate 8,132 of JBKQHJ010000097.1, forward strand.
AATCGCGGCATTCGCGAAGGCGATCGCGTGTCGCTTACCAGCCGCGCGGGGGAAACAACGCTTCACGCACACATCTCCGAGCGCATGCAGCCGGGCGTGGTGTATACTACATTCCATCACGGATTCACGGGCGCGAACGTGGTCACCACCGAATTCGAGGACTGGGCCACGGGCTGTCCCGAGTACAAAGTGACCGCGGTTCAAGTAAGCCTGGCTCGAAAAATCTCCGAATGGCAGGAGCAGTATCTCGATACGCGCAAGCAGACCACGCAGATCGAGAACAAGATCCTCACCGGAGCCGCAGGCGACTAATGAGCGAGGCTGCCGGCGACTAATCACAATGGAATCCAACTCGATGGTCCACCGGGCGAACCAAATCGCGTTGTTCTTTGCGTCTTATCCGCACGACGAAGCCGTCGCGGGCGTGCTGGATCATTTCAAGAAATTCTGGGAGCGCCGCATGCGCGATCAGATTATCGCCTACGTTGCGCACGGCGGCAAAGGTTTACACGAGTTGGCGCTCGAAGCGGTAAAACGGCTGCAATAGCGTGCGTTGGCTACTGTGGTTCGCTGTGTGCTCGGCCGCTTGCGCCCAGAACACCGCCGATCAGCGCGCCGCCTGGAACCAGCCCGTCAAGCCATTCCGCATCATTGGCGGCATTTACTATGTCGGCGCGGCAAACGTATCTTCGTTCTTTATCAAGACTCCGCAAGGCGCGATCCTGCTCGATGGCGGCCTGCCCGAAACCGCGCCTCTGATCGAAAAAAGCATCGGCGATCTCGGATTCTCGATCAAAGACGTTAAGTTTCTCCTGAATAGCCACGCGCATTTCGATCACTGTGGCGGTCTCGCCGAGCTGAAGAAACTGTCCGGTGCTCGCATGATTGCAAGCGAACGCGACGCCCCGGTGCTCAACACCGCACAGGGCGGCTTTGGCGCCTTCCCTGCCGTCCATGTCGATCGCATCATCGGTGACAAACAAACCGTGCAGCTCGGCGCCGTCACCCTCACCGCTCACATCACGCCCGGCCACACCAAAGGCTGCACCACTTGGACGATGCCTGTTAGCGACGCCGGCAAGACGTATCAAGTGGTCTTTTACTGCAGCACGACAGTCGTCGACAAGCTAGTGAACAATTCCGCCTATCCCGAAATCGTGTCCGACTATGAACGTACCTTCGCCGAGCTGCGAAAGATCCCGTGCGATGTCTTCCTCGCTCCACACGCCGGTTTTTTCAATCTGGAAGAAAAACGACGGCAATTGAACTCCGGCAAACTCGACGCCTTCGTCGATCCGGCGGAGATGCAGAAGTTCGTCAGCCAATCCGAACAGGACTTCCGCAAACAGTTAGCCGCTGGGACGCACTAATTCGGCCGCTTCTTCAAAATCAAAATGTGCTGCCGCGGCAGCGTCTCAATCACCTGGCTCAGCACGAATCCCTGCGGCTCCAGCTCCGCCTTCACTTCCGCGACGGTCATCTTGTGCTCCTCGCGAATCGGCACATTCGGATCTTCCTTGCGATATTCGAGCAGCACCAGCCGTCCGTCGGGCTTCAACGACTCGCGGATTTTGTCGATCATCTCGCGCGGCTTCGAAAACTCGTGATACACGTCCACCAATAGCACCAAGTCCATGCGCCCTTGCGGCAGTTTTGGATCGGACTCTTCGCCCTGCACGGTCTCGATGTTCCTGATTCCCGCCTTGGCCGCATTCTCGCGCAGCCGCCGCAGCATCTCCGGCTGAAGATCGTTCGCATAGACCTTCCCCGCCGGGCCCACTCGCTTCGCCAACCGCAGCGACATATAACCTGTGCCCGCGCCGACGTCCGCCACAACCATCCCTGGCCGAATCCCCAGCGCATCCAGCGCACCTTCGGGATTTTCCTCCTTCTCGCGCTCCGGCCGATTCAACCAGTCCGCGCCCTGCACCCCCATAACGCCCGCGATCTGTCGGCCGGTAACCGGATGCTGGCCCTGGCCCGCCAACAGGCTGGCCGCGTAGAGCGCGATCAGACAACGCCGCGTGATCAACATACTGGCGTTGTATCATACCCGTATGCGCTATCGCTGGGCAGCCATGGGGCGCCGTTGGATCCCGATTGCCGGACTTATGGCCCTGGCGGCCAGTTCGGCTGCCGCTCACGACATCATCACCACGCCCATCACTTGGGATCGCGAGATCTCGCGTATCGTCTATGAGCGTTGCGCCTCCTGCCACCACGACGGCGGCCAGGCTTTCTCGTTGATGACATACGCGGAGGCGCGACCCTGGGCGGTCGCCATTAAAGAGGAAGTGCTGGAACGGCGCATGCCTCCCTGGGGCGCGGTGAAAGGCTTCGGCGATTTCCGCAACGACCAAGCGCTTACGCCCGAGCAACTCGAGCTCATCATCAGTTGGGTGGGCGGCGGCGTGCCGGAAGGCGAAGCGAAAGATCTCCCGCCCGAGCCCAAACTTGACCAGCCGGCTTCTCCGATTCCTTCTCACGGGTCGATCGCAATGAGCGGCGACTTCCGCCTCGCCAAGGATCTTTCGGTGGACGGGATCCTGCCTAAGACCGTACCGGAGGACGCGGCATTTCAGATAACCGCCGAAAGACCAGACGGGAGCATCGAGCCGCTGTTATGGTTCGAGCATTACCACGCCAAGTTCGCTCATCCATTCCTATATCGAAATACAATCGAGCTTCCGGCCGGAACGAAAATTCACGGGGTTCCTTCGGGATCGACGGTGTTGCTATTGCCCGCTGAACGCGTGACTACTCAAGTTCCTTAACCGGCACATCGAAGTGCGCGGTGTTCACCACACCTTTGCGCTGGAACTGCACCCAGACCCGATAGGTCCGCGCGCGCGGGAACTCCAAGCTGAACTGGACTTGCGGGCCGCCATCCGCGATGAAGGGATGCGTGTGGATTAGATCGATCAAATCGTCGCTCGCGGCCAACATGTGCGCCCAGGCACCGATATATTTTTCCAGTCCATCGGCGGGAGTTAACCGAAAATAGATCTGCGTTTTTTGCGCGGCGATCGGCTGCGGCGGATCGGTAGTCATTTCCACCTGCATGTTCTCGGCTTGCTTGGTCGAGTAATCGCGCGGCAGCGCGGCCGTGGGCGGCGGAGTTCCTGCAACAATCACCGTCTTCGCGATGAGTTGCGGCGTCGCTCCATCCGGATAAAAATCGCCCAGCACGCGATACATGCCCGGCTTGGGAAACGCCAGGCTATAGAGAAAGTCGCCGTCCGGCTGAAACACAGGATGATCGTGCACGAAGAATTGCAGATCCTGGCTGACCACGAACATGTGGAACAGCTTCTCGTGGACGATCTGAAAATCCTTTACCGGCCGATCCTTCCAAGGGTCATGGACGCTGAACTTGAGCTGCTCGGTCTGGTTGGGCTTCACTGCTCGGGGCGTCAGCGTCAGGTCCATGTGGAACTCTACCGGCTCCGGAATTCCCTCGCGCAGCTTCATGCCGCAGCGCCGGCAAGTGCCAGGTTGGTTGGAGCGCACGTCCGGATCCATGGGGCAGATGAAAACCTTGTCCTGCGCCCACATGACACCGACCATCACCAACAGCAATAAACAGACACACACGACCGTGCGCATGCCTTCATCATAGAACATTGTGACCCACGGGCTCATTCGGTGCCGCGTTCACACTCGCGCCAACGTTGTAACATACCAAGAGCCAGCGAATGCGCACCGGACCGCGAACTTTTACGAGAAAGCTATTCTTTGTCTCGATTGTTTTCGCTCTCACCGTGTCTGCGCGTACTCAAACCTTCGATACCAGCGGAAATGAGAACTTAAAAGGCGACTATTTTGTCCGCCAGGTGATCGCAGCCGATCTGGACCCGATGACCAGCGCGATCGGCCGCGCTTATAGCTTGACCGGCGTGATGACCTTCGACGGCCAGGGTAATTACTCCTTCATCGGGCAAATGATGGACACTCAGTCTGGATCAACGGCAAAACCCTATACGGCCAGCGGGATCTATTCCGTCGCATCCGACGGTCTCGCGCTCATACAAAATCCAATTGACTCCCAACAGACCGAACATGGCGCGATCGCGGGCCTCGGTCCAACGGCCATCATCGCCAGCGCCACCGAAGGAAATTATCGCGATCTTTTCGTTGCGATCGAAGCCGGATCATCCGCTTCCAACAGCACCGTGAGTGGCTCGTACCAAGCCGGGTTCATCGATTTTCTCGAAGGCAACGCATCCCAGGTGCGCGACGGTTATGCCACGCTCACCTCTGCTGGAAGCGGCGGCTTCGGGAACGTCACGGTGAATGGCGCGATGGCCAACGAAACCAACGCCAGTGTCCAGCAGACATTGAACGCCGTTACTTATTCGATTACCGGGAACGGCTCCGGCACCCTCACGTTCCCTACCTCCACGACGCCGCTAGCAGCCTTGGTGAGCGGTCAGAAAACTCTGTACGTTTCCTCCGATGGCAATCTTCTGTTGGCTGGCGATCCAAATGGATTCGACATTCTGGTGGGCATGAAATCGGGCTCTGCGCCAGCTTCCAACAGTATGTACCAGGGCACGTACTTTTCGGCCGGGCTTGGAAATAATCTGGCCGGAGCCGCGCCCGGGTCGAACGATATTAATTCGTTTTACGGATCTACGCTGGCGTTGGGTGATCAAGGAGCAGGCGTCTCTCACTTCCGCATGGCGTATTTTGGCCAATCGCCCTACGACTTCACCACCAATATCGCATTCAATTTCGCAGCCGATGGAACGTATAACGACGGCACTTATCAGTACCTGCTCGCCGCCAACGGCCAGGCCGAGTTGCAGGTGGGAACCGGCTCGATCTACGCGCTAATCTTGGAAATTGTCTCGCCCTCAGTCCCGCTTCTCACGCAAGGCCCAGCGATTTTTCCGGCTAAGATTTTCAATGCCGGGAACTATGCGCCGATCACCAACCCAGTCGCGCCCGGAGAATTCATCACTATATTCGGAGCCAATCTCGCTGCGGCGCCCCAAAGCGCCAACGTCCCGCTTCCAACGATTCTCGGCGGTGTAAAGGTGACAGTAAACGGCCGTCCAGCGCCTATTAGCTTTGTGAGCCCCACGCATGTCAATATCTTGATTCCGTATGCCACCGTGAGTGCGAATGCGGTCTCTCAATCCTACGCAACCTTGCAGGTGTTTACCAACGGTGCGGGATCCAACCAAGTGATGCTATATGCGAACCTGAGCGCGCCGGGAGTTTTTGCGCTCACCAATAACGACGGCACATTCGCACCTGGCATCGGCCCCGCGGCGGTGCTTCATGCCGACTATTTGTTGGTGACGGCCGAGCACCCAGCTACCGCGGGCGAGACATTGCTGCTTTATGTCACAGGCCTGGGCGCGGTCACTCCGCCAGTTGCCGACGGCGCAGCGGCTCCGTCCAATCCGCCGAGCACCGTCAACGACAGTGTCTCCGTCGACATCCTGTCCCTCGACATCCTGGGAAACTACCTGGATTCCACGGCTGTGGTCGCTTTCGCCGGCCTCGCGCCGGGATTTGCGGGGCTCTACCAAGTCAACTTCACCGTGCCGAGCGGCGTCACGTCAGGGACGGCCTACGTGAATGTTTCAACTAACGAAGGCACCACATCGGAAGCGCTGCTCTATATACAGTGATCGGCGGCGCCGAGATCCAGACCCTACTTCATCGGCGAAAAATCGGTCGGGTCCATGTATGTGGAATCGACCTTTTCAACCAATTTCGCCTCGGGCGCCTGCTGGGACTTCATCATTTCCTGGAATTCCGGATCGGCCCGGAAGGCGTCCCAATGCTGCTTGGCCGCGTCGCGGCTGGGATGCGCCAGGATATAGATGAACGTGTCGCTCGACGCGGGCGCGTCCTCAGGCCCCCAATATCCGACAGCCTTCAGGTCGTGTTTGGCAAATATCTTGGTAACCTTCTCGCGAAACTCGGCTTGCAAGGCAGAGGCTTTACCCGGCACAGTGTGATAAATCCGAAGCTCGAAAACGCGATTGCTATTGGCCTTCACTTGGTTCAGGTACATCAACCGGGCCGTCAACAGCGATCCGGCGGCGAAGGACAACAAGGCGCAGCTAATGAGTTTCCAGCGATTGAGTCTCATGGCCAGCGATGGTATCAAACGCGCCGCCGATACGCAATCGTCGACGGCCGCTACCCCCACGCCTTGATCTTTCGCCAAAATTCAGGCCACGGCTCACGAAGTCCTCGGCAAACCCAAAGGTACTTGTGAACCTCAGTCTCTTCGTTGGGGACACCATAACGGTTGGAGATCGTCCCGCGCGATTCGCAGCTTGCGAAATTGTCTTGGACAAACTGCGGCGAAAGCCCGACCACAATCAGTGTTTGCGGCGGGTGCTCGCCATAGCCGCGCAGCCAGAACGAATTCACTCGGCTCAACGCCAACGGCAGGCCATGCGCGGGTCCATAGAGATCGATCGCGCCCGCTTCTCCGTAGTTGCCGGTCAAGATGCCAGCGGTTGAGCGCTCGTTGACGGGCAGTGACTCATGAATCTTGGCGATGGTATCCACCAGTTCCGGCCAGCCGATCTCCTCGCGCAAGGTTTCATTAAACCGCATCTCGACCTGGAACCATTTCGAATTGACGGATGCAACGGGAAGAAACGCGACGCCCAGTCCGAACGCCACGATCAACCCGGCCCAGTTCAACCCTTTGGCCCAGCGCGGCCATTGTTGGGCCAAAACGGCGCCCGCGGCGAGCAACATCGGATACAGCGGCGCTGTGTAATATTCTCGCGCCCGCGCAACGGCGAAGAACGCCAGTGCCGCGATAAAAGTCCATCCCAGCGCGCGGTAGCGCTGGCCTTCTTTTCTTCGGAAATAGAACAACAAACCAGCAATCCATAGCGGAACTGTAAATAGATTCGCCGGCACTACAAGCTGTTTCCACCAGAACCCGTCGGTTCTCCCGATCCGAATGTCGCGCGCGTGAATGGCGCGCAGGAAATCGATCGAGATGAAGCCGTGATTCACCTGCCACAGCAAATTCGGCAGAAAAATCAGGATCGCCAGAGCCGCGACCGCGATCAGCCACTTGCTCAGAAGCAACTTCCGGGCCGGCGTCAGAAGAAATCCCACGGTCAATCCCGCCACCAGCCACACGATGGTATAGCGCGTCATCAGACCCAGGCCAACCGCCGCGCCCACCGCGATCCACCAGCGCCCGTCGTTAGACTCGATCAGCCGGATTACGAAATAGACTGCCAGCACACCCCACAGAAAATCGAACGAGACGTACTGAAATGAATGCCCCCACAGCATCGACAGCGGAGACACGGCGACAGCCAGCGCTGCTACGATCTGAGCAGTCTGTCCGCCGCCCAATTCGCGCGCCATCAAGCCCGCCACCACCACCGCCACGCACTGCGCGAGCGCCGCGAAGAATCGAATAGCGGCCGGCGCTGCCCCAAACAGAGTCAGCGCAATGCGCGCCACGAACGGCGTCAGCGGCGGATACGCGACATATCCCCAAGCCAGGTGCCAAGCATCGTCCAGCGTTGCCAGTTCGTCGCGATGAAAGCCGTACCGCCCATTCGTGAGCGTGTGAATCACAAGTAACAGCGCGGCTAATACCAGCAGGACGCCCGGCGCCGGCCTCGGCTTCATCCCTACGATTCAACCACACCTAGGCAAATGGATTGTCATCCGCGCTGGGACCGTAGATCGACGGAACGGGCACATCGAGTAAGCGCAGGTACACCGACAATTGGCCACGGTGGTGGTACCAGTGGTTGAGCATGAGTGCTCGGAGCATCGCGGCACGAGGCATCGCCATCAGCTCGCGCCCTTGCAGCGTGGCCCGCCAGGGTCCTGCCGCGGCGGATCCACTTACCCCGCCCAAGTACTCTTGCGCGGCCTGGACGCTGGCATCTAAAGCCGCGAGAATCTCCTCGCGGTTTTTCGGCACCGGCGGGTTGAAATTCGACGGGTCGACTTCGAACTCATCCACCTGCGCAAGTTTCGAGATGCCCCCCGGTATGGTAGCGACGTGCATCGCGAGTTGCCCGAGGGACATCGATTTGGGATGCGGCTTCCATCCCAGTTTGTCTTTAGGAACGCGTTCCAAAACCCGCTTGGTCGTAACCGCCTCTTGAGCGATTTCATCGATCATCTGTTCGAGCGCTCGGGGTTCTAGCTTTGGTGTCATTTTGTGTCTCCTTCGCTTACAGAAATACTTTTGGGCTGCGTGTACGGCTTCGCGAAATCCACCAGTTCGCCGTCCACGCATTTATCGTGATGGCGCACCCAGGCCATGGTGTGCTTCAATCCTTCTTCGTCGCGGCCCTTGGGCGTGTGGTCCAGGAAGTTATACGTGCCCAGGAAGATATCCAGCCAGCCCGCATAAGTGGAATAGGTGTGGAACACCGCGCCCGTCTTGTCCTTGAAGAACACGCTTAATCCCGGCGCTTCCTCGCTTGGAAACTTGGTCTCGGTGTAGTTGTAATACACCGTGAACACGAAGGATCGCTCGATGATGGAACTCGTCGCCGCCGTGACGAAGTTGCCGCCGCTAGTCACGGGAAAATCCGGTGAATTGGTGTAGCCCGCGACATACACGTCGCCCGCGCTGTCCACCGCGATCGCATTCCCGTAGTCGTTCACCGATCCACCGACGTAGCGCACATAGAGGTACTGGGTGGCCTGCGGGTTCAACTTCACCACCAGGACGGTGGTCTGCATCGTCGACGAATCGACGATCACGCTTCCTGTCATATAGATGTTTCCCGCGGCGTCGGTGGCAATCCCGGCAGGCGTGAAGCTATCGCGCAAATACGTGGAATAGTTCAATACGGGGAATGTGGCGGCGGGCGCTGTAGCCGCGAAAGCCGGTCCCAGGCACAGCAGGAATGAACGAATAGCCATAGGGGATCTCCAGCGGACGCGGATGAAAAGAGCATACCACGGCAGGCCCAGTCACAAAGCACACGAGCCAATGGACCCAGCTACTTACCGGCCCTCCGCCGCGATTCTCTTGACCGCCGCAATTACAATAGAAGCGCATAATCGTAGCAGTATCTCGCATTTTAGCTACAATTCCGCCCAATCTTAAAAAAATGCGCCACCGCTCACATTGCCTCCTCCACCCCCCGACACCGGTAAACTATGGACATGCGATCCGCCGTACGATCCCTTCGCCGCCGCCCGGCGTTCGCGCTGGCCGCGATTCTCACCATCGCGCTGGGTGTCGGAGCGAACACGGCCCTGTTCGGCGTCATTGACGCCGTCCTCATTCAGCCGCTGCCCTTTCGCGATCCCGGCAAACTCGTGCGGATCTGGGAAACTCATCCAGCTTTGCCGCAGTTGCAGGTCACGGCACCCGATTTTCGCGACTGGCGGGCTCAAGCTCGCAGCTTCGAGGCGATGGCGGCGCACACGCTCTCGGCCATGAATACCGCCACGCTGCTCGGGCAAGGCCAACCGGAGATCGTTCACGGCTCCATGGCATCGAGCGACCTGTTTTCCACCATGGGAATTCAGCCGATTGAGGGACGCAACTTCAGCGCCGCCGAAGAGCACGCCAAGCAGCACGTGGTCGTGATCAGCGAAAATCTTTGGCGGCGAAAATTCGCGGCCGATCCCGCCATCGCCGGAAAGCAGGTTCGGCTGGACAAAGAATCGTTCACCGTCCTCGGCGTGGTTTCCCAGCGCCAGGTATTTCCCGAATGGGCCGACTTTTGGTTTCCTCTCTCGCTGATGGAGCCCGATCTTCAGAACGCCCGGAAGTATCATCCGCTCGAAGTGGTGGCTCGCTTGAAACCCGGCGTCACTGTGGAGCAAGCACAGACCGAGATTCAGGCCATCGCGCGCCGTTTGGCACAAGCTGATCCGGCCACGAACGCGACTGTCGGCGCGTACGTCATTCCCTTGTCGCTCGAGATGACGCGCGACGTTCGTCCTTCGTTGTTATTGGCGTGGTCCGCGGTCGGCCTGGTGCTGTTGATGGCTTGTGCGAATCTCGCACATCTTTTTTTGGCTCGGATGCTGGAGCGTCGCAACGAGATGGCGATTCGCGAGGCGTTGGGCGCATCCTCGCACCACTTGATCCGTCATATATTGACCGAAAGCCTGGTGCTCGCCGCCGCCGGCGGTGCGGCGGGTGTCGCACTGGCAATTTCCGCACGCCGCCTCCTGCCCTTCGAGCGAACTGCGTGGCAAGCACCCGTTTGGCTGTACGCCATCGCAATCTCTGTGGTGGCCGGAGTCCTGTTCGGGTTGCCTGCGTGCTGGCACGTCGTACGCGATCGGCATCGTCTCACCGCGTCGACAAGATCGGTCGCGCGCGGCCGGTCCCGCTTGGGACCCGTGCTCTTGGCCGGCGAAATCGCCATGGCATTCCTGGTTCTGGCTGGCGCTACATTGCTCGCCCGGAACTTTGCTGCGTTGCTCACCGAAGCGCCGGGTTTCGATGCCCAAAGAGTTCTCGAGATCCCCAACCTTCCACTGCGCGCCGATTGGGACCAAGCCGCCGCATTCCTCTCCACTCAGCTAGCTCCTGCATTGCGTCGGCTACCGGGTATTCAAGGTGTAGCCGCGGTAAACTCCGCACCGATGAGCCGTCGACCCTCCGAGCAAAGCCGCTTCGCGACCCGCTTCGGCGTCCAGGGCCGAGTTTTCGAAAAAGGTAACTTCCCGGTCGCACAGATGCGCTGGGTCACGCCCGATTATTTTCAAGTGCTCGGAATTCCATTGCGGCGCGGCCGATGGCTGACTGATTCCAGAGCCGACCGGGAGCGCGTGCTAGTCAACGAAACCCTCGCCCGGCGTTTCTTCCCACATGAAGACGGCGTCGGTCAACATCTGATCTTGGGTGTGGTGGACCCCCATCAAAACTCGCTTGAGATCGCCGGCATTGTCGGCGACGTGCGCGATCTCGGCCTCGATCAAGACGTAGAGCCGATGTTTTATAGCATTGCTACCGGGCCGTCGATCACACTGTTGATCAAAACGGCTTCCGATCCGATCCAGTTCGCGCCGGTGATTCGCGAGGCGATTCAATCGGTCGATTCAGAGATTCCGATTTCGAGAATCCAACCTCTCGCCCAGAACGTCGCTGATTCCCTCGCTCGACGCCGTCTGGCGCTCATGCTGCTCGGCATTTTCGGCGCGATGGCGGCATTACTCACGGCGGTCGGCATCTACAGCTTACTGGCTTATTCGGTGAACACGCGCGTCCGCGAATTGGGGGTGCGTGGCGCCGTGGGGGCTTCGCGTGGTGACCTGGTCGCGATGATCCTGCGCGAAGCGGCCTTGCTGATGGCCCCGGGGCTCGCTGTGGGATTGATTCTCGCTTTGGCGTTTTCTAGCGTGATGCGGAGTTTTGTCTACCGGTTGTCGCCTCTCGATCCGTTGTCGCTCGCGAGCGCCGCTGGCTTTCTCATCTTCCTGACCATGCTTTCCGCCTGGATCCCGGCGCGCCGTGCCGCCGGTGTGGATCCTGCCACTGCGCTGCGGTCCGGCAATTAGTACAATACCAGCCATGCTACGCAGAGACTTTGTTAGCGCGGCCGCCCTGGTTGGCGCCGCAACTACTGCAACTGCTCAAACCGGCGCCGTCCCGGCAAGCAAGGGACGCCTCAAACAATGCGTTACCTCGTTTCCATTCGACCCCAAATTGTCGTTCGAAGACCGTTGCCGTGTAGCGGCACAGCTAGGCTGCGTGGGATTCGATCTGATTGGCCCTAAAGATTGGCCGACGCTCAAGAAATATGGGCTGATCCCGACCATGGCGCCGCCGGCCGGGGTCACCATGGAGGACGGCATCATCCATAAAGAGGCTCACGAAAAATCTCTCGCGTCGCTGGGAGCGGCGATCGACGAATGCGCGGCCGGCGGATCCCCCAACATCATTACCGTCGGCGGCCAGCGCAGGGGCATGTCGAACGAGGAAGGCGCGGACAACGCGGTCGCGTTTCTGAATCGGATCAAGGCGCGCGCCGAGGACAAGGGCGTCAACATCTGCATGGAAGTGATGAACAGCAAGCTCCAAGACCCCACCCTCGGCCGAAAGGATCAAATCTGCGATCACCTGGCGTGGGGCGTGGATGTCGTGAAGCGCGTGAATTCACCGCGCGTCAAAATACTTTGCGACATTTATCACCTGCAGATCATGGATGGCGACGTTACGCGCAACATCCGGACGAATTTTGAATGGATCGGCCATTTTCATACCGGAGGCGTGCCGGACAGGCATGAACTCGACGATACTCAAGAGCTGAATTACCGATTTATTGCTAAAGCCATCGCTGATCTGGGATACACCGGCTATATCGCGCACGAATTTCGTCCGGCCCCGGGCCGCGATCCCTTGCAGAGTCTGAAGCAAGCCATTGAGATCATGACCGTTTAGTCGCCAACTCCCGCATGGATCCGGTGCCGTTGGCGCTGGGCGCGGGAAGGGACTCGTCGGTGTATGTAATCGTGGCCTGGGTGGGCACCGCGAGCGCGGTCCCGGCGGCTTCAACGGCGTCCATAATCGCGAGGAAAAGTTCCTGCTGTATTTTCATAAATTCGTCGCCATCCAGGGTGAGGACGTAAATGAATATTTCGATATCCAGTGAATAGGTGCCGATTCCTACGAAACGGACCGGTATGCCCCCCGTTTCGAATTTGGGATTGCCTTGAAGCAGTTTGGTTATCGACTGCAGGACTTCGCGAACTTGAGCGAGTGTAGTCTCGCGCTTGAGATTCAGCGTAACGTGAAAAAGCGTCTTGTCCTTGCGGTCGAAATTTTCGATGGTCATGGTGGAAAACGAACCATTGGGAATAGTCAACAGGGTCCGATCCAGACTGCGAATGCGCGTGGAACGCAGCCCGATGTCTTCGACAGTGCCCATGCTGCCGCCGAACTTGCAGAACTCGCCTACCGAGACAGGCCGGTCGCTAATGACGGCGACGCTGCCGAACAGATTTTCGATAGTCTTTTGAGACGCCAGCGCTAATGCCACGCCGCCGATGCCGAGCCCAGCCAGGAGCGTGGTGGTGTTGTAGCCCCAGGCGCTAAGCACTCCGGCGATGATCAGCACGAACACCAGGACTTTTGCTACTCGCCCGGAGAGCGGCAGGACGGAGTAAGAGAACGCGCGGTGTCTGGTTTGCAAACGCACGCGAAGATGCCGGACTACGACGTCGATAATGACGGCGCAGAGCCAAAAGATTCCCCAAAAGAAGAGCAGTGCAAGAACGCGGCCCAAGTACAAGCGCAACAGAGCCGAAGGCTCGAACCATTCCATTCCGGCGCGAAACAGGGACACAGAAAGCAGCAAACGCAACGGACCGAGGAAGGTCTCAAGGAGGCTGAGACTCCAATTGGGCGCCATCCGCTTGACACCTTGGCGCGTTAACCATAGCACCAGGCGCGAAAGCCCTTCGGAGAACACCGCTAGAAAGAACGCGAGCAAGGCCATTCCGATCCAGCGCCACAATGGAGTGCCGATCAACTCCCAATTGACCAGGGGAAGAGGCAGGTGTCGCTCAATGAGCGAGGTATTGGTCTGTTGCGCAATGATGGGGATTCGTGCAACGCTCTCGGGAGAAAACAGCCAGACGGAAAGTCCGGAGTGCAGCTTGACGCGTTCGAGGTCCAGTTCGAGCGTCTGGCCTTTCACGCGGAATGTGTCTACGCGATCGAGGTCCGCGGGGAGATTGTCTTCCAGATCGCCTTCCGGATTGCGGCTTAGATCGCCCACATCGAACTGGGTATCGCGATCCAGGATCGTTTCCAGTTGACGAGCGAGTTGTTCGCTACCTCTGAGGCGCTCCTCTTCGGGCATTTTGCGTAGGTCGAGATATCGCCATGCTCTGCCATAGTTGTGGGCGTGCGCGGCTTCAAGAAACGCCACCACGGAACTTTGTGGCGAATCGCGGTCCAGCGGATCTTTATTCGCGGGCGAACCGGCCGGTTTCGCGGATGGTAAGATCTGCGCGGTGCAGAGGGTCGAAAGTAGGAAGAAAAAGACAGTCCTAGCGCTCTTCATTCTAGGCTTGGACCTGCACGTAAACTACCAAGAACACTTGTAACGGTTAGATGTTTCGGAGTAAGGCGGCGGATGTCGTAAGGAGCCCGCCAGCGGCTGTGAACTGCGAATACATTTCACAGACCTTTTGTTCGTCCAGAGCTTTCACCGCATCGGTAACGATTTCCACTGGTTTGCCCGTTTTGAGCAGACCGAGGGCGGCGTAGCGCACGCAGATTTCAGTGACTACTCCGTAGACGACATAGCGATCCGCATTGAGGCGTGCAAGTAGCGGCTCGAGATGGGGGCTGCTGAAACAATCCAACTGTTGCTTCTCAAGGATGAATTGGCGGGTGTCGCCGTTGCACGGAACCGTGGCGCGCCGTTCCAGCAAAGTAATGCCGGGTTTATGCTGCCCCGCTGTCCCGACGACGCAATGATGAGGATAGATTTGAAATTCGGGATCGTCTTCGGTGTGCGCATCCATGGTGGAGATGACCAGAGGTGCCCGGCGATTCAACTCGGCGACGGCCGGCAGAATGAGCTCGGCGCCTGGCACGTAAAGCGCCCCCGCGGGAAAGACGAAATCAATCTGCGTGTCGATGTCGAAGAAGACCGTTTTCATCTTGGACCTTTTCGTACAAAGTCAGCAGCGCGGGGCTCTGATCGACGCGGTACTCCTGGCCGGTATCGAAGAGGCTGCGGACGGCCGTTGGCAAACGCTTGATGCAATCGGCGGCGTGTTGACGGGCTGCTCCAGCCGTCGGTAGCGGTTCGATCAATTTGCCGCCCAGCATCACAGGACGAAGCAAGGCCTTCGCCTCCGGCTCGCCGTGGCCGCAGCCGAGGCATTCCCAGGAGCAGGCGATGACGTCGTGGGCGGCGAATCGAAACACCTGCTTGGCTCCAGGAAGCGTGTGTTTATCCTCGCTAAATTTGGCGGTAAAGCGTCCGTTCAACTCCACCAGCTTGTAGACTACGCCGAGGCTGGGCGAGTCGGCGGACGTCGCCAGATCGGTTCCCACGCCGAAAGCGTCGATGGGTGCGCCGGCCGCGGCGAACTCGAGAATCTTATATTCATTGAGATCGCTGGTGGCCATGATTTTCGCGGTCTTCAGGCCGGCCTGGTCCAGGATCTTGCGAACCTCGCGCGAAAGCTCCACCAGATTGCCGCTATCCAGCCGCACGCCCCACAGCGGCGCCCCAAGCGAAGAGGCACAACGTGCGCCCTCGATCGTGTCATAAGTGTCGATCAAATACGCGGTCGCGTCGCCCAGCAAATTCTGGAGCCGCTGAAACGCTTCCGTCTCGGTCGGAAAAGATTGTACCCAGGAGTGCGCGGCGGTTCCAAACACCGGAATTCCGTAGCGAAATCCAGTTTCCGTGTTGCTGGTGCCGATGCAGCCCCCAATATACGACGCACGTCCAGCCAGAACGCCCGCTTCCGGCGAGTGTGCGCGGCGGGCGCCGAAATCGACCACGGCACGGCCACCGGCTACCTCCACGATACGAGAGGCTTTGGTGGCGACCAGCGACTGAAAACCGATGGCGGCGAGCAGGTAGGTTTCCACGATCTGCGCCTCCATAAGGGGCGCGCGAACGGTTAGAAACGGTTCATTGGCAAAAATGGGCGTGCCTTCCGGCATGGCGAAAAGATCGCCCGTAAAACGAAGCTGGCGCAAGGCATCGAAAAAACCGCTGGAAGCGCGCTGGAATTGGGGCAATCCGCGGAGATAATCGATCTCCTCGTCGGTGAACTTGAGGTTCAGCAGATAGTCGACGGCTTGCGCGAGACCCGCGGCGACAACGTAATTGCGATAGCGCGGCAGGCGGCGGAAAAACAGCTCGAATGTCGCGGTTTCGGAGGTTTTGCCGGCTTCGAAATAACCGGCCGCCATGGTGAGCTGGTAGAGGTCGGTTAGAAGGCCGGTCACTAATTGTTAGTTTATCAGCCGCTTACTCACGTGCGCGGTTCAGTTACTTTTTTGCTGGAGGAGCGGGCTTGACGTCGGAAGCGGCTTGCACCAGATCATTGACGCTCTTGGCGTCGAGCCCGTAGAGGGCCGGCTCGTTCTCGCGCTGGGCAACGTAGTCTGAGCCTTGCTTGGCGATCAGCACTTTTTCCGTCGTTTTGCCGTCCATGGAAACGACCGCGATATCGATGGTGGGCATGCCGAGCGAACCGGTATCGACGAACTTACTGGCGGAGAGGTCGCGCAGTTTATCCACGAAAGACTGCACGCTGATGCTGTCCATCTTTTTGCCGTTCGAGAACCAGTCGTCGCCACCCTTCTGGAAGCTGTAGAATTTGCCGCTCGCGTGCATTTCGATTTTGCTCGGATCGTTGAAGCCGAAATCGAAGAGCTTCTTGTTCCGGAAATCGTCGAGCGATTTGTCGACACCCGTTCCCAGGTCGGCGGTCGTTTTGAAAACGCCGGGCACGACGCTCGATTTAGCGTAATAATCGGTTTTGTCCTTGCGGATCTCGATCTGCTGCGTCCCAGAGGGATCGGTGAGCTTCACCGTCGCAACCGGCATGCTAGAGGCGAAGGTCGCGGCGGCTTTCTTCGCGTCGTCGTCAGAGAGCGTCAAGTCCATCTTGGCGTCCTTCAGCTTGCGCAGCATCTCGTCCACTTGCAGGCCGTCGGCGCGTAGAGGTTTTGGCTTGACGATTTGCCAGCGATCTTTGTCGCGGCCGAACTCGATGTCTTGTTTCTTAGCAATTAGCTCGACACGGCTGAGCTTGTCCTGATCGAAGGTCAGCAGTCGCTTATCGCGCAGATCGTTGACCGATTTATCGACGCCGGTCTTTACGTAGCTCGCGACAGTGAACACACGGGGGTCGCCCTGCAGCATGGCGTAGGAGCCGCTGTTGGTGGGCGTGTCGTCGCCGATCAGGAGTTTGCTGACCTTGCCGCCTTTGCCGGTGATGTCGACTTCCAGGCTAGGCGCATTCAGCCCGTATGCGGACAGATTGGAAGCTTTGTCTTCCACGACGCGATCGGAATTGACGTTGGCGATCGCTGTTACCAGCTGGTTCGCGGCATCCTGATCGGCCGGATATGGCTTCGGGCTGGTAATTTGCCACTTGTTATTGGCTCTTTCCAGGTCCGTTTCATCCGCGCCCTTCTTCTTCAGCGCTACTTTGCTGATGTCGTTTTCGACGAGCGAGAGAATTTTCGGAGGCGTGTCGGAAGGCGGTTTGGCGGCCTCCGCGGCTTTCTGTTTGTTCGAAAAATACAGGCCGACGCCGAGTGCGGCCAACAGGACGACGGCGACTAACAGACCTCGGACTCGCATCGTGGCTTATCTCCGTTTGAACCAAACCATTATGCCGGCCACCACCACGATGAACGGCAAAAAGATTTGGCTGGTGGCTTGAACCGTTCGGAATTGCGCGCGAGTCAAATTGATGCGCCGATCTTCGGGCTGTACGGGCCGGATGGAGATGAGATCCTCATCCGACGAAAGCCAGTTGATCATGTTCAGCAAGAGATTGCGATTGCCGCTGAAGCCAAGCGCCTGATTGGACGCCCAGGCGGAGTTTCCCACCACGACGTAACGGCCGGAGTCGCTGGGCTTGGCTCCGGTATAGGTGCCCGCGACGGCCAGCGTGAAAGGCCCGTGCTTATCCTTGGCGGGATCGATGCGAATCTCCGCTGACGCAAGATTGGTGGTGGCGAAACTGTCGGATGACGTAGAGAACAGCTTCGCGTTGGTGGTTTTGTCGGTGTTCTTGGTTTCGAGTGAGCGCGACAAGGGGAAAGCGGTGGACACATTGGCGAGATCGTTCACGATGGGGTGCGAGTCATATTGAAGAACGACGGGCGCGGTAGGGCCGCCGCCCAGCAATTGCGAGGCAGCGCTTTCATCCAGCAGCAAGTCCTTGTCGGCGGTGATCCCCCAGTTTTCCAAGAGCCCGGTGAGCGCCGCGTTCTCGCCGATGGGCTTATGTCCGATTTGCAGCGGAGGGTCCAGCAGGAAGAGCGCGCGGCCGCCGCTTTCTACGTATTTCTTGATGGCGTCCACTTCGGGCTGGATATAATCGCCGGTGGGGCCGGCCACCACCAGCACGGTGCAAGCGGCCGGCACTTCCGCTTTTTGCTGCAGATTGATGCTCTGAACTTTGTAGTTGTCTTTTTGCACGATGCTTTGAAAGCCGGAGAAGCCGTCGCCGCTTTGCGAAGAATCGTCCAGCCGGTGCTCGCCGTGTCCGGAAACCACGCAAACTTCACGCTCGCCGCCTTTGAGCGCGCGGATCAATGCGCCGGTGACGCCTTCTTCATCGAACGTCTTGGCGTCCTCGCGCCGGGCCCCCGCCGAGATTACCGCTTCGCCTTCGCGCGTGACATTCTCGGCGCGGGCGAGGGTGGGATTTTTCAGTAGATCGACGTACTGAACGTGGACCTTGGGCGAGAGGATCTGGTAGCGATCCAATAGATCTTTGCCGGCTTGCATACCGCTTCCGGCGCGATCGAAATAGCTGATAGTGACGTCCTGCTTCAGTTCGCCGACCACTTTCTTGGTCTGGTCCGACAGGCTGTAACGCTTATTGGCGGTTGCATCATACGACTTGTTGTAGCGGTCGGCGAGGAAGTTCGCCACCGCCAACACAGCTAGGATCACGATGATATAAACCGTCGCGTAGGCGGCGTACTTGGTTTGTCTTGCTTGCATCCAACTGCTCACTTACGACCTCCACCGAAGCGATTCCATGGAGCGCGAAGTTAGAAACAGCCCCAGGAAGATCAGAGAAATATAATAGACCGCGTCCTTGGTGTCGAGCACGCCTTTGGAAAACGAATCGTAATGCGTGATGACGGACATGTACGCAAGAACCTTCGCCACGTTGCCGCTATCGGAGCCCGAAGGCCATTCCAGCACCCACAGCAGCAGGCACACGCCGAACGTAGCGGCGCCCGCGATGATCTGATTCTTGGTCAGCG
>JBKQHJ010000098.1:0-20794 GCA_052148835.1 Bryobacteraceae bacterium
TATGGAAATGGATTCTTTCAGTTTTAATTTATAGGATTTAAATGACATATAATTATAACATTCCTCAGCCCTTAGATAGATTCCCAGATTCCCAACCACAAATTCTCGCAAATTTTACCCAATTAAATGAAATTTATGGAACAGATGGGGATCATTATGCGTGGAACAATGCGACGCCAGCAGAACAGAATTTGCATGCTAAAGTAACAATGCCCGGATTGCCGACCACAAATCCTCCCGGTAATGCTCTTCCCACTCCATTGGCAGGTCAATGTGCTATATTTGCTCAGACAGTAAGCGGCATCACTCTTCCTTATTTAAGAAGTACGGCCATTCCATAGCCCGGAATCACCACCACGTTGCGCGCGGAATCCAGGATCTGCGCCGCGTCTTCGGGCGTCGCCGAATGCACGGGCTTCGCTTCACCCGCGGCCGCCGCACTGGTCTGCAGTTGTCCAAAGGCGCCGAACAGGACGTTAGAGAACGACCGGTTCATCGCCCGGCACATGATGATTGCCAGAATAAACCCGGACGATCCATCGAGCGCACCGGCCACGATCAGCAGCTTGTTGTTCAGCACAAATCCCATGGCGCTGGCCGACAAACCGGCATACGAATTCAGCAGCGCGATCACGGTCGGCATGTCCGCGCCGCCGATGGGTATGATCAGCAGCACGCCGAACAGCAGCGCCAGCACGGTGAAGATCGGAAACAGAACGCTATGCTGGGGCGCGACCACCAGCGCGAGCCCGACGCCCGCCGCCGCGGCGAAGATTCCCAGATTGACGAAGTTCTGCCCTTTATAAGTGATGGGCCTCTGCGCCAATACCTCTTGCAGTTTTCCGAATGCCATCATGCTGGCCGTGAACGTCAGGAAGCCGAGCAGCGTTTCGACGATCAGCGCGATCATCACAACTTTCGACAGCCCCGGCCCTTGCTCCAGGCCTTTGTAATACTCAGCCGTTCCGATCAACGCCGAAGCGAGTGCGCCGCAGGCGTGCGAAAAAGCGGTCCGTTGCGGTACCGCCGTCATCGGCATGATGTATGCGATGGGAATTCCAAACGCCGTGCCCAGGACGAACGCCACCAAAATCCATTGGTAGTTGACCACTTCAAAGCGCAGCAGCGTGCCCGCCACGGCCAAAACCATGCCGATTTCGCCGATGATTACGCCACGGCGCGCGGTCGCGGGCGAGTTCATCCATTTGATGGCCAGGATGAATCCAATGGCCGCCAGCATGTACAGAATCGGAAGAAGGGTGTCGTCGAGTTTCATTTCTGTTCCGACCCCCTCCGCTTAAACATTTTCAGCATCCGATCGGTGATCAGATATCCGCTCACCACGTTGAGCACCGCCAAAAATACCGCCGAAAAACCAAGAATCCGCGAAAGCGTGCTCGCGTCTTTTTCGCCCGTCAGCAAAATGGCGCCCACCACGGTGATGGCCGAGATGGCATTGGTCAGCGACATCAGCGGCGTGTGCAGCAAGGGCGACA
The DNA here is from genome assembly GCA_052148835.1 of Bryobacteraceae bacterium. Lineage (GTDB taxonomy): Bacteria > Acidobacteriota > Terriglobia > Bryobacterales > Bryobacteraceae > Palsa-89. The sequence goes on from JBKQHJ010000098.1 coordinate 1,497, forward strand.
CGCCTCGAATGAGCTGGAAGCCCAGGAATGCCGCCAGCATAAAGACCCACAAATCGAATTCATAATTGCCCATGCGTTATCTCCTCGCTTTATCTCCCGTTGGCAGCCGGGGCCGCGCTGGCCAAACCCAGGAGTTCGCTCACGCGCGCATTCACCACTTCGTTGCGATGTGTCACTAAAGTTTCGCGGATGATCTCATCGTCCCGATTAACCGTCAGCTCGCCATTCTTCACCATCAGCTTCAAAAACGCCGCGATGTTCGATGCGTACATCTGGCTGGCATGGAACGGCACCGCCGACGCCATATTCAGCGGGCCCAGAATCGTGATGCCCTGATGCACCACCGTCTCGCCCGGGCGAGTGAGCTCGCAATTGCCTCCGCGCTCGGCCGCGATATCCACGATCACGGAGCCCGCTGCCATCGCGCTCGCCATCTCCGCGGTGACCAGAATGGGAGCTTTCTTGCCTGGGACCGCCGCCGTGGTGATCACCACGTCCATCTCGCGAATCACTTCCTGGAGCGCCGCGCGTTGTCGCCGGTAAAAGTCCTCGTCCATGGCCTTGGCGTAACCGCCCTGCCCTTCGGCGGCGCTGGCTTCCACATCCAGCACGACGAACTTCGCGCCCAGGCTCTCGATCTGTTCCTTCACCGCGCTGCGCACATCGTACGCGGAAACTACCGCGCCCAGCCGGCGGGCTGTCGCGATGGCCTGCAATCCCGCTACTCCGGCGCCGAGAATCAGAACCCGCGCCGCCGTGATGGTTCCGGCCGCGGTCATCAGCATCGGAAAAATCTTCGGCAAGGCTTCGGCGCCCAGCAAAACTCCCCGATATCCGGCAATGGTCGCCATGGACGACAATGCGTCCATGCTCTGCGCGCGCGTGATGCGCGGCATCAGTTCCATGGCGAAAAACGAAACACCGGCTCTGGCCAGCGCCCCGGCTTCATCCACCGCGGTGAGCGGCTCGCCGAATCCGATCACGATTTGCCCGTCGCGCATCAATGGCAGGTCCGCGCGGCCTTCCTGCGGATTCGCACCCAGAGCGCGCACCTGCACAATGATGTCGGCCTGCTGGAAAACTTCGGCGCGCGTACCCACACGTGCCGACCGTGCGACATAAAGTTGATCTGGAAAACCAGCCTCGACACCAGCCGATTCTTCGATGATTACGCCGGCGCCCAGCTTCCCCAGTGTCTCGGTAGCCCGCGGCGTCAGAGCAACGCGGCGCTCACCAGGGAAGGTCTCGCACGGCACTCCTATCGTAAGGGCCACGAATTACCTCCTCACGGACTTGTCGTTAAGGGGCAAACAGACCACGGGGAGCTCGCCTCGGCTCTCACGCGCCAGGGCGTCTCGCGGCCGGATGCTCTCCAACTCTGAAGAAAATCATACTCCCATTTTCGAAATATTGCCCAGGTACGCCGCTTTCAGTTGCCGCGCCGCCTCCGCCGACCATTATCATGAGGGAATCCCGTGAGCCACCGAGCCTTCCCTCTCCGCACGCACTGCTGGTTACTCGCCGCGTTGTTGTTCGTGGTGAATGCCTACGTCTGCCGCGGGCTTTTCGGAATCGAATATCTGCGCCACATGGGTTCCATCGAAGGCGCGTACATCGGCATCAGCCGGTACATGCTCGACCATTGGCGCGACTTCTCGTGGTTTCCAGCCTGGTACGCAGGCATCCCCGCGCAGAACACTTACCCGCCCTTGCTGCACTGGATCGTCGCATTGGCGGCGCTGCTCCGGGGGATTTCGCTGGCACAGGCCCATCACTGGGTGACCGCGATCCTTTACTGTCTGGGACCGATCACGCTCTTTGCGCTCACGCTGCGGCTGAGTGGATCGGCGCGGGCCGCGTTCATCGCTGGAATGTTTTATTCGGCGCTCTCGCCATCCGAATGGCTGATGCCGGACATCGGACGCGCCACCGGCCAATTCCATCCGGAGCGATTGCTTGCGCTGGTTTACTATGGCGAGGGCCCGCACGTTTCCTCGCTCACTCTGATTCCGTTGGCAATTCTCCTGCTGGATCTCGCGCTGGAGCGAAGACGGATTGGTTATTTCGTCTCCGCTGCATTGGCGTTTGCCGCGGTCGCCCTCACCAATTGGATCGGAGCCGTCGGTTTGGCGCTCGGCGTCGTGGCTTATGTTCTCGCCAGGCAGGTTAGTGGAAAGCTCTTTACGCGGGACATCGGATTGGTAATTCTCATAGCTGTGACGGCGTACTGTCTGGCCGTCCCCTGGATTCCGCCCTCGACGATTCAGGTAGTCCAGATCAATTCGCGGCTGGTGGGAGCCGACTACACCCACACCGGCGCAGAGATGCTTCGCTGGGCGCCGGCGATTCTAGCGACACTGCTGTTACTGAAACTAATCCTTCGCCGCGCTCCGTCGCATTTCCAGTTCGCCATCTACTTCGCGTTTCTCACCGCGCTTGTGCCGCTGGCGATCACCTGGGCCAACGTGGCTATCGTCCCGCAGCCCGAACGCTATCACCTGGAAATGGAACTTGCTCTGGCGCTACTGGTCGGATTGCTGTTGGATGCGGGTGTGCGCCGCCTGCCGGAGCGGGCCGCAACGCTGGTAACTGTTCTATTGATGCTGGCATTGATCTGGCCGCTGAAGTCTTACCGGGAATACGCGAGCTACGGGCTCATAAAATCGATCGACATTACGACCACCTCGGAATGGCGGACTGCCCAATGGCTCAATCAACACTGGAACGGCGGCCGGGTCCTGCTGCCCGGCTCCACTGGCTACTGGCTTACTGCCTTTTCTGATACTCCGGAAATTTGGGGAGGCTTCGATCAAGGCTTGCTTCTTCCCGTATACTACATCGCTAGATATGAGATCGGGAGCGGCGATGCAGCCGGGGCTCAAGCCGCCGAGATCGCCATTCTTTGGTTCAAGGCTCTGGGTGTTCAGGCGGTCGAAGTCAGCGGCCCGGGAAGCACCGAAGAGTACAAGGACTTTCGCAACCCCCGAGAGTTCGAAGGTGTTTTGCAGCCGTTGTGGCGCGACCGCGGAGATGTTCTGTATAGCGTCGGGGGTTCGCCGTCGCTCGCGCACATTGTCGCTCCTAGCGATTTGGTGGCGAGAACTCCGATCGATGGGATCGATGTCGCGCCGCTTCGCCCTTACGTGGCCGCGCTCGAAAATTCACAATATCCTGCTGCTTCGTTCGAGTGGACCAGTCGACATTCGGCGCAAATCCAAACCAACCTGCCGCCGAACCGTGTGGTCTCGATTCAAATCTCCTGGTCCGCCGGGTGGCACGCGCAAATCAACGGCGCCTCTGTGCCGCTGCACAAGGACGGACTGGGGTTCATGTATCTCGTTCCAAGAACCATCGGCCCCGCGTCCATTTCGATCTACTACGACGGCGGTGTTGAGATGAAGATCGCGCACGCGGTCAGCATCGCTACTTTGGCGCTTTTGATACTCGCCTGCATCAGCCCGCCAGGATTTCGACCTGGGCGTTTGCGACAGGCGAAGGACCGACTGACACGGAAATAGCAGCCGGTCCCACCGGAGATTCCCGAGGAACCTTGACGTTCACCTGCCGCGCTCCTTCGGCCGCCTGAACGTAGGTGACGGTCAGCCGCCTTCCATCCAGCAACACGCACAGATTCGAGCAATCCACATTTTCCGGCAGACCGCTGGCCCAAAACGACAGCATTTCCCCGCGCGACAAATCGAGCTGGTCCGGCTGCCACGTCGTTCCATCGCTGACGCCATGGATCTGAATCTCGCCCGCCACCAGCGGAACGTCGACGGCGATGCGCTGGGGCGAACCTGCACTGCTTTCTCCAATACGCATGCGCACTTCATGCCAGCCCGCGGTCAGACCCGGCGGCAACTTGAAATTGGTCTGCCAGACGTCCTCTCGTAGGTGCGCTATTTGCAGCGGACGCACACCGTAGCCGCCCACCTCCGGCCGGACATCGTCTAACGCCACATTCGGCGCCGGCCAGCGGAACCAGGCGCTCACCATTTCATCGCGGGATGAATCGAAATTGATGCCGGCGTTCTGGTTGTGCTCGGCCGCCAGCAATTCGGGACCCTCTGGCGCATCGACCTCGGGCCGCTTCCAGTGGCGGTAACACGCCACGCAAGCGCCGTGTTCGAGCACGCTCTCGAGCTCCACCCTCGCAAAACCCGCCGTTCGACAAAAGGCCAGAAGGCACGCCAGGCTCGGCCCCACCCAATTGTCGGTTTGACCGCCAAATTCGGTGGTTTCGTAAAACTCCATTACCGCGCGCTCTTCCATGTTCTCGCCCGGCCGGTGCTTTTCACGAATAATGAACGAATCCACGGCGGCCATATCCGTCGTCAGCGCGCACACTCGCTCCAGCGCGAGCAACGGATGCTTCAGATGATACAGGACGCCCATGAACAGAACGATGTCGAAGCGTCCTATGCGCTGGGGCGTGAGCTCGTACATGTCCATCTGCCGGTATTCCACGCGCGAATCGAGCTTGGCATGCATCTCGTGAAACCGCGGATTGTCCCAGTTGTCGATGGCCAGCACTTCGGCGCCCCGCCGTTCCATTTCGAAGCTGAACCATCCGTCCCAGGCGCCGATGTCCAGCACACGCTTGCCTCGCAAATCGAGAGGAATGGGAAATTGCGCAATGCGGCCCTGCAAGTCCGAGAGCTTGCAAACGCCTTGAATTTGGGTGCCGTCCGGCAGCTCGAAGCTGTGCCACCAGCCCCGTTCCCAACGTTCCGCGCCCCACTCCCGAACGTATTGAAACGGATCGGCGGATTCCCGTGTGGCCATGGTTTTAGAATATCGAATGCAGTTTCCATCCAGCCGAGAGTGCGGCCCTTCAGGAGTAGATGAACCACGGATATCGATCCATCGGCAGCGCACTCCGTTTCGCCGCCAAGCACCAAGATTGTTCACCGTGGTTCTGGGGATTGAAGCCGCTCACCTCCAGAGGGCAACACGTTGAGGCGTGGGCGCGACCATCGTGCAACGAGCGTTGGCTAGCGCGGCACTGGCTGCGACGTTCCCACGATTCGCGAATGCCTGGGGCGGCACTACCAACCCGGCCGCGTCCCGCGAAGCTGCCGCCGAAGCGGGTCGCGACGTTCGATTTGGATATGCGACGCCTATCCGATTCTTCGATTGCAACCTTGGCCGCCGCGGCTTACTGCCCAGTCTTTCTGTTTGAAACGCCTGGGCCAGTCCCCGACGGCCCTACGGTCACGGCTGGAGGGCCGGTCAAGACGCCCGGCGTAACACTCCCCACAGGTCGCAGGTTGAGCGTGTAATCGAGGGTTCTCATCTTGTCCGGAATCGGGTCGAAGATGAGCCTATATGAGAGTGATAGCGAGGTCTGAGCGAAGAGAGTCGCCAAGGCGTCCCGAGCTTCCACCCCGCTTGCGCCGAAGGTCACCATTTGGGTAGGCCAAAAGTGATTGACTCCTAGGACAATCTGGAGGCCGGTAGCCTTACTGACCGCATCGAGAATGGCCTGGACGGTACCCGCCATACTCCGGCTCGCGCTAGGAATCGTAACCAGCGTGGTCAACGGGGAGACGACCGCATGCACTGTCCCATCGGCTCCCAGTACCTGTGTAGGAGTGACGTAGATCATGCCGTTGGCCTGCTCCACCTGGAAGTCGCCCGGCAGCTTCTGCTGGCGATAGCCGACGAGCAGCGCGGTCACCTCGGAAATTATGTCGCCCTCCGAAAGCAATCCAGAAGCGGGCGTCTGAAACCCCAACGTGAGCTGTGCTTGTGGCGGCCCAAGAAGCTGATAACCAGGCTTCGCGGCGCGTTGTTCTGGCGTCGAGTAATCCACAAGGTCCGCCATGTTTTGATAGGGAGGGTCCTCATAGTTTACAGGGCTGTGAACTATGTCCTCTAGCGCATCCATGGCGTACCAGAGTGGGCGCGCTTCATTTACGTCGATCACCTGCGCAGTCTGAGCTCGCAAAAAACTGCCTGGTATTCCCAGAACAGTCAGGGATAATAGCCGCACTAAAATGCGTCGACGAAGTCTCAAATTCATGTGGTCTCTCCTAGTGATTAGTGCTCTGGCTGACACCCGCTCGATAGGCGGTCACGCTGGCGGTGTAAATGTCCTCGCCGACCGTGCCGTTGGCGTACGCGACACTGTTGTTGGGACCGCTGCCATCGTACTCAATAGACATAACCTGTGGAATTCGGGCCCCGCACAGCACTCCATTACTGAAATAGTGAGTGCGATAGTACTTAACAATGGGGTCCCCGTAGCCTATATAATCGTCCCCCCATTCGTTCTTGCTGGTTATAAATGGAGGATCTATAGGGTAATATCCGACATTCCAAAGGGAGCCGTCGACGGCGTTCCACTTGGGATAGATGGACCATGTCTGCCAGCAGTTATCATAATGTGGGCTACCAAAGCCGGTTGCTTCGAATACTTGGCGTCCCGCGAAGATATCTGTTAACCCCGACGAAGCATTTAGAATTTGCCGAAATTGTGCCACCGTCAGATTTGGGCTTGCGGAGCCGAAGCCAACTGCGTTCGTGGTTTCCGATACCGGGACGTCGTGTTCCTTAGTAACATTCGAGGTGCCTTTTTCACCGGTAACGTTACTCCATTCACTGTTGAGCGCGTAGTCGTTACCCTTGTTCTGGATGGTTCCGCTGTACGTGAATTCTACCGGCGTATTGTTGTTGCATTCCGCAGAGGGTTTGGGATTACTTCCGGTCCAGGAGTAGAGCGAGTAGCCTTCAACAGTGTCGATTTGAATTGAGGGCTGAATCGAGCCTTTGACATCGAATTTCACGGATGGGCAGCTCGGTCCGTATTCCGACCCCGGGACGACAACGCTACCGGAAACGCTGTTCCCGGTGGACGTCAGCGGGTTCCATGTAAGTCCGTACGTGTCCGTCCAGTAGTTAGGCCCTGAAGTAGTGATATCGATAACCGGAACTGGGTCGTTACAAGTACCTGGATACGGGCATCCGATCTGCGCGTTGAGCCCGTGACAATTGAAGATGCTCAGGACAAGGACGAGGGCGACTTGAATCCAAGGGGACGATCTCCTGGCTCCAAGGGTGAGGAAGCGACGAGTTTTATGGTTAATCATAGTCTCTCTAATTACCTGCTGTGGTCGCAAGTATTACGCGACAAGCCAGGCATGTCAAGCAGAAACGACTAGCAATTTCTACAATAATGTACTCTCTTAACGGTGGGGAATGACATGAATGCAGCGTATTTATCGTGACACATGCCGCGCGGTGAGACCAGACATTCCGCGCTGTTGGTGTCGAGAACCCAGAAAACATAGTTTTCTTGCGAAATTCATTGTAGTAAGCGAGCGGTCACTGCTAATGGATCGACATTTGCCCGCCTTGTGGATACCTAGTATTGAGCACTTCGTTACCTTCGTGTAACCGCCTCCTTGGCACCCCCACCCCACGACATCATAAAGCTACGATGAAAACGCTTGCGTACGCTCTAGAACTTCAACAGAGGCAGATGGGAAGCGTACTCGGGCATGAAGGTTGTAAACAAGTTCCAGCTCGTGGATAGTGTACTCGCGAACACAACGTAGAAATTGGCGCCTGGCGCTCGGAGCGTTGCTACCGCAATGGAGGAGAGCCCGTGATGGGCGCCAATCTCGAGGACGTTGGCCGCGATGCCCCGGGAAGCCAAGAGCTGGTTGTAGGCCATGAACATCAGCGCGGCATCGTAAGAAAACCAGCCCTCAATGCGTTGGAACGCTTGAAGGTACTTTTGCAGGAAGCTCTGCGTCACTTCATTATTGTATGCGACGCGTTCCCCAAGAAAACGCTCCTGCATATGCCTTGGATTTGAGTGCCATCCAGCCGCGAGTGCGGCCCTTCAGGAGTAGATGAACCACGGATATCGATCCACCGGCAGCGAACTCCGTTTCACCGCCAGGCACCAGGATTGCTCACCGCGATTCTGGGGATCGAAGCCGTTCTCCTCCAGCAGCCTCAACATAGGCAGATGCGAAGCGTACTCCGGCAGGAAGGTGGTAAACAGGCTCAGCACTTCGAATCCGGCGGCCTTCACAGCGGCGCCCAACTCGTGAATGGTGTACTCGCGAACATGACCGATCTCGGGGTCCGCGCCTTCCCGCGGACGGGTGTACAGGAAATAGATCTGCGGATTGTCGCGACCACCCAAAACTTTAGCGACGCTGGTGACGCTGCCGACGTTAGGCGTGGTCACCAGGAGATAACCGCCTTCACACAGCACGCGCCGGGCTTCGAGCAACATGTGCATGGGATCGTATGTGAAATGCTCGATGATTTCGCCCGCAATCACCAGATCGAAATGCGCATCGGGGTAAGGAAAGCGGTCCCGCTCGGCGTCGAAGTGGTCCACCTGGCAAGTGAATTCACCGTCGGCAAATGGAGCCCGCTTGGTGTCCACGCGGCCCAGCTTGCCGTAGTAGGCGCCGCGCACCTCGCGGTACCCGCCCAGCCGGTGGAGCAGCGGCGTGATTTGCATGTAGCAACCTAATTCGAGAACGCGGCTGGTGCTTCCTGGCGGAGGAACCAGAGCCAAGGTTCGAGCCAGGCGCGGAATGTGCACATCCAGGTAGGCTTTCGCGCCAGCGTTCTCGGCGGGCATCTGGCGCAGCGCGTCTTCGGCCTGCTGAAGCTTGTTTTGATCGAAAGGCTCCGGAGCTTGGGCCGGGGGGGACGACGCGTTCAAACGATAGTTGATGCGGCGCAGCAGGTCGCGCGCGAGGCGCAAAGGAAACGACGGCATGTCGAACCTTGCCATGGTACCAGTTCATGCGGCGCGGTCTTGCCGCCGTTTGCAGTACATCCAGGCTTCAGCACATTTCCGCCCTCGGATGTACAATGTAACCAGATTAATCCAGCATCTCGCAGATAACTCATGACGGTGGTTGAGATCGAAAGGATCCATGCGTGAAAGCCACGGACGTCACAAACCCGAACTACTTCCACAAAGTTGTGGATTGCCAGTGGGCCTGTCCGGCCCATACCAATGTTCCCGAATACATCCGGCTGATCGCGCAAGGCCGCTATACCGATGCCTACATGCTCAACCGGGAGTCGAATGTTTTCCCAGCTATTTTAGGCCGCACCTGCGACCGCCCTTGTGAGCCCGCCTGCCGCCGTGGCCGCGTGGATGGCAAGGCTGTCGCCATCTGCCGCCTGAAGCGCGTGGCGGCGGATCTGCGCGACGACATCACCGATCGCCTTCCCAAGATCCCGAGCAAGAAAAACGGAAAGCGCATCGCCTGTATCGGAGCGGGGCCGGCTTCGCTCACCGTCGCCAACGACCTGCTGCCGCTCGGCTACGAAGTGGTGATGTTCGAAAAATACGATCGTCCGGGCGGCCTGATGCGCACCAACATCCCGGCGTTTCGGCTGCCCGAAAGCGTGCTCATGGACGAGATCAACCAGATTCTCGGCATGGGCGTTGACATTCGCTACAACTCGTCGATCGACAGCATGAAGGCGCTGCTCGACGAGGGCTTCGATGCGATTTTCGTCGGCACCGGCGCGCCGCGCGGGAAGGAACTCGACATTCCGGGCCGCCACGACACTGATCGCATCCATATTGGTATCGATTGGCTGGAATCTATCGCCTTCGGCCACACCGATTCGGTCGGCGAAAAAGTGCTGATCATCGGCGTCGGCAATACGGCCATGGATTGCTGCCGGTCGAGCTGTAGGCTCGGCGGAAAAAGCATCAAGGTAATGGCGCGCCGCCCGCGCGGGTTCTTCAAAGCTTCGCCCTGGGAGCTGGAGGACGCCGAAGAGGAAGGCGTCGAGATCATCATTAATCACGCGCCCGTGCGCTTTGTGATCGAAAGCGGCAAGCTCATCGGGATGGATTTCGAGAAGCTGGAGTGGGACGCGCAAGCCAAAAAATCAAAGACCATCGGCAATGTTTTTCTTCCCGCCGACGACGTGATCCTCGCCATCGGACAGGAAAACGCCTTCCCCTGGATCGAGCGCGACATCGGCATCGAATTTGACAAGTGGGACATGCCGGTGGTGGATGAGAAGACCATGCAATGCACGCGCGATGGCATCTTCTTCGGTGGCGATGCCGCCTGGGGACCTAAGAACATCATCTGGGCCGCCGAGCATGGCCACCAGGCTTCCATTTCGATTCACAATTACTGCCAGGGCGTGTCCGTCACCGAGCGCCTGCCGCAGGGTATGAACCTCATCAGCCAAAAGATGGGGATCAGCGAGTGGAGCTATCACAACGACTACAATCCGTCGAAGCGCCAGAAGATGCAGCACGTCGATCTGACGCGGCGCTTCCAGCAGATGAACATTGAAGTGGAGCTCGGATTTAACGCCGAGCAGACGGCGCGTGAAGTGCTGCGTTGCATGAACTGCGACATTGAGACTGCCTTCGTCGCACCCCGCTGCATCGAATGCGATGCGTGCATCGACATCTGCCCGGTGCAATGCCTCACTATCACGCGCAATGGCGAGGAAGACGACCTGCGCCAGCGCCTCTCTGCCCCGGCCATCAATCTGACGCAGGACCTTTATGTATCCGACTCATTGCCGCAAACCGCGCGCATCATGGCCAAAGACGAGGACCTGTGCGTGCATTGCGGCCTGTGCGCCGAACGTTGTCCCACGGCAGCTTGGGACATGCAGAAATTTGAGCTGCTCATTCCTTATGCCGGGAGGCCGGTAAACCCCGAGTTATGCGTGACCGCGTAAATGATTTCGCGTTGAAGCTGGCGAATGTGAATGGAACCGGATCGGCCAGCGCCAACGGTCTGCTGATGCAGGCCATTTTTCGGATGGGCATTCCGGTGTCCGGCAAGAATCTGTTTCCGTCGAACATCCAGGGCTTGCCCACCTGGTATGAGATTCGGGTTAACAAAAAGGGCTACACCGCCCGATCGCTCGATTACGACCTGATGGTGGCGATGAATTCGCAGACCTACGCGCGCGACGTCAAGGAAGTTCGCGAAGGCGGCTATCTGCTGTACGATTCCAGTTGGCCGCTCGATCCGGCGTTGCTGCGCGATGACGTGCATTTCCTGGGCGTACCGTTCGCGCAATTGTGCAACGACAATTTCCGCGACCCGCGCGAGCGCATTCTGATGAAGAACATCGCGTACGCCGGTACGCTGGTGGCCGCGCTCCAGGTGGATATGGAGATCGTCGCGGCGCTGCTGCAAGAGAAGTATGCCGGCAAGAAGAAGCTGAGCGAATCGAACACTCGCGCGCTGCGCCTGGGCTACGATTACGCTCGCGATCATTTCGATATGCCGCTGCCGTTCCATCTGGAAAAGATGGACGAGAACAGCGACAAGATTCTGATCGACGGCAATACCGCGATCGCGCTCGGCTGCGTGTATGCGGGAGCGACGGTGGCGGCCTGGTATCCGATCACGCCATCCACGTCCGCCATGGACGCTTTCAAGGTATTCTGCGAAAAATATCGCAAGGATCCGGAAACCGGCAAGAACAACTACATTATTATTCAGGCCGAAGACGAACTGGCCGCCATTGGCATGGTGATCGGCGCGGCTTGGAACGGGGCACGGGCATTTACTTCCACGGCCGGTCCGGGCATTTCGCTGATGAACGAACTGCTGGGCTTCGCCTATTACGCCGAAATTCCCGCGGTGATCATCGACGTGGAGCGCGTCGGTCCGTCCACCGGCATGCCCACGCGCACGCAGCAGGGCGACTTGCTCGAATGCGCCTACGCATCGCACGGCGACACCAAACATATTTTGCTGTTTCCATCGAATCCGGCCGAGTGCTTCGAACTCGCGCCAGTGGCTTTCGATCTGGCCGAACGTTTTCAAACGCCCGTTTTCCTGATGTCCGATCTGGATATCGGCATGAACGACTGGGTGGTCCCGCGCCTGAAATGGGACGAAAGCTATCAGCCCGACCGCGGGCGGGTGCTGAGTCTGGAAGAAATTGAGAAGCTGCCCAAATTCCAGCGCTATATCCCGGAAGACGAGGATCAGATCGCGCCCCGCACTTTACCGGGCGTCCATCCCAAGGCTTCTTATTTTACTCGCGGCTCCGGGCACAACAAGTTCGGCGGTTATACGGAAATCCCCGATGAATATCAGGAAGTGATGGATCGTTTGCTGAAAAAGCATAAGGCTGCCGCGAAGTACGTACCTGCGCCCATCATTCAACGCCGTCCCGATGCCATATTCGGAGTAGTGACTCTGGGCGGCTGCGACCCGGCTGTTCGCGAAGCGCTCGATCTTCTTGCAGAGCGTGGTGTGGTTGGGGATTTCATGCGCGTCCGTGGCTTCCCGTTCGATGCCGAGGTGGAATCGTTCCTTGCCGAACACGATATTAATGTTGTTATCGAGCAAAATCGCGATGCCCAGCTCCGCTCTCTGTTGACTCTGGAAACGAGCGTGCCGAAAGACAAGCTGCGCTCGTTGCTGGTGTATGGTGGATTCCCGCTCAGCGCGCGCCACGTAATCGATGGAGTGCTTGAGGAGCTGGGGTTGCAGAACAAGCCGGAGTTTGTGGCAGCCGGCCGGCCAGCCGGTGAAGTGCCCATGGAGGATTAACATGCCATCCATCGTCAAACCTGTCGCCACGCACCCCAGCCTACAGCGCAACGATCTGGGCCTCACCATTCGCGACTACGAAGGAGCCATGTCCACGCTGTGCGCCGGATGCGGGCACGACTCCATCACCGCCGCGCTCACTCGCGCTCTGTGGGAAGTGGCCGCGGAACCGCACCGGATCGCGAAACTCAGCGGCATCGGCTGCTCCTCGAAGACGCCCGCCTATTTCGTGAACGGCGCGCACGGGCTCAACTCCGCGCACGGCCGCATGCCTCCCATCGCCACCGGCGCCAACGCCGCCAATCGCGAACTTATCTACATCGGGATCTCGGGCGACGGCGATTCGCTCTCCATCGGCCTGGGCCACATGTGCCACGCCATTCGCCGCAATGTTCGGCTGGTCTACGTGATCGAGAACAACGGCGTCTACGGGCTCACCAAGGGCCAGTTCTCGGCCTCGGCCGACGTTGGATCGAAGAGCAAGCGCGGCGATCCCAATCGCATGGCGCCCATCGATTCGGTGATGCTGGGCCTGAGCATCGGGGCCACCTTCATCGCTCGCAGTTTTTCCGGCGATAAAGACCAGCTCGTTCCCATTTTGAAGGCCGCCGTTTCGCATCGCGGATTTGCTTTGATCGACGTCATCTCGCCGTGCGTCACCTTCAACGATCACGAGGGTTCGACGAAAAGTTATCTTTACACCCGGCAGCACGACCTTAAAGTAACGGAGGCCGATTTTGTTCCGCCGGCCAGTGAGATCCTGGCGCAGATTGGCCAAAATGGCGCCGTCAACGTTACCATGCATGATGGAAGCATGGTGCGATTCAAAGGCGTTCCACCGAACTACGATCCCACCGATCGCGGCAAGGTAATGGACTACCTGGAAGAGCATCATGGCAAGGGCGAGGTCGTCACAGGGCTGCTCTATCTGGACGAATCGGCCCCCGACATGCACGAAATGAACAACACTACCGAGTTGGCTTTGACGAAAGTCCCGTATCAAAAGCTGTGCCCGGGACAAGCCGCGCTCGATCGATTGCAGGAAGATTTCCGGTGATCAGCTTCACCTCTTGATTTACAGCTCCGGATGATCACCGAAACACAAGTCATCCAATTTGATTCAATCGCGCTGGATTGCGGCACGACGCTGGCTCCCGTGGATGTCGCTTATGAGACCTATGGCGAATTGAACGCGCGCAAAAACAACGCCATTTTGATTCTTCATGCCTTTACCGGCGATGCGCATGCGGCCGGCACCGACAAAATCACTGGCGCCGTGGGCTGGTGGGACAGCATGATCGGCCCCGGTAAAGGATTCGATACCGACAAATACTTCGTAATTTGTTCCAACATCCTGGGCGGCTGCCGAGGCACGTCCGGCCCCGGCTCGATTAACCCCAAGACCGGCTGCCCCTACGCGACGTCCTTCCCGCCGGTCACCATTCCCGACATGGTCCGTTTGCAAAAAATGCTGGTGGAGCGCCTCGGGATCGAACGTCTGCTCGCCGTCTCGGGCGGTTCCATGGGCGCGATGCAGGCTCTGCAATGGGCGGTCGCCTATCCCGACGCCGTCGCCGCTTCCATCCCGATCGCAGGAACGGCGCGGCACAGCCCGCAGCAAATCGCATTCAACGAAGTTGGACGCCAGGCCATCATGGCGGACGCCGATTGGAACGAAGGCAATTATTACGGGAAACGGCCGCCGGCAAGAGGCTTGGCGGTGGCGCGCATGGTGGGACACATCACGTACATGAGCGATGCGTCGATGCGCGAGAAATTCGGACGCCGCCTGCGCGATCAGGATCAGTTCGAAGTGGAAAGCTACCTGCGTTACCGCGGCAACCAATTCGTCGATCGCTTCGACGCCAATTCGTATCTTTACATCACCAAGGCCATGGACTACTTCGATCTCACGGCCGGCCGTCCATCGCTGAGCGCCGCGTTCGGCGGCGTGAAGTCGCGGTTTTTGGTGATTAGTTTTTCGTCCGACTGGCTTTATCCGAGCTACCAATCGCTGGACATCGTTCGCGCGCTGCGTGGCCGCAACTGCGACGTGGCGTATTGCGACCTGCCCTCAACGTACGGTCACGATGCGTTTCTGGTGAACGTCTCCGAACAAACCGAACTGGTTCGAGGTTTCCTGGCGAGCACGTTTCGGGAGCGGGCATCGTCGGAACACGCCTTGCGGGAGCAAAGCTAAAAGTGTCCGAAGCGTTCGTCCCAAAGTTGCTCGGACGGAGCGACTACGCGATCATCAGCGAAATCATCGAGCCGAAAGCTCGGGTGTTGGATCTGGGCTGCGGTGAAGGCGAGCTGCTGGCATGGCTCGCGGAAAACAAGCGCGTGGACGCGCGCGGGGTGGAGATCGAAGGAGCTAAAGCCCGGTCAGCGATATCGCGAGGTGTCTCGGTTTTTCATAGTGACATCGAGGATGCCCTCGCCGACCTCCCCGACCAGGCTTTCGATTATGTGATTCTGAGCCAGACATTGCAGGAATCGCGTGCGCCGCTCAAAGTGCTGCGGGAAATGTTGCGAGTGGGACGCCGTGCCATCGTCGCGTTTCCGAACTTCGGGCACTGGAGCGTTCGGCTGGCGCACCTGTTTACGGGCCGCGCACCCAAAACCAAACTTTTTCCGCACGACTGGTTCGATTCGCCGAACATCCATTTCTTTACAGTGGACGACTTCGAAGGCTTGGTGCAGCAGCAGAAGTGGACCATTGAGAAACGCATCTTCCTGCAAGGAGCGCGGCAGGTGACGCTGCTGCCGAATCTGTTCGCCGAGGTGGCGGTGTTTCTGGTGCGCTCCTAGGTTTTCTTCAAGAACTTTTCGATACCGCGCTTGAAGTCATCGGAGGTGCGCGCGAAGGCGTTTACATCGGCGCCAGCCTCGATGGCGGCTTCGAACGGCATCACATCGGTTCGATAGAACAGTTCCTTAGAGAAAGTGAGCGCGGATTGAGATTTGGATGCCAAGTTTGCCACGAATTCCTCCACGTCACTTTCGAAGGTATCGGCTGCGAGGATGCGATTGATCATGCCGAACTCGAGCGCCGCGCCGGCTGAGATGACCGCGCCGGTCGCGATCAGCTCGAACGCGCGTTTTTCGGAAACCAATCGGCGCAAAATTGCCATCACGATGGCGGGCACAAAGCCGATGTTGATTTCCGGATACCCGAACTGCGCGGAATCGGCCGCGAGAACCAAGTCGGCCGCCGTCGCAATCCCGCACCCGCCGCCCAGCGCGCGTCCTTCGACCGCCGCGACAATCGGCCTCGGGTGACGCCGCATATCGAGCAGCAATCCGGCCATGTTACGAGCCTCGACCTGGAACTTCGCGAGATCGCCGGACCCGTCATTACCCAAACGATCTTCGGCAAACGTTCGCAGATCCATTCCCGAGCAGAAATCCTTGCCAGCACCAGTGAGCAGCACTGCGCGAACACTCTCATCCGCCGCCGATACGCGCAGGGCGTCGCGGAGTTCGGTAAGAAGTTCTTGGTCGAGCGCGTTGCGCCGCTCGGGGCGGTTCAGCGTGATCCGCGCGATGCCGTGATCGATTCGATACTCAATCTTGCGATACGCCGTCACTTGATTTCGTCACCGGGAAGGGGCGGCTTTCCTCGCCCGGCGCGCTTCAGAATACGTTTCACCTTTCCGATATTGGCCCGGCTGGCCCGTTCTCGAAAGTAGTCGTCCGTACGGAGCGCCGAAAGCTTTTCCGCCACGGCCACGTTGATCAATTGATTCAACGCTACGCCTTCGGATTCAGCAACGCGCTTGGCCTCCTCGAACAACGAAGTCTGAAGACGAAGAGCGACATTACTCCTTCTCATATTTACTCCTGATATCCTTCCATATCCGACCAGGCACAGCGGCTTCGATTCTAAAGAGGGCTGCGGCTTCCCGGAGGTGCCGCAGATTGAAAGTTGCCAAGTAATCGGCACCGCCATTCACCGCAGTTTCCAGCACCATCTCGTCGGACGGGTCCTTCAGTTGCGGTCTCCATAAGAACCGGAAGGACACTCGCTCCGCCACGGCAGTAATAGCATCGAGAATGCTGTTCACCTCCCCAGGAGACGCCACCTAGTGGCCGGCCGACTGCACCGCCGGCAGCAATGCCGATTTATTCGCCGTCAGAAAATCGCGAACGCTCATCGGCTCCCGGCCGGTCAGTTCCTTGACCGCGGTGGTGGGCACCCCCATCTTGCCTTGCGCGATCGCCATCTGGCTCGAAATCAAAATCTTCGCGATCGGCTCCGGTGTGCCGGCCGCGATCAGTTGGGCGGTGCGGACTTCGGGCGTTACGGGATCGAGAATCACCTCGCGCCCCGTCAGCTCGGCCGCCAGCTTCGCGAGATCCGCATACGTCACTGGATCCGGTCCCGTGATATTCCAGGTCTTGCCACTCGCGTCCGTCGCTGCCAGAGCGGCTGTGGCCGCCTGCGCGCAATCTTCACGTGTTACGTAGGGCGCAGCGCCATCGCCGGTTGCGGTAGTCAGCTTGCCCGATGACACAGCGAACGCGAGTCCTGGAATCAAAAAATCCATATACCAGCAATTCCGCAGTATCGTATAGCCGAGGCCGCTCGCCTTCAATGCCTGCTCGGTGCCCAGATGATCGGGCGCGAACACCACCGGCGAAGTCTCTGGGTTCGGCATCGACGTATACAACACGTGCTTCACGCCTGCGCTCACCGCCGCTGCCACGGCCGCTCGATGTTGCGCCAGTCTGCGTCCCGGCCGGTCGATCGCATCGGTGCTGATGATCAACATGCGATCTACTCCCGCCAGCGCCACTCCCAAGCCTTTTGGATCCTCGAAGTCCGTCTTGCGGACCACCACGCCTCGCGCGGCAAGGTCGGCCAGCTTATCCGGCGTCCGAGTGCCGGCCACGATTTTCCCGGCGTTTTTTTCCAAGAGAAGCTCGACAACGCGCCGTCCCAAGTGTCCGGAAGCGCCTGTCACAAACAAAGTGCGATCTGAAGTCATGCTCCCAGTTTAGTCTGGCGCCTGGTTCGCCGGATTCGACGTGTGCTGGGAGTGTCTACTGAAAGGGTTGAGCTTGCTCCAGAAACTCTTTTTTTGAACCGGGGATGGCGTGGGTTGCTCTTCGCTCGGCTTTTGTTGGGAAATGAGGGAAGCCGCTGGCGGAGCAGAGAAATCAGCCACAACAGGTACCGGAACATCTTCTGTAATGGGCTTCTGAACGTTCGGCTGACTGGTCCTGCTATTCGCTTCCGATCTCAGATCCGCTCTGAGGTCGGAGATCGCGGTAATCATCTCCTGGTGCCTTTGTTCCACCGTTCTCGCCAATTCCGCGCGCGTTCTGCTGGCCAAGGAAGCGGCTTGCTGGACCTCATCCTCGCTGGTCTTTTGGACTTGAGTAGTCAATTGATCCAGACGCAACAGATCCTGCTCTAGGGAAGCGGATTGCGCGTCGCGCAACGCGGCGATTTCCTTCTGATTTTCCTGGCGTAGCGTTGCGAAATCCGCCGCCAGGCGCTCCGTCTTCTGGTCCTGACGGATGTTCGCGAAGAGGGCGACCAGAAATCCAAAAAAAAGCGCCCAAAGAGCCAGTGTTTGCGGACTCATTCGCGGTGGGCGATTCGTTTTCCTTGCTTCTTTACCCGCCTCGGCTTCCGGCATGGGTAACCTCCCTTCGCCTCTGTGCGGTATTTGGACTCCCGGCTGCGATTTTTGTTACCGGCTCGTGAGAGCTTCGGTACTAACCCGGCTAGCTCTCTTGGTGGATGGGATTCCATGTGGTATTCTCAACTTCAAGAGAGGCCGCACCAAGAAGTGGTGTTCGGTGCGCATCGGGTCCATGGCCGACCCGCCTCGCTTACTCCCCGTCGACTCCAGCAGCCAGCGTCGCTCTGCAGCATGTTTCGGCAAGCATCGCGCAAAAGGAGCACGATATGTTCTCTCGACGAGCTTTTGCAGGAATGATAGCGGCCGGCCTCACCGAGGCTGCGTTCGCACAGCGCGCCAAGCTTTCTGGCGTCGCACCCGCCGACACGGTTTGGATCAACGGAAACGAATTTCCCGAGGGACCGCCCCAGGCTTCCGTCGATGCGATGGCGCAGATTATCGGCGGTTCGAATCGCTACCACTACCAGGAGTTCCCGGCTTTCTATGCCAAGCTCGCCGCGAACGAAGGACTTACTGCGGATCAGATCCTGGTAGGCGCCGGATCGAGTGAGCCGCTGCATGCGGCGGTGGAGACTAATGGCCGAAGCGGACGACGTCCTCGGCGCCGTTCGCCTTCGGAACAAGGATGCCGTCGAGTCCCGGCTTCACGACGGCGGCGAGATCGTCGAGGGTCAGGCCCGTGTCGAGCGCGTTCATGCGGACGAAGAAGGAGCAGCTGCGCGGCTCCTTCTTGTCGAGAAGGCTCGCGACATGGACGCGCGCCGCCGCCTTCTGACCGGGCGTAACGGAATCCTCGAGGTCGAGGATCAGCGCGTCCGCGCCGGACGTCCGCGCCTTTGCGAACTTCCGTTCCGAATCGCCGGGAACGAACAGGAGCGAGCGAAGCTTCATTGGGGCTTCCTCATTATCAGGGCGACGCGCCGGCAGGAGCAGACGACCTCGCTGCGCTGGTTGAATCCCTTGTGCTCGAAGGTCACAATTCCCTGCGTCGGACGCGACTTCGAGTCCCGCAGGCCGACCACCGTCGTCTCCGCGCGGATCGTGTCGCCGGCGAAGACCGGCTTCGGAAAGGCGACTTCCTCCCAGCCGAGATTGCCGACCGTGG
>JBKQHJ010000099.1:0-3376 GCA_052148835.1 Bryobacteraceae bacterium
CCGACACCTATGCCGGCAGAAAATATCGCGGCCGGATATCGTTCATCTCGTCCAGCGCCGAGTTCACGCCGAAGACCGTCGAGACCCACGCCGAGCGCGTGACGCTCGTCTACCGCATCAAGATCGACGTCGAGAATCCAAACCACGAACTCAAACCCGGCATGCCGGCTGATGCCTACGTCGACGTGAAATAACCAGGGCCGTCATGAGCTCCACTCCTGCAATCATCGTTTCAGGTCTCGGCAAGCGGTTCGGTGGTGTCACGGCAGTCGACCAGCTTTCATTTGATGTCAAGCCAGGCGAGATTTTCGGCCTCGTGGGACCTGACGGCGCTGGCAAGACGACCACGATGCGAATGCTCGCGGGGGTTCTCAGGCCGGATTCCGGATCGGTAATAGTGGCGGGACATGATGTTCGGCTCGACCCCGAAGGCGCCAAGCGGGATCTGAGCTACATGCCGCAGCGCTTTGGCCTCTACGAAGATCTCACCGTCGACGAGAACATTCGGTTTTATGCCGACCTATTCGGCATCAGCCGGAAGGAGCGCGAGAAACGGTCCGCCGAATTACTGGCCGCGGCCGGATTCGCCGAGTTTCACCGCCGCTTGGCGGGAAACCTCTCGGGAGGGATGAAGCAGAAACTGGGACTTGTGTGCGCGCTCATACACACGCCGCGCGTGATTCTGCTGGATGAGCCGACAAACGGAGTGGATCCAGTCTCGCGCCGGGATTTCTGGCAGATTCTTTATTCTCTTCTCGCCCAAGGCGTCGCCATTCTCACATCCACTTCCTACCTCGATGAAGCCGAACGCTGCCATCGAGTTGGGCTCCTGTACCAGGGGCGAATGCTCTTCTGCGATCTTCCCGAAGCATTGAAGAAAAAGTTCCCAGGAGGAGTCATCGTCGTCCATTCGTCCGATCCGGAGCGCGCCCGAGCTGAACTTTCCGGTGCCAACGGCGCGCGAGACGTTCTGCTCGTAGGCGATCACGTGCATGTCTTAGTGGACGATGCGGCCCGGCGCCTTCCGGAGCTGCGCGCGCGTTTGGATGCAGGCAGGATTTCTTATGACTCGATCGAGCAGGTCGAGGCGAGCATCGAAGACATTTTTGTATCAGCGGTAGAAAGAGAGTCAACGGCGCGATTGCCGGCGAGGTCTTGATGAACCAAAACGGGCCATCGGTTATGGTTCAGAATCTCACGAAGCGATTCGGAAATTTCGTTGCGGTTGACGATGTGAGCTTCGAGGCGCGCCACGGCGAAATCTTCGGATTCCTCGGCCCGAACGGTTCCGGAAAATCCACAACGATCCGCATTCTCTGCGGCCTGCTGCGGCCGTCGTCCGGACGCGCCGCGGTTGCCGGGATCGACGTTGCCCGGAACCCCGAGGCTGTGCGCCAGCACATCGGCTATATGTCGCAGAAGTTTTCGCTCTATAACGACCTGCGCGTTGCCGAGAATCTGGAGTTCTTCGCTGGCATGTACAGCGTGCCGAAAAAAGAAATTCCGGCGCGCATCGCATGGGCGCTAAAGATGGCGGGGCTCGAGGGGCGCGGGCACAACGCGACGAGCGCGCTGGCGGTTGGCTGGAAGCAGCGGCTGGCTCTCGGGTGCGCCGTATTGCATCG
Organism: Bryobacteraceae bacterium; assembly: GCA_052148835.1. Lineage (GTDB taxonomy): Bacteria > Acidobacteriota > Terriglobia > Bryobacterales > Bryobacteraceae > Palsa-89. The sequence continues at coordinate 1,626 of JBKQHJ010000099.1, forward strand.
CCCGCCGATCGTTTTCCTCGACGAACCCACCTCAGGAGTCGATCCCGTTTCACGCCGGCAATTCTGGGACTTGATCCACGAGATGGTCGGAGAAGGCGTCACGGTCTTCGTCACGACGCATTACATGGACGAGGCCGAGTACTGCAACCGTCTCGTACTCCTGGATCGAGGGCGCATCGTGGCCATGGGCACGCCCACAGAACTGAAGAGCCACCATATGAAGGGCGAACTTTTGATGATCGAATGCGAACCGCTCGGCCCGGCACTGGAGATGCTTCAGACGGCTCCTGAGGTGCTGGACGCCGCCGTCTTCGGCAGCGGTATCCACGCGGTTGTCGCCGATGCGGCAGCTATGGCGCCGAAAATTCGCGAGTTGCTATTGGCGCGGCAATTTCGGGCGGGGCGAATCGAACAAATCGCACCGAGCCTAGAGGACGTGTTCGTATCGCTCACGGCGGTACGTGGCGCGAGTAAAGAGGTTGCGGCATGAGCTGGACGCGGATCGTTGCGATGACGCGCAAGGAAGTGCTCCAGATCGGGCGCGATCCACGAAGCCTGCTCATCATTCTCGTGATACCGCTAGTTCAGCTCTTCATCTTCGGCTATGCCGTGAACCTCGACGTCAAACACGTTCCGCTGTGCATTTACGATCGCGACGGCACTCAAGCCAGCCAAGACTTTCTCAAGCATTTTCAGGCGACTGACTATTTCAATATCGTGCGCGTCTCGGACAGCTACTCGGACGTCGTCCGGAACATCGATCACGGAGTGTGCAGCGTGGCGGTAGTGGTGCCATCCCGGTTCGCGGAAGATCTCCATTCGAGCGGGCAAGCGAGCGTGCAGGCAATCCTTGACGCCAGCGACAGCAACTCGGCAACGATCGGCATGGGCTACGCGCAGGCGATCGTGCAGAGTTACTCCTCCGAAATACAGGTTGCCTGGCAGGAGGAACGAGGCCTTGGCGCGGGTGCCCCAAACATCACATTCGAGCCTCGCACCTGGTTCAACGAAGATCTGGAAAGCATGGCGGATTTGGTCCCCGGCGTGGTCGCGATGGTGATGGCAGTTGTGGGCGCGTTCCTTACTTCGCTGACAATTGCTCGAGAATGGGAGCGCGGTACGATGGAGCAGCTGATCTCCACGCCTGTCGGCAAGCTGGAAATTCAGATCGGGAAACTCTTCCCGTACTTCGTAATCGGGATTGCGGACACAGCTATCTGCGCCGGGACTGCAGTGTGGTGGTTCGGCGTCCCATTTCGCGGAAGTTGGGTGGTTCTTTTCGGCTGTTCGATGCTCTTCCTCCTCGTCGTGCTGTCGCTCGGCTATTTCATTTCCGTCACTGCGAAGTCGCAACTCGGAGCCTGCCAGATGGCGTTGTTGGCCACGTTTCTTCCGACGTTCCTGTTGTCGGGCTTCATTTTTCCGATCGACCAGATGCCGGTTGTCGTCCAGTGGATCACGGCGGTGCTCCCGGCGCGGTACTACGTCTCCATTTTGCGAAATGTGTTTCTGAAAGGCACCGAGGTTCGGCTATTGGCGGGGGACATCATGGCCTTGGCGGCGATTGCGGTGGTCTTGGTCGTGCTCGCGACGCGCTCATTTCAGAAGAGGCTGGCATGAAAATCCTCGAGACATTCGAGCGCATTCGCCAAATGATCAAGAAGGAGTTCATCCAGACTCTGCGCGACCCGCACACGCGCTGGCTGTTGTTTGGGCCGGCGCTCATCCAGATGGTCGTCTTTGGCTACGCG
>JBKQHJ010000100.1:0-3125 GCA_052148835.1 Bryobacteraceae bacterium
CCTCACCGGAGCGATACTTGCCGCTCAGGAAGCCCCCGGCCAAGGGGCTCCACGCGATTACCCCCACACCTTCAGCACGGCATAACGGCAGAAGCTCCCGCTCGACCGGCCGGCACACCAAGCTGTACTGCGGCTGAGTACAATCGAAGCGGGCGTAGCCATGCAGCGCCGATACACCCAGCGCTTTGGCTAATTGCCAGGCGCCAAAATTCGAGCACCCGAGGTACCGAACCTTCCCTTGCCTGACCAACTCATCGAATGCGGAAAGTGTTCTGGTTTAAGCGCGGTCCAATTCCGCAAAGAGTTCGCTCAGCACTACGCGAATCGGGGAGCCGGGCACTTCCAGAACACCGCCTTCCGGCTCCTGGAAACCGGTCTTCGAGCAGACATAAGCTTTGCGGGGGCCCGGATCGATGATCCAAACATGCCTGGTTCCGAAGTTCAGATAATCGTCGATGCGAACGCGCATTTTGCGAAGCGTATCTTTCGGGGACAGGACTTCGATACAGATCAGCGGTGGGTGGGTGACGACTTGCTCCCGAGGTCCCTCACTTCCGCTGACACAGACATCGGGTACGCGCACGCGGCGGGGTGCAAGGCGAATCCTTTGTTCAGGGGAGACGCGGATTCTCCAGGATTCTCTATTGTCAAAAAATAGTCTGAACAGAAGGCCTTGTATTACCGAGTGATCGAACTCGCCCACGTTTCTCTCCTCAATCTCACCATCCAGGTAATCGCAGTCGGGACGGTAGCTGGTCGCCAAGTATTCTTCCACCGGGATTCGCACGGGCTGAGGGACGGCGCTCATGCCTACAGTATCGCGCAAGCCGCAGGAGACGGCGAGAGGAAACCGCACCACGCCGAATCCTGCCGGTCCATCCACGCATCTTCCAGAGGGAACTTGATGCGTACAATAAAGAATTCGAGAGGCGTCGCCATCCGTCGGTTTAGCCACACCACCGCCTCAACTTTCTGAACGGAGCTTTCCTTGGCGGATACGATTTATGACGTTGCAATTCTTGGCGGCGGGCCAGCCGGATACACGGCTGCGATTCGCGCCGGGCAGTACGGGCTGACGGTCGCGCTGATCGAGAAGTCGGAGAAGCTGGGCGGCACGTGCCTGCATGTGGGCTGCATTCCCACCAAGTCGCTGCTCTTTAATGCCGAAGTCTACGACTACGTGAAGCACGCGAAGGAATATGGCATCGAGGGGCTCGGCGAAGGCCAAGTGAACTGGCAGGCGGTGCTCGACCGCAAGAACCAGATCATCACCAAGCACGTGAAGGGCCTCGATTTCCTGATGCGGAAGAATAAGGTCACCGTGGTTTCCGGGTTCGGCAAGCTGACGGGTCCGGCGAAGGACGGGGTATTGACGATTGCGGTGGAAAGCGGCAAAGGTGCGACGAACGTTCAGGCGAAGAATGTGATTCTGGCGACCGGATCGGATGCGAAGCTGCTGCCGGGATTGACCGCCGACGACACGATCCTGACCAACATTGAGATCCTCTCGCTCAAACAGATTCCAAAGTCGCTGGCGATCATCGGCGCGGGTGCGGTGGGCGTGGAGTTCGGCTCGATCTTCCGCAGCTTCGGCTCGGAGATCAGCATCATCGAGTTTCTGCCGCGGGTCGTGCCCAACGAGGATGAGGAGGTTAGCAAGGAGCTGTCGCGGGTGTTCAGGAAGCGGGGGATCGACATCAACGTGGGCGCGAAAGTCGAGAAGGTCGAGAAAACGAAGACCGGGGTCAAGGTGAGCTTCGCTGCTTCGGACGGAAAGAAAATCGAGAAGGAAGCGGAAAAGGTTCTGGTTGCCGTGGGCCGCGCGCCGCGTACAGAAAACATCGGACTGGAGAAGACGAAGGTCAAAACGGAACGCGGTTTTATCAGGGTCAACGAGTGGATGCAGACCGAAGAGCCGGGCATTTTCGCAATTGGAGACATTGTGGCCGGGTTCCCGCAACTGGCCCACACCGGCTCGATGGCCGGCATGGTGGTTGCCGCGAAGATTGCCGGGAAATATGCGCGGCCGATGCGGCGCGATCGTGTTCCAGCCTGCACTTATACGGAGCCCCAGATCGGAAGCGTGGGTCTGACTGAAGCACAGGCGAAGGAGAAAGGCTACACGGTCAAAGTCGGCAAGTTTCCGTTCTCGGCGAACTCGAAGGCGTCGATCGTCAATGCCCATGAGGGTTTTGTGAAGGTGGTCGCCGATGCGAAGTACGGCGAAATTCTCGGGGTTCACATCATCGGTCCGCAGGCAACGGAGCTGATCGCGGAAGCGGTAACCGCGATGGAGCTGGAAGCGACGGTCGACGAGATGATGTTTACGATTCACGCGCATCCGACGCTGGCTGAAGCGATGCTGGACGGTTTTGGCAGCGTGGAAGGCATGGCCATCAACGTTTAGAGCGGACGGCGGCGCAATGAAATATAGGGTTCGGCTCATCCGCTCAGAGGAAGGATTTGCAGCTGGTTGTCCAGCTCTTCCTGGCTGCTGGTCGCAGGGCGCAACTCGTGAAGAAGCCCTGCGGAACATTCGTGAAGCCATTCGCGATTACCTCTTAGCCCAACGTGCTTTGCAAAAGTGATGATTCTCAACCTTCTCCAACTCGGCCGCGTTCCGTATGGTGAGGGCCTGGAGTTGCAACAGCGTCTCGTCGAAGCTCGGCATGAAGACCGCATCGGCAATACGCTGGTGCTGCTGGAGCATCCACCGGTGCTGACGCTGGGGCGCAATGCGAGCCGGGCGAACATTCTTGCCAGCGACCAATTCCTGGCCTATCGCGGCGTTGAAGTGCACGAGATCAACCGCGGCGGTGACGTGACGTATCACGGACCGGGGCAGCTGGTGGGCTATCCGATCTTCGATCTGCGCAGTTTCACGCCAAGGCTCGGCGCTGTCGACTACGTGCGGCGGATCGAGGAAGCACTGATTCGTGCGTGTGGCGATTTCGGCGTGCCGACGACGCGGGTCGCGGGCCGGACCGGCGTTTGGAGCCTCGCTGGCGGTTCGATCCCGGAGAAGAAGATCGCAGCTATCGGCGTTCACATTGCGCGCGGCATCACGTCGCACGGATTTGCGTTCAACGTGAACCCGGACCTGCGCGACTTCGAGTTAATCGTGC
>JBKQHJ010000101.1:0-25133 GCA_052148835.1 Bryobacteraceae bacterium
TCGTCACGGACCGTCTGCGTTAGGCTATCTACCTGTTGAACCAAGTAACGATCAGTCGCACGGGGTTTAGGGTCGCTGTCGGATGACGGCGCACTCGGAAGTTATCGCACTTTGACGGGTAACGGCCGACTGGTTGATTTGACCAAGTGACGCGAGCCTCAAAGTCGGATTGGGAGAACTTTGGAAGCCGGAGGTTCTGGAATCTCGTGAAACGCCGATCTGAAGCGCGCTCCCGAGTGAACCGAACCCCGTTCACTCCGGCCGCCAGTATCTCTCTTCATTCCGGCATTCGGACCGGGATCACTTTGTTGCCGTGCCGGCGATAAATTCGGAAATCTCCATCCAGGGTGAGCACCTCGGCCGCGCCATGGATCTCAGACAGTCGAACGAGACACGCGTCTGCCAATGACATCGGCCGATTGCGATACCGGCGCATGAGCGCGCGAAGATCCGCCTGCTGGTCCTCAACCGCGAGCCCGACCCGAATGATTCCTCTCTCTAACAGCGCAAAAAGGACATCGGTGTCGCGCCCCTCACGCTTCAGGAGAAATGTGGCTTCAGTGAGTACCGGCTCACATGTGAGCATGGGAGGGCGCAGTTGTTTCCACTGCTCCACCGCCCATGCGTGGTGCACCAATCCGTCAGCGAGGAAGCTTACCAGCGGGCCCGTGTCCAGCAACACAACCCGCTTTTTCACTCGCCGAAACCTTTCATGTATTTCGGATTGTGCGCCAGGTCGCGTGGCAGACCCTTCACTGTCCCCGCGAGATCCCGAGCCAGGTCGTAACAGGAAGCTCCACGCCGCGGCCGTCGGCGCAGGGCCGCTTCCAGGCTCTCACGCACCAGAACGGATTTGGTGATTCGTCTGTTCCTCGCCTCCCGCTCCAGTTCCGCCAGAAGGTCGTCAGGCAGCTTCAATGAGATCGTCTGCATCTGTCTCTATGGTATTACCCTCCGTTATGGTGCGCAATACCGAGCCGTGGCCCGCGATCAATCCCGTAAGAACGCCCTGACAAGTCCCCACCACAATCGCCTCAAGCCCAAATCACTCTGCTAAAGTAGGCACCATCAGGTGGTTGAATTGGATACTCAGCGTGTGGCGAATCGAGGTCTGGCGAATCGACGACTTTTCGTGCTGGCCTCCATCCTGTTCGCCACCACTCTCGCGACCGGCGTGAAGGCTTTCCAAAATCCCGGTGCTCAGCCGTCTAACGAGAAGATCAATGCCGCCAAGACCAACGCAAAGGACGGCCTTGATTATTTGTGGATACCTCCGGGATCGTTCCTATTGGGATGTTCGCCCGGAGACGCCGAGTGTTATGGCGATGAAAAGCCCGCGCACCGCGTCACCTTGACCAAAGGTTTCTGGTTGGGCGAAACGGAGGTCACGCAAGCCGCCTATCAACACGTGACTGGGAAGAATCCCAGCAACTTCAAGGGCCCCAACCTGCCGGTGGAACAGGTCACTTGGGTCGAGGCAAACGCCTACTGCGGTGCCATCGGAGGCAGGCTGCCGACCGAAGCCGAATGGGAATACGCGGCGCGCGGCGGGAGTGAGGGCGGCCGGTACGGGGACGTCGGCCAGATCGCCTGGTACCTGGGCAACAGCAGAAGCACTACCCACCCGGTGGGGCAGAAGCAAGCCAATGGGTACGGGCTGCACGACATGCTGGGTAACGTGGTGGAGTGGACCAACGATTGGCACTCGTCAGCGATCTCCAAAGACGCCACGGACCCGAAAGGGCCGCCTTCGGGTGAATTTAAGGTGCTGCGCGGCGGAGGTTGGTTCGACGACGGCAGTCTCATTCGCGCGTCCTATCGCAGCCGGATTGAAATCGGTGATCGTGACTACAACATCGGCTTCCGATGTGTCGGAGAATGACATATAGTAACTCCCATGCTCTCTCGACGAACCGCACTTCTCGCTCCCATGGCTCTGGCGATCCCCCCCATCGATGCTGCTTCCCCGAAAATGTCGTTGTGTCTGCACCAGAACACCTCGGCCGCCGCCGGATACCGCAAGTCGCTCGAAGGCTGGGCGAAGGCGGGCATCAAGAACGTGGAGCTCACCGATCGGATGCTGGATGACTTTCTGAAGACCGACGACCTGGCGGCCGCGCGTCGCGTGGTCACCGATCTGGGATTGACCCCGGTCTCCTGCGCCTCCGTAATTCCCGATTTTTGGATTCAAAATCCGAACCGCACGGCGGCGCTCGATACCTGGAAGAAGCGCTGCGAGCAATTCTCATCGTTCGGCCTTACCAAGATCTATTGTCCGGCCGTCACCAGCCGCAAGGTCACCGCCGACGATTACAAGGGCGCTGTCGATTGCATCCGCGAGGGCGGCGACGCGGCCATGCAGCACAAGATGACCGCGATGATCGAGTTCGCGCGCAACTCGTCGTTCATCGCCACGCTCACCACGTCGCTGAAGCTGATCCGCGAGGCCGCGCATCCCAACGTGCATCCAATGCTGGATTGCTATCACTTCTGGTCGGGCCTCAGCAAGTTCGAAGACCTCGACCTGCTAAAGCCGGGTGAGCTGGCTCATGTGCACTATCAGGATGTGCCGGACATGCCACGCGAGTTACTGGACAACACCACACGGCTGATTCCAGGCGATGGCGTGTCTCCCTTGGTCCGAATTCTGCGGAAACTCGCCGACAAGAACTACTCCGGAGCACTTTCGGTGGAACTGTTCCTGCCGGAGTTCACGCAGGGCGACCCCTACGAGGTGGCCACCCGGATTCGTGAGAAAGCCGAAGGAGTGATGCGCCAGGCCAAGGTAATTTGACCTCAAAAAGGCTCTCGGAATTGGGGAAGACAAGGAATACGGGGAATTCTAGGATTTTTGCGAACAAAATGCGATCTCGCGCGTATTAAGTTTACATAGGAGGTCGCCGTGCTCCGTTTGCTGATCGCTGCGCTTGCCTGCGCCTCGTTTTTGCTCGCTGTCGACCAGGAGGATCATGTCCGAAAATCGGCTTCGGTTTCTTCAGCCACCCGCCTGATATTGTCCGCCGACTTCGGCTCCATCCACGTCCAGCCCGGCAACACCAAGACTGTCGATGTCGACGTCTCCTTTCACGGCTTTCCGCTCTCCCGCTCGGAGTTCGATCGAATGCGCCACGATTTTACGCTGGATGTGACGCAACAGGGCAGCGAAATCCGGGTGGCTGGCGCGTTCCACAAAGGTTGGGTGCCAATAATCGACTTCATCCCTATTATTCTTGGCGGCCAGACCATCTGCCACGATTGGAAGTGCCTGGAATATGGACGCTGGCTGCGCGACGTGGAATATCGCGTCACGGTGCCCGAAAAATTCAATGCTGATATACAGACCGACGGCGGTCCGATATGGGTTAGCGACCTGAACGGCGAGTTGAACGCGCGCACGTCCGGCGGCCCCATCACGCTCGAAGGAGGCCAGGGTAGGGCCGTGGTGCACACTTCCGGAGGTCCCATCGCAATCAAAAAAGCCGGGGGCGATGTGGATGCATCGACGAGCGGCGGCCCTATTTCCATTACGGGCAACTTGGGCCGCGTTCGAGCGCACACCTCGGGCGGAGGCATCTGGATAAAGGACGCCGCGGGCGCAATTGACGCTTCCACTTCCGGCGGCCCCGTGAGCGCATCCATCGTGCGACAGCCGAAAGAAGAATGCCGCTTGTCCACTTCCGGAGGCGGTATCGACGTGACGCTGAGCAGGGACATTCACGTGGACCTCGACGCATCCACCAGTGGAGGACGCGTGTGGACGGATTTTTCCGTGCCTTACACCGATGAACGGCATCAGAGCCAACTACGGGCGCCCTTGAACGGAGGCGGGCCTTTGCTCTATCTGCACACATCGGGCGGAGGCATCAGCGTGCGGCGCGCGGGCGGAGGACGAGATCTGGGACCGGTATTTTAAGCTCGGCGCGTGAACTACGATTCCGTCTTCCAGGGCGCCTCACCGGCCAGCGCGGTGTGGAAGCCCCAGATCGCGAGCGCAACGATCGTCGTAAGGGCCAGTGTCACTTCGGTGAAATACCAAGCCGATGGGTTGAGTGTGACGGGAATGTTCAGCACCGTGTCGGCCGTAAAGAGAGCAACCACCAGCGTCACCAGACCATAGCGCAGCGCTCCGGCGGCCAACGCGGAGTACAGCAAGATTTGCATCGGCCATTCCACGGCTGGATAGTCGGAGGACACGCACTTGAGCGCAGCCCACAGCAGTACGAAAGCAGCGGCGGCTAGCCAAGATTTCCGCAATAATACGCGGCATAGGAAAAAAAACAGGAACAAGACGAGCGTCGTAACAATGGAGGCCGGTATCTGTCCGAACCAGGCGCCGATGGCGAGCCGCGCATTCCCGAGATAATCGGTGCTCAAGAGACCTGGAGGTGCGCCGAACCGCGCCTCCAGATGATAGCGGATGCCATAAAGATCGCAAAAAAGGACGCCGAGAATGACGCCGTAAAGCGCATCGCGGCCGACTAACGGATCGCTCCAGCGTCCGCTCAACGCCCTGGTCCACGAAATAATGGCCTGCGGCCAATAACGGCGAACATAAGGTTCCAGCGCGAGATAGAGCACCCACACGCCGCCGCCCCACAGCAGCGCGGTGCTAATGGCAAGAAATAGTAGAAAAACAAAATTGCTCAGTGAGGAGATATGCGTTTCAAAGATCCAGAGCGCCATATGCAGGGAGAAAATCAGGATGGCCAGGCGCATGGCCCCTCGGCGGTCGCCTCTACCGCGAACAAAGTTCCACCGCGCCAGGAAAACAGCGGCGAGAATTGGCAGCAGAAGTGCCACGGTCAGAAAAATCCAGGTGAGGATCTTGCTGGTGCCGGCGGGCTCGCTAGAGGGCATACGATAGGCGCGCGTCCACGGTCCGATGAGCGAGAAAAACACCGGGCGTCCGTGCCAGACAGCGGCTTCCACGCGCAGCGGGCGGTGGTTGAATCCGGGCCATTCACCGGTCCAGGCTTGGCGCGCATCGGAAGCGGCGAGCGACGCCCAGAGCGGGGCTGCGGTTTGGAACTTGGAGATGTCCAGGCCGGCGGCGGCGAAGAGCGCTTTCCAGTCCGGCACGGAAGTTTGTATGGGCGCGTCTTCCTTCTCCGCGGGGAGCGCCTCAAAGAAGGTGAGCCAGCCTTGCGGATCGAGCCGGACATGGATCATGCGCGACGTAATGGGCACAGGATCCTCCTCCCGAACGATTCCAGGAATCAGCATTTGGTCTGGGAAACCAACCGCCTGCATGGGCTCGGGGCTTTGCCGATACCAGAAGCCCAGGGGCGACGGACGGCTGCGTGCAATCTCGTCCCAATGCGGAAGCGGCTTGTCGCTTTTTTCAACGGAATTCAAAAGATCGAGGTCGATATCGAAGGCCGAAGCGGAGTCGGCTGGAGGAGTGGTGTAGCCGAGCGTTTGAATCAACTCGCGCGCTTTGTCGGCGAGTACTTCGGTGGTTTTGGAGAGCTGCGCCTTTTCGATCATGCTGGAAGTGGCCGCCAGGAACACAAAGGCCGCAAGCCCTACGAGAGCGGCAGCGAGACTGGAGACCGCGATTTTCCACGGCAACGCCGCGGTTTCGCCCGAAGCAGCCACCATTTGGGGCGAAGGTGTTTCACCAGCGGCGAGCGCGGCGGCCAACGGGTCTCCGCCGGGAAGTCGTGCGGCAACCGCGAGCGCGGAAGGAGGGCGATGGGAAGGCTCGGGATCCAGGCAGCGAAGTATGGCGGTCTCAACTGTTGGATCGAGATCCTTCACCAGCGACGACGGACTGAGCGGCGTAGTCTCGCCATGCAGCCGCACCAACTCGGCCAGCGTGGACGCTTCGAATGCCCGCCTTCCAGTGAAAATTTCGTAGAGCACCAGGCCGAGCGAATAGATATCGCTTTGCACCGTGACTTCTCTACCGGCCAGTTGCTCCGGCGCCATGTAGGCGGGAGTGCCATTGCGGATCTCTTCGCCCGGGATTTCGTCGGCGAGCGCGGCGAGGCCAAAATCGGTGATCACCACTTGGCCGCGGCCGTTGAGCATGACGTTGGCGGGCTTCAGATCGCGATGCAGCACACCTTTGGCGTGAGCCGCGGCAAGTCCGGCGCACAATTGGCGCGCAGTTTCGACGGCTTTGTCGGACGGCAGGCGGCCGATGCGGCGCAGGAGCGAGCCTAGATCCTCGCCATCCACGTACTCCATCGACAGGTACGGCTGGCCGTCCACTTCGCCGAGATCGTAAACGCGGCAGACATTGGCGTGCGAGACTTGGCGCGCGATCCGTACCTCGTTGTAGAAACGCGTGAGAGCGGCAGGATTGCGGGCGGCCACTTCCGGAAGAAATTTCAGCGCCACTTCCTGGCCGAGCGTGAGATCGTGCGCGCGATAAACTTCGCCCATGCCGCCGCGACCCAGCAGCGCCACGATGCGATAACGGCCGGCGAGCAATGCGCCTGGCAGAAAACGGCCTTCGGGTAGGGAGCCGGAAGAAGAGGAGAGCGACGAATGAGAAGGAGTCCGCGCCGGGGTTGGAGTGACGGCGGGAGCGGCGACGGTTTCGGTGACGAAGGACGCGCCGCCATTCAGAACCGCGCCGCAGGACAGGCAAAAGCGGCTGGATTCCGGGACATCTTTCGCGCAGGTGCGGCAGGTCACAACGATTCCGTTCGGGTTCCCATTTTAGCGCTGGAAAGCGTCGTAGCGCCGGTTCAGTCGTCGTGGTGTTTGATCGCTTCTGCATCGGCAATGGCTTTGTCGCGCGCGACTTTGGAGTTGGCCTTGCGGGCCGAAGTGATGTTGCTCTGCCGGATGCTGGCCGAATCGACGCTGAACATCGAGATCAGTTGCTCCAGGTTGTGGCTTTGGCAGGACGGACAGGCGGGTTCGGATTTCAAAACCAGCGCTTCGAACTGCTCGCCGCAATCGAGGCATTTGAAGTCGTATAAGGGCACGGGGGACTCCTTTCAGCGATACCTATTATGCTAATTCCTATGCCTAATGATTTTACGGCACGGCGGGCGGTGTTTCGCAAGCTGCATGAGAGCGGATGTTTTGTGATCCCGAATCCTTGGGATGTCGGGACAGCGCGATACCTGCGGCACTTGGGGTTCAAGGCGCTCGCCACCACCAGTGCGGGACTCGCATTTTCGCGTGGATTGGCGGATTCGGATGTGCCGCGCGACACCGTGCTTGCGCATATCGCGGAGATCGTGGGTGCCACGGACTTGCCGGTGAATGCCGATTTTGAATCGGGCTACGCGCGCGATCCGGCCGGAGTGGCCGAGAGCGTGCGGCTGTGCGTGGCGACGGGAGTCGCGGGACTGTCGATTGAAGATTCGACGGGCGATCGCTTAAAGCCGCTGTACGATTTGTCGATCGCAGTAGAACGAATTCGGGCGGCGCGCGCGGCGATTGACGATACGGGCTCCGGCGTGCTGCTGATCGGCCGGGCGGAGTGTTTTCTGGTGGGACATGCGGAGCCCTTGAAGGAATCGATCGGGCGATTGCAGGCTTATGCCGAAGCGGGCGCGGACGTGTTGTACGCGCCGGGAGTTAAGGAGCGCGCCGATATTCAAGCCATCGTGTCGGCGGTGAGTCCGAAGCCCGTGAACGTGTTGATGGGCTGGAACACGGGGTTGAATGTTTCGGATCTCGCGGAGATGGGCGTCCGGCGTATCAGCGTCGGGAGTTCGCTTGCACGGGCGGCCTGGGGCGGATTCATCCGGGCGGCGAAGGCGATCGCCGAAGAAGGGAGCTTCGCGGGTTTCGACAACGCTGCTCCATTCGCCGAACTCAATGGATTCTTCCGGGGGAAATGAAGAACGTTAGGGCCGTGCGCGCCAACGTCGGCCGAGCGCTGGAATGATGGCGCCTCCGATATTGGCGAGGTTGGCATCTGGAAACGGCGCGCGTTCCCCGCGAATCAGTGCACTGGTGAAACGTCCGAACGCCCGCAATTTTTCGCGCAACGAGAACCGGAGCCTGCGGCCGTTGGCGCGAGCCACCAGGACGGTGACATCGTCTTCAGAAAGATTCTCCGGGTAGCGCGCCTCGATTTCGGCGAGCAGCGTCTCGATCAGCTTTTGAGGTTCGACATCGCCGAGCAGGCGCGTGATTCGCAGCAATCCATCTTCGCCGAGCATTTCGCCGTCGGCGTCGCGCGATTCGATAAGCGCATCGGTATAGCTCAACAGGCAATCGCCGGGTTGGAGCTCAATATCAAATTGCTCGTACTCGGCGGCATCGAAGAGACCGAGGGGAATGTTGCTGGGCGCCGAGCGCTGTCCGGTGGCCTGAGTTCCAAGAAAATCCCACTGATGTTGAGTTGCGCGATAGAGCAGCGGCCGTGGATGGCCCGCGTTGCAGACCGTAAGACGGCGGCTGGGCTCGAAGAACGTAGTGACGATGGCGGTAGCAAACGCACCGCTGCGCGGCAGGACGGCGAATTGCTGATTGAGGAGGCGAACGAATTCGGTCTGATCGAGCCGGTTGACGAAGCGCCGCATGAGGGTGCGCAAATCGGCGGCCGTGGCTGCGACGGTTTGGCCGTGTCCGGCGACATCGGCAAGCAGCAATCGGCTGATCCGTCCGGTGGCGCAACTGGAGGCATAGTAAACATCGCCGCCCGCGTGCGCTTTGCCGAAGGGCTTGCTGTAGACCCAAGCGTCGAGGCCGCCGAATTCGACGGCGCGCGAGGTGAGCTGACTACCGCCCCAGACTTCCATGCACTGCATGTGTTCGGCAGGTTGATCGGGCATGCTGGACGATTCGGGCTCCTATCCATTTTATGTGCGACGCCGCTGAAACGTGCGCACGGAAGGCGACTTCGCTATCATCGCTGGTTGGAAAGCGCCGTTCTTCAGTGGGTCTCCACCTATGGCTATGTCGCCATCTTCGGGCTGCTGACGCTGGGCATCGTAGGTCTGCCCATACCGGATGAAACGCTGCTGACAAGCTGCGGCTTTCTGATCTATCGGGGCCAGCTACACGCGGGTCCCACGTTTGCGAGCGCATTGGTGGGAAGCATGTGCGGCATCACCTGCAGCTACGTCATCGGCCGCACGCTGGGATGGAAGTTTCTGCACTCACGCGCCGGAAAGGTGCTGCATATTCGCGACGAGCAGATCCGGTGGGTGCACGACTGGTTCAACCGGATCGGGCATTGGGCTTTGATGATCGGCTATTTTGTGCCTGGCGTGCGGCACTTCACGGCCATCGTAGCGGGCACCACGAAGCTGGAATATCCCGGATTCGCGGTTTTCGCATATTCGGGCGCGCTGCTGTGGGTCAGCACGTTTCTCTTTATCGGTTACCACTTCGGCGCGAGGTGGGAGCAGATTCTGGGCGCGGTGGAGCACAATCTCAAGCTGGCCTCGGCGATAGCGGGCGTGCTCATTGCAGCCTACATCGCGTACCGGTTTATGCGCCGGAGGCGTTAACCTAAGAAGTGGATGGGTGCAGCGGTAGTTCCACAACACTTTTACAACTCAACGACAGGCAAGAAGGCAGTGATGGCCGTGAGCGGCTGCATCCTCTTTCTATTCGTTCTAGGACATCTGATCGGCAATCTTCAGATTTATGAAGGTCCGGAAAAGCTGAACGGGTATGCGGTGTTGCTGCGTACCGAGCCTCCCCTGCTGTGGGCCGTGAGGGTGGTGTTGCTCACGATGGTGTTGTTGCACATCTGGTCGTCAGTGCAACTCGCGGCGCGCAACATCACCGCGCGGCCGGTGGGATACCAGAAGAAAAAGGCGACCGGATCGTCGTACGCATCGCGCACCATGTACTGGAGCGGGCCGATCATTCTGGCGTTCGTCATTTATCATCTGCTCGACTTCACGTTCGGCAAGGTGAATCCGCATTATGAACCGGGCAATGTTTACGGGAACGTGGTAGCGAGCTTTCAGGTGATTCCAGTGGCGGTGTTCTACATTATTGCGATGCTGCTGCTGTGCCTGCACCTGTATCACGGGCTATGGAGCATGTTTCAATCGCTCGGGATCGCACACCCGCGCTACACGCCGCTGCTGCGGAAGGGCGCGGCGGTGGTGGCGACATTGATCGCGGTCGGGAACATTTCGATTCCCGTCGCGGTGCTATCGGGATGGGTGAGGTAGGGATGCAATTAGATGCACGCGTGCCGTTGGGCGAGATCGAGAAGCTGTGGGATCAGGCGCGCTTCGAGATGAAGCTGGTGAATCCGGCGAACAAGCGCAAGCACACCGTTTTGGTGGTGGGCTCGGGACTGGCGGGAGCGTCGGCCGCGGCCACGCTGGGCGAGCTGGGCTACAACGTGAAGTGCTTCTGCTTTCAGGATTCGCCGCGGCGGGCGCACAGCATCGCGGCGCAGGGCGGCATCAACGCGGCGAAGAATTATCACAGCGACGGCGACAGCGTGTTCCGGCTGTTCTATGACACGGTGAAGGGCGGCGACTTCCGGTCGCGCGAAGCAAACGTTTACCGGCTGGCGCAGATCAGCGTGAACATTATCGATCAATGCGTGGCGCAAGGCGTGCCGTTCGCGCGCGAGTATGGAGGGACGCTGGCCAACCGGTCGTTTGGCGGCGCGCAGGTGTCGCGCACCTTTTATGCGCGTGGGCAGACCGGGCAGCAATTGCTGTTAGGCGCTTATCAGGCGTTGGAACGGCAGGTGCACGAGGGGCGTGTGACGATGATCCCGCGCACGGAGATGCTGGATCTGGTGGTGATCGACGGGCGTGCGCGCGGGATTGTGACGCGGAACCTGGTGACCGGACGAATTGAATCGCATGTGGGCGACGCGGTGGTGCTGGGAACAGGCGGCTACGGAAACGTTTATTACCTTTCGACCAACGCCAAGGGATCGAACTGCACGGCCATCTGGCGGGCGCACAAACGCGGCGCACTGTTTGCGAATCCCTGCTTCACTCAGATTCATCCGACGTGCATTCCGGTGTCGGGGGATTATCAATCGAAGCTGACGTTGATGAGCGAATCGCTGCGCAACGACGGCCGGATCTGGGTGCCGTTGAAGGCGGGCGACAAACGCGCGCCGAATCAGATTCCGGAAGCGGAGCGCGATTATTACCTGGAGCGCCGCTATCCGAGCTTTGGAAATCTGGTGCCGCGCGATGTGGCGTCGCGCAATGCTAAGGCGGTGTGCGATGAAGGCCGCGGCGTGGGCGAGACCGGCCTCGGAGTCTACCTGGATTTTTCGGATGCGATTCAGCGGCTGGGCGTGGATACCATTCGGGAGCGTTACGGAAATCTTTTCGAGATGTACCAGCGCATCACGGATGAAGATCCTTACAAAGTGCCGATGCGGATTTATCCGGCGATTCACTACACGATGGGCGGATTGTGGGTGGATTACTACCTGATGACCACCATTCCGGGACTGTTCGCGATCGGCGAGGCGAACTTTTCCGATCATGGCGCGAATCGGTTGGGCGCGAGCGCGCTGATGCAGGGGCTGTCGGATGGGTACTTCATCCTGCCGTATACCGTCGGCGATTACATCGCGAAGACCAAGCTCGAAAAGGTGGAGGCGCGCGCGGAGAAGTTTCAGTGCGCGGAAGCCTCGGTGGCGGAACTAACGAAGATGCTGCTCGGCATTCGCGGACATCAGACGGTGGACGCGTTTCATAGGCGGCTGGGAAAGATTGTTTGGGACTATTGCGGAATGTCGCGGACGGGCGCGGGACTGGATGAAGCAATCGGCATGATTCGAGAGTTGCGCGGCGAGTATTGGCGCGACGTGAACGTTCCCGGGAGTGCGGACGATTTGAATCAATCGCTCGAGAAAGCCGGGCGCGTGGCGGATTTCTTTGAGCTGGCGGAGCTGATGTGCGTCGACGCACGGGCACGCGAGGAAAGCTGCGGCGGACATTTTCGCGATGAATATCAGACCGCGGACGGCGAGGCTCAGCGTAACGACGATTGGTGCTCGTACGTGGCGGCGTGGGAGTACAAAGGATCGGAAAATGCGCATGGCTTAAGGGAAGAGCTGCATAAGGAGCCGCTGACGTTCGAATACGTGCATCCCAGCCAGCGGAGCTACAAATAATGCGGCTGATTTTGCATATCTGGCGTCAGAAAGGCGCGAATGCGCCTGGCAAAATGACGCGCTACGAAGCGAACGACGTGAATCCGCACATGTCGATGCTGGAACTGCTGGACGTAGTGAACGAAGGCCTGATCCTGAAGGGCGAAGAACCGATCGCATTCGAACACGATTGCCGCGAGGGGATTTGCGGATCGTGCGGCTTCATGATCAACGGGATCGCGCATGGGCCGCTGCCGGCCACTACTGTCTGCCAACTCAGCATGCGTCATTTCAAGGACGGGCAAGAGCTGTATATCGAGCCGTGGCGCGCGCGGGCGTTTCCGGTGATCAAGGATCTGGTGGTGGATAGCGGCGCATTCGATCGGATCATCGCGGCGGGCGGATACGTGAGCGTGCCGACCGGAAGCGCGCCGGATGGAAATACGGTTCTGGTTCCGAAAGAGAATGCGGATCGCGCGATGGATGCGGCGGCGTGCATTGGTTGCGGAGCCTGCGTGGCGGCATGTCCGAACGCATCGGCGGCCCTGTTTACCGGCGCAAAGATCGCGCACTTGGGATTGCTGCCGCAGGGTCAGCCGGAAAGGGATCAGCGAGCGCTGAAGATGGTCCGGCAGTTCAACGCCGAGGGTTTTGGAAGCTGCACCAACATCGGCGAATGCGAGGCGGCGTGTCCCAAGGAGATTTCGCTCGAAGTGATCGCGCGGATGAATCGGGATTTTATCGGGGCGAGTTGGGAACGAAGGTAGAAGTTTACTCTTCGATCTGAATGGAAGGGCCTCTTTTGCCGCTCTCTTCGGCGGCGCGGCGCTGGACTTCGCGCGCCACGGCAACGAACGGCGCACCGGCATCGCCCAGCGTAATGGGCTGCCCGGAATCGCCACCGATACGAACCGCGGGATCGAGCGGCAGCTCGCCTAAGAATGGAACATTCATCGCCTCGGCTGTCTTTTTGCCTCCACCGTGGCTGAAGACGTCGATGCGCTCGCTGCAGTGCGGGCATTGCAAGTAGCTCATGTTCTCGACCAGGCCCAAAATCGGCACACGCACCTGCTGAAACATGTGGATAGCTTTGCGCGCATCTTCGAGCGAGACTTCCGACGGCGTGGTGACGACGACGGCGCCGGTGAGCGGCGCGGTTTGGATGAGCGAGAGCTGCACGTCGCCGGTGCCAGGGGGAAGATCCACGATCAGATAATCGAGCTGGCCCCAATCGACGCCGCGTAGGAATTGCTGGATCACGCTGTGCAACATGGGGCCGCGCCAAACCAGCGGCTTGTCGCCCGGATTTAGAAAACCCATGGACATGATGCGCAGGCCGTTTTTCTCGAGAGGCTGGATGCGTTCGCCGATGGCCTGCGGCTGGGCGCGGACGCCCATCATGAGCGGGACGTTGGGGCCATAGACGTCGGCGTCGAGAAGGCCGACTTTGTGGCCCATGCGCGAGAGCGCGACCGCGAGATTCACGGAGACAGTGGTTTTTCCGACGCCGCCTTTGCCCGATCCGACGGCGATTAGATTCTGGACGCCGGCAATCGGAACTTTCGGCTGCTCGGCTTGCGCTGTGTTGGGACCCATCAGTTGAATGGTAGCAGGGGTGCACGCATACGCTCGCGCGCGATTGGCTATTGGCAAGCTAGGCAAGCACGAGGTTAGCTTGCGCCTTTAGATCGAACCCGGCGAAGTCTTGAGCACGGAATTTTGGGAATGCAGCGGCGGCGATCATGGCGGCATTATCGGTGGAAAGCGCAGGCGTGGGGAAAAATACGGGACACGCGAGTCCAGCAGCGCGCGCAGCCGCGCGAAGACCAACATTAGACGCGACGCCGCCAGAGACAATGAGCGATCGGGCGCCAATTTCTTCGATCGAGACGACGGCACGGCGCAACAGTTCTTGGATGACGGTGTGTTGGAACGAGGCGAGAAGGTCGAGCGTGGGCTGAGGAGTGAGCGCCAGCAAATCCTGAATGGGCGCGCCTGGGGAGCGGCGACGGGCTTCAATTTCCGCGGTCAGATCGTGTTGTTGCACCCATCGAAGCACAGCGGTTTTCAATCCGCTGAAGCTGAAATCGAGCGTGTTGCCTTTCATGTGCGCGAGCGTGAACTTAACGGCGTGCGAATCGCCGTGCGGCGCGAGCTGGTCGATGATGGGACCGCCAGGATAGCCGAAGCCGAGCAGCTTCGCGACTTTGTCGTACGCTTCGCCAGCCGCGTCATCGCGCGTCTTTCCAAGAAGACGATAACGGAAACCTGCGCGGACTTCGAACAGGTGCGTGTGACCGCCCGAGGCGACGAGCGCGACGGCGGGATACTCGATCTGAGCGCCAGCTTCGAGAATGACGGCGTGAATGTGGCCTTCGATGTGGTTGACGGCGATGAGCGGCAGGTTGCGCGTGAAGCAGAGCGCCTTCGCGTAGGTGATGCCGACCAGCAGAGAGCCGACCAAGCCGGGGCCTTCGGTAACCGCGATAGCGGCGAGGTTGTCCAGATCCGTGTGAGCTTGTTCCAGCGCGCGGCGTACGACGGGCACAATGGCGCGCAGATGCTCGCGAGAGGCGAGTTCAGGCACAACACCGCCGTATTTGCCGTGCGTGGCGAATTGCGAAGCTACGACGGAAGAGAGAAGGGTGGTTCCATCCTCCACGACAGCGGCCGCGGTTTCATCGCACGAAGTTTCGATCCCGAGAATTTTCACTTGCTATGGTGTGATTTGGACCTTTCGCAATTTCATTATCACTTGCCGGAGTCGTCGATCGCGCAAGAGCCGCTCGCCGATCGCGCCGGGTCGCGGATGCTGGTGCTGGATCGCGCGAAGCAGAGCTGGGAGGATCGGGCGTTCCGCGAATTTCCGCAATTCCTGCGCGCGGGCGATTGCCTGGTGTTGAACGATTCGAAGGTTTTTCCTTCGCGATTGTATGGCAAACGGGTTGGGTTTTCGGGCGTCGTGGAGGTCTTGCTGCTGAGTCCGATGAGCGACGACGCGAAGACTTGGACCGCGCTGGTGCATCCGGGGCGCAAGATGCGGACGCGCGAGCGAGTGGAGTTTGACGGCGTAGAAGCGGAGGTGATCGGGCGCGGAGAATTCGGCGAGAGGACGCTGCATTTTCACTATGACGGCAATCTGTACGAGTGGCTGGGGAAGGTCGGGCATGTGCCGCTGCCGCCGTATATCAAAAGGGCAGACTCGGCGGAGGATCGGGAGCGATATCAGACGGTGTTTGCGCGCGAAACCGGGTCGGTGGCAGCGCCGACGGCGGGTTTGCATTTCACGGGCGAGGTTTTGGAAGCGTGCCGCAAGATAGGCGCCGAGATAGCGTATGTGACACTGCATGTGGGGCTGGGGACGTTTCAGCCGGTGAGGGGGGAGACACTGCACGCGGAGCGATTTCATGTAAATTCGCAAAACGAAGCCAAGATTCGAGCGGCACGGCGGGTGATTTGCGCAGGTACGACGAGCGTGCGTGCGGTGGAAAGCTTGTACTTGGGGCGCAATGGAGAAACCGATCTGTTCATCCGGCCGGGATTTGAATTTCGACGGACGAATGCTATGCTGACGAACTTTCATTTGCCGGAATCGAGCCTGCTGATGCTGGTGTGCGCGTTCGCGGGGCGGGAGTTTGTGATTAAGGCGTATGAGCACGCGGTGCAGGCGGGATACAGGTTTTATTCGTATGGGGACTGCATGCTGATTGTTTAGCCGCAGATGAACACAGATGAACACGGATCAGAAACTTAAGAAAGACTGCCAAGACTTAAGACCTTCGGTGTTGTGGACCTTCAGAGCTTCGATGCCCTCCTGCGGCGCGTAAGGGTCGGTGAGCAGATAGCGGCCAACGCGCGCGATGTCGAGCACGTCGTCCATCATGGCCTTCCAATGCTCGGGCGCCCAGTCGATGGCGTGCGAAACCACGGAAGGGACGCCTTCGGCGACGCCATCCGCTGTCACCATGTTGAACGATTCTGTGTAGCTCGGCTGCATCAAGAGATGCATGTGCGCGACGCTCTGCCGGAACTTCGGCCAGGACTGCCAGCCGTTCTCGACGAGCTTGACGTTGGGAAGGCCGTCCAGCATGGCGCGCGCGGAGCGCAGGATGGTGTCGCCGCCGCCCTCGGTACGTCCGGCGGATAGCCACAATTCCAAATTGGCTTTGTAGCGATGCGTGATTTCGAGCGCGGCGCCGGCAGCGCTCATGAAATTTTTTAGCGGCCGAGTGGCGCCGAAAGCGCCGATGCGCAGCGTGCCGCCGGTATAAAGAGGACGCCATGGAAGGAAGTCCGCGTCGAGGTAGTAAAGGTTGGGCAGATAGGTGCACGGCCGAGTGTAGGCGGATTGGATCCACCGGCAGAACTTCTGGCTGTTGCCGGCGAGATGAAAATTGTGCGTGGCGGCTTCCACTTCCATGGCTTCCCGAACCAGGCGGACGCCATTGGAATCGGCTTGCAAGAAACCTACGTTGGAGTGGCAATTGACGGCGAAGCGCGTGGAGGAGTTCCCAAGCACGAGCGCCTGAATGTCGACGGAAGGTATCCAGGGGGCGGAGACGACAACATGCGAGGCGGGATCGCGCTCCAAGCGGGTGGTCAGGTCCTTGGAGTTGACGATAGGCCACACGTCGGCGATGACGCCCGCGCGGCGCAGCACCTTGCAAGTGTTCAGAGCTGAGACGCCGAGGCCGATGTGGCTGATATGTTGATGGGCGGCGAAATTCTTATAGGTGAGAACGAGGCGTTGCGGCATCAGATACCTTCGCGCAAAACGGAGTGCGGCGCTGGCAATTTGCCGTTTCGTTCGGTGGTACGCGCCGCACCCTTTGCGCTTTCGAGGAACTCTTGGATGCCCCGATCCTAAGATAGGAGCGCGCGTGTCCAGCAGCGCTTATAGTTCAAGCGTTTGAAAAGCCGTTAAAAGAAAATCGCGGAGAGTTGTGAAGGGTGCAGAATGGGCCAATGAAACGCCCAATAACCCGGGCCGACGCGGAACTGGCCGTTCAGCGCCACCGGGGTGACAACGTACAGCATCGCGGAAAGCAGCGCCTGTGTCACGCCCAGGACGGGGACGCTGGGGCGCGCCTCAAACATTCGCGTGGAAACGGTTCCCCACAGAAATGTCGCGGGCACCAGGATGGGATTCGGCAGATGCGCCGCGGCGAACATAAAACCCGCGATACTGGATGTGCCCCAGGAAGCACCCAGGCTGGAGCGCAGGCGGCGGTAGGTCATGTTCTGAAGCAAAAGCTGCTGGAATACGCACCAAACCGCATAACCGCACCAACGGTACACGGCGTGCGCCGATGTCGTGGTCTCGATCCATACCAGCCCGAGGAGAGAAGCAACGCAACTTAACAAGTACCATCGCCAGGCGACCACCGCGCCCACGAACGCGCGCAGGCTCAGGCCGAGCGATTCCATTGTCTCGGAATGCCAAAAGAACGACAGGCCAACCAGAGCCAACGGAATCAGCAGGCTCCACGACCACCATAGAGGCCGCAGCCAGATGTAAGCGATCACCAGAAAGGAAAACGCGAATGCCTCGGCCAGGTGCCGGGTTTGACTCCACCTCATTATTACTATTGTATGACACGCCTGCCGGCGGGCAGTGGTTAATTTGAACCGCCTTGATGGACCGACTTTTGCCGAGGGTCGCGGTATAGGTGGTTCGGCCGTTCACGTTAATGTGCCACGCACATCTTTCTTGGTAGGCGATAACCTATTTCATCGTCTTCCATCGTCAAATAAAGGAAGGCGACAGAGCTAGCGCAAGCCACTCTCGTACGTCACTCGCGAGCCGGGTCCTAGTTTCAGTTGATTGTTATCGACGGTACAGATGGCCCACGTATCGCCGTCCCTGGATTTCGCAGGGAAGCAGTTCAGGGCGAGGTCGTCCCTAAAGAGAAAGCGTGTGTCGCCTGCGGGGGGCCGAATCTCAATGCTGACCAACTGCTTTCCCACCATCTTGGAGAGGTGGTCCAGGACCTTTGGGACGGAATCGCTGCTGGCAACGAGAGTTTTGCCGCTCCGCTCTAGCCGTGCTCCAGAGTTACGGACATTGATCCAGAGAGACCCGACCTTCCGATGTGTCCTAACCTTCTCCGGAACTGCAAGAGGCTCATGGAAATCCAGGCAGAACTCATCCAGGTCCTGTGGCGAGTAGCCTTTTTCAAAGCGATATTGAATGTTCAGCCTTACTTGCCACACGTAGGTGCCCCAGAGGATTCGTGAAAATTCCTGTAGTGTCTCCGTGTCTTGCTGTTTCATGGTTGAGGGTCGCTATCAGCCGGAGGGTCGTCGGTTTCGCTCGGAACCAGATTTGGGCCCAAGAGCGCGGCATCATTTTGCCCGTGTTTGAGGTTCCAACGTGCGTCTTCTTCGGACGTCAGAACAAACGTCTTCAGCACGATCTTGTCCGTAAACTCCAGCCGCGAGTCGCCGGTCGATGGGGATATTTCTCCAGAGACGAGAGCACAGCCATTAATCTGTTCGATAGCGTTTTCCATTGTTGATCTATCGTCTTCAGACCCAGCCAAAATTCGATCTCCTTGCTCGATCCGCCAAAGGATTTGGTCACACCAAAGACTCCATTCGCCCGAAGCGTGATGCCTTCGCTGATCGCCGAGAGGTTGAGGCTCGCCAAACTCGAGAAACAGCACCGAGCCGTATCCGAGCCGGCATCCCTCTGCTTTCTGACCGATCAAGGGCGCAAACGGCTCCAATTGCCGATCGGCATGGCTCCCACCATCTTGGTTTTGAGGCACTCGTCACCAGTGTAACTAGATGCATGCGCGGCACCCAAGACTATTTTCCTGCTTCCGTCAATCCGACGCTATGTGGGCTTTGACGTGTACTCTCCGACGCGTCGAAGTTCGTATCCGCGAAGTAACTGACCCACCGTCTGGCGGCGGGGCGCGATAGGGTAAACTAACCTTTTGATCCCATGAAAATTCACGAGTATCAGGCCAAGGCGATCTTGGCCAAACACGGAGTCCCTGTGCCTCGGGGCGAAGTGGCGTTCACGGTGGATGAGGCGGAAGCGGCGGCCAAGAAAATCGGCGGCAGCGTGGTGGTGAAGGCGCAGATTCACGCGGGCGGGCGCGGGAAAGGCGGCGGCGTCAAGGTAGCGAAGGACGCCTCAGAAGCGGCCGAGATCGCGAAAAAGATGCTGGGCATGCGGCTGGTGACGCATCAGACCGGGCCCGAGGGACGCATCGTGCAGCGCTTGCTGGTGGAAGAGACGCTGCCGATCGCTCGAGAACTTTATCTCGGCATTGTGCTGGATCGCGCGCAAGGCAAACCGGTGTTCATGGCGTCGGCGGCGGGCGGCATGGAGATCGAAGAGGTAGCGGCGAAATCGCCCGAGCTGATCTTGAAAGAAGCGCTGGAGCCGGGGTATGGACTGGCGCCGTTTCAGGCTCGCAGCATGACGTTTGGAATGGGCGTGGCGTCGGAAAGCGCGAACGCGGCTGTCGCGGCGATGATTGGACTGGCGAAGGCGTACGATGCCGTGGACGCTTCGCTCGCCGAGATAAACCCGTTCATTGTTTGCGAGGACGGTAAAGTGTACGCGCTGGACGCCAAGTTCAACCTGGACGATAACGCGCTCTACCGGCACAAGGATCTACTCGACCTGCGCGACTTGAACGAAGAAGATCCGCTGGAAGTGGAGGCGTCGCGCTTCAGCCTGAACTACATCAAGCTGGACGGCGACATCGCGTGCATGGTGAACGGGGCGGGCCTCGCGATGGCGACCATGGACATCGTGAAGTATGCGGGCGGGAGTCCGGCGAATTTCCTGGACGTGGGCGGCGGCGCGAACGCCGAGCAGATCAAGAACGCGTTTCGTATTCTGCTGTCGGACGCCGGCGTGAAAGCGGTGCTGATCAATATTTTCGGCGGCATTCTGCGCTGCGACGTGCTGGCGACAGGCGTGGTGAACGCAGCGCGCGAGCTGAAGGTGACGGCGCCGATCGTGGTTCGCATGGAAGGCACCAACGTCGAAAAAGGGCAGGAGATCTTGAAAACATCTGGCTTCAACTTCACGGTGGCGGATGGGATGCGCGATGCGGCGGAGAAAGTGGTGAAGGCGGCCAAGGGAGTGCAGGCGGGAGTGAAGGCATGAGCGTCCTGGTAGATCAAAACACGCGAGTTTTGTTTCAAGGCTTCACGGGACGCGAGGCGAGCTTTCACGCGCAGGCGGCGATCGATTACGGGACTAAAGTAGTGGGTGGCGTGACGCCGGGCAAGGGCGGCCTGATGCATTTGGGGCTGCCGGTATTCAACACCGTGGTGGATGCGGTGAAGCAGACGGGCGCGAACGCGTCGGTAATTTTTGTTCCGCCGCCTTATGCCGCGGACGCCATCATGGAGGCGGTGGACGCGGGCGTGGCGCTGGTGGTGTGCATCACGGAAGGAATTCCGACCGCGGATATGGTGCAGGCTCGCGAATTCATGAAGGGATCGCCGACGCGGCTGATCGGGCCGAACTGTCCGGGCATTATTTCACCGGGAAAGTGCAAGATCGGAATCATGCCAGCGCCGATTCACAAACAAGGACACGTGGGCGTGGTGTCGCGTTCGGGCACGCTGACCTACGAAGCGGTGGGGCAACTGACGAAGCTTGGAATCGGGCAATCCACTTGCATCGGAATTGGCGGCGATCCGATCATCGGCACGACTTTTCTGGACGCGATCCAACTATTCAACGAAGACGCGGACACGCATGCCATCGTGATGATCGGCGAGATCGGCGGAAACGCGGAGGAGACGGCCGCGGAGTACATCAAGACGCATGTCAAGAAGCCAGTGGTGGGATTTATCGCGGGGCAGACGGCGCCGCCGGGCCGCCGCATGGGCCATGCGGGAGCGATCATTTCGGGCGGCTCGGGAAAAGCGGAAGACAAAATGAAGGCGATGAAGGAGGCGGGCATTACGGTGTGCGCGACTCCCGCCGAAATTGGAGAAAAGGTCAAGAGCCGGCTGTAGCTTGTGGTCCAAGCGGGGCGGCGACGATATCGAACATGGCAATCGAACAGACATTTGCAATCATCAAGCCGGATGCGGTTGCGGCAGGGCACGCGGGGCAGATTCTCGCGATGATCGAGCATGCCGGATTTCGGATTCGCGGAATGAAGATGACGCGGCTTTCCAAGCAACAGGCCGAGGGCTTTTACGACGTCCACCGGGAGCGGCCGTTTTTCACCGGGCTGGTGACGTTCATGACGGAAGGTCCGGTGGTGGTGCTGGTGCTGGAGCGCGAGAACGCGATCAAGCATTGGCGAGAAGTGATGGGGGCGACCAACCCTGAGAAGGCGCAAGAAGGTACGGTGCGGAAGAAGTTCGCGCACAATATCGAGCGGAATGCGGTGCATGGGTCGGATGCGCCGGAGACGGCGGCGGTGGAGATTCCGTTCTTTTTTAGTA
This sequence comes from Bryobacteraceae bacterium, assembly GCA_052148835.1. Lineage (GTDB taxonomy): Bacteria > Acidobacteriota > Terriglobia > Bryobacterales > Bryobacteraceae > Palsa-89. The sequence goes on from JBKQHJ010000101.1 coordinate 21,446, forward strand.
TGGCGGAGTTGCTGTAAGCCGAGACAACGATCCTCAGGTTGTTGCCATCTTCGTTTATCGATAAGAACCGATAAGAAAAATGATGAGCGAAGCCACAACCAGGAACGATACAATCTCTTTAAGCTCGAAGTTGAAATTCGGTCAAGCACCAGTGGACAGCAGACAAGCGAAGGCCAAACGCAACGTGCATCCTCTCCAGGCTGGCCTCTTCGCGAGCACTCCTTCGAAGCGGGCAAGACTTCGGAAGCCATCGCTTTCAGTGGAAGACAACACACCGGAGGGCCTGCAGGCGCTTCTGGAAGCCAATCGTTATTACCGCGAGGTGCCGTGGCCCGAACCATACAATCGAACGACACACCGCTTGCATCTTGGCGACGCTCGCAACCTAAGCTGGGTGCCAGACCGCTCGGTTCACCTGGTAGTTACCTCTCCGCCCTACTGGACTCTGAAGGAGTACGCAGGAGGCAACGACAGCCAGATGGGCCATTTCGAGGACTACGAGCATTTCCTAACCGAACTGGATCGCGTCTGGCGTGAATGCGCTCGCATACTGGTCGGAGGGGGCCGGATCTGCTGTGTTGTCGGAGATGTTTGCATCCCGCGCAAGCAGGGCGGCCGGCATCACTTAGTGCCCCTTCATGCCGACATTCAGGTTCGGGCGCGTAAACTTGGTTTGGATTGTCTGATGCCCATCCTTTGGCACAAGATCGCTAATGGAGCGATGGAAGCGCAGGGAAATGGCGCTGGATTCTATGGCAAACCGTATCAGCCGGGCGGCATCATCAAGAATGACATCGAGTACATTCTGTTTCTTCGCAAAGGCGGCGAATATCGTTCGGCTCCCATGATCCAGAAAGCGCTTTCGATGCTCACGCGCGAAGAGATGCAGACCTGGCAGCGTTCTATCTGGTCGGATCTCCGTGGCGCTTCCACTCGCGGGGGCCATCCAGCTCCTTATCCAGTAGAGCTTGCTGAGCGGCTCATTAAACTCTTTTCGTTCGCCGGTGATACGGTGCTGGATCCATTCGCAGGCACGGGTTCAACGTCTCAAGCTGCTATCATCGCGGGAAGGAATTCGATCGCCAACGAAGTCGAGCCAGCATATATCGAGATCGCCCGGCGGCGCGTGATGCAGAACGCACGCGAACCTCGGCTGGTTGGCGCCACGGAGACCGAGGTCTTATTTGACGGTGACGCCACAAAACGAGTATCGGCTACTCACCCAGTTCCGGCGTCTCTTTGAAGGTAAGATCTACAAACATCGAGCCTCCAATCAGGGCGACTTCGTGGCGATGCATCTCTACGAAGATTTGATCACAGTTCAACGATCTCCGAAATTCGTCGGTGCGGTCCTCACCCGCAGAGATCGCGTACTAAACGTTCAAAACCGGCGCCGTGGTGTCGCGGCTCGCCGCGGTGACGGAACGTTCGGCGAGATCATTCCAGGCGAGATTGCGATTCTCGATCCGGGCTATCAGGTTGGAAGAGGACCGATAGCCACGGTTGAGATCGGCATCGAGATAAAGGTACTCGCGAAGGCCATGATCAAGCAAATCGATCGAGTGATTAACGATCTGAGAAACCAGGTAGTCCAATTCCGCCGAGGAGGCGGACATCCGATTTGCATTGCCATCGTCGGCGTGAACGAGGCGGAGAGCACGATCGGTTATGAAGGCAATCGGCCGTTTCCGACGACCGGAAAGGACGGATTTCTGCATCCCGCGCAGGAAGCTCCCGAGGCTGCCCGGCGGCTACAAGCTTTGGCCGCGCCCGAATTCGACGAGTTTCTGATCTTGCGATTCAAAGCGACCAATGCAGCGCCTTATCCATTCGAGTGGGCTGACTTCAATGAGACGCGCTTAGATTACGCAGCGGCTCTTTCGCGAATCAGCGCGCGCTATCAGCAGCGTTTCTGAAATCAAGCGTCCGGCTGCCAGGAGTTTGGTCGAAAATGCGCGAAACGGCGAGGGCAACGATTATCACCACCACACAGCCGATCACGTTGTACCAAAGGAACGAAATATTGGTGAACAGGTTGGCGGCGAAAATGGCTGCTTCTCCCGCGATCACGCCGACAAACGCACCGTTTGCTCCCACGCCGCGGAAGAAGAACGCGAGCACGAACACGCCGAGCAGTCCGCCGTAAAACAGCGATCCGATCACGTTCACGGCTTGGATCAACGCGCCGAAATTCTTGCCGTATTGCGCGAAGCCCATCGCGAAGCAGCCCCAAAAAACGGTAGCGACGCGCGAGGCGATCAAGTAATGACGGTCGGACGCGTCAGGTTTGATGTGACGCCGGTAGATGTCGATCACGGTAACGGCCGAGAGCGAATTGATCTCGCCGGAGGTCGAAGACATGGCCGCTGAAAAGATGACCGCGACCAGAAGCCCGACGACGCCCACCGGAAGATAGCGCGTGACAAACGACAAGAAGATGTAATTGGTGTCGTCGAATTCTCTTCCAACTAAGCGCTCGCCCGCGACGTGCGCGTCGTTCAACTCTTGTTGCGCATTGCGGTAACGCTGGATGCTAGCCGTGCGCGCGGCAGAATCACCGGATCGGTTCGCCTGCAGGAATTCGTCCGCGGCATCGCGACGATGCGCGAAAGCTTGCTCCCAGCGGCGCTCCACGGCTGGGAATCGTGCGTCGTTCTCAACTTTCTTCAGCTCCACGGGCTGGAACAAAACGGGTGGCCGTTCAAAAATGTAGAACACAAACACCATCGCGCCGATGAAGAGGATGAAGAACTGCATCGGGATTTTGGCGGTCGCATTGAGCAGCAGGCTGAGACGGCTGTGGGCCACCGATTTTCCGGTGAGGTAGCGCTGCACCTGCGACTGATCGCAACCGAAGTAGGCGAGCGCCAGGAACATTCCGCCGATCAAGCCGCTCCAGATGTTGTAGCGATCGTTCCAATCGAAGTGCGTGGTGACTGCGTTCAGGCGACCGGCCGCGCCGGCCAGCGAAACAGCATCGCCGAAAGACACATTGTGCGGCAGCAGATGAACGGCCAGCACCATCGCCAACACGAGCCCGCACAGGATCAGCGACATTTGCTGGACGTCGGCCCAAGTAACAGCTTTGATGCCGCCGAAAGAGATGTAGGTCATGATGAGGACGCCCATCAAGATGGTGGTGGTGCGATCGGACCAGCCGAGGATCACGGAAAGAACTACAGCGGGCGCGTAAAGCGAAAGGCCTGAGGCCAAACCGCGCTGGATCAGGAAAATCAGGCTCACCAAGGAGCGCGTCTTCGAGTCGAAGCGATGCTCGAGATACTCGTAGGCGGTGTAGACGTTGGCGCGATGGAAAATGGGAACGGCGGTGGCGCATAGGATCACCATCGCGATGGGCAGTCCGAAATAGAACTGCACGAAGCGCATGCCGTCGGTATAACATTGGCCGGTGGTGGAGATGAAGGTAATGGCGCTGGCCTGCGTCGCCATGATGGAGAGGCCCATGGCGTACCACGGCATCGACTTGCCCGCCAGAAGATATTTGTTCATGGTGCTGCTGCCGCGGCCGCGATACAAACCGTAGCTGACGATGAAGGCGAGCCACGAGAACATCACCACCCAATCGAGCGGTCTCATGAAGCGAAAACTTTAGTGAAGAGGTAAAAGCCGGCGATGAGGAACGCCAGGTAGCAAAGTACGATGATGTACATGCGCCGCCAGGAGCCCA
>JBKQHJ010000102.1:0-6574 GCA_052148835.1 Bryobacteraceae bacterium
ATTGCGCGCAACTGGTGACGCTCGCGGGCCCGGCCGGTCCCGGTGTGGGACGTGCCTGGCGCGAACTCGCGTTTATCGCCGATGGCGCATTGCTGATCGAACACGGCCGCATCGTTCACGTTGGCACGCGCGCGGAAATCGAGCCTCTGATCGGCGCGAGCGATTCGGTGGTCGACGCCGGGCGGCGCGTCGTGCTGCCTGGATTCGTGGATGCGCACACGCACCCGGTTTTTGCCGGCAATCGAGCTGCTGAATTCGAGCAACGCAGCCAGGGCGCGAGTTACGCCGAGATCGCAGCGGCTGGCGGTGGCATCCGTTCTACCGTGCGCGCCACCCGCGCCGCCACCGAAGACCAACTTCTTGACGCAGCCCGCCGCTACGTCGGTTGGTTTCACGCCGGGGGAACCACAACCATTGAAGCGAAATCCGGATACGGGCTCACGCTCGAGGACGAGTGCAAAATCCTGCGGGTGATCGGCCGCTTGGAAGACATTCGATGCGTGCCGACCTTCCTCGGCGCGCACGAAATCCCGGATGAGTATCGCGGCCGGCCGTCGGAGTATGTAGATCTCGTGATCCACGAGATGCTGCCTGCCGTTGCCAACAGCCAACTAGCTAAGTATTGCGACATCTTCTGCGAACCCGGTATCTTTTCCATCGAAGAAAGCCGCCGCGTCTTGTCTGCTGGCCGCTCGCTCGGGCTCGGTTTGCGCATGCATGCCGACCAGCTTTCCGATTCCGGCGGCGCCGCGTTGGCCGCTGAACTGCGCGCGGCCACAGCCGATCATTTGGAGCACACCGGCGCTCGCGGCATCCTGGCGCTCCACTCGGCGGGCGTGCAACCGGTGCTGCTTCCCGGATCGGTCTATGCGCTCGGTTCTAGCCATTACCCCGCCGCTCGGGAGATGATCCAATCGGGCTTGGCCGTCGTACTTGCCACGGACTTCAACCCGGGGTCTTCACCTACGCCCTCCATGCCGATGATTCTGTCCTTGGCGTGCACCCAGATGAAGATGACGCCCGCCGAGGCGATCACCGCCGCGACCATCAATGCGGCCTGCAGTCTCGGCCAGGGACACGAAATCGGCTCGCTCGAAACCGGTAAACGAGCTGACTTTGTGATTCACGATTGCGGCGATTATCGCGAGACTGCCTACTTTTTCGGCGCACCGTTGGTGGAAGCCGTTTACCTCGCTGGACGGCCGGTCTGGACGCGCCTCAAACATTAACCCGAGTGGCCGATAAGCACCAGCATGGGGCCGACATCTGGCAAAAGTGGCCTGCTGGACTGCGAAAGCCGCTTTCGCGCCGCCTTCGACCACGCCGCGATTGGAATGGCCATGATCGACCGCCAGGGGGTGTTCGTTTACGCCAACCGGGCGCTCTGCCGGATGACCGGCTATGAGGAGCGTGAGCTTTGTCAGATGCACTTCAGCGCAGCGATGTATCCCGAAGACCGCGCCGCGCGGCTGGAAATGTTCCAGCAGATTCTGACGGGCCAACTTGGCAGCTCGGTCAACGAAGTCCGTCTGCTTCGAAAAGATGGAGGCGTGGTCTGGGTCCGAACCAGTATCACCGTACCCGGTGAGGACACTGGGCCGCCAACAATCATCGTATTTACGGAGGACATTACCGAGCGAAAACAAGCCGAGGATGCGCTGCGGACCTCGGAGGAGCGTTTTCGAATCGCAGCTGAAAACGCCAGCGACATGATTTACGAATGGGACCTGCGCACCGGGCAAGTGGAAGTGTTTGGGCCGGCCGGTCAGCTCTTGGGAGGCTGGCCGATGCCCCTCACCTACGAAGCTTGGAAGAGCCTGGTTTACCCGGAGGACCTGGAACGGATTCTTCCGGAATTCGCCCGCTACATTCAGAGCGGAGAGCGGTACAGCAGCGAGTACCGGGTCGCTGGCCGGAACGGAAAGGTCTATCACTACTCCCTTCGCGCGCAGGCGATTCGCAATGCCCCGGGCGAACCTCATAAGATGATCGGCCTGGTAACCGACATCACGGAGAAAAAGCTCGCCGAAGAGGCGGTGTCGCAATTGGCGGCCATCGTGCAGTGCTCCCAGGACGCCATCATCGCAACCGACACTTGCGGCGCCGTCACCACTTGGAACGATGGAGCACAAAAGCTTCTCGGCTACGCGGCCAGCCAGGCGCGCGCTCTGCCGGTTGCCACCCTGTTGTCGTCCCCCGATCTGGCCGGAGAGCTTGTCTCGCAAATCCATCAGGGGCAGTCCTCACGGCTGGATGAAGCATCTTTCCGGCGCATGGACGGCAGCCAGGTTCCCGTATTGCTGAGCATTTCTCCCATTCGCAAATCCGATGGGCAGGTCACCGGATCGGCCATCATCGCCAGAGACATCAGCGCTCTCAAGCAGTCGGAAACAGAAATGGCATACCGGGCCTTGCATGACCACTTGACCGGATTGCCCAATCGCCGGCTGCTCTCCGACGCCTTGGCCGAAAGCATTATAAATGCCTCCCGCGCCGCCTCGGGAATGGCGGTCATCTTTGTGGACTTGGATGGATTCAAGTTCGTCAACGACACCCTGGGGCACGAGGCCGCCGACGCTCTTCTGCAACAGGTTTCCCTGCGTCTCGGCGCCAGCCTCCGCCACGGAGATCTGTTGGCCCGCATGGGAGGCGATGAATTCATGCTGGTGGCCAACGGCGTCACCGACGATCAAGTGGCCCTGAGTGTCGCCGAGCGCTTAGGCGCCGCGCTGCGCGATCCATTCTTTGTCGCCCACCACGAACTCGTCATCACCGCCAGCATGGGGATCAGCATCTATCCCAGAGACGGAACGGACGTAAGTACTTTGCGCCGCAACGCCGACGCTGCGATGTATGAAGCCAAAAAATCGGGCAAAGATCGGATCCGCTTCTACCGGCCGGCACTGGGCGCCGCTTTCCAAGCACGGCTCGAAATGGAGACCGATTTGCGCCACGCGCTCGACCGCGGGGAGCTGCGCCTGGAGTATCAGGCCGTGTACTCGGTGGGCGACAACCGGCAGACCGCCTACGAAGCTTTGTCGCGCTGGCCTCATCCCAGGCTCGGGCTCCTGTCTCCCAATCAATTCATCCCCCTGGCCGAAGAAACCGGTCTCATTATTCGGCTGGGTGAATGGGTGCTGGGCGAGGCGTGCCGCCAATGCTGCTGGTGGCAGGCTCATGGAAAGGCCATGGTGCGCGTCGCCGTCAATGTCTCACCGTTGCAGTTTGCCCGCCCGGACTTTGTCGATACTGTCCTCGGCGTACTGCGCGACACCAGGCTGACCGGCAATCTGCTGGATTTGGAACTCACCGAGTCCATCGTGATGCATGATATCGACAGCGCCATCCAGAAAATGGCTAAGTTGCGCGAGCACGGCATCCGGCTCTCGGTGGACGACTTTGGCACCGGCTACTCGTCGCTCGGTTATCTTCCCAGACTTCCGATCGACATCCTCAAGATCGATCGCTGCTTTGTCGCGCAGATCGGCGAGAACGATGCCGCCGTGCCTCTGATCCACGGCATGATTTCGCTCGCGCACAGCATCGGCAAGCGGGTGATCGTGGAAGGCGTTGAAACCGCCGCCCAGCTGGAAATTCTGCGCAGTCTCGGTTGCGACGAAGTGCAAGGATTCTTGCTCGGCCGCCCCAGGCGCCTGACGCGTCGTGAGGAACGGTCGCCGGCTAACACACCCGCGCAAATGTCGATTGCCTGATGGCTTACCTGCCGTACCCGGATTCCGAGTGAGCCGCGCCCAAAGGAAGCGGTCGTCCGCCTCTTACACCACGCTCAAATAGCGGAAGCCGATGCGCTCCAGCCCGGCCCGATCCAGTGCGTTGCGCCCGTCCAGCACCAGCGGCGCGCGCATCCGGCCAGCCATCGCTTCCCAGTCCAGTTCGCGATATTCCTGCCACTCGGTAACCAGCACCAGCGCGTCCACGTCGTCGGCTACTTCTTCAGGTGATTGACAATGCACCACGGCCAAGTCGGGATACTCGAGTTCAAATTTATTGAGCGCCACCGGATCGTGGACCTTGACCTTACACCCGCGTTCCAGCAGTTTGCGGGCGATATCGACCGCTGGTGCTTCGCGCAAATCGTCGGTGTTGGGCTTAAAGGCTAAACCGAGCAGACCGATCGTGCGGCCCTTCAGGATCTTCAATTCGCCCAGCAGCTTTTCCACTACCCGCTCGCGCTGCCGCCGGTTGACTTCGCGCGCCGCTTCGACGATCGGCATGCCGATGTTGTATTCCCGCGCGGTCGCCACCAGGGCCGAAGTGTCCTTGCCGAAGCAGGAGCCGCCCCATCCGATGCCGGCTTGCAAGAAGCGCGTTCCGATGCGAGCGTCCAGGCCGATTCCCTTGGCCACTTGTGAAATATCGGCGCCCACCTTCTCGGCCAACTGCCCGATTTCATTGATGTAGGAAATCTTTGTTGCCAGAAATGCATTGGCGGCATACTTGATCAACTCGGCCGAAGCCAGATCGGTTGCAATGAGCGGCACCGCGCCCAGGCCCTCGGGCCGCGGCAGGAAGGGAGGCGCCACAAACGTCTGATCCAGGATGGGGCGGTACAGCGAGTACAGCACCTCCAAGGCGCGGTCGTTATCGGCGCCGATGACCACGCGATCCGCATACAGACTGTCGTGCAGCGCCGAACCCTCACGCAGGAATTCCGGATTCGATGCCACCGAGAAGTGCCCGTTCGCCTTGTGCCCATGGTGCTGCTCGTAGGAGTCGCGCACCAGCGAGCCCACCCAATTTCCGCTGCCGATCGGCACCGTCGATTTATTCACCACCACCAGAAAGTCGCCGTCGTAATACTGTCCGATTCCTTGCGCCGCGGCCCGCAAATATTTCAAATCCGGGCTGCCGTCCGCCGAAGGGGGCGTGCCCACCGCGATGAAGATCACGTCGGCGTCCTGGACCGCGCCCTTATACTCGGTACAAAATTGCAGATTGTGCTGCGCCGCCGCCATCAGTTCCGTCAGAAAGGGCTCGTAGATGGGCGTCTTACCCGCCTGCAGCATTCCGATCTTCTTTTGATCGGAATCGATGCAAGTCACCTTGTGTCCCAGGTATCCGAGACACACACCGGTGGTCAAACCCACGTAGCCGGTCCCGATGATCGATACTTTCATGCCGTTTGGATCTCCTCACCTAACCTACCAAACAGGGGGTTGGCCCGCCAATGACTGCCAGTACTAATTGACGTACGGCAGGTACCGGAGCGTACAGCCTAAGGTCTTTGTCTTACCGAAGATAACTCGAACGTCCAATGCAACGCGAGCGTCTGGGGAATATAGCAGACCCGATCGTCGCACGCCTGATAGCGCAGCGATCCATCCACCATAAATCGTCCCGCAGCGCCGGCGCCGATTGTAAGATCCCGGATCAGGCGAAAATGATCGCGGTAAGCGGGCACGGTCTCATCAATGGCCTTCAGGTATAGCTTTTCGGCGCGAGGGAACACCGCCGCGCGCACCTGCACAGCGCCCGAATCCTGCATGTTCCAATCGATCGGAATATAGCCTTCCACGCCCGGCGCGTATACGTGCATACTCGGTTGGAGCTGGATGTCGAGCGTCAGCGCCACTCGCTGGCCCGGCGCCACGGTAGAGTTGCTAGCACCAATCGTCGCCGTGAGCTGTTTGCCTTCCACTTCAACCGGATCCGGTGGAGTCCATCGGAACTGGTGGACCAAAATGGCGGCGAACGTGTAGCTCGGGTCGTACTTGGCGACGACGATGCTCTTGGCATCCAACACGATCCAACCCGAACCGGGTCCGTCGACCGTCGTGGCTAGCAAGCCCAGTTTGCGAAAGGCATCGTTACGCTCCTGCAACTCGTTCAACTGCGTTTTTGAGCCCTGTTGCAGGACCACTGCGCCCTTCGGGCCGACCTTGAGTCGGCCCTCTAAGAAACGGCTTCCGATCCCCGGTCCTGCATCACTCGCGGCCGCCAACATCAAAGCCGTGCAGAGCAAACCGAGAATCATGAGTCGCTGCCGCTTCATTGGATCTTCTGTTTATAGCCTACGCGATGTGCGCCCCCACCGTATCCACATACACCGCGTAAAGCGATTGGCTAGCGGCCATAAAAAGCCGGTTTCGGCGCGTTCCTCCGAAACAAATGTTGGCGCAGTTTTCCGGCAGCCGGATCATGCCGATGCGTTCGCCATTGGGCGCAATCACTTGCACGCCCGGCCGCGCGCCGGCCCAAACATTGCCGTCAATGTCGCAACGAATCCCGTCGGCAGCGGCTGGCCCCCCGTCGCCGGGAACATCCAACTGCACAAACCGCTTGCTATTGCGCAGCGTTTTGCCGTCGATGTCGTACACGCGGATCTCGCGGCCCGTGCCTGTGTCGCAAATGTAAACCTTCTTGTAGTCGGGCGAAAAGCAGATTCCGTTCGGCTCGTTCAACTCGTCGGTGACCTTGTCCATCTGCCCGCTTTTCCCATCCACCCGGTACACAGCTTCCTTGATTTCCGAATCGCCCTTGAAACCTTCGTAGTAGCCGCGGATGCCGTAGATCGGATCGGTAAACCAGATGCCGCCGTCCGGATGCACCACGA
>JBKQHJ010000103.1:0-33307 GCA_052148835.1 Bryobacteraceae bacterium
CTTCGACGGTAACGCACGGTCGCGGATCGGTGCTGACCATCGATCTCACGAACCGCTGCAACATGATGTGCGATCCGTGTTTCATGGACGCCAATCAAGTGGGCTTCGTGCACGAGCTGACCTGGGAAGACATCCAGACGCTGCTCGACAACGCCATTTCCATCAAGCCGCGGCGCCAGATGTCCGTTCAGTTCTCAGGCGGCGAGCCGACGCTTTCGCCCTACTTCCTGGACGCCGTCCGCTACTCGCGCAAAGTCGGCTACAACAGCGTGCAGGCCGCGACCAACGGCATCGAATTCGCCAAGAGCCCCGAGTTTTGCAAACAGGCCGCCGAAGCCGGCTTGCGCTACGCTTACCTGCAGTTCGACGGTATCGGCAACGAAGCCAATTCACACCGCGCGGTCGGCAACCTGTTCGACGTAAAGCTGCGCGCCATCGAAAACCTGTGGAAAGCGGGCGTCGACATCGTGCCCGTCATCACCATCATCAACGGCATCAATAACGAGCAGGTGGGCGCGGTGGTGCGCTTCGCTCTCGATAATCCGAAGAAGATCCCATTCCTCAGCTTCCAGCCGGTATCTTTCACTGGCCGCGACGAGGCCGTAACCGACGATCGCCGCCAGGCCCAGCGCTACACGCTGTCGCATCTGGCGCACGACGTGAAGAATCAGACCGGGCTCGGCGAACCCGTGCGCGATTGGTTCCCCATTTCATTCATGAGCACCTTCTCCGATTTCGCCGACCTGGTGCACGGTCCGTCGGCCGATTGGGGTCAACTGAGCTGCGGCTGTCATCCCAACTGCGGGATCGGCATGGCGGTGATGTGCGACAAGGAAACCAAGGAGGCGGTGCCCGTCACCGCGTTCCTCAATGCCGACCGTCTGGCGAAAGATATCGCGCGCATCAATGACGCCGCGCGCACCAGCCGCTGGATGAACGTGATGGGCGTCAGCCTGGCGCTGCTGCACAATTACAACCCGTTCAAATCGCCCACGCATTTCAAACTGACCGACCTGATCGCCAAGTTCGACAAGTGCTTCGGCATGACGCCCAAAGCGCAGAGCGGCGGCTACGGCAAGGTGACGGGCGACCGCACCATCGAAGACATCACCAAGCGCCGTAACGACCGTTGGAACTTCCTGTTCGTGGCCGGCATGTGGTTCCAGGATCTTTTCAACTACGATTTCAGGCGTACCGAGCAGTGCATCATCCCCTACGCCACGCAGGAAGGCGAGATTTCGTTCTGCGCCTACAACACCGGCGTGGGCTGGCGGAACATCATCGAAAAGATGCACATGACCGCGACGCTCACCAAGTGGTACGAAGAGCACGGCCGGCATGAGATCGTCGCGGGCGGCAAGAAGGTGAACCTGGTGACCCAGGATCACTCGCTGGTATTGCGCGCCGAAGACGTGAATCACGCCAAGCAGCACGATCTCGACGATCTCGGCATCGCCAAAACCGCGCGCGAGGAAAAGAAGCGCGCTCGCGACGAGAAACTGAAGCAGGCCGAAAACGAGCGCATGGCGAAGCTCTACCGCGAGCAAATACTTAAGGAAAAGCCCGCTCCGGCCGACCTAGTGCAGATGATCATGCCCGCGCCGAAGCCCGAGCCCGTGGCCGACAAAGAAGAAGCGGTGGGGTCGTTCGGAGATTAGAGCCCGGGGATTAAACAACACAACCAAAATCAGAGGAGAGGCCGCCCGGGCAGTTGGGGCGGCCTTTTTATTGAGCGGTCGCGCGGTGCAGCAGAACATACTCACCCAACTGCGCAGCGCCGTTCGATCGATAGTTGGCCTTGATCCAATCCTCCAACGCCGGAAAATGCGCCTCGAATTTCTTGCCGGAAGGAAATACACGCTCGAATTCCGCTTGATTCAAATCCATGTAGAGCACCCAGTCGGGCGGCTGCGCTTTAAGCTCCGATAGCGCGAGGCCGGCGTCTTCAGGAGTCATCAATCCAGGTTGCAGATACGAAAAGCGGGTCGGATTCTCGGCCTGCGTCAGGAAGTAGAACAGCGGTTTGTATGGATAGACGAATAGGGACTGTCGCGGCTGGACCCTGGCCAGAAGCTCGGCGACTGCGGGTGCTTCCGTAGCGCTGGCACGAACCTCGCCGACCGGCGTTTGCAGTGGCACTAGACGCCCTGGGAGCTGGGCCTGCGCCACAAATACGGCGGCCCACATGCCCATACAAATGGTCAGCCAGGCGCGCGGCCGCGCCGGAATATAGCGATACAGAACAATGGCAGCCACCGCGTACGGCAAGGCCGCGATGTACTCTAAGTGCGCAACATCCGATCGAGGATAGGTCGATGCGACGAGCGCAATGAGGCACAGAAATAGATACAAAAGACCCCGACCCTCGCGACGCGCCCGCAACGCAGCTCCTCCAACCAGCGCTACAACCGGCAGCACCGCGGGCAGCGCGATACAAAAGACCACGCAGGCGCGGATCGGCAACTCCCAGGCCTTGGCGCCGTCGAACAACGCGCGATATCCGCCGATGATCGCGCCATAATGCATCACGTTCACGGCGGCATAGTTTCGCGAGAGCCAGCCCAACTGTCCGAAGAATGCCGGAAGAATTCCGTCCAGCCACAGCGCTAGCCCGGCGGCCGTCGTGCCCAACGATAGGCCGAGCAGATACCACGCCGCGCGCACGCGTTGCCCCGCCGTCCATGGCAACCACGCCAGCGTAACGATCCCGACCAGTGCGACCGAAGGCGTCGCCAACGCCGCGCCAGCCATCAGGATGCCGGAAGCAACCAGCCAACGCCTGCGCGCTCTCGATTGCCCTACAACACACAGCACGATCGACGCCAGCGCCAACGCCCCGCTATCCCACCGATGCTGCGCCGTTACCATGGCCGCGTCCGCCGTTTGAAATGCCAGGAAGAATAACGTGGTGACGATCGCTGCGGCTCGCGACGCGTAGCGCTCCACCAACCAATAGATGAGTGCGCACTCCAGCGCGAGGTAGAAAACCACTGGGACGCGCCCTGCCGCCTGCGTCACTCCCAGCAATCGAAACGCGAGCGCCTGCACCCAGAAGCTCCCCGGAGTCACAACACCAAAGAAATCGACGTACGGTTTCTGGCCATGCAAGATGCGCTCGGCGGCATCCAGGTAAATGCCCTCGTCGTTGGTTCCCATTACCAGCCGGTTGCCGAAGGTCCACCACAGATAGAGTGCCGTTGCAACGAATACCAGGAGCGGAGCAGCACGCCGCACATAGGCGCCCGGGGATTGACGGGTTGTCACGGGGGAACTTTCGCTCAACACTGCCGGCATATGGCGGATTTGCCCTAACGAAGAGATCGACAGGTTCCAATAGTTTCATTACTGTGCGCTATATTCAGGGCATGCGAGCGCTGTGCCTCCTTGTTATTGTTCTATGCGTGTCCTTCGCCCAAACCCGTTCCGTCACCGACGCCGAGCTCCAGCGCATCCACCGCTCCATGCTGCTCATCGACACCCATAACGACATCACCAGCCGCACCGTCGACGGCTACGACATCGGCAAGAACAAGAACGACGGCCACACCAACATCACCTCGCTCAAGGAAGGCGGAGTGGGCGCGCAGTTCTTCGCGGTATACGTCGCATCCAGCTATGTCCAGGGCAATCGCTCCGCGCATCGCACGCTCGATATGATCGATACGGTCCGGCATGGCATCGTCGAGCGCTATCCCAGCGATTTTGCGCTCGCCACCACCGCCGACGATATCGAGCGCATCCACAAACAAGGCAAAATCGCCGCGCTTATGGGCATCGAAGGCGGCCACGCGATCGAGGACAGCCTTGGTCTGCTGCGCGATTATTTCGACCTTGGCATTCGCTACATGACCCTGACCCACACCAACACCAACAATTGGGCCGATTCCTCGGGGGATATCGAGAAAGCCGGCGTCGCGCATCACAATGGCCTCACGCCTTTCGGCAAACAAGTGGTCCACGAGATGAACCGCCTCGGCATGATGATCGACATCTCGCACACCGCCGACAAGACGTTTTGGGATGCTCTCGAAACCAGCCGCGCTCCCATCATGGCGTCGCATTCCTCCTGCCGCGCGTTGTGCAACGTTCCGCGCAACATGACGGACCAGATGATCGCCGCGCTCGCGAAGAAAGGCGGCGTGATCCAGATCAATTTCAACTGCGGATTCCTGTCCGAAAAATCGGCGGCAGCCGCGAAGAACGTGCAGGACAGCACGCTGCCCGGTGCGGCGGGCGAGGACGCCACCATCGCCGAGTACCGCAAGAAAGTGCCGCCCGCGACGCTCGAAGACGTGGTGGCGCACATCGATCACGCGGTGAAAGTCGGCGGAATTGATGCGGTCGGAATCGGGAGTGATTTCGATGGCGTGTTCTGCACGCCCCGCGGCTTGGAAGATGTATCGAAATTTCCCAATCTCACACGCGCGCTACTGGAGAAAGGCTATTCAGAAGAGAACATTCGCAAAATTTACGGCGGAAACATCTTGCGCGTGATGCGGGCCGTGGAAGCCGAAGCCAAGGCGGAACAGGGCCACTAGAACTCGAGGACCGGCGTCGGTTGATCGGCGCCCACGGTGCCGGCAGCGATCTTCGCAACGTAGTAATTCTCGGCACGCACCGGCGCCTCCGCCAGCCGCCGCATGAGGGCGATCTGACCGACATGCGTGAACGCATCGGCTATAGGCCCTTGAAACAATTTATCCGCGGAGACATGCAATGGGTTGTCCGACGCCAGGTAAGCATCGAACGCCTCCAACGCCGCGAAGAACCGGGCCGTTTCCTCCCGCCACGGCTGCGGTTTGGAATCGCGCCAGCGCTCTTGCCCTTGAACGGAGGATAACGCCCAATCGAAAAGATCGCCCATGTGGGCAAGAATCTCGACCGCCGATCGGGCGCCCTCAGCCGGCCGATACTTGCAGAAGCTTTCCGGCGCATCGCGCAGCGGCTTTGCGGCGCGGTAAGCGACCGTTGCAACTGTATGGCGAAGGAGCTGCCGCGCAGTGTCCATCCTCCTAGCCTACTTCACTTCGCCGTTAACGGATGAATGCCGAACTCGATATGCAAGCGGACGGACTCCACCCACACCGGCCCACGATCGTGATTGTACGCCGGGTTGTTGTAATGCTGTGCATCGAAGGTCGCAAAGAAGCCGCGGTACACGTGCGCGCTATAGTAAGTTTCCCAAAGATATTCGGGCGCGCAGTTCAGCTTGCCGTCGCCGATCAAGAAGTCGAGCCCACCCATCGCGAGATAGACGGCGTGCACGCCCGAAGTGCCGGCAGCGGCGAATGCGGTCGCGACCACATCGTCCTTTCTCTTCCAACGCGTCCCCTTCACCGAGACGCCGCCTTCGGCGATCCGATCGATGGCGGTGAATGCAAAATCTTCGGTCTTGCCGTCGTTCCAGCCCAGCCGCGAGAACACCCCGACATCATTAGAAATTTCCTGATCGAAGCTGATGCCACTTCCATATTTAAGCGTGCCGGGGCGGCGGATGGCTTGGACCACGGGAGTGGTCCCGGTTTGCTCAGCCAACTGCACCGCTTCCACGTAGCTGCCGGATCGCGTTCGATTCAGATATTGCAGCCAACGGATAGCGCCCGGATGTTTGCGCATCGAATAGCGGCGCTCTTCCTCGAACGTGGTGCCCTGATCGACCAAAAGACGCCGGTCAAACCTTCCGCCGTTGGCGGTCCGAGGCTCGGCAGCCGACCCTGCTCGAAGGGACCAGTTCCTGGTATGAAATTCGTTCACGATTCCCCAGGTGTAACCGCGCGTGTCGGCCGGATAATCCCAGGCGCCGTTGTACATCAGCCCCCATGCCATAAACTGCATTCGCGGATCGTGGGAATAGTTGTTGGCGTCGAAGAAATCCGAATCGGAAAATCGGCCCACGCTGATGGTGAAGCGCGTCATCGGGCGATCGCCCGCCAATTGATTTTCGTCGCTTTCCACGTGCTCCACCTCGTCGCCAAAACCGAAATCGTGCGAGATGTAGAGCCGCGCGATGTAAGGCTTGGGAGTAGCGGACGCAACTCGAGGCAGTTCGCCATTCGAAGGATTCGCGAGTCCGTCCACGTTGCTGAATCCCCGGCCGCCCGCGATTTCTGGATTGAAGTAAAACTGCGTATTCCGGCTGAGACGAAGACCGAAGAAGAGCGTCGTGGTGATGGAAACATCGCGCTCAGGATAATTCTGGAGGCTCAGCGCCCCTTCATACGGCGAAGTGAAAGTCCCATGCTGCTGGCCGATGGACGTGGCCTGATAATAGAGATTCCAATTCTCGAACGGATCGGGCGTGGGAGCGTCACTAGACTGCGCGTAGAGGCTGAGCGGCAACAGCATCAACGCGAGGCTGACGTTGCGGGGCGCGATCATACATCCATTACAGCAGGTCGCCCAGCTTGAGTGACCTCAGATCCGGAACGAAAATATGTGGTGAATGAGACTGCAACTCCTGCTGCGCGATGATTCCGGTCCCGACCGCGACTACGCGAATGCCATTGGCCTTCGCCGCCAGTACGTCGTTGGGATGATCGCCGATCAGCGTGATGGCGCCGTCGCGGCCGATCCAGCGTTCCTTGCGAGCGCGGCGAATGGCGACGCGAACCAGTCCGGCGCGATCGTGCGCCAGTTCCGCGAAGGCGCCAAAGCGGAAATACTGCCGGAGACCCGCTCGTTCCATTTTGCGCCAGCCGATGCGCGAGAGATTGCCGGTGACCAGTCCGATCACCACGCCGCGCGCGGTCAAACGCCGCAGCAGGCTGCGGACGCCGGGGCAGACCTTTTTCGAAATATCCGGCACGCGGCGAACATAGATGGATTGCGCGCGATCCACCACTTCCGGCATCACGCGCCGGATCGCAGTTCGCGGCATCCCAGCGCGCTGCATCATGACGGACAAAATGTCGCGATCCAGCATGCCCGCCACCGGTACGCCTTCGGTCGAGGTCTCAACGTGAGCGGTACGCCGAATCGCCTCCACCAAGGCTTCGCGGTGATGCGGCCCGGCGCGTCGAATCAATGTGCCGTCGATATCAAAAAGCACCAGTGCGTCGGATTGTTTCAACTTTCACTATATCGTTGGCTGTACCATGAGGCATATGGAGATTGAATTCCCTCACGGGAAGAAACTCCGCTTGGTGGTGGGCGATATCACCAAGATCCGCGTCGATGCCATTGTGAATGCGGCGAACGCAGGTTTACATGGCGGAGGTGGAGTGGATGGAGCCATTCATCGCGCGGGCGGGCCAAACATCATGCGCGAGTTGGACGCAATTCGCGCGAACGCCGGCGGGTGCCCCACTGGAAGCGCCGTGTCCACAACTGCGGGATCGCTTCCCGCGCAATTTGTATTTCACGCCGTGGGACCCATCTACAGCGATGGGCGGCATCGCGAACCCGAGCAGTTGGCGAATTGTTATCGTGCGTGTCTCGACCTGGCGGAGCAGCACGGCGTCCGCACCATCAGCTTTCCCGCGATCAGCACGGGCGCGTACGGTTATCCGCTCGAGGAAGCGGCTCGGATCGCGCTCGAAACAATTGCGTCGCGTTTACGAGACCCCGCCTGTCCGGTGAAAGATGTGTTGCTGGTGCTGTTCGACCAAGGCACGTATGCGGTGCATGCACGCATCGCGGCCGACCGCATTACTTCTTCAAAAACTGCTGAATCGCCTTCGTAGCTTGCCGCGTCCGGTGCTGGTTCTCGATGAGCGCGAATCGCACGTGTCCTTCGCCCAGCGGCCCGAATCCGATGCCCGGCGAAACGGCCACCAGCGCTTTTTCCAGGAGCAGCTTCGAAAATTCGAGCGACCCTTTGGCGCGATACTTCTCAGGAATCTGAGCCCAGACGAACATGGTGGCTTGCGGCGGCTGGACGGGCCAGCCCGCGCGATCGAGACCGGTGATCAGCGCGTCGCGGCGCTTCTGATACACATTGCGAATCTTTTCGGTGTCCTTAGCGCACTCGCGCAGCGCGATGATGGAGGCGATCTGGATGGGCTGGAAGACGCCGTAATCGAGATAGCTCTTAATGCGCGCCAGAGCTCCAATCATCTTCTTGTTGCCGAGGCAGAACCCCACGCGCCAGCCCGCCATATTGAAGCTCTTCGACATGGAATAAATTTCGACCGCAATTTCCTTGGCGCCATCCACCTGCAGAATGCTGGGCGGTTCGTAGCCGTCGAACCCCAGATCGGCATAAGCGAAATCATGCACGATCATCGTGCCGTGCCGCGCGGCCAGCGCCACAATATCGCGAAAGAATTGCAGATCGACGCAAAGCGTGGTCGGATTGTGCGGGAACGAAATCAGAATCATCCGCGGCTTGCGCGACGAGGTGTTGTACAAGTGCTCCAGGCGATTGAGGAACTCCGCCGGCGTCGGCATGGGAAGCATGCAGGCGTGGCCTTCCGCCATGATGACGCCGTATTGATGAATGGGATAAGCGGGGTTCGGCGAGACCACTGCATCGCCCGGCCCGATCACCGCGAAGAGCAAATGGGCGAGGGCGTCCTTGGCGCCGATGGTGACGATGGCCTCCGTTTCGGGATCCAGATCGACGTCATATTTCGTGCGATAGCGCTTCGCGATTTCGGCGCGCAGACGTGGAATGCCGCGCGACATCGAATAACGATGGTTACGCGGATTGCGCACGGCATCGATCAGTTTCTTGACGATCGGCTCCGGCGTGGCGCCGTCCGGATTGCCCATGCCGAGGTCCACCACGTCCAGTTGGGCCGCGCGCGCCTTGGCCTTCATCTCATTGATGACGGCGAACACGTAAGGAGGCAGTTTCTGGATGCGGTAAAATTCTTCGCCCGAAGCGACGTTGCTTGAAGCCATAATTGATTCTAGGAAATGATTACCGATCTCGTCCAGATCCGCCGGCTGGAACAGCAGCAGCACGGCGAAAACGCGCGCTTTCGCGCCTATTTGAAAAGCCACCGGCATTCGGATCGGCGCTTGCGCCGTTTTGGCGAGGAGATTGAAGCCCAGATCGATTGCACCCAGTGCGCGAATTGCTGCCGGGTTCCCGAGGTCGGGATCACTACAAAAGACATCGAGAAGCTGGCGAAGTTTGTCGGTACGAGCGAGCGGGAGTTCGTCGAGCAATTCACGGCGCTCGATGACTCCGGCGCGGTCATCTTGAAGAAAAACGAAAACGGCTGCGTGTTTCTCGAAGGGAACCTGTGCAGCGTGTACGAAGCGCGTCCCCAGAACTGCGCCAATTTCCCGCACGTGGTGCGCGGCTCGGGATCGATCGCGAGCCGGATGTGGGAGTTTCTGGATCGAGTTGGTTACTGCCCGATCGTCTATAACTGGATGGAGAAGGTGAAGGACGACATCGGGTTTCGGTCTGGGAGGTGATATGTGCGATTGCTTTTGATATTGGCGGCCTGCGTCGGCGTAGCGTCGGCTCAAGACACGGAGTCCAACATGTCTTGTGTGGAGCAGTTGCAATTGCCGCTGTACCCAGCGCTGGCTCAGCATGCCAGAATCTCTGGGCGAGTGACGGTTAAGGTCGCTATTTCGGCCGACGGTGCCGTAAAGATGGAATCCGACGGCCCCAGGTTGCTCGCGCCCTATGTGGAGAACGCGGTAGGACGTTCGAGCTTTCGCATGGCTTGCGGCGGCAAGGTGGTGCAGCTCGTCTTCAGCTTCGGCTTCGACGAGGACCCCTACAAAGCGGTCTCTTTCCGATATCCGAACGAGTTTGTCATCACGGTGCCACACGCTCCCGTTAATCAGTGATCAGTTGAGCCGTTCGGTGATCGTGAGGGAGTCTTGAACCTTGAAGCTGACCCTTGTCTCCATCGGGATTTCGAGCACGTTCCCGACATATAGCTCGGTGTGAATGGGGACGTTTTGGCCGTCGGATAGCGCCAGCCGCACGATGGAGATTCCGAGATGCGCGCCCCCTTTGTCCACTACTCTGCCCTCCACGCGAGCGCCGCGTTCGGCGATCACCCAGCCATCGATCACCAGCGGCTGCGTCAGGGTCGCAGAAAAGCTGTCGCCCGGCTGGTTGCGCGCAGACGAGAGATTTTCGCCGATGCGAACTGGCAGCAGAGTTCCAGCGGCCAGCGTTACGCTCGGGGCATTGGGCGCTTCCGCTTTGGCCGGTGGGAGTGAGACGGTTTGCACGGGCGCTGGCGGAGGCACGTATTTCGCGATGGCCACCGGCTTCTCGCGACGAATGGGCGGCGGCATCGGCGATGGTTTCTCGCGTACTACTGGGTGAGGCTTCCTAGCCGCTACTGCGGAGATAGTCCTTGGTGGCGCTGGCAACGGCGATGGAGGCGACATGGAAGCACTCGGCTGGACGGCAGTCACGCGCTTAGGCTCTTCCACGCTGACCGGCTGCCGAACCGCCAAATACACAATTCCCGATGCCAGCAGCGCCCCAGTTGCGAATGCCGACACCAGTTTCCATTTCATTTTCACGCCCGTTCTCCACGCTCACTATATAAACGCAACGGGGAACATTTACGTTTCCAGGCTGGAGCCGTTAAAATAGCTTAGGATGTCCGATTTTCCCAGCGAATTCCTTATTGGCGAGACACGCATTGCGCCCGCCACCGTGCTGGCGCCCATGGCTGGGGTCACCGATACGGTGTTCCGGCGGTTGATCCGCAATCAGGGCGGATGTGGGCTGATTATGACCGAGTTCACCAGCTCGCATGGCGTGGTGGCTTCGGTCAAGGCCAACTCGCGCGAGACCAACTTATTCCAACCACGAAAGAGCAGCCGCACGTTTCGCTACCTGTATTTCGAACCGGAAGAGCATCCCATCTCGGCGCAACTGTTTGGCTCCGATCCTCAGGTGATGGCGGACGCCGCCAAAGCCTGTCAGGATTACGGATTCGATATTGTCGACATTAACTTCGGCTGCCCGGTGAACAAAGTCGTCAAATGCAATGGCGGCTCGGGATTGCTGCGCGACCTGCCGCTGGTGGAGGAGATTCTCCGCAAGGTGCGGGCCGCCATCTCGATGCCATTCACGATGAAATTTCGCGCTGGCTGGAACGATCAGGAACTGGTGGCCGTAAGAATGGCCCAACTGGCCGAAGATTGCGGACTACAAGCTGTCGCGCTGCATCCGCGCACGCGAGAGCAAGGCTACAGCGGAAAGGCGGACTGGTCCCGCATCGTGGAAGTGAAGGCCGCGGTGCGACACATTCCCGTGATCGGCAATGGCGACATCGTAACTCCCGAGGACGCGGTTCGGATGGTGCGCGAAACGGGTTGTGATGCGGTGATGATCGGCCGCACGGCATCGTCGAATCCATGGATTTTCCGTCAGATTCAGCAGTATTTAGCTACGGGAAGTTACGAACAACCGAGCGAGCGCCAGCGTTATGACCTGATGCGCACTTACTACGGGATGCTGTGCGAGCGCGGTGAGCGAGATACCGTGGGCAAGATGAAACAGTTCGCCACTTACTTCACTCATGGAGTACGCAACGGATCGAAGCTGCGGGTTGAGATCTACAAGACCACCGACGCGGCGCAAATACTCGATCACGTGGATGCATTCTTTGAGCAGGAATTAGCTGAGGTTTCGGCCTGAAGAAAATCCAGCTCATCACAGATGGGGCTTGTATCGGCAACCCCGGTCCAGGCGGCTGGGCGTGCATTCTGCGTTATGGGGACAAGAAGCGCGAAATGTACGGATCGGAGCCCGAGACCACCAACAATCGCATGGAGCTGAAGGCCGCAGTGGAAGGCCTGCGGGCTTTGAAGGAAGCGTGCGAAGTGGAGATCGTGACCGATTCGAACTACCTGAAGCACGGCATTACGGACTGGATCCACAAATGGAAGATGAACGGCTGGCGCACCGGCGGCAAGAAGGCGGTAGCGAATCAGGACCTGTGGCACGAGTTGGACGAACAAAACTCGCGCCACAAAACCGTCTGGTCTTGGACCAAGGGCCACGCATCGCACGCCGACAACAATCGCTGCGACGAATTGGCGACTGCGGCCGCTCGCGGGCAGCTAAGTTCGCAGTAACTGGCTTGTGAACCGGTAGCACACGTGTGGAGCGCAAGAGGCAACCGCACGCGGGCGCGAACGTTGACTTACTTCGACTTACTCGCTGGGCATTCAGTTGCACTGGCGAGTGCATGCCGACGGCAAGATCGCAGGTCTTTTCGCTCGGGCTGCACGTCCTAGTCGCATTATTTTTGCTGGCCGCGGCGCGAACGATTCCGCCGGCACATGAATCAGCAACTCCCATTCAGGCCACAAAACTAAGCTTTTTTCGGCCACCCAAGGCTCTCGATCAGCGCGCCGGCGGCAATGAGACCAGGCTGCCGGCCAAACGTGGTTCGCCTCCGCCACGAGCGCCTCGTACCTTCATCGCGCCGACTACGAATGATCATACAAAGCTCGCGTTACCCATTACTATCGCTTTTGATATCCCGATCGAGAGCGCCAGCGCCGATATCGGCGATCCACTTAGTAAGTCGGGTATCGGCTCGTTTGGCACTAGGGGCAGTAATGGCCTCGGCGACGGATGCTGTGGAGGCATCGGCGATTCTCCATCAGGACCGCCCGGACTCGCCGTTCATCGCGAGCGCGGCGTCACGCCGCCCGAACTTCTGTACAAAGTAGAACCCGAGTTTTCTGAAGAAGCGCGCAAGGCCAAACACCAAGGAGTGGTTGTGCTGACCATCGAAGTGGACCCGAACGGCACGGTTCGTAACGTCCGCGTACGCCAAAGCCTGGGACTGGGGCTGGATGAGAAAGCCATGGAGGCGGTCTCGCGCTGGCGTTTCCGGCCCGGCATACTGAACGGCAGACCAGTGACCACGGAGGCCGTCGTGCAGGTGAACTTTCAATTACTATAACGCGCTAATTACTCCCTAGACAGACCGAATCGATTCAAGCGATCCTGGATCAACTTGCGGACGGCGTTGCGTCCCCAGAGCTCGATTGCCCGGATCACGCTCCCGGACGATTGAGCTATTGCAGCGCCGCCGCGGTTGATTTCAGCGGGTCGTTCCTTTGGTCCAATCGGTCATTCCTTTGGTCCAATCCCGAGGGCTTTCATCTTGCGATAAAGATTGCTGCGCTCCAGCCCCAATAGTTCGGCGGTTTTGGTGACATTTCCCTTGGTCTCGTCCAGGGTTTTGAGGATGTATTCGCGTTCGGCCGCTGCACGAACTTCGTGCAGGCTGCCCAATCGATCGGCCGCCCTTTCAAAGACCGCGCGCTTGCCGGGAATGAGCGGAATATGGCGCGCGTCAATGCGTACCTGCGGACTCATGATGACGATCCGCTCCATCAGATTGCGCAACTCGCGCACGTTGCCCGGCCAGCGGTGCTCCTTCAGCACCTCATACGCTTCCGGCGTCAATTCCTTGGGGCGGCGCCCATAAGCGGTGGTGAACTCCTTGAGGAAGTGCTCGGCCAACAGCGGAATGTCTTCGATGCGTTCGCGCAGCGGCGGAACGTAGAACGGAATGACGTTCAGGCGATAGAACAGGTCCTCGCGAAAATTCCCACGTTCAATTTCTTCTTCCAGATTCTTGTTGGTGGCGGCCACCACGCGGACATCCACTTGAATAGAAGTGTCGGCGCCCACCGGTTCGAAGCGCTGCTCTTCGAGCGACCGCAGCATCTTGGCCTGGGTCTTCAAACTCATGTCGCCCACTTCATCCAGGAATAAAGTGCCGCCATCGGCCTTCTGCAGCTTGCCGGTCTTATCCTCGGTAGCGCCGGGGAAACTGCCTTTGCGATGGCCGAACAGTTCGCTCTCGATCAAGTCTTCCGGGATTGCAGCGCAGTTCACTTCAATGAACGCTTCGGCGCAGCGAGGGCTGCCGCTGTGAATGGCGTGCGCCACCAATTCCTTGCCGCTGCCGCTCTCGCCGTAAATGAGGACGCGGCCGTTGGTAGCGGCCATCAGGGCCAGTTGTTGCCGCAGCGCCTTCATCGGGACGCTTTCGCCGATGATTTGCAACTCGCGCCGGCCCTCCTCTTTGAGGCGCTCCACTTCCAACTCCAGCTTGCGTTGCTGGAGCGCGTTCTTCACCACCACGGTGACCTTGTCGATGGTGAGCGGCTTCTCCAGGAAATCGAAGGCGCCGAGCTTGGTGGCTTTGACGGCGGTTTCGATGGTCCCGTGTCCGGAAACGATGACGACCACGGGCCGGGTGGGGAAAGCGATGTCCTGCAAACGGGCCAGCGTCTCCAAACCGTCCATGCCCGGCAACCAGACGTCGAGAAGAATCAGATCGTAGGCATTGCGCGCGATTTCGGCGAAGCAATCCTCGCCGCTCGCCACGGCGTGAGTTTGATAGCCCTCGTCCTCAAGCACGCCGGCGAGAGACTGCCGGATCAGCGGCTCGTCATCGACGATCAGAATGCGGGCCGGCTTCACGAGCGGCTCTCCGCGGAGGCGGCTCCGACGGCATTGGCTTCGCTGTGAGCTTTCGCTTCGCTTTGGGCTTTCGCTTCGGCTTTAGCCTCGATCTCGGCGACCGTGCGGATGGGGAGTTCCACGATAAAACGGGCCCCGGAGGGCACGTTGTCCTCGACGCGCGGAGTGGCTTCGTGATCGGCCAGGATGCGGTTGACGATCGCGAGGCCCAGTCCCGTTCCCCGCCCCTTGGTGGAGAAATACGGGAGAAAGAGCTTCTCTTTGTCCTCACGCGAGACGCCGCAGCCGGTATCGGCGACGATCAATTCCACCACATCGGAGTCGGTGGACCTGGTTCCGATGTAGAGCCGCTTCACGAGCGAATCCTGCATCGCTTCGGCGGCGTTATCCACCAGATTTACGATCACGCGCTTGAACTGCTCGCGATCGACATGCACCAGCGGCAGGTCCGGCGCCAAATCCTGAACCACCTGAATTCCATCCAGCCGCCCTTCGAAAACGGACACGGCCGTGATCACAATCTGATTCAAGTCCGACGGCACGGGCTGCGCGGCCGGGAAGCGGCTGAACT
This sequence comes from Bryobacteraceae bacterium, assembly GCA_052148835.1. Classification (GTDB taxonomy): domain Bacteria; phylum Acidobacteriota; class Terriglobia; order Bryobacterales; family Bryobacteraceae; genus Palsa-89. Next base: position 14,958 of record JBKQHJ010000103.1, read on the forward strand.
GGGAGAACTCATCCACTAATGCGCGCACGCTTTCCACCTCGCGGGCGATGGTGGCCGAGCACTCGTGCAAGATGCGCCGGGTATCGGCGGTTTGCTCGGCTTTTCCCAATTGGCGCGCGATGCGGTCGGCGCACAAGGCGATGGGCGTCAGCGGATTCTTGATCTCGTGGGCCACGCGGCGCGCCACCTCGTGCCAGGCGACGGCCTTCTGCGCGCGCAACAACTCGCTGGTATCTTCGACCACCAAAACGAAGCCGGAGCTGCGCTGCTCATCGAGAGCGGCCACGGTAAGGGATAGGTGCAACACGCGCTGTTCGGCTTTGTACTCGATCTGCGTGGGGCCCGCCACGGCGGTACGGCGGGCGCGATTCATCAGGTAACGGATCTCGGCGGTATCCTCGCGCGAGAACAGATCGCTCAATCGGGACGCCCGCGCTACTTGATCCTCCGGGAAGATCCCAAGTAAAGCGCGATTCACGCGTTGGATGCGTCCGTCGGAGGTAAGTGAAATGACGCCGGTGGGGATGCTCTCGAGAATCGCTTCCGTAAATCGCCGCCGGGCCTCTAGTTCCTTGCTATTGGTTTCGAGCGCCTCGGTCATTTCATTGAACGCGCGGACCAGAGTAGCCATTTCATCGATAGCGTCCACTCGCACGCGATAACTCAGGTTGCCTTTTCGAATCTGCCCGGCTGCACGCAGCAGCGCCGTAATGGGGGTGCTGATTTGTCCGGCCATATAGCGCGCGATCCAAATCGCGAAAAAGAGAATGAACAACGTGATCAGGGACAGCAGCAGCAGGTACAAGCGGCGAATCGACTTGCGGTCCGCCGACAGGCGGTTATAGTCGCTGACTTCGCGACTGATCTCGCGCCGTTTGGCCGCCACATCCAGTGGCATGCGGGCCGAAAGCACCAGCTTTCCCTCCTCGGTTGGGATGCTGGCCTGATACACTTCGCCTGGCCCCGATGTAGAAACCGAGCAAATCATCCGCCGGCTGCCGTCGGTGTGCTCGACCTCCGCCTTTTCGATCTGGTTCTGCTGGCAGAAACGCTCGTAAAAATCGGCGCTCTGGGCCGGCTGCGAGGCCAGCCAATGCGCCTGGGCATGCAATCTGTCGTTGAGCTCCTCATCCAGCGCGTTGGCGATGGCCACTAGATCCACGTTGATGGTCGCCGTCGGACGGCTGAACCATTTATCTAGGTTGCGATTCAGCACCGAGACGCTCCACAGGACCAGGAAGAAGATGGGCAAAACCGTAAGCGCCAGCGCACCGCCAATCAGCTTGGACTTGATGTGGGAACCGGGCCGGTTGGTCTGCCGCTCGATGTACAGCTTCACCACGGTGCGGAACAGCATGAAGCCGAGCGTGACGGTGAGAATGAAGATCAGCGTCGAAACGCCCCAAAAAAGATAGGTCTCTTGGATTGTCGAGGGTGCTGGAGCGAAGGCGCCGAGGTTGAAAGAGCCCTGGTAGACCACCAGCGATGCCAAGATGCTGAGCAGCACCACAGAGGACCCGAACATCACTCTCTTCCGCATAGTCTTACGAAAAGCTTCCTTCTACGAATTATAGGAGCTAGAGGTGGCTTGCGGGGGAGCTAATTCGACAGATGTGCCTTACGGGCCCCACCAGAGGGCCCCACCAGAGGGCCCCACCAGAGGGCCCCACCCTGAGGTTGGTCTCGTTTCCGATTATGGAAGTCTTAGTGGGGGTCTATTAGAAAACATATCCGCTAAGGGCGTCCTATCCCCGTAAGTCGTTGTTGTACAATAATCATGTTTGTTATCCCGCGAACCCGTGGTTTGGTACCGTGGGTGCTATTATTGCTGACTTCGAGAGCCCGGGGTGTGAGGCTGCCTCGAAGCCGTAAAGCAGTCGGGTGCGTTCTCTGAAAGTTATGCTTCCTGAGAAGAACGACGTGCGACCTAAGATGACAGTTTCAACAAACCTCAGGCCAGCGCGCGCTTGCTGCAGCGCGAACCGGCTGCCTGAGACGAAAACACGAAAGGGAAAAATGCGAAAACTCATGCTGATCGGCTGGGGAGTTCTCATGCTCTCCATGGCATCGTTTTGGAATCTTCCAGCGCAGGAAGTCGTCGCGCACATTCGAGGAACTGTCACAGACCCGTCGGGAGCTGCAGTTCCAGGCGCGGAGGTAAAAGCCACCAATACGCAGACACAAGTATCCGCCACGGTAATGACGCAGGATGATGGAAGCTATGAATTCCTAAGTTTGACGCCTGGCACCTACGAAGTGACCGTGACAAAGGCCGGGTTCCGCGCCGCGACGACGCGCAACATCACGCTGACTTTGAATCAAGTTTACAGCCTTCCGGTTGCGTTGGAAGTCGGGCAAATCACCGAATCGGTACAAGTGGAGGCGAACCCGGTGCAGGTGGAGACAACGACGACGCAACTCGGTACCATCGTCGATGCCAAGCAGATCGTGGACCTGCCGCTACTGGGACGAAACTGGACTCAGCTACAGCAGCTTGTTCCTGGCGTGGTGGGCAGCAGCGATCGCTTCGGCACGGGCGGTAACTACGCCAGCAACGGCAGCGAAAGCCAGCAGAACTCATTCCTGATCAATGGCGCCGATTCCATGGACTTCCGGCTGAACCAGCCTCTAGTCGTTCCCAGCCCCGACGCAATCGGCGAATTCAATTTTATCACCAGCACCATCAACCCTGAATACGGTCGGAACTCCGGTGGAATCCTCAATGCTGTGATCAAGAGCGGTACGAATCAATTCCACGGCGATGCCTTTGAGTTCTACCGCGATACGTTCATGAACACGCGCAACTTCTTCCAAACCACCGCGCCAGTCTTTCATCAAAACCAATACGGCGGCACCGTGGGCGGGCCGATTTGGAAAGATCACACCTTCTTCTTCCTGTCCTATCAAGGCACACGCAACCGCCGGCCCGACAGCGACGGTACTGGCCAGACCACGGTATTTACTCAAGATCAGCGCAACGGGGATTTCGCCGACATTGCCAGTTCAACCACTAAGTCGCCCATTCCTCTGATCGCCGAGAGCGGCGCCACCATGGCGGCTGGAACCCCCTACAACGTCCTATTCCCTACCGGCCAAATTCCAACCGCGGATTTCAGCCCGATCTCGGTGAACCTGCTCAAGCAGGTGCCGCTCCCGAATTTGGGCGGGAATCTGTATTCCTTCAATCCGGTCGAAACCCAGGATTTCGAGCAGGGGCTCTTTCGCATAGATCACACCATCAGCAACAAGGATATGGTTTGGGTATATGGGTTCTGGCAACACTCTCCCACCATTCACACGCTTTCGTTCCTCGGAGGGAGTCTGCCTGGAAGTGGTGAAAACGACACTTCATTCTCAACAGAAGCTGTCGCTGCTTGGTCCCACACATTCAATCCGACCACTTTGAATGAGTTTCGCGTATCTTTTATCCGTTTCAACTATGCGGCCGTCTCACCCACGAACCTGCAGTTGCCCTCGTCGCTCGGATTCACAGGCATCACGCCGCAATTCCCGAATAGCGCCAGCGCGCCTTTCATCGGGATAACAGGCTACTTCAACCTGGGATTCAGCCCCGACGGACCCCAGCCAGCCCTCGATAACACCTATCAGCTCGACGATAACTTTTCGAAGGTTGTTGGCAACCACACGCTGAAATTCGGCTTCGATGGAAGACGTTATGAAGTCAACAATCCCTTTGAGTACGAAAATAACGGGGCCTTCTCCTTCGGTGGGGCCGGGACTTATACCACTGGCGATCCCGGAGCAGACTTCCTATTGGGCATCCCTGACTCCTATGGACAGTCCAGTGGAGGCTTCCAGAACTTCCGCACCTATGAATTCTACACGTATGCGCAGGATACTTGGAAGGTAACCAACAATCTGACGCTCAATTATGGGCTGGGCTGGCAGATCGATACGCCCTTGGAGGATCAGCGTTTCGGTAAGGAGGACTTCAACTGCTTCCGCCCTGGGCAGCAATCCACGGTATTTCCCACCGCGCCGGTAGGTCTCGTATTCCCTGGGGACACCGGCTGCTCAGCCTCCGGCTACTATCAGCACAACGACAATTTTGCTCCCCGGTTTGGATTCGCTTACTCTCCCGACTGGGGCCCGATCAGCGGCGGCAAGGCCAAGAAATTTGTGATCCGCGGAGGCTTTGGCATCTACTTCAACCGAACGGCAGACGAGTTGGGACTTCAACAGCTCTTCAACCCACCCTTTGCCATTTTTTCGACTGGCGCCTCCAGCGTGGGCGGCAGCCCGAGCTTCGCCAATCCCTACGCTGACATCGCTGGCGGACCCGGGGCAGTCAATCCGTATCCCTTCACCCCTGCGACAAAAGGTTCCAGCGTCAACTTCTCGCAGTTTGAGCCGCTGGATTTCAGCACCGTCAATCCAAATTTCACAGACCCGTATGCAATGAACTTCAACCTCAACATCCAGCGAGAACTGCCCGGCGCCATGATCTTGCAGGTTGGCTACGTGGGAGCGCAGGGACGGCACCTGGAACTGGTCTATGAAGGAAATCCGATTTCCCCGACCGGCCAAGCCGAATGCGCCGCGGACCCGACTTGCGTCGCGAATCGTGTTATCCAGCATATCTTGTATCCATCCCATGCGGAGTACGCTCCCGGAAACATCTTCGCTTCGGTGGGCACACAGGGAAGTATGGGTGTGTCAAACTACAACTCGCTGCAGGTGCAACTTCAGAAGCGGCTGTCCCATGGATTGATGTTTCAGGCCAGTTACACCTGGTCGCACTCCATTGACGATACCTCAGGGTACGAAGGCAGTGGCGCCGCGCCGGGCTTGGGTAGAGGGCTCGACCCGTTCAATTTCGCCCTCTACCGCGGCGATTCCAATTTCGACGCGCGGAACCGGTTCGTAATCAACTACGACTACGAAGTGCCCAGCCTGACTCGCTTCTGGAACAATGGCTTCGTAAAGCATGTCCTGGACGGATGGCGTGTCGGCGGGGTCACCACGCTGCAGACCGGTTTCCCAATCCTCGTAGGCGACTCGGGTTTCCGCTCGTTAACCTGCGACGCGTACGAATACTATACATGCTGGGACGCGCCTAATGCAGTCGGCTATCCTTCGATCTACGACCCTCGCAACGCCACTCTGGTGAATGCAACCCTAGGCGGAACGGCTCCCAGGACGAATTACTATTTCAACCCGAACGCCTTCGCCCTGGAGCCGATCGGGACTCTCGGAAGCGAGGGGCGGAATAACTTCCATGGCCCCGGTATTAACAATACCGACCTGATTCTGGCCAAGGAATTCAGATACGACGAGACACGAAGGGTCGAATTGCGCTTGGAGGCATTTAACGTTTTCAACCATACGCAGTTCGGGCTTATCAGTGCAGCCTCACCGATTTATTTCGAGAACATCCAGGCGAGCAACTTCGGCCAAACTCTGACGGCAGGTCAAGGCCGCGTTGTTCAGCTTGGCGCGAAGATCTACTTCTAAGCGGCCGCCGCTCTTGTCTTGCAAGGGGGGAGCCTTCGAGGCTCCCCTCCTTTCTTCGGTTCTTAGCCGCTTGTCAACCCTTCCCGGCGCGGCGCCTTCCTTCCATCTATAGAAGAAAACGCGATGCTTCTACTAGTTGGCATATTTGAAATTTCCCTATGCAGGCTGTAAGTCTATGCTATATAATTAACCAGTTTGTTATCGCACTAGCGGTACGCGTGGACGTAGAAGTGCAGTCGGATATGAGCCACGTCGCTATCCTCAGCTTGGTTTGTTGGGTTCTTACGCCATGTCTGCACCTTGGGGCTATTGAGTCACCCCATCGTTTTGCGGCTTCCCATAACGGGGGAATGCCCGCTGATCAGTACTAGGTGCGTGCCGAACTGGCTCGCCACCAAATTAGGGGAGAAACCAAACATGAAAATTAATTTAGGTAGCAAGAGCGCGCTATGGATGTCAGCGCTTCTTTGCGGGTTGCTGACTTTTGGCGCCCTGAATGCCTTCCCACAAGCCGAAACGGGGCAAATTGTTGGAAGCGTATCCGACCCCTCCGGCGCCTCCGTTCCAGGCGCCAAAGTAACGGTGAAGTCGGTTGCAACCGGCACCGAGCGTTCGCAAACTACCAGCGACGTGGGAGCCTTCACGTTCCCGAACTTGCTGCCCGAAACTTACGAAGTAACCGTGGAAGCGCCGGGATTTACCACGGTAAAGCAGCAAACCACGGTCACCGTCGGCATGAAGATCGGATTGGATCTTAAACTCGAGGTCGGCAAGGCCGAAACCGTCGTGGAAGTGCAGGCCACCGGGGTCGTCGCGGTGAATACCGAGACCCAGACCATCACCCAGGTGCTCAGCACGCAACAAATTCTTGAACTTCCGACCATTACGCGCAACCCATATTCGCTGATCGTGACGTCGGGCAACGTCAGTGAGGACGACCCCACCGGGGGCGGCGGGACGGGGCGGGGCGCTGGCGTGACCATCAACGGTCTGCGGTCGTCGGGAACCAACGTTATGCTGGACGGCGTGGCGAATAACGCAGAGTTCACCGCGCAGGTCGGTCAGACTGTGCCACTCGATTCGGTGCAGGAAATTGGCATCATCACCAATAACTTCACCGCCGAGTACGGCCGCGCCGATGCCGGCATCATCAACGTCACCACCAAATCCGGAACCAATGAGTTTCACGGTACCGCTTACGAATTCAACCGCGTTTCCGATCTGGCGGCTAACACCTTCAATAACAATGCTTACGGCCTGGACAAGCCGGTGTTCGTACGAAATCAATTCGGCTACTCGTTGGGCGGACCGGCCAAGAAAAATAAGCTCTTCTTCTTCAGCAGCACCGAATGGACACGAGTTCGAAGCGCGGCCAATATAACAACCATCGTTCCGGATCCTGCGCTGATCGCCGCCTCTGCACCGGCCACGCAGGCCGTATTTTCGGCTTATGGGAAGCTCGCTCCCGGCGCCTCGATTGTTCAAACGCTCAGCAGGAACCAATTGATTGCGCAAGGCTCGGATCCCTGCACCGGCTCCTCGCCAACCGGCGGATGCTTGAATTATAATCCCACTGCGCCCATGTTCGATCTGGTTGGTTACAACGTTCCCAGCAACTCCGGGGCGGGAAATCCGCAGAACGCTTGGTCCAACGTAAATCGAGTGGATTACAATCTCAGCGACAAGACCACCATCTACACTCGCTACGCGGTGCAAAGCGAAGTGGATCAGGCCGGTGGTATTTCCAACAGCCCTTATGCCGGCGACAATATCGGACAGACGAGCTTCAACAACAGCTTGATCGTGTCCATGACGCACACCTTCTCACCTCGTTTTGTCTCGCAGTCGAAACTGGACTTCAATCGGTTTAACACCGCGCAGCCTTTGCCCGAGAATGGCCTGGTGCCGTCGTATTATCTCGGAAGTGCTACCGGCGGCACATCCCTTGGTTCGCACTCTGTTTACCTGCCAGGCGATGAGCCTTCCAGCGCGGGGAATGGCGGATATCCGTATGGTGGTCCGCAGAACTTCGGCGAGGCGTACCAGGACTTCAGCTACACCGTCGGCAAGCACGAGCTCCGTTTTGGAGGTTCCATCGAATATTTGCGCGACAATCGCAGCTATGGCGCCTACAATCAGTCGAACCAGATCTTTGGCAATTCGGTAGGGAGCGGCGTCGACAATTTCCTGGCCGGGCAGCTTTATTCGTACGTAGCCGCCATCGACCCGCAGGGTAAGTTTCCCTGCGTGAATGGAGTGCAGACCCCGGCTTGCACCGTTAATCTTCCGGTCGGCCCTCCGGACTTTGAGCGCAGCAATCGTTATCACGAAGGCGCAGTGTACTTCCAGGATTCCTGGAAGTTTAGCCGCCGCTTAACCTTCAATCTTGGAATCCGGTGGGAATACTTTGGAGTGCAGCACAACGTCAACGCGAACCTGGACTCCAACTTCTACCCCGCCGGCGGCGCGTACTATGGGCCTGGTGAATTTGTAGGTATGGAAAACGGCCAGGTGGACACCGTGCCCAACAGTCCGATCAAGGAGCTGTGGCAGCCGAGTAAGACCAATTTCGCTCCGCGCGTGGGATTCGCCTGGGATGTTTTCGGCGACGGCAAAACCGCCCTTCGTGGCGGCTACGGCATCGGCTTTGAACGCAACTTCGGCAACGTCACGTACAACGTGCTCTTCAATCCACCCAATTTTGAAGTGGTGGATCTGATCACGGGAAGTAACATACCCAGCATTGCCGTCAGCCCTTCTAATGCCGGGCCATTGGCTGGATCAAACGGATCCATCGCGCTGCCTCCCGCCGAGCTTCGCTATATCCAACCCAATATTCCACAAGCCTTTGCGCATTTGATCAGCGCCTCTCTGGAACATCAGTTCGGAGACGGGATGCATCTGGAGGTCGATTATTCGGCCTCGATCGGCGAGAACCTGTACGACATCTCGTACATGAATGCGCCGGGGCAAGGCAATTACTATCTGGGAATTCCCTGTAATCCGAGCGAGACGCTGGCAGGCGGCCCGGATGCCTGTACCGCCGTGATCAACAACCAGTATGGGCTCATCAATCGCCGTGGCGCCGGGGGCTATTCCACTTACAACGCTCTGAATGTCCGCTACGACATCAACAACATCAAGAATAGTGGGCTCACCCTGCGGATGAATTACACCTGGAGCCACTCCCTGGATGACCTGAGCGATTCCTTTAGCAGTTCCCAGAATCAATTCAACCTGGGCTACACCGATTTAGTCCATCCCATGGTGGATTACGGCAACTCCGAGTTCGACAACCGGCACCGCATCGCCCTCAGCTTGATCTATGCACCTCCCTTCGCGCACGGGCTGAAGGGCCCTGCCAAGTACCTTTTGGACGGCTGGGAATTTGCACCGGTCTTCACCGCGCGAACCGGCGCTCCCTACACGGTCTACGACTTGACGAACCAGAGCCCGTCGGGCTATATCTATAGCCGCGTTCTGGCGAATCAGGTGATTCCGGCTAACGGCAACGAGTACGTGAACGAAGGCGCCAACAATTTCGGCATTTTGGACTTCAGCCAGATCGCCGTAACCCACTACCTGAACCCTATCATCGGCAACTCGGACTTCGGTCCGTTCCCGGCTAACATGACCGGCCGCGATTATTTCCACACGCCCGGCGCTTACAATCTCGATTTCGGCGCCTACAAGAGCATCCGGTTCACGGAGCGCATGTCGCTCCAGCTTCGCCTGGAAGCCTTCAACGTTTTCAACCACTCAAACGAGTACGTGAATATCGGATCCGCTTATATCGCCGGAAATTCTGGCGACATTACCGCGAGCTACGGAGTCATTCCCAACACTGCCACCACCGGACCGCAGTTGTACGAGAATCGAAACATCCAATTGGCTGCGAAGTTCATATTCTGATTCGCGGCTAAGCGTCAGTCGTTCGTCACTCGCGATCGGGGTCGGCCGTCATGGCAGGCCTCGGTCGCGATTCTTTTTGGGCCCCACCGCTAACAGCAACCTAACGGTTGCATTTCATTTCGAGCCATGCTAATCTGCAACCAATAGGTTGCTCATGGATACCGACCGCATCCAAAAAAAGATTCTGCTGCACGCCCCGCTCGAACGCGTTTGGCGCGCTCTGGCCGACTCCACCGAGTTCGGGAAATGGTTCGGCGTGAAGTTCGATGCTCCATTCGCCCCGGGCGCCGCGCTGCGCGGAGCCATCGTCGGCACCATCGTCGACCCCGAAGTGGCGAAGATGCAGAAGGCCTTCGAGGGTAAGCCGTTCCAGATTACGATCGAACAGATGGTGCCTGAGAGCCTATTCTCCTTCCGCTGGCATCCCCATGCCCTCGAACCGGGCTTCGATTATTCGGTCGAGCCAACCACGCTGGTCGCCTTCGCGCTCGAGCAAACCCCCGACGGCGTCCTGCTAACCGTTACCGAGTCGGGCTTCGATCAAATCCCGCTCGCGCGCCGCGCCAAGGCATTCACGGCTAACGATGCGGGCTGGAGCGTTCAAGTGCGGCTTATCAGCGAGTACCTGGCTCATGCGCCGTAGCTTGCAATCCACCGCCTCGCCCAAAAGCTCCGCGCACCTTTTTGCGGCCTTGGGCGAAGAGACGCGCTTGCAAATTGTCTCCCGCCTGTGCGACGGGCCGATGTCCATCACCAAACTCACCACGGGCTCCCGAATCACACGTCAAGCGATTACCAAACATTTGCGCGTGCTGGAGGAGGCCCATCTGGTGCACAGCACAAGGCGCGGGCGCGAGAGGATCTTGCAATTGGATCGGCGCCGTCTGGAGGACGCCCGACGTTACCTGGATATAATCTCCAGGCAGTGGGACCAAGCGCTTAACCGGCTGCGAGAGTTCGTCGAGAAATAGTCCCTAACCGTTACTCCTTACCGTAAGTCGAAGTTTGGGATTCCAATTTCAATAGCCGGCATCGTTAAATTCTCAATCATTAACTCGAGTTTACTTATTTATTGACACTTTTTCGGAATGGCAGACTCCTTGCTCCACGTGAGCCTCAAGAGATTAGTCCCCCTTAGGAGCTCACGAATGTCGTTAAAAAAGTTACAAATCGTTCTGGGTATGTGGTTGTTTGCCGCGTTAGCCGTTTCATCGCACGCTCAATCCATCATCTCAGGCGATGTTACCGGAACCATAACCGATGCATCCGGCGCGGCGATTCCAGGCGCCACGGTAACGCTATCGAATGTAAACACCAATGCGACCCAGACAGTCACAACGAACGCCGACGGAAGTTATCGCTTCGCGTTCGTGTCGCCCGGCACTTATAAACTCGCCGTGAGCGCTACGGGGTTTCAAACGCAACAGCAAGCGAACGTGCTGGTAGCCGCCGGGCAGCCGACGCCAGTCAACGTGCAACTTGCGGTAGCTGGTGCCACCCAGACCGTGGACGTGGTGGAATCGGCGTCCTCGCTGCATACTGAAAATGCCGATGTGGCAACTAACTACAGCACCGAGATGATTCAGGAATTGCCCAATCCCGGCAACGACATCACTTATATTGCTCAGACGGCGCCCGGCGTGGTGATGAATACCGATGGCGGCAACGGAAACTTCTCGGCTAACGGCATGCCGGGGACATCGAACCTTTTCACCATCAACGGCATGAGCTATAACGATCCATTTCTGGACGTCAACAATAGCGGCGCTTCCAACCTCTCGCTCGGCGCCAACGACTATCTTCGCCGATCAGATTGAAGGTGCACTGGCTGAGGAAGCGGCGTTCAACGCGCCGGGATTGAATTCATTCACCGTTGGAAACCTTCCGAATAGCACGATCGCGCCTGGAGGGGCCGGAAGCCTCTTCACCACCGCCGCCCAGGCCAATCAAGCGCTGCTGTCGCAGTTCAAATCGGGCGGCAGCTTCAACTCCATTTCCGCGGCGGTTCCAGGATTTGCGGCTCCCAGCTTCTTTTCTTTCCCCAACAAGTTCCAGCAGCCCACTTACTACAAATGGAATTTCGAAATCGAGCAATCGATCGGAACAAAGATGTTGCTCAGCGTCAATTATTCAGACATGCATGGCGACCATATCTTGAAACGCGGCCCAGGGGCTGAACGCCTACTGCCCAACCGGCCCGAACTCCCCTTGCCCCTACGGTTTCGCTGGCCTGCCCACGGTGGTTCCGAACGCTGCCTTCGGCCCCATCACCCAGTATTCCAATGCCGGGGTCGCCAGCTATAACGGCCTCACGGTCGGACCGCATTTCTTCGACGCCGACCTGTCGCTGATGAAGTCCATCCGTTTCAAGGAGCGTCTGACGTTCTCTTTTGGAGCGCAGGCGTACAACTTCTTGAACCATCCGAATTTCGACCAGCCGGAGGCCGACATTTCCAACCCCAACTTCGGCCGCATCGTGGCGAACGTCGCGCCTCCCACCAGCATCCTTGGTGCGTTCGTAGCCGGCGGCGCGGCATCACCGCGCTTCGTCGAGCTCAAGGGCGTGCTGCGCTTCTAAAGACGTTTCACGGGCGGGGCGCATAGTAGCCCCGCCTCGCCGTCACTCGCAGGCCGCGCGAATCCACCTTCACGGCAAGCTTGCGAAATTTGCCGTCGTGTTCCTGATTGGTGGGCGCGTAGCCGAGCGCGTACTGGCTGCGCAGCTCGTCCTCGATGGTCTTGTAAATCTCGCTGAGCGATGCTCTCTTTTTACCCGCGTTGAACATCCGGCCTCCGGTAGGCTCGGAGAGAGACTTGAGGTATTCGCAGCCGAAAAACTTTTGGTCGTAGCAGATGGCATAGACGATCGTATTGGTCGATTGAACCGCCTCAATGGCATCGTCCATGTGCATGCGGCTGCCATTGTCCAGCCCGTCGGAAACGATCAGCATCATCTTGCGCCCGGGGACGCCCTTCAGCTTACCCAAAGCAGTTTGGTAGACCGCATCGTAGAGCAGCGTACCGGGCATCGGTCCTCCGTCGCGAGGCAGCCCGCGGAACGGAACGGCATGCAGTGCGGTGAGCGCGCTCCGCAGCCGCGCGGTGGAGGACGTAAAATCCTGCCACAACACCAGCGTGCTCGAGAAGCCCAGCAGCAGCGCGTGATCGGTGGGCCGGATGACGGCGTCGAAGAACCTTCCCGCTGCCTCACGCTCGGCTTCAATCGCTTCCCGCACGCTGCCGCTGACGTCCATTAGCATGGCTACGGTCAACGGAAGATCGGTGTCGCGCGCGAAATACCGGATCTCCTGCTTGCGGCCATCCTCGCGGATCTCGAAATCTTCCTTTTTCAGATCCGTTATCAGCGCGCCGCGCTTGTCGGACACCGTGCACAGAACGTTCACCACGTTCACGTCGACGCGGATGGGGGCTGCGTCGGGAAGGTCCGGAGCTTGCGCGCAGAGTGGCGCCGAACAGACGAACAACGCCAAACTAGGGGTTATTTTCAAGCGCGTCGCGCGGCCAAGGAGTCTTATCAGATCATGCTATCCAATTCTCAGAACGATTGCAGCGCGCGGCCATCAGACAGAATCACTTGAGTACAACGCATGCGCGGAGACCCATCCTTCGCGCGCGCTCCCGAGCAGGTGATCTTATCGCCGGGCTTGAGGCTATCCTTGGACCAGCCCGAGCGCTCGAGCGCGTGCGGGCTATCGATCTCGATCACCCAATGCTCGACGGCGCCGTCTTCGGCAGTCGAGTCCAAGTAGATATGGGAATGTGGATTGGCCCAATCGAAGCGTGTGACCACGCCGGTGGCAGTCGCCGGGCGTGTGAGATCGTACTCGGCAGTGGAATGATGCGCCCCGAGCGCCGGCACAATAAGCAGGGCCGCGAATAGGCGTGGCATAATCACAGTTTGGCGCACATTCTTCCACTCAAACAAGCGATCCAGGAAATGGTTCGCGACGGTGATGTGGTGGCACTGGAAGGCTTCACACACCTGATTCCTTTTGCGGCGGGGCACGAGATCATCCGGCAGGGCCGCCGCGATTTGACGCTCATCCGCATGACACCGGATTTGATTTACGATCAGCTGATCGGCTCGGGCTGCGCGTCGAAGTTGATTTTCTCCTGGGGCGGGAACCCGGGCGTGGGATCGCTGCATCGATTGCGCGACGCCGTGGAGCGCGACTGGCCGGCTCCGCTCGCGCTCGAAGAGAACGCTCACGCCGGAATGGCTGCCGCTTACGCTGCCGGCGCGGCTCATCTGCCGTTTGGCTTGCTGCGTGGATACTTGGGAACCGATCTTCCAAAATACAACCACGTGAAGTTCATCGAGTGCCCGTTCACCGGCGAGAAACTAGCGGCGGTGCCTGCCATTCGGCCGGACGTTACGGTAATTCACGCGCAAAAGGCGGATCGGAAGGGCAACGTGCTGATGTGGGGCGTCATCGGCGTCCAGAAGGAAGCGGTGCTCGCGGCCAAGCGCGTGGTGGTTACGGTAGAAGAGATCGTCGATCAGCTCAACGCGCCGCCCAACGCAGTGGTGCTGCCTTCCTGGGTGGTGGGCGCGGTAAGCGAAGTGAAGGGCGGAGCCTTTCCGTCCTACGCGCAAGGCTACTATCCGCGCAACAACGCCTTCTACAAGCAATGGGACCCAATCGCGCGCGAGCGCGAAACCTTTCAAGCGTGGATGCAACGCCACGTGCTGGACACCAAGGATTTCGATGAGTTCAAGCGCAGTTTGGAACAGACGGTAAGCCATGCCTGAAACGAAATACACCGCCGATGAAATGATGACCATTGCCGCGGCGCGCATGATCCGCAACGGCGCGTCGTGCTTTGTCGGCATCGGCCTGCCGAGCGCGGCTGCCAACCTGGCGCGGCTGACGCATGCGCCAGAAACGGTGCTGATTTATGAATCGGGCTGCATCGGGGCGAAGCCGACGGTACTGCCCTTATCGATTGGAGACGGAGAGCTATCGGAAACCGCCGATGCCGTGGTCTCGATTCCGGAAATTTTCGCCTATTGGCTGCAAGGCGGGCGCATCGATCTTGGATTTCTCGGCGCCGCGCAGATCGACAAATTCGCGAACATCAATACCACCGTGATCGGCGATTATTACAAGCCGTCGGTGCGTCTGCCGGGCGCGGGCGGAGCGCCGGAGATTGCGGCGTCGTCCAAAGAAGTGCTGATCACGCTGCGTCAGAACAAGCGCGCGTTTATCGAGAAGCTGGATTTCGTCACCTCCGGCGGCTACTTCACTGGTGGCGACAGCCGCGCGAAATTAAACTTGCCGGGCAAGGGACCGACGGCTGTGATTACGGATCTCGGCATCATGACACCGGACGAGACGACGAAGGAGTTGACGCTGACCAGTCTTCATCCGGGCGTGACCGTGGAGAAAGTGATCGAATCCACCGGCTGGGCTCTGAAGGTGGCGCCGCGGCTTGCCGCTACCGAGCCGCCGACGGAAACCGAACTGCGCGTGCTTCGGGATCTGAACGAACGCACCGCGCGCGCTCACGCCGGACAGGCCTGATGCTCAGCTTCGCGTACGAGATGCTGCCCTCGCGGGTGGTGTTTGGCATCGGCTCAATCGACAAGCTGCCGGAAGAGATCGAGAGATTGGGAGCGCACCGCGCGCTGGTGCTGTCGACGCCCGAGCAACACAAAGAGGGACAGCAAATGGTGGATCGCTTGGGCTCGCGCGCCGCGGGTCTGTTCGACAAAGCGGTGATGCACGTGCCTATCGAGATTGCCGAACAAGCGCGAGAACAAGCCAAGATGTTGGGCGCGGACTGCTGCGTCGCGGTTGGAGGGGGCTCTACAACGGGCCTGGCCAAAGCGATCGCGCTGGTATCGACGCTGCCGATTCTGGCGATCCCGACCACCTACGCAGGGTCGGAGATGACGCCGATCTGGGGCATCACGGAAAGCGGGTTGAAGAAAACCGGCCGCGATCCGCGCGTACTTCCAAAGACGGTGTTGTATGATCCGACCCTGACCGTGACCATGCCGCCCATGCTCTCGGCCACCAGCGGCATGAACTCGATCGCGCATTGCGTGGAGGCGCTGTATTCGAAAGACGCGAATCCGATCGTCTCGATGATTGCCGAGGAGGGGATTCGTGCGCTGGCCGTGGGGCTGCCGGCGGTGGTGAAGGAACCAGCGAATCTGGAGGCTCGGTCGAACGCGCTTTATGGGGCGTGGCTGGGCGGCATTTCGTTGGGCGCGGTTGGAATGGCGCTACATCACAAGCTGTGCCACACACTGGGCGGAAGTTTCAATTTGCCGCATGCCGAGACGCACACCGTAGTGCTGCCGCATGCCACCGCTTATACCGCGCCGTCAGCACCGGAAGCGATGTCGCGGATTGCGCGCGCGTTGGGCGCAAAGTCTGCAGCACAGGGCCTATATGATCTTGCGGCTTCGCTTGGAGCGCCAACATCGCTCGGGGCGCTTGGACTGAAGGCGGCCGATCTAGATAAAGCGGCGGACATCGCGGTGCAGAACCCGTACTACAATCCACGCCCCATCACGCGCGAAGGCATCCGCGCGTTACTGCAAGATGCCTTCGAAGGCCGCAGGCCGGCCCAATAAGAGCCGGCCGCAGTTCCGCTTGCTAACGCCGGCTCAGTAAATTACCGCCGCCAATGACCGCCATAATAACCACGGCCGTAGAAGCGAGGTCCGTAGTAGCGTGGCCCAACCCAGCGAGGTCCGAAATAGGCGCGGGGTCCCCAATAAACGGGCGGGGGCGCGAGGTACACAGGCGGTGGAACGTAGGCGGGCGCGGGAGCAACGTAGCCATAAGCCGGCGCGACTCCAACTCCAACCACCACGCGAGGCGCAGCGAACGCCGCGCTTCCAGCCAAAAGCAAAAGAGCAAGCAATTTCGTTTTCATCGATTCAGCCTCCAGACGCGGCACAATTCTGCACTCTCGATGCCAATCGGGATCTAACGGAAAATCTTGGAGTTCCGCGCGATGACGGCGCGGTGCGCCTGGCCGATTTCCACCAGCCGGTTGGATTTCGGCCGCTTCAGCGCTCGGGACCTGGCCGTAAGCCTGCCACTTTCAATCGAATGCGAAACAGATGGGTGCACGCGGTGATGTAGAGGGTCTTACTATCGGCATCGCCAAAAGCGAGATTCGTCACGACGATTCTCGGCCTCGGCTCGGTGGCGATCTGCGGGATTTGCAGGACGCCCAGACGCTTTCCCTCCGGCGAAGTAATCCAAACCTCGCTGCCGCGCACGGTAGAGTAGACATTGCCTTTCTGATCCACCTTGATGCCGTCGATGCCTGCGTCCAGAAACTTTACTGGATTCGCTACCGTATCGTCCGGCAGAACATCGTAGCGCATCGTTTTCGACAAACCCGCGGTCACATACAAATGCTTTTCATCCGGCGACAGCGCGATTCCATTGGGTGTGTCGCTATCTTTTTCCTGGCCGAGCAGCGTCACATGGCCATCTTTGATCAGAAAGAACCCGCTGTACGGCAACTCCCGATCGGGGCTCTTCTCCGCGCCCCGCATGCCCCACACAGTGTCCGTAAAATAAATCGCGCCGTCTGATTTGGCCACGATATCGTTTGGCCCGTTGAAGCGCTTGCCTTGATAGCGATCGGCGAGCACCGTGCGCTTTCCGTCCGGCTCCAGGCGCACGATCGTGCGATCGGTCATCGCGGTGATCAGCAGGCGGCCTTGCGGATCGAGCGTCAAGCCGTTGGAGCCGATCAACAGAATCGCTACGCCGCCGCCCGTCACCGTCTGCGCGCCGGCATTCATGACGTCGTTGCCGGTGTAGCCGCTCTTCTGCAAAAACACCGAGAGCGGAGCGCGCGGCGACCATTTGTAGATCTCGTTGCCCGCGTTGTCGCTGAACAGCAGGTACCCGTCGCCACCGCGCTGGACCCACACCGGACCTTCGGTCAAACCAAAATGGTCGCCGAGTGTCTCGAGTTTGGCGTCGGGTGAAATGATCTCATCGAGCACCGGATCCAGCTTTATGATCTTGAACGGACGCTCGGCGGGCGCTTGCGCGGCGAGCAAGCATGCGAAGCCCAGACCGAGACTCGAATGGAGGAATTTCATTTGCGCTCCTTCACTTTCGATCCGGGGTCTGGAGCAATGGATTGCTCCACTCTTTGCTGCGTACGTGCGTGCGCGACTTAATGCGCCAGCCCTTCGGAGTCTTCACGTAGATGTCTTCATAGCCCCCATCGCGATCCACACTGCCCGGGCCCTTTTCCCCGAGCATGATCAGATAGCATCGGCCCTTGGCGCCTTCCGCAGTCGGCGTGATGACCAAATTCGTCATCACGTGACTCCAGCCGTTCCAAGGCATGTCCTTGCAACCCTTCGATCCGCCCCAGGACGCGGCGGCCAATTCATCGCGGCCCTTGGCCCGCTGTACGCCGCCCTTCTGAAATCCATCATCGGAATACTTGTCGATAAAGACGCCGTCGGTGGTGTAAAGATCGGCGTAGTCGTAACCATTGTTTGTGCACGTGTCGATGTCCTGGCCGTAAGCGTTTACCAACTGTTGAATCTCTATGTAGTCCATGGCCGTCAAAGTCGCGGCGTTCTTCTGCTGCGCGTAGGCAGGCGCGAGAGCCAACACCAGCCATATCCATTTCCGCATGGTTTCTCCCATGCGCTTCAGTATATAATCGATGCCCGGAGCATCAACGTGTTCAAATACTGGATTATTGCCATTGCTGTGTATTGCTGTCTTTCGGGTATGGCGCTGGCCGCAGGGAAACATTGCGACCGCGCATGCATGATCGCGCTGACTGACCAATATCTGGCCGCTCTGGTGAAGCACGATCCAGCCGGGCTGCCGCTTTCAAGGGGCGTGCGATTCACCGAAAACACGGCTGAAATTCGCATTGGCGACGGACTGTGGGTAGGCGCGTCGGAAGCTCCGACCAGCTTCAAGATTTACGCGGTC
>JBKQHJ010000104.1:0-17522 GCA_052148835.1 Bryobacteraceae bacterium
ATGGTGGATCCTTTCGGCCCTCTGGCTCGCCTTGCTCGCGTTGCTTTCGTTCCTGATGGTCAGCACCTGGCGTTATCCGAGCTTTAAAGAAGTCAATCTACGCGGCCCCCGTTCGCCGCTGCTGGTCATTCTCTTTGGCATCGTTATTTATGGGATCTGGAACTATTCGCAACCCGTCCTGCTCACGCTGGCGGCCATCTATGTCGGCACCGGCATCGTGATTCGCGCCGCCGGAATTGTCCGGCGCAAGTTCCGCCCTCAGCCCCCATCGCCTCAACCGGAGCATCAAACTAGTTAGCATGCACGCTCATCGCAGTCCCCGGCGGACGTCCATCGCAATTGTGGGTGGCGAGACGCTGCTCGGAAAAGAGATTCACGATTTGTTACAGGCGCGCCATCTCAGGGCCGATCTCGTCGCCTCCCTGGATACGGAAGTGGATACGGAACTGAATACTGGGGTCGCGAGCATTTTGACACCAGGGAAAGACGAGCCGCTGGTGATGAGTTCACTCCAATCGGCCGACCTGGGCGCCGCGCAAATTGTCCTCCTGGCCGCCGACAAAGCAAGCGGCCGCAAGGCTTACGAGAAGATCCAAGCCGCCAAGCCAGCGCCGATGGTGGTCGATCTCACGGGTGCGCTCGAGGATTTGGCTGAATCGCGCTTGCGAGCTCCGATGGTAGAACACGCCTTAGAGACCCACGGCGTCGATGCCAAAAGTCCGGTTCAGACCATTGCACATCCGGCCGCCATCGCCATCGCGCTCCTGCTCACACAGCTCCAAAAAGCCCGTCCCATCCGCCGCTCCGTGATCGAAATTTTCGAACCGGTGAGCGAGCGTGGCAAAGCGGGCATCGATGAACTGCAAAAGCAAACCGTCGCGCTGCTCTCCTTCAAGCCCTTGCCGAAGGAAATATTCGACGCGCAGGCCGCTTTCAGCATGTTGCCGCAATACGGCGCCGAGGCGCCCAACTCACTCGATGAGATCGAGCTCAAGATCGACCGCCACTTAGCCAGCCTGCTGGCCCTTTCCAGCGCGCCTATGCCGTCTTTGCGGCTCATCCAGGCGCCGGTGTTCCATGGCTACAGCATCTCGGTGTGGATAGAATTTGAAGAGGACCCCGGAATGGATAGCATCTTCCAGGCTCTCGGATCGCGCGATATCGACGTGCGCACCAAGGAACACGAGCCGCCAACCAATGTGGGCGTCGCGGGACAAAGCGGCATCACGGTGGGCTCCATCGCGCAGGATCGCAATCAGCCGCGCGCGTGGTGGTTCTGGATGGCGGCGGACAACTTGCAGATCGTGGCTGAAAACGCCGGAGAGGTTGTGCGTGAGTATTTGGAATAGACGGGGCGCCGTGCTCGTCCTGGCGTGTCTGGCGCTCAGCTCGTGCGGTTACCATGTGGCCGGCCAGGCTAGCCTGGTTCCCAAAACGGTCCACACCATCGCGGTCCCGCCGTTCAACAATGCCACCGTGCACTACAAGCTCACCGACATTCTTCCGCAAGATATCGGGCGCGAGCTGATCTCCCGAACCAAGTACCAGGTCATCAGCGATCCCACCCAAGCCGACGCGGTGCTGCGCGGCACGGTGATCAACTACCAGGCCTTCCCGACTCTGATCGATCAATCCACCGGCAGGACCAGCGGTCTTCAAGTTATCGTGAGGCTGGCTCTCAGCTTGACGGAGCGGTCCACCGGCAAAGTGATCTTCACCCGGCCGAATTATGAGGCGCACGAGCGCTATGAGGCGTCGGTGACGAGTAACATTCAATATTTCGACGAGAGCGGAGCCGGCGTGCAACGCCTGAGCAAGGATGTGGCCCGCGACGTGGTGACATCGATCCTGGACGATTTTTAGACTACTTTGAGCCCCGAACAATTTCTCCAACGGATTCAGAAGTCGGCGCCAGCCCCGGTATATTTATTTCTCGGGCCGGAAATTTATCAACTCAGCGCTTGCCGCCGCGCATTAGTGGACAAAATGCTCGCGCCGGAGGATCGTGAGAGCGGCCTGAGCCGGCACGACCTGGAAGAGACCACGCTCGCGGCGGTGTTGGACGACGCTCGTTCGCTGTCGCTTTTTGCACCCAGCCGCGTGGTGTGGGTTTCAGGCGCCGAGACTGCTCTCCCGCGCGGCCGAGCGGCCAGCGACGACGAGAATTCCGCGGCGGCGGAACTGGCGGCCTACTTGAAGCATCCAACTCCGGGCACCGTGCTGGTTTTCGAGGCTACCCGCTACGATTTCGAGGGCGACGACCGCGCCAAGATCGAACGCGTGCAGAAATTCTATTCCGCCATTCCGGAAGTGGTGGAGCTGCGGCCTTATACCATCGAGTCGGCACGGCGCTTGGCTCAGGATCTGGCCCGGGAAGCGGGTCTTGAAATAGGACTGGCTGAAATCGGACTGCTGGTGGAATCGCTCGCCGCCGACGCCAGCCGGATTGCCAACGAGATCGAGAAGCTG
Source organism: Bryobacteraceae bacterium (assembly GCA_052148835.1). Taxonomy (GTDB): domain Bacteria; phylum Acidobacteriota; class Terriglobia; order Bryobacterales; family Bryobacteraceae; genus Palsa-89. The sequence continues at coordinate 2,470 of JBKQHJ010000104.1, forward strand.
CGGCTTTATACTGGCGGCGCGCGCAAAGTCACGGCCGACGACATTCTACGTCTGGTTCCGAACGCGCCAGCGTCCACCATTTTCGCTTTGGTGGGGGCACTGGGACGTGGCGACCGGAAGCGGGCACTGGACAGCCTGGACACCTTGTTTCGCGAAGGCGAATATCTTCCGCTGGCCCTGACGTTCCTGGCCACGCAATTTCGGCTGGCGATGGCGGCGCGCGATTCCGGACTCAAATCCTCGCAGCAGATTCAGGCGCAGCTTTCCAAAGAAGGCATCCGCATCTGGCGCGATCGCGCCGAACAGGTCTATCAGACCGTAGGTGCTTTTCCAGGGGAGAAATTGGGCCGCGCCATCGAAAAGATCTTCTGGGCGGATAAGGCGCTTCGAGACGCACGTCCGGACGATCGGGTAGTGATGGAAGAGCTGGTGCTGAGCTTGACGGCCTAGCCTAACTAGGCGATTGCTTTGAGCCTGGCCGTCAGCCGGCTCTTGTAGCGAGCCGCCGTGTTCTGTTTGATGATGCCCCAGCGCGCGGAGCGGTCGATCAGCGAGAAGGTAGCGGGAAGCGCGTCGTTGGCGCCTTTGGAGTCTTTGGAAGCGAGCAGACGGCGTATCGACCGGATCTGGTGGCGGAGCCGCGATTTACGGAGCCGGTTGACCACCGTCTTCCGCTTAGTTTGACGCATGCGCTTGAGCGCTGATAACGTGTTTGCCATTCGTGTACAGATAACAGGATACCTTATCGGCTTTGCTCTGCGCCACAGGGCCGGAGCGCGGCACGCGCGTCGGACGGTACTAGGGATTGGCGAACGCACAGGCAGTAAGCCACGATAGCGGGATCGTGGAAAAAGGGCATCGCGTGAAATTAGGCGTCAGATTCGGCGGGCTCTCATGGCCAATTGGGACCCCATCGGTGTCAGCGATACGCCGGAGGCGGCTGACGAGTACGATTTCTACATCGGTGGAATCTACAGGCTTCTCGAACAGGGAGCAACAGAGACGGACATGTACACTTTTCTACGTGACATCGAAGTTAACCGAATGGAACTAGTTAATGAGAAGGGCGAGCCGCTCATGTCGGAAGGTCATCGTCGGGCAGCTGTATCCTCATTGATGGAACTGCGGCACTACTTTGTCGGGCCTTCCTGAAGCGGGTGCCAGTGCCTGGAGCCCCAATACCCAACCGCCAATCCCGTTTGGAGCGCTTCAGCGCACCAAACCTAAAGCTTTTCCCCTAGTTGCCGATAGCAAGGCAAGGTGCCGCTGACGGAAATATCGCCGGAACTGGCCGACGCAGCCGATGTACTGAGTGATCAGCTTCGCGTCCACTTGAACCGCTTGGCGGTGTTCCTGCTGCCGCACGCCGAATCCCTCGACCGGCGCTTCTTCGCGAAGCTAAAAGAGGGCCCCTTCGGTTCCCGGCAACTCGATCCCAGGCAGCTCGATCCCCGGCATTTTGAGCCCCGGCAATTAGACCCCAAGATACGCGTGGCCCTGGCTGCCATCACGCCTGGGGCCGCCGCGAGAATTTTGGCCAGCGGCCAGCCTCCGCTCAAGTTCATCGAGCAGGTGGAATATAACGGCCGCCGGCTCGCAAAGCTGAATCTGCCGCCAAGCAGCATCGTGGAAGCCTTGCAGGAGTATGACCGGCTGCTGACCCCTCTGTTGCGCAAGCTGCTCCCCAACGAATACGCGAACTTTCAGTGGGTGCGCGAACAACTGCATTTCTGCGTGATTCTGACGCTGAACAACGCGTATTACCAGGTCCGGGAGTCGGAAACACAAGCCTTCTACGAGCTGTTCCGCGTGGAGCTGGAATCGCGCAATCTGGATGAACTGCTGCGCCGTTTTCTCGAGACTTTGGTCCAGGTATGTCACGCCAATGCCGGCCACCTGTATTTGCTGAACGACAAGCGTAGCGCGTGGGTGTTGCGAGCGCAGGCTCAAACACGGGGCGAGAATAAACCGTCCTTGCTCGAAGTGCCGAACGGTGCGCGGATGCGAACGCTCGCCCGCTCCCGGCAGGTGGAGACAAAAGACGCCGGCGCGGACACTTTACTGCTGGAGCCTGCTTGGAAGCACCGATTCCAGACCGTCTGGTCCATCCCGCTGGCCATCGGAGACCGCACGGCTGGCGTGATGCAGTTCGGCTTTTCGAAATCCTATGAATGGCTCCCGCGGGAGCAGGAATTGCTGGCTGCGGCGGCCGAGCGCTGCCTGATGGCTGCCGAGAAAGCGCGTCTGATGGAAGACCTGGCCGCGCGCGAGGAACAGGTCCGCCAGCTCGCCGAGCACATGCTGCACGTCGAAGAGATGGAGCGCCGACGCATCAGCCGCGAACTGCACGATGAGGCTGGACAGTCCCTGCTCTGTATCCGGCTGCAAATGGAGCTGCTCGAACAGGCCATTCCCTCCGAGCATGCCGAATGGATCGGCAAACTTCGCGAGGCGCGGGACCTGACGGAGCGGACTATTCTCGAAATGCGCCGCCTGATAGCCGCTTTGAGCCCCGCAGTGTTAGAACAGCTCGGTCTGGGAGCCGCTATGCGGCAGCTGGTGAACCGCTTCCGCCGCCTGCACCCGATTCGGGTCAAACTGCTTCTGGGCCGGCTGGGACGGCTCCCGCAACACACTGAAATTATTGTCTATAGGTTGGTCCAGGAGTGCTGCAACAACATCGCTAAGCACTCGGCGGCTTCCAACGTAAACATTTCCGTCAGTTCCGCCGATGGATGGGTGAGACTGGCCGTTGAGGACAACGGAGTCGGGTTCAGAGTCGAGGAAGCGCTGGCTAGGAAAGATGCGTTTGGACTTTCTGGCATGAGGGAGCGCGTGGCCCTACTCGGTGGCAGGTTCGAGATTCGCAGTTATCCCAAGAATGGGTCCGGCAATGGAGCCGGCGTTGGGAAGAAATTGGTTGATCGCAGCAGGAGAGGACGGGGCACCAGGATTTTGATCCGTCTTCCGGTAGCCAAACAGGTGCCGGAATCCAGTTCGGTCGAACCAATCGTCGCTAAGCCGATAGGGGTCAAACCGGTAGGAGCACGTCCCGCGCGCAGGATCAGAGTCGCGGGAGCGGCCGGACTGTAGCCGTCCGGCGGCCGGAAGCCGTAGGTGGAAAGCTGAAGCTCCGCAGGCGTAAAACTCAAGCTTAGGAAAGGGATTCGAGAAGTTACTGGGGTACACGATATGGCCAAGACTCGCATCATGTTGGCGGACGATCACACGCTCTTCCGCCAGGGCATCAGAACCCTGATTTCCGCGGAAGCCGATATGGAAGTAGTTGGCGAAGCGTCGAATGGCGGCGACGCCGTCGAGAAAGCAGCCGAACTCCGTCCGGACGTCGTGCTGATGGACATTGGAATGCCTGGCCTCAGCAGTTTCGAAGCCACCCGCCAAATTAAGAAGAACCGTCCCGAAACAAAAGTCTTGTTTCTCACCATGTACGACGATGAAGACTATCTGGTCGAGGGCATGGAAGTGGGCGCTAGCGGTTACGTGCTGAAGGATAGCCCCTCGGCTCAACTGGTGGCCGCCGTTCGCGACATTTGCCGCGGTGGCAGTTACCTGAGCCCCCGCATGCTATCGCAGCTGGTGGACGATTTCCGGTCGCGCATCAAGTCCGCCAACCGGCTGCCACGCTTCGCCACGCTTACCACGCGCGAGCGCGAAGTCCTCAAGATGCTCGCCGAAGGCAACTCGGTGAAAGAAATCGCCTGCGATCTGAATCTCAGTGTGAAGACCGTGGAAGCCCACAAATTCAATCTGATGCGCAAGCTCGACATCCACAACAAAGCGCAGCTGGTCCAATACGCGATTCAGAAGAAGATCATCAAGATTCCGAATCTGGCCTAGTTCTCGCCTGCCCGCGCTACCATGAAGTCGGTGTGAACCGGCCTATCCTGACAGTACCCGTCCTAAAAGTCGAAGGCGATGGCCCATCGCCGTTCCAGGACCTGCTGGCGGTAGAAGAGCCGCTCGAAATCCGCATTGGCGACCGTGCGATCTCCATCACGATGCGCACCCCCGGACACGATTTCGAGTTGGCCGCCGGGTTTCTGTTCAGTGAAGGTATTCTCCGGGATGCTTCCCAGGTGCGCGAGATTCGTTGGTCGCATGTAGAGAACGGGAATCCCCGCCAGATCGGCAATTCGGTCACGGTAGAACTCAATCCTGGTGTCGAGCTCGATTTGGACCGGCTGGAGCGCCACTTTTACACCACTTCCAGTTGCGGGGTCTGCGGAAAGGCGTCCATCGAAGCCATTCAGGCGCAGGGCTGCCCCGTCCTGCCGCGCGATTCGCCAACCGTTTCCGCGGCTGTGATTCATAGCCTGCCCGAAGCTTTGCGGCACGCCCAGCCGGTCTTCGAGCGCACCGGCGGCCTGCACGCGGCCGCGCTATTCTCTCCCGACGGAACGCTCCAGCTTTTGCGCGAAGATGTCGGCCGGCACAACGCGGTGGACAAACTGATCGGCGCCGAAATGCTTGCGAGCCATACACCGCTCGGGCGGAGTCTAATATTCGTGAGCAGCCGCGCCAGTTTCGAGTTGGTTCAGAAAGCGCTCATGGCCGGCATCCCGATCCTGGCCGCCGTAGGTGCGCCATCCAGCCTGGCCGTGGAAACGGCGCAGCGCTTCAATTTGACGCTGCTCGGCTTCGTGCGCGACCGCCGTTTTAACATTTATTCAGGAGCATCCAGAATCCAATGAAACTCCGCATCCAGGGAAATTCGCTGCGGCTGCGGCTCAGCCAATCGGAAGTGGCGCAGTTCAGCAAGACCGGTTTTGTCGAAGATAGCATCGAGTTCGCGCCTGGCACCCGGTTCGCTTACACGATGGAAACGTCGTCGAGCCTGCCCGCGCCCCAGGCTTCCTTTCAGGACCACTGGCTTAGAGTGCAAGTGCCCTCAACGGCCGCCAAGGAATGGTTTACTTCCGACCGCGTCGCCATCTCGGCCGATCAGCCGATCGAATCCGGTAAGGCCCTGTCGATCTTGATTGAAAAAGATTTCCAGTGCCTGCACGGCGGCGAGGAGCGCGATCCCGACGCCTACCCGAACCCGCTGGAAGAGACCGTCCCTTAGCGCGCTTGCTGACGCGCGCGGTTCTGAACAGTGACCGTGAAGGAGCGGCATCCCAAATGGAAAAGGGCGCCGATTGCTCAAGCGCCCTTCGCCGCGTCGTTCGGAATCGACCCTGGAGTTGTGACGTCTTAGTCCCCTTCTCATCGGGGTGCCACGGCCGACCGAACAACTTTACGTTATCACGAAAGCATCAAGCGATTTTCTCCGCGATGCTCTTTGCTTGCAGAAACTGAAGCAAGTAGTCCGGCCCGCCCGCCTTCGAATCCGTGCCCGACATATTGAACCCGCCAAAGGGATGCGCACCCACCATCGCTCCCGTGCATTTGCGATTGATGTAGAGATTTCCCACGAAAAATTTCTCGCGCGCCTTGCGGATCTTTTCTTTATTGGCGGTGTAGACGGCGCCGGTCAGACCGTACTCGGAATCGTTGGCCAGTTCCAAGGCATGATCGAAATCGCGCGCCTTGGCCACCGCCAGCACCGGTCCAAAAATCTCCTCCTGGAAAATGCGCGCCTTCGAATCTACGTCGGCGATTACAGTCGGTTGTACGAAGTAGCCGTCCCCGGGCGCCTGGCCGCCCCCAGCGATCAGGCGGCCTTCCTTTTTTCCGACCTCCACATATTCCAAGATGGATTTCATGGCGCCTTCGTTGATCACCGGGCCCATGTAGTTGCCGGAATCCTCCGCCGAACCGACCTTCAATCCCGCGACTTCAGCCTTCAACTTACTGACGAACTCATCGTAAATAGCCGCGTCAACGATGGCTCGCGAGCAGGCCGAGCACTTCTGCCCCTGGTATCCAAACGCGGACCACAACACGCCCTTCACGGCGCTATCGACGTCCGTCTCACGATCCACCACGATGGCGTCCTTGCCGCCCATCTCGGCAATCACACGCTTGATCCAGAGCTGCCCTTTGCGCGGCTTAGCCGCCAGCTCGTTGATGCGAAGACCCACTTCTTTCGACCCGGTGAACGCGATGAAGCGCGTCAGCGGATGCTCCACCAGTACGTCGCCCACCACCGCGCCGCTACCAACCAGCATCGAGAACGAACGCGCAGGGAATCCCGCGTCCAGCAAAACCTCGGCGAACTTAGCCGCGATGGTCGGAGTATCGCTGGACGGCTTGATGACCACCGTGTTGCCCGCCACCAGCGCGGCCGTGGTCATCCCAACCATGATGGCGAGCGGAAAGTTCCAGGGAGGAACTACGACGCCGACGCCCAACGGCAGGTAGAACAATTCGTCCTTTTCGCCCGGCAATTGCACCAGGGGATCCGGCTTAGCGAGACGCAGCATTTGGCGCGCGTAATATTCGCAGAAATCGATGGCCTCGGAAACATCGGCGTCCGCTTCCGGCCATGTTTTACCGGCTTCGTAGACCAGCCAGGCATCGAACTCGAACTTCCGCTCGCGAAACAGCTCAGCGGCACGCGATAAAATCCGTGCGCGAGTCTCCGCGGGCACCGCAGCCCACTCTGGAAAATAAGCATGGGCCGCTTGGACAGCTTCCTTGGCCTGCGCCGCCGTCGCTTTATTGTGGGAGCCTACTATCTCGCTCGGCCGCGAGGGATTCAGGGACTTTAGCAAATCCCCGGTCTTCTCGCGCCGCCCGGCGATCAGCAGATCATATTCGCGCCCGAGTTGCCCTCGCACCTCGCGCAACGCGCGCTCCATCCGCTCGCGGTTGGACGGCTTGGAGAAATCGGCGACGGGTTCGTTCGAAAATGGCTTGGGCTGGACCTCGACCGGCTCGACAATCGTGCTGGACATACCTCTTGTGATGCTATCCCTTCAAATTCGATGCAGTGCTTTCGACAATTTTGCGCCCGCGTTCGAACATGTCGGCCGCTTCGTCGGCCAGCTTGCGCCCGCGTTCGTACATCTCACGCCCGCGCTCCAGCAGATCGCCGCCGGAGTCGGCCAACGCGTCCCGGCTCCTTTGCGCCTTTCGGGCCAGATGCCGCCGTGTATCCTCGCCGGTCGCCGGTGCATATAGCAATGCAACCGTCGCGCCAATAGCAATCCCCGCCATGAACCACACCGCTTTGCTGCCGTAATCTTCCGCCATGAGGCCTCCTCATCCATTCTAACGCCCGGCTCATTCATTCTAAACCCCATAGCCGGAGAGAATCCTCTAGAATCAGATCGTGAGTAATCAACAGGAACTGATCACGGTGTATCGCTCCATGGACGCCGACGCCAAAGAGGACGCCGAATGTATCGTCGAGCTGTTGACTGACGCAGGGATTCAAGCAACGTTGTTGAACGATTCCGCGCCGGGCGTGCCTGAGGGAGTTTTTGAAGTGCAAGTTCCCGCGGCCGACTCGGCCCGCGCCGAGGAGTTGATCGCCGAGAATCCGCTGCCCGACGAAGCCGAAGAAGTAGACGACTCGTCCGCGCTCGACCTGGAAACCATCGCCAGCGCCACAAGCGAAATGGAAGCCATGAGCATCAAGAATCTTCTGGATTCAAACGGCATCGCCGCCGTGCTGGTGGGCGATTCGGTGCTTCCCAACTTCGCTTTCGAGGTCCGGGTGGCTCACGATCAAGCAGCGCGCGCCCGCGTGTTGATTGCAGATGCCGAAAAAACCGGGCCGGAATCCGCAGAAGAAGAAGAACGCGCGTCGGAGCTTTGATCTACAGCGCCGGGTCGTTGGCGTGCAGGAACCAACGGTCGATCACGACATCGCGTACAAACCAGCGCGTGTCGAGCAAGCGCCTGCCCACCGCCCCGATCCAGGCCGATGGGAGATGTTGGCCCACGCGCGAGGCCCAGTCCTGGCCTGAGGTCCCGAATCTGCGCGCGAGCTGCTTTCCATATTCGCCCAGCGACTGGCGCGAATAATTCCCTTGCGCCTGAGCGATGGTTTGCGCCGCCAGCAGGCCCGATTCCACGGCCGGCCGGATCCCCTCGCCACTCTGCTTATAGGCCAACCCGGCTGCATCTCCGATTAACATAACGCCGTCGTCGCAGAGCTTGCGCTCGGAAACTCCGTAGAGCAAATAGGCGTGCCCGAGCAGCGACGAGGGAACATCGAACGAAATCCGTCCGGTCGACTTCAAAAATTGGACGAACGCGGCCACGTGCTCCGACAAGCGGTGTTGATCCAATCGCCCGAGGCCAATATTCAAGTAGTTGTTTTTGCGAAAGCACCAACCGTAGCCTTTGATGTCGGCGCAGAAGTAGAGTTCCGGCGTGTCGGGGCGAACGCGGCAACCCGCCTGCTCGCGAGCGTCCATCTCGAACTCGGCCTCTTGCGCCACTACCGCGTTCTCGCGCGCCGGTTTGGAGCCGGTCAACTTGGCCACTGGACAAAAGTGTCCGCCCGCTCCTACCACTAGGCGCGTCCGAATGTTTCCATTGACGATCCAGGCACCCTGCACTTTATGGGAATTGTCTCGTTGCAAGCTGGCAAGGGCGGCAGGCGCCAGCAGACGCGCGCCCGATCGGCGCACCAGATAATCGTCGAATTCGCGGCGCCGGATTCCGTAGCTGACCGTCGCGTGACAGTGGGTCTCGAGGGCCGAACCGCCGATCCAGCCGGTGCGAAACGCGGTGATGGGCTGCAGTACCCGATCGCGCGCGTATTCCGCCGGATCGATTCCGAGTTCGCTCAGCACCTGGGGCGTAATCCATCCGCCGCAGACTTTATCGCGCGGGAAGGTCTGGCGGTCGAGAATCGCGACGTCGAGCCCGCTATCGCGCAATCCCCAGGCGCAGGACGAGCCCGCGGGCCCTCCGCCCACGATCAGGACATCGCATGCGTCCATTTCACCTTCTCGCGCACCGTCTCCACCTCGGGCGCCGCTTCCTCCGGCTGATTCAAATACAGCGGATCGCGCGTCCAGAAAATCGGTTCGCGCCGCGAGCCCGTAAAAAGAATCTGGAACAACTGCAGATCGCCGGTGCGAAAGGCCGCGATCGATCCCGCCAGGTAGAGCCGCCAGGCGCGCACGAAGCGCGAATCGTACATAGCAGTTACTTGCTGTCTGGATTTCTCGAAGCGCTCCAGCCAATGCTCCAAGGTCTTGGCGTAGTGCATCCGCAAATTCTCCACGTCCATAACCGAATAATTCTTAGGCTCCAGCACGCCCAACGATTGCCGCAGCGAGGGAACGAATCCGCCCGGGAAAATATGCTTGCGAATCCAACGGCTGAAAACCGCGGGATAGTTCCGCCCGATGAAATGGAGCAGGCCGCGTCCCGTGTCACCGATACTGCGATGAATGATTTCAGAAAGCTCCCGGTAGTGGCTCAGACCCACGTGTTCCAGCATGCCTACCGACACGAAGACGTCGAACTTTCCCGAGATCGCCCGGTAGTCGTCTTCGATGTATTCCACGCGGTCGCTCAGACCCTCGGCTCGCGCGCGCTCGCGTGCGTAAGCAATCTGTTCGTGAGACACGTTGTAGGCTTTCACCGAAACGCCGTATTCGCGCGCCATGTGAAGCGCCAGCGCTCCCCAGCCACAACCGGCTTCCACCACAGTCTCACCCGGCTGCAGCCGCAGCTTGCGGCAAACGTGATCCATCTTGGCGATTTGCGCATGCTCGAGCGTAGAGGAAGGTGTTGGGAAATACGCGCAGGTGTATAAGAGCTGATCGTCCAGCCACAGCTTGTAGAAATCGTTCCCCAGATCGTAGTGCCGATGGATGTTGGTGCGCGATCCAAGGCGCGAGTTGTCCTGCAGTAGATCCATCCACTTCGAAGCGAGCTTGGAAAGCCATCGGCCCACGGTGGCGGAGTTTTCCATGGCTTGATAAACGACCTCGAGAAAGCCCACCAGATCGCCCTCCACTTCGATGCGGCCGTCCATATAAGCGTCCCCGAAGCCGATCTCAGGGTCGCGCAGCAGCCCCGCGAGCGTTCCGCGATCTTGAATCACGAGGGTGGCTACCGGAGTTCTACCGGGAGGAGAAACATCGGCCCCGCCTTTTACGCGAAGACGAACTGGCGCCGATCCGGTAGCATCCAGAATTCGCGACAGCAGCCATTGATCAGGAAGAAGCGCCATGTGCTCTATTCCCTCCGAGGAGCCAAAGACGTACAGCTCTATTTAGATGATGTTACTACTCACGCTAACATTTTGGGGGCCCATGGCTCCCTAGAAGTAAGATGTCAAAAGTCAACATCTTGACACGATGTCTCGGCCGCGATGCGTTGGCCTGTCTCCGAGACATCGTGAAAATTACTCCATCCTGAGTCTTTTTCCTCATGGATTTATGTCGACAGGGTGAACTTTGCTGTATAAGTGGAAAAATTGCGGCCATGAGCGAGAATTCCTCGATTTGGCTTGGGCAACTTACGTGCTAAACAAAGATTGCGTTAAGCATCTTGCTGAAATCTGCCGTTATGTACGGTTACAGGAGTCAGACTAGCATGCAAGTTGAAGTGGTCTCAAGTGAAGCTCTGACAGACAAAAATGCGGAGACACGCGACCCAGCCGCTTCCCCGGACGAATCGTTGGATTCTCTGGCTCGTTTTGCCGCTGGCACGCCGGCCAGCATACCGGACGGCTTGTTCGGGTTGGCCCGCCCTGGAAAGAACACTGTGCGGCCTAAATGTTTGCTCTCGGAATCGCTGCGCAAAGGGGATGGCGTGGGTCCCACGGTGGCTCTGGATGAGTCCTGCTCGAAGCTGCTGGTGGTCACGCTTGACATCACGGATGTGGTGGAGCGCACCGGCCTTACGGTCTCTGTCTGGGGTTCCGCGGACCAGATCGAATGGGGCGCCAAGCCGCTCGTCACTTTCCGGCAACGTCAATATTGCGGCGTCTATTCGGTCCTTCTTAACCTGGCGATGCATCCCGAAATCCAACATTTGCGCGTTCAATGGAACATGAACCGATGGGGAAGAACCGAGCGCGTCCCGCTGTTCGGTTTCGAAGTATTCGTGGAAGAATCCGGCGCCCGCGTCAGCAGCGCGGCTCTCGCATAACAGTCCGGCATAATCCGTGGTGTTTGTGGTTTATGTAACGGATTCGCGCGTGGCGGATCTCACAAATGGGTAAAGTGCGGTTCCATGAATACAGTAGAGGTTTTCCTTGTCGAAGATAATCCCGCCGATGTGCTGTTGGTTAGAGTTGCTCTCTCCCAAATCCCCTTCCCGGTAAAACTCGAAGTGGCCAAAGATGGCGAACAAGCGCTGAAGATGCTGCATTCGCCGGATTTCGAACCGCGGTTGATCATTCTCGATCTAAACATGCCGCGCGTCGACGGCCAGGCCGTTTTGCAGCAGTATCAACAAACTAAGATCCCCATTGTGATTTTCAGTTCCACGCAAAACAAGGCGGAAGTGCAGAGAGCCCTGGCGCTGGGGGCTCGCGAATACGTCCAGAAGCCCATTGGATTTGAACCCTACGCGGACGCCGTGCGAGGGATCGTGCAACGCTGGATCTCGCCTCCCGCAGTGCCGCTGGCCGCCGGGTAACGCGCCGTAACATCTCGCCTGGCCGGTGAGTGAACGCGCGCCTTCCGTGATACTTTGAATCTGCCTGTCTCACGCCGCGCCATCGTCGGTCCCCGTCACTCGTTCGAGCGCTCTCGCGTGGATTTCAGAGCCTCGCGGCGTCGCGCTCTGGGCGGCCATGGCCGGCTTCGTGCTCGATTCCTACGACGTACTGCTGTACGTTTTCGTGGTCCAAGCGCTGCGGGCCGAATTTCATTGGACCGCCGCCACCGCGGGCCTGGTGAGTTCCGCCACGCTGATTACTTCGGCTGTGGGCGGCATCGGAGCGGGCTTTCTCTCGGATCGCATCGGCCGGCGCCGCACTCTGGTGCTCACCATCCTGGTGTATTCCATCGGCTCCGGCGGATCGTCCTTGGCCACCGGGCTGGCGTCGCTGATCTTCTGGAGATCGATTGTCGGATTCGGCCTGGGCGGCGAATGGTCGGCCGGCGCGGTGCTGGTGGCTGAGAGTTGGCCGCCGCGCCATCGCGCCAAAGCCATCGCGCTGATGCAGTCCGGTTGGGCGCTCGGTTACATGCTCGCCGCTGCCAGTACCGCCTTGATTTTGCCGCGCTTCGGATGGCGCGTGCTGTTTCTCACCGGCCTGGCGCCCGCGCTGCTTACCATCTGGATCCAGCGCAAAGTGAAGGAGCCACCCTTATGGAGTGAAAAGCAGAATGAGAAGCGCGCCGCCAGTCCGTGGCTCGATCTGTTCCGCCGTCCTCTCGCTAAGCGAACGTTTCTCACCACCGCGCTCGCCACTTGTATGCTTTTCGCCTATTGGGGACTCAACACCTGGCTGCCCGGGTTTCTCTCCGCTCCTCGATCTCAGGGCGGCGCCGGCCTCAACGTTCTCCAAACCAGCACGTGGATCTTCATCATGCAGTTCGGCACTTTCCTCGGCTATGCGAGTTTCGGTTGGCTGGCCGACTGGTGGGGGCGCCGGCCTGCGTTCTTTGTCTACGTGATTATCGCTGCGGTGCTCACGCCTATTTACGGGCTTACGCCGCTGTGGGCCGGCTCGCACTCCGAAGTTTGGCTGCTGGCTCTGGGGCCTCTAGTCGGATTCTTCGGAACTGGCTTTTTCTCGCTGTTCGGAACCATGCTCGCCGAGCTTTATCCGACTTCCATCCGCGGTTCGGCGCAAGGCTTCGTGTACAACACCGGCCGCGCCGCCAGCGCGCTCGCGCCCTTCGCCATTGGGGCCATCGCCGATCGCCAGGGTCTGGGCTACGGGCTCGCGCTCAACTCAGCGTTTTTCCTGATCGGCGCCGCGCTCATCTTCACAATCCCGGAGACGCGAGGCACCGAACTCGCCTGAAGATTGTCATTACCGCCGGTACTTACGGTACAAAGCCCGATTGACACCACCTTGCCAGGATGATAGCCTCGCCCCACCAGGAGTGAGTGAATGCCAATCAAAAGTAGCATTCTCAAAGTAGCCATCGCCGTGGTCTTAAGTGGGTGTTTTTCAGCCTACGGCTCAACCATTATCAACTTCAGTTCGTTGTCGCAACCGGGCAGTACTTATTTCAGTGAAGGTAGTAGCTATGTGCAGCAAGGGTTCACGTTTGCGAGCACCGCTTTATACACTTGGGAGGCATCCAGTCCCAACCTGCCCAGTCTGAATGCCGCGGACACGTCGCTTTTCGAGTTTTACGCGTATAACACCACTACCCTCACCGATACCGGGGATGCGCCGTTCACCCTCAATTCAATTGACCTGGCGCCCTTGATCGCAAACGGCACTGGAACTTTCACCGTCACTTTCACGGGTACGCTTGCCGACTCCTCCACGGTCAGCCAGACATTTACCGTAAGCAACACCACCCTCGCACTGCAGACCTTCGACTTCTCAGGCTTCACCAACGTGGTCAGCGTCTCGTTTGAGCAGGGCACGAACAGTGGATTTTTCGTCACCCAAGAGACTGGGTATCAGTTCGACAACCTGGTAATCGCCTCCTCGGCATCCAGTGTCCCGGAACCCGGCAGCCTGCCGTTCCTTGCGATCGCCGGAATCGGCTTGATCGGTTTTTCGGGGTATCAGAAGTGGAATCGGCAGCGCACCGCCCATAAATCGCTCGCGGATTGATATAGCGGCGATCTTCGCGGGTCTTTGCCTCTAACAAGCGGCAAAATCGCGCCTCATTGTAAAGAAGCCAACGGCTTACGACGATAAGCCAATAAAGACTAGTACGGCTAAGGCATTCGCCCATTGGCAGCGGAAAGCGTGCATCATCCGCGGTGGCGAATGGCCCAGCTCAGCAGGGAAGGGATGACGGAAGATCCCCAAGGAGCCTTGTTGCCTCGACAGAATGCCCGAAGCGAGCCGCTCTGGCATTTTGCCGCCATCGTTGCGTCCGCCGCTGCCATCGGCGAATTGCTGATCCACCCGCTGGTTCCGCATTTGGCTGGATGGCTGACACACGCCATTTCGATTGGCGCGCTCACTATGCTGTCGGTGCTGCTGTTCGCCTGGTCCCAACGCCGGCGCACCGAACGAGCCGCGCTGGAGGTTGGGGCTGAACACCTGCTCTCGGCCGAGATCGATAACCGGCGCCGCACCGAGCACATGCTGCAAGAGCGCACGGAGCTGCTAGACACTCTGATCCAAACCAGCCCGGTGGGCATCATCGTCCACGACCACTACCGGGTGGTCACCATGGCGAATCCGGCTTTCTGCGAAATCTTCGACTACACCGACCAGGAGTGTGTCGGGCGCAGGCTGGAAGAACTGATCGTGCAACCGGAGGCTGAGGCGGCTTTCTTGACCAATATTCAGCGCATCGCCGACGGAGCGGTGTTCGACGGTTCGATGAAACGGAAGAAAAAAGACGGAAGCCTGGTAGACGTGGAAGTCCACGCCAAGCGGCTTTTGGCCGAGGGCAAATATTGCGGGGCATTCGCCTTGTTCCTGGATATCACCAAGCGCGTGGAAGCCGAGACTGCGCTGCGGGAAAGCGAGGAAGTCTTCCGTACGCTCTGCGCGGCTGCTCCGGTGGGCGTCTTCCGAACTAATGAAAACGGAGTGGGGATCTATTCCAACGATCGGATGATGGAAATCCACGGGCTGACCATGGACCAGATCAGCGCTAACCCGGGTGCTGGGATTCACCCCGACGACGCCGAAAGAGTCGAGGCCAATCGGCGCGCCCATTACGAGCGTGGAGAGCGATTCTCGGACCAATTCCGATATCTGAAGCAGAACGGCGAAACCGTCTGGGTGAGTTTGCAGGGCGGGCCGATTCGAGGTTCGGACGGGCGGCTGCAAGGATATGTCGGCGTGCTGGAAGACATTACTCTGTTGCACGAGGCGCACGAGCAAATGCGCGCGGCCAAAGAAGCCGCCGATATGGCCAGCCGCGCGAAATCGGAGTTCCTGGCCAACATGAGCCACGAGATCCGCACGCCCATGAACGGCATCATCGGAATGACGGAGCTGGTGGTGGAAACCGAACTCGATCCCTCGCAGCGTGAGTATCTCAACGCGGTGAAGTATTCGGCGGATTCTCTGC
>JBKQHJ010000105.1:0-3195 GCA_052148835.1 Bryobacteraceae bacterium
ATCACCAATCCGAAGCGCCCGGCTAGGCCCAGTGACCTCTAGAGTCGGAGGCCCGAGATATCGTGGACTCGGCAGCCGGTACAACAAGTCGGAGGGTTGTATCGCGAATCACTGGCGGCGAAAAGTGGAAAAGGCATCCCTGACCGCAAATTTGGGTGCCCAGTGTAGAGAATGTCCGGCTTACCTTTTGCGACCCCGGCCTCGGGGGTCGGGCAAAACCGGCCAATGAAGGTCGGGTGAAAACCGGCCAAAGGGGAATGTACTCAGGACATTGAAACGGGCGCGGGGGGACGATCCTCCGCAACGTGAGCAATGTCTTGAGCGACGAGAAAAAGAAACAGGTCATCGCCCTCGGGCAGCTAGGCTGGCCGCTGCGGCGCATTGAGAAGGCAACCGGAGTTCGCCGCGAAACGGCCACTGGCTACTTGAAAGCGGCTGGGATCGCGGTTCGTCCGCCGGGCGGCTGGGGCAAACTGCCACCGGCAAAACCGGCCAACAACCCGACCACCGACCCCGCTCCCGATTCAAAACCGGCCAAGGAGGCGACCACCGACTTCGGCGCGGGGTCCGACCTGCCGGGCGGCGATGCTGTGGGTTCCCCCGGCCCATCCAGCGCCTGCGATCCGTACCGCGAAACGATCGAGCTGGGTCTGTCGCGCGGGCGCAATGCCACGGCCATCTGGCAGGACCTAGTCGATCAGCACGGTTTCGCCGGCGGCTATCAAAGCGTCAAACGCTTCGTCCGCAGACTGCGGGGAGTCCAGTCGCCGGAAGCCCGCGCGGTGATTCTCACCAAAGCCGGCGAAGAAACACAAGTGGATTACGGCACCGGCCCCATGGTGCGCGATCCGCACAGCGGCAAGTATCGCCACCCGGCTGTTCGTGTTGACACTCGGCTTCAGCCGCAAATCGGTTCGTCTGCTGGTGTTCCGGTCCAGTGCGCAAACCTGGGCTCAGTTGCACGAGCTGGCTTTTCGACGGCTGGGTGGAACAACGCGAGTCGTGGTGCTCGACAACCTGCGGGAAGGCGTGCTCTCACCTGACATCTACGATCCATCGCTGAACCCGTTGTACCGCGATGTGCTGGCTCATTATGGCGCGGTAGCCATGCCGTGCCGCATTCAAGATCCGGATCGAAAAGGTAAGGTGGAGGCCGGGGTCGGACATGCCCAGAAAACGCCGCTGAAAGGACTCCGTTTCGAGAGTCTGGAACAAGCGCAGGCCTATCTGGACCGCTGGGAAGAACGCTGGGCCGATACGCGGATTCACGGCACCACCAAGCGACAAGTCGCTGCGATGTTCGCAGAAGAGAAACCGGCGCTTCAGCCGCTGCCACTGGAACCGTTTCGCTACTACCAGTACGGCGAGCGAACGGTACATCTGGATGGGTGTGTGGAAGTAGAGGCGGCCTACTACAGCGCGCCGCCCGGCTGGATCAGCCGCCGTGTGGCAGTGCAGTGGGACGGCCAGCACGTCCGCCTGCTCCATCCGAAAACCGGACAGTTGTTGCGCGAGCATCTCCGCCAAGAGCGCGGCCGGCATCGGATCAAAGACGAGGATCGACCGAAGCGAACTCCGCTCGGTACCGTGCAACTGCTGGCGCGCGCCGAAAGAATCGGATCGAACATCGGCACTTTTTGCCAGGCGCTCCATCGGCTGCAAGGTGAGGTTGCCATCCGGCGCATCCAAGGCCTGTTGTCCTTCACCCGCAAGTATGGCGCGGCGCGAGTGGATGAGGCCTGCGCCACCGCTCTGGAAGTGCAAGCCTACGACTATCGTTTCGTGCGTCGCTATCTGGAGCGGAACTCACAGCCTCCGCTGAGCCTGCGCCAGATCGATCCACTCATCCGTCAGCTGCATCTGTATCGCGACCTCATTCAGGAAAGAACCCAGGAACCCAACCCATGAATATCTCTGAACTCGAACGCTCGTTACGGCAGCTTCGGCTGGGCGGCATGGCCGCGGTATTGGAAAACCGTTTGCGCCAGGCGCAGGCCGAGCCGATGGCGCCCATCGATCTGATCTCCTGCCTGGTCTCCGACGAACTGCAGCGGCGCTCGGACCGGTTGCTCGAACGCCGGCGTAAACAGGCTCGTTTTCGCGATCCCAACAAGACGCTCGACAACTTCGACTTTACTTTTAATCCGAAGATGAATCGCAGTCTCATCTTCGATCTGGCCACTGGCGCCTTCATAGGCAAGCGCGAAGATGCGTTGTTCTTGGGCCCTGGCGGCTCCGGCAAAAGTCATCTGGCCCAGGCCATCGGTCAAGCCGCGATTCTGCAGAGCTATCGCGTGTTGTACCGCGAGACGCATGTCCTGCTGGACGAACTCGCTGACGCAGTGGCCGAGGGAACACGGAAACAGTTCATGGAAACACTGACCACCGTGCCGCTGCTGATCATCGACGATTTTGGCATGCGCAAGCTGCCGCTCACCGCGGCCGAGGATCTGCTGGAGATCGTCATGCGACGCTACGAACGCGCCAGCACTTTGCTGACTTCCAATCGCCCGGTGGAAGACTGGGGGAAACTGCTGGGCGACGTGGCCTCGGTCAGTTCCATGCTCGATCGCATGCTCCACCACGGACACGTGCTCAAGTGTGGTCCACGCAGCTGGCGCACCAAGGCCATCACCACTGTGCCTGAAAAGGAATCCTAACTCTCGGCCTGCGGCAACAGCAAGGAAGTTTGATCTCCCCCTTTTCCGTTTCCCCCGCCGGGGGCAAACCGGGGCGGGCGGGTTCCCCCCACGCCGCGACACGCCGCGCGCCAACCAAAACCGTTGTCACGCTTCGTGTGGCGGCTCCCCCCACAAGAGGGCTGCGCCCCCTTGTGCATCCCCGCTCGGAAGCGGTCTCCATCACACACGAGTTCTTCGTGACGGGAGACTCGTCGAAAATAACTCTTGCCAAAATACCCGCCTTTAGGTTAAAAATGATCCTGTTCTGGGTGCGTTCCTTTGGCCGGTTTTCACCCGACCCTCATTGGCCGCTTTTCACCTGACCGCCGAGGCACAGCTACTTTCTCAAGATTCTTGCGAACTCAGGTTCGTACGGACTTTTTGTGGAAGTCAATCCCGAGAAAGCTGTCAAGGGAGAACGAAAGCCCGTTCGAGTATTTTCCGGCGAAAGAGCTTTTGGAACAACCTCCCCTGTAGTAGAGCCTCTCGGACCGTGGTATTGCCCGCCCTTAGC
>JBKQHJ010000106.1:0-3935 GCA_052148835.1 Bryobacteraceae bacterium
CTATCTGCATCGCAAATTCGCGCAAGTTGGCTCCGGGATTACTTCCGTATTGCCGACGATCCGGCCAGTGACACCGGTTCTCTCCGGTGCTTGCGAAGCACTGCTTGACCGTAGAGGAAACTTTCTGGATATTGGAATTTCCAACTGCTGTCCGGAGAAGCTACTGCGGATTCCACCGCAGAGAATAGATTTGCACGATGCTGGTGTCGCTCATCATAGCGGGTCGCCCGTCCGGTGTAATCGAAAGCAGATTCCTCGCCGCAAAACTAAGTACTCAGCCTGACGCAAGTGGCAAAGGCAGGGAGGACCCGGAACTACTTGAGGGGAATGCGATAAAGGTTTCTATGCACGCTGTCGCGCAGAGAAACATATTCACCGCCATGCGGCCCCAAAACCGCTACACCGTCGACCACTCTCGCGCCTTTGCCGATTGACTCGGGCTCGGCTCTTTCGATTCCGCCTTCAGGGAGCGCGGGCAGCACCTTGCCCGGCGGAATCGGCAAGAAGACGGTTTTGTAGCCAGCGTTTTGTATCAAGTAGACAGCGAACAGATTTCCCCAATCGGACCAGAATGCAAAGCAGACCGTCGCACAGACGGTCACGGGCTCCCCGCCCTCGAGCGGAACGATGACGGTCCTGAAATCCAACGACCCGGTTTTCGCTGGACGGGCTGAAACAACGGCCCACTTGCCATCCGGTGAAATGCCGCCCACTTCGTTGATGGACTCCTGGAGCAGCTTGCTGCGTCCGCTGCCGTCTTGTTTCATGCGATAAAGGAAATTCTTGCCGCCTTCCGCCGCACGAAAATAGATAAAGCCGTCGGCGCCGAACTGAGGGGAATCCTCGTCCGATGGCGACATGAATTGTTGCGGCGAGGAATGCAAGTCCAGATCGGCCCGCCACAGATGAGGGTGCTGATTCTTATCGACCGCACTGTAAACGATCTTTTTTCCGTCGGGCGAAGTTGAATAGCCCGTGATCAGAGCGCCTGCCAGGACTCGCCCACTCTGTCCGGTGGCCAGGTCCACGCTGAAGAGCTGCTCGCCTTTCACCGCCTGGCCGGCTGGGGCGCGTTCCGGGACCATGTAGAAAACCTTCTTGCCGTCGCGCGAGAAGGTAGCGGATTCGGCGTAGCTCTCCGATGAAATTTGCCGCACACCCTGGGCATCGTGCAGCATGACGGCCTTTTGTGCCGTCCCGACGGATGTAATGAGCGAATCACCATCCGGAGCTATAGCGATTCCCTCTTCCTCGGTAGCTCCAGACGTAACCTGCTGGAGTTCGCCTGCAGGATAGCGTTCCCGCCAGATGTGAAAGCGGCCGCCCGGATTTGCGCTGAAGTACATCCACTTGCCGTCGGGAGACCAGGCAACATCCACGCACTCAGCCTCGGGCGGGCCGACCCGCTGCCCTACAGAGCTGCCATCGAACGGCAGCAGGCGGCAGGGGAGCCATCCGCCGTTGTCCATTTCGGTGAGCAGTACGGACTTGCGATCGGGGGAAAGAGCCGACCGGTGCGCCATGCCGCGCTCGCGAGGCGGTATGTAGATGTCGCGGACGCCGGTGCGATCCTCGTTGGCGGTTTCGAGAGCCATGTGCAGGCCGGTTTTTGTTTCGGAGAATAAAATACTGTGCTCGCCGATCCAGCTCAAACCTTCCGCGTTGCCCAGAATCAGGCGCGGTTCGCCGCCAAGCACTGGAACCATCCAGGTATCCCAGTTATTGCTGACCTCTGTGTAGTAAATGCGCGAGCCATCGAGAGAAAAGTGGGGGCTCATCTTCGCAATACCGTCATGGGTGAGCCGAACCGGTTCGCCATCGGGCAGCAACTTGGCGTAAATCTCACCTTTGCCGAAAAACGTGTCGTCGCCGCGAAGGAAGGCGAGGATACGGCCATCCGGCGAGAGCGCGGGAGACACGACGGAGTCTGAGAAATCGGTGATTGGTGTCCATTCTGCGGGGTTCATCCTCATGCTGGAGGATTGGCTGCGAAACAAATAGACGGTAAGAGCTGCGGCGGCGATCAGAGCAATCGAGACTGCGTAGATCGCAAGACGGTTCGCCGGTTTCACCTTCGTTTTCGCCACCGCCGGCGTCTTACCCGTTCCCGATTCACGCTGCAGACGCAGGAGATCGGCCCGCAAGCTCAAGTGGCGCAGGTCAACCGAGATCTCTTTAGCAGTCTGGTATCGGTCCTCCGGGTCCTTGGCGAGACACTTGAGAATAATGTCATCAACTCTTGCCGACAGCTTTCGGTTGATGCTGCTTGGCGCAGAAGCGGGACGATTCAGAATTTCGTCAACCAACGTTCCGTGCACCGACGAACTGTACGGGCGCTGACCCGTAGCAATCTCATACAGCACGACTCCCAATGCATAGATGTCGGAACGCGCATCGAGGTTTTCGCCGCGCAATTGTTCCGGGGACATATAGGGCAGCGTGCCTGTGATCGTGTTGGTTTCGGTCACCGTGGTTACGGCAGTTTTGTCGCTCTCCTGCACCAGCTTAGCCACGCCGAAATCGAGGACTTTCACCAACCCCGATTGAGTAACGAAGATGTTGCCGGGCTTGATGTCGCGATGAATCACTCCCTTGGAGTGTGCGGCGGCGAGCGCCTCGCCAATGGGCATTCCCAATTTCGCGACGAGCTCAGTGCCCACCGCTCGCCGGCCCGCAATATACATAGCGAGCGTCTGCCCATCGAGATATTCCATTACGATAAATTCCCGGCCCTCGTACACGTCGATATCGTAAATCGTGCAAATATTGGGATGGTTCAGCGACGAAGCAGATCGGGCCTCGCGGCGAAAACGCTCTAAGGCGACAGAATCCGCTGCCATGTGCTCAGGTAGAAATTTCAGCGCGACCAGGCGGTCAAGTCTAGTGTCCTCGGCCTTGTATACCACTCCCATGCCGCCGATGCCGATTTCTTCAAGAATGCGGTAATGTCCAACCGCAACACCCCTCAGGTCGGGCCTCGGCGCCGCTGCTGCCGTGACGGGCCGAACGCTGCTGGTGTTCACCTGGCTCGCAAACGCTGGCTTCTCGATGAAGGTGGCAGAGTCACTGTGATGCGCCAGCAATGACTCCACCTCGCGGCGCAGTTCCTCATCCCCGGCGCACGATTCCTCGATCACAGAGCCGCGCCGGCTTTCGTCTGCCGCAAGGGCCTTGTGAAAAATGCTTTCGATTTTGCTCCAGCGCTCAGGCTTCATCAGATTTCTTTTCGGCCAGTTCGCGCAGGAGCCACGCCTTGGCGAGCCGCCAATCCCGCGCAACCGTCTCAGGTGAAACCTTCAATACTTCGGCCGTTTCCTCAACGCTAAGACCACCAAAAAAGCGCATCACCACGACCTGGCTTTTGCGCTCGTCCACCTTCGCCAGCTGATTAAGAGCATCGTCTACAGCGACCAAATCAGCGGAGGGTTGCGGTGAGATTACTAGCGCCTCATCCAATGAGACCGCTTTTGCTCCATCGCCACGTTTGTGCGATTGCCGGGCACGGGCCTGGTCGGTGAGAATGCGCCGCATTTGTCGCGCACACAGCGCGAAAAAATGCGCCCGGTTCTGCCAGTCAATCGGCTTCAGATCGGGGAGACGCAGATAGAGTTCATTGATCAGCGCCGTCGTCTGTAGAGTATGGTCGGCGCGTTCCTGTGACATGCAACGCTTAGCGGCCAGATGCAGCTCGCGGTAAACCTGAGGAGTCAGCTTCTCCAGAGCACGTTCGTCGCCTAGGCGCCATGCCTGAAGCAGTTGGGTGATCTCATGTCCGTCCATCCAGAACCCCTGGGCCGGAGGACTGGCCAATTGCCATAAACATTACCACACTACCCGGCAGTTTCAGGATCAGGTGCCCCGAGAAGTTTCTTTCCCGCTTACAGGTTTCCCCTGCGATTTCCGCTATATGGAGTGAAGGCAAACAAACAGGCGCG